>NZ_BAAAQD010000003.1:0-125468 GCF_039531485.1 Dactylosporangium maewongense | reverse complement strand
CGTTCGCTGGTCGCGTGTGGTGTCTCGGGTCGCGGGCGCATGCTGGGCATGCGCGGGATCAGACCGCGAGGAAGTCGACGTCGTACTTGTGGATGTGTGCGTCGCGGGTGACCAACGTGAGTTCTTCGAGTTGGGCCTGGGCGATGAGCATCCGATCGAACGGGTCGCGGTGGATGAGGGGCAGGCGCCCTGCGGCGATGGCGTGGGTGGATGTGATGGGTAGCTCGCGAAACCCGCTGTTGCGGATGCGCTCTGGCAGGTCCGCCGGTTGCAGCTTGCCCATGGACTGCTTGATGGCTACTTCCCAGATGGTGGCCGGGCTGATGTAGACGTTGCGTTCGTGATCGAGGCGGTCCTTGACCTCCTCGGCCAACGTTTCGTCATCGGTGAGCCACCACAGCACCACATGGGTGTCGAGCAGGAGGCTCACTGCGTCAAGCCGAAGTCGTCGGCGATGCTGTCGTTGACGGCCGGCGAGTCCCAGTCGTCGCTCACGGTGAGCTGGCCGGTCAGTGAGCCTCGGCCAGCGCGTTTGATGCGTGGGTGAAGCGGGATCACCTTGGCGACCGGCGTGCCGGCGCGACTGATGATGATCTCTTCGCCGTGCTCCACGCGGTCGATGATCCGGGAGAGGTTGGTCTTCGCGTCGTGGATGTTGAACTGCGCAACGACTGCTTCGCTCGACATGGGACCTCCTTAGCTAACACCTTAGTCCAGCGGGTCGGTGCAACTACGGATCGGACCCAGCGGGTTCAAGTAGGCCAGCGTCAGCTCCACCGCCGAACGCCCCCTGCGTGAGCAGGGGGCGTTCGCCGTTGGCGGTTCCGGATTCCCCGCGCACCGGCTGCGCTGGTGCTCCCCACAGGGGGAGCTTCGCTCCACCCTCGCCCCCTCAAGATCCGTCGCCGCGGCGGAGGGTCGGCAAGGGGCGCTCCCGTGGGTGCCTCGACCGGGCTCGGACTGCCTGTGCAGTTGTCCGTTCGAGGTCTGTCGTCGCGCTGGGGGCAGGGGGCGCTGAGGACGTGTGCCGATCGCCCGTGGTGAGCTGCACGGTTTATGTCGTGCCACGACCGATCAAGGGGGTCCGTTTTCGCGGAGGACGACGGTGGATCGCCGTCGAAGCCGGCCTCCTCCAACGCATCCGCCGCACCAGGAAATTTCAGGTGCGCCGGCCGCGATGCCGTCGACAATGTCTCGGTGTCCGATCCGATGGTGTCGTTCGTCCGTACGGCTGCCGAGCGCCATGCCCGTGAGGAGCGCGCTCGGCAGATGGCTGGCGCGGTCGTCCGCACGGTGCGATACGTCGACATCGACTACTTCCGTCACGAGGTTGCTGCCGAATACGAGGGGCCGCGCCGGATCGTCGACGAGGCGGAGTGGGCGCGACCGACGTGGCGATGCGATGGGTTCGACTCCATCGACTACGGTGTCGAGCTCGAGTGCGCGGACGGCCGGGTGTTCAGCGTTACCTGGCAGTCGCCGAGCTGGACCGAGGGGCTGGTGTTCTGGGAGCAGCCGCTGCTCGGCAACGCTGTGAGACCCGAAGCGGACGTGGCGGTGTGGGACGTGACGGCGCGAAGTGGCTGGGCCGACTTCGCGGGCCGGTCGGTCCTCGACGTCCAGGTGCATTACGAACCGGACGACGACGGGTTCTGGTGCCGTTGGGCAACACTTCGGTACGACCGCGGCGACGTCAACCTTCTCCTGGGCGAGAGCCATCGATCTGGCTCGGAGCTGCAACCGTCCGCCGACAATGTCGCGGTGGTGTTTCCGTCCTCGCCGCTTCCGGCCTGGCTCACGGTGGATGGCACGTGACACGTGGGTCGGACGGCCGGGTTCAAGTATGCGATCGTCAGCTTCACCGTTCCGGTTCGGATTCCCCGCGCACGAGCAAGCTCGTGCTCCCCGGTGGGGGAGCGTCTGCGAAGTGCGCTGCTGGAACGCGGCGACACTCCGGCTCGTCTCGCCGGGCCGGCGACGCCACCGCCAAGCTCGCCGACGGATCGAAGTTCCAGCAAACTCAACGCCTGCCAACCTGATTCCGGGAACGGGGCCGCTCGCCCGGTCGGCGTGTCCGGCGTACTTCTGTGGGGTGACGCGCGTCACGTCGTGTCAGGTCTCGGCGCTCCCCGGTGTCTTGGGGGCATGACTGAGCACAACGACACACGCCACAGGGTCGTCGTCATCGGCGGTGGTTACGCCGGAACGCTCGCGGCCAATCATCTGCGGATGCGGGCCGGCGTCGGCATCACCCTGGTCAATCCCCGGCCGGACTTCGTCGAACGAATGCGGCTGCACCAGTTTGTGGCCGGCACCGCCGACGCCACGGTGGGCTACGACAGGCTGCTCGGCGACGGCATCCAGTTGGTTGTGGACAGCGCCATGCGCATCGATACCGCCGCGCGCGTAGTGCTGCTGGCGTCGGGCCGGACGCTGAAGTATGACTATGTCCTCTACGCGGTCGGTAGCACCGCAGCGATACCGTCATCGGTGCGTGGCGCGGCCGAGTTCGCGCACCCCATCGCCGAGTTCGAGTCCGCGCGGCGGCTGCGCGCCAGGCTGGACGAGTTGCCCGTCGGGGCTCCGGTCACCGTGGTCGGCGGCGGACTGACCGGCGTCGAGACGGCCGCCGAACTGGCCGAGCAGGGACGGACGGTCACCCTGGTGTGTGGCGGCATCCTGGTGTCGTCATGGAGTGCGCCGGGTCGCCGATACGCCGCCAAGTGGCTGTCGCGGCACGGTGTCACCGTGCTCGAGGCCGACGTGGTGACCGAGGTTCGGCCGGATGCGATCGTCCTCGCCGACGGTACGACGCGTTCGAGCGCAGTGACCGTCTGGGCGACCGGTTTCGGTGTGCCGGAGTTGGCGGCCGCGAGCGGGCTGCGCACTGACACGCTCGGGCGGCTGCTTACGGATGAGACGTTGACCAGCATTGATGACGATCGGGTGGTCGCCGCCGGGGACGCCGCAGCGCCGTCCGGCCGGCCGCTGCGGATGAGCTGTCAGGCCGCGGGGCCGTTGGGGGTTCAGGCCGCCGACACCGTGCTGAGCCGCATCGCGGGGACCGAACCGGCGGCGATCGACCAGGCACTCACGGGATCGTGCGTCAGCCTCGGCCGGCACACCGCCATGCGCCAGCTCGCCCGCAGGGACGACACCGCGGTGAACATCTACATCGGCGGCCGCCTGGGTGCCGCGATCAAGGAGCTGACCTGCAAGGTCGCGGTGTCGAGGATCCGTCGCGAGGCCCGCGAGCCGGGTTCCGTCGGCTGGGTCAAGGGCGGTCGCCGGCTGCGGCAGCCGGCCTCCGTCGCGCCGGTGGGCACGTCTCAATGACCACGGACGAGCATGCCGAGCGATTCACCCTGTTGCGGCCGTTACTGTTCACGATCGTCTACGAGATACTCGGCTCGGCCACCGAATCCGACGACGTGCTGCAGGACAGCTATCTGCGGTGGGCCGAGGTGGACCTTGCGACGGTGCGGGACACCAGGTCGTATCTGGCACGGCTGGTGACCCGTCAGACGCTCAACGCATTGCGGGCAAGTGCGCGCCGTCGCGAGGACTACGTAGGCCCGTGGCTGCCCGAACCGCTGCTGCTCGACGACGTCGACCCCTCGGCCGATGTGGTGCTCGCCGAGTCGGTGTCGATGGCGATGCTCGTGCTGCTCGAAACGCTCACCCCCGATGAGCGTGCGGTGTTCGTGCTGCGCGAGGTGTTCGGCTTCGGCTACGACGAGATCGCCGCGGCGGTGGGCAAATCCGTGACGACGGTGCATCAGGTGGCGCACCGCTCCCGCGAGCACGTGCAGGCGCGACGCAGGCGGTTCCAGCCCGTCGACGTCGCGGAGACCATGCAGATCACCGAGCGGTTCAGGACCGCGTCGGTCACCGGGGACATGGCCGGGCTGCTGTCCCTGCTCGCGCCGAACGTCACCTGGACCGCCGACAGCGGTGGCAAGGCCACCGCGGCGCGTTCGCCGGTGGTGGGCGCGCAGAAGGTGGCCGGCCTCCTCATCGATCTCTTCCGCACGGGCGGGCGGATGCCGGGTATGCGGATCCAGATGGTCAACTGCAACAACGGTCCCGCGATGGTCGCGCGCATCGGCGATCGTCCCGAAGGTGTCCTCCTGATCGAGATCATCGACGGGAAGATCACCAACTTCTATGCCGTCCGCAATCCAGACAAACTCGTCGCGATGACGGTCCGGCGTCAGATCAGCCGGTAAGGGTCCTGCAGGCCCTGGCGCACTCGAGGCACCCTTCGCCGTCGTCGTTCTCGCCCTCAATTCGGGCGGCGGCCAGGTGTGCGGATCTACGCCGTCATCAATCCCGGCAAGCTTTCCCACGTCGACTGGACACTGAGGAATCTCCATGTTGCGAAAAGTCATGACCCTGCCCAGTGGCAGGATTGCGAAATGGGCCGTCTTGGCCTTCTGGATCATCCTGATGGTGCCGGCGCTCATGCTGGCCGGCAAGCTGGGCGATGTCGAGAAGAACGACAATTCGGCCTGGCTGCCCAGCAACGCGGAGGCGACCAAGGTCATCGAACAGGCCAAGAAGTTCCAGCCCGCCGAGACCCTGCCAGCGATCGTGATCTATGACCGACCTGAGGGTGTCACACCTGCCGACATGGCCAAGGCGCAGGCTGACGTCGAAGCCTTCAAGGGCATCGACAAGGTCGTGGGGCAGCCGCAGGGCCCGCTGCGGGCCCAGGACGGCAAGGCCATCCAGACTGTGGTCCAGGTCGACGACGGTAACGAGGGCTGGGCCGGGGCTCACAAGGTCGTTGACGCGATGACCAGGATCGGCGAACAGAACGCCGACGGTCTCGGGTTCCACGTCACTGGACCGGCCGGTTATGCGTCCGACTCGATCACGGCCTTCGGAGGAGGTGGTGCCCTCGGGATGATCACCGCATTGGTGGTGGTCGTCATCCTGCTGCTCACCTACCGCAGCCCGCTGCTGCCGCTGCTGCCGCTGCTGTCCGCGGGTGGCGCCCTGGTCATGGCGGAAGCGGTGATCTACGTGCTGGCGAAGCATGCCGGGCTCACCGTCAACACGCAGACCAGCCTCGTTCTGACCGTCCTGGTGTTCGGCGCCGCCACCGACTATGCGCTCCTGCTCATCTCGCGGTACCGGGAGGAGCTGCGGCGCCACGAGGACCGGCACGAGGCGATGGCGGAGGCCTTGTACCGCTCCAGCCCGGCGATCATCGCCAGCGCCGCGACCGTCGCTGTCAGCCTGCTGGTGCTGCTGCTGGCCACGCTCAACTCCACCAAAGGGCTCGGGCCGGCCTGTGCCGTCGGCATTCTCGTCGGGCTGCTCGCCATGGTCACGCTGATGCCGGCTCTGCTGGTCATTTGCGGCCGCTGGATCTTCTGGCCCGCGAAGCCGTCGTACGGCTCGGTGGGCACGGTCAAGGACAGCATCTGGACGCGGGTCGGCGCCGTCATCGCCAGCCGGCCGCGGATCGTATGGGTCGGCACCGCGCTCGCCCTCGGCGTCCTGACCCTCGGGGTGACGGGACTCAAGGCCGATGGGATTCCGGGCAAGGGCCAGTTCACCAACGAGCCACAGGCGGTCGTCGGCGAGGAGATCCAGTCCAGGCACTTCCCGGCCGGGTCGGGCGACCCTGTCTACGTCGTGGCCAAGGCCGCCTCGGCGGAGCAGGTCAAGAGCGTGCTGTCAGGCGTTCCAGGGATCGCCGACGTCGCGGCGCCGATGATCAAGGATGGTGAGGTCCTCGTTCTCGGGACGCTCAAGGACGCTCCCGGCAGCGAGGCCGCGATGCGCACCGTCGAGCAGGCCAGAACCGCGATCCACAAGATCGAGGGCGCGGATGCCCGGCTCGGCGGCAGCACGGCGATCGCATTCGATACGCAACAGTCAGCCGCCCGCGACACCAAGGTGATCATCCCCATCGTGCTGATCGTGGTCTTCTGCATCCTCGCGCTGCTGCTGCGGGCGATCGTCGCCCCGCTGCTGCTCATGGCGACGGTGGTGCTGTCATTCGGAGCGGCCCTCGGCGTGAGCGCTCTGATGTTCAATCACGTGTTCGACTTCGCCGGGGCGGACGCGAACTTCCCGCTCCTGGTGTTCGTGTTCCTGGTCGCCCTGGGCATCGACTACAACATCTTCCTGGTGACCCGGGTGCGGGAAGAGGCACTGCTACACGGCACCCGGCGCGGCGCGCGGACCGGGCTGTCCGCCACCGGCGGCGTGATCACGTCGGCGGGTCTGGTACTGGCCGGCACCTTCGCGGCGCTGGGATCGCTGCCGTTGGTGTTCGCGGCGCAGCTAGGGTTCGCGGTGGCGTTCGGCGTGCTGCTTGACACCATGATCGTCCGCTCGGTGCTGGTCACCGCGCTCACCCTGGACGTGGGGCGATGGATGTGGTGGCCCAGCAAGCTCTTCAAGCACCACGACCCCCAGCCGCCCGCGGGCAGGTCCGACCCCGAGCCCGCTGTCGTGAGCGCCGGCACATGACAGGGGAACTGCACCGGTATGACTACGGTGGCGTCTGCGGCTGCGGGCGAGTGCGGCACCGCTCCTCGCGAGGCTTGAGCCGAGCAGGCCACAGGTGAAGGTCTCGTTTACCGAACTGGTTCTGTCACATACGTTGTCGTTGGTGGCTTCAGGTCGCTTGTGATCCACCTGTCCCCGCCAAGATGGAGACCGCTTTGGAAGCAGGCTGGACACTCTCAGACGTGTGGATTCTGCGGTCGATCAGCGGGGTGGACTCGGCACGGGGGTCGTCGTTGCGTGGGGTGATCGCCGCTGCTGACTACCTCAACCATGCGATTCCGCGGGAGGACGAGTTTGTGGCGGGGCTCGGCCGGCTGGCGGCGGCTGGGCTGGTCGAGTTCGACGTTGCCGCTGACCGGTACTGGCTCACCGCGGCGGGCCGATCGTCGGCGGCGCACCGTGGGACGTTCATCGCCGGGCTGGCCGCATTGCCCGAGCCGCCACCGGCGAGCCCGCCGCTGGCATTGCCCACTGGGGTCTTCTCGTCCGCGGTGGGCCGATATCTGCAGGACTCGACATGAAACCGTCCGGGCTTCTACTGGGGTCGGGCCGGGGTCCGCTGTGGCGGGCCCCGGCCGGTGTCGCTACGGGACGATGACGTCGACGGTCAGGGTCTTGTTGTTCCGGATCTGGAACGGCTGGGCGTGTGCGAGGTCGGCGCCGCCGAGCCAGCCGCTGCGGCCGTCGGGCAGCTGGTAGAAGATCTTGATCTGTTGCGGGGCGATGTTCGGGATCGTGAATGTCATGGGCGGGTTGCTGTACTGGTTGTTGCTGTCGCCGGAGTGGACGGCCTCGCCGGACAGGGCGTCGAACGCGACCACGAACGCGTTGAGCGGGTTGCCGACCGTGTCGTGGACCGTGCCGGTGAGCGTGCCGCCGCCGGTGCGCAGTTTGATGTTCGCGGCGGCCTTCTTGCCGGCGGGCACCGTCACCATCGTCGCCTCGGGGCGGTTCGCCGCGTTGCCGGACCAGCGCCACTGGTAGCCACGGCCGATGAACTGCACCGGCCACGCGTACGGGCCGACGCCCGGGATGCTGTACGTGCCGTCGGCGCCGGTCGAGAATGCGCAGCCGCCCTGGGGAGCGAAGCCGTGCGACAGCGCGACGACCGAGACGCAGACGCTTGCGAGCGGGGCGCCGGTGTTGACGTCGGTCGCCTTGCCGCGGACCGTGCCGGCCCGGTCGAACTGGATGGTCGGCGTGGTGATCTGGTCTCCGGACGCGACCGTGAACCGCTGGGCGGCACCGCGGTCGCCGGTGCCACCGGCCGCGCCGACCCACTGCAGGCCGAGTGCGTCACCGCGCGGGTCGGCGAGCAGCTGGTACGTGCCCGGCTCCAGCGGACCGATCACCACAGAGCCCGGCGTCGGGCCCGGCCGCTCGTCCGAGCAGAAGCCGTACGGGTCGTAGCCGTAGGGCTGGTCGACGTTCGCCACGCCGATGCAGCCGTCGACCGCGGTGCCGCCGTCGCGGCTGGCCATGGTGGCGGTGATCGACGCGCCCTGGCGCATGGCCACGTCGATCGTCGCGGTCTGCCCGGCGGCGACCGTGACCGGCGCGTAGGGCACCGTCAGGTGGAGGCGGTCGTCGACGTTGATGTTGAGCGCGTACGTGCCGACGAAGAGGCCGGTGATCAGCAACTCGGCACCGGTGGCGCAGCCTCTGACGTTGTCGGTGTTCGTCGCCCACACGCAGAAGTGCTCCAGCGGTCCGCCGGTCGTGGCGTCGTGCGCGACGACCCGGATCGCGCCCGTCGGCAGGAAGGTCTCGTCGACCGTGGTCAGCTGCCCGTCGGCCACCGTGAACCGGTCGGCCGCGGCGCTGTCGAGCTTGCCGTGCGCGTACTGCGAGACCCCCGCGGGCCCGGAGAACGCGACGACGTAGTCACCGAGCATCAGGTCGTCGATGCGGTACCGCCCGTCGGTGCCGGTGCTCGTCCAGCCCGAGCCGCTGCCGCCCGGCTGGCTGGCTGGCGGTGACGCCCACGTTCGCCGCCGGGCTACCGTCGGCCTTGGTCAACCGCCCGCCGACCGAACCCGTCGGCAGCACCGTCTCCACGACCTGCACCGTTTGGCCGGCGGTCACCTCGACGGGCACTGCGGTCTCGTAGGAGGTCTTCCCGCCCGACCACTGGTCGAACGCGTTGCGGACCCGGTAGTTGAGCTTGTACGAGCCGGCCGGCAGATCGAGCGTGAACGCGCCGCTGGACGGCACGCTGACGCTGGTGACGAAGTTCTGCTCGGCGCTGTCGAAGACCGTGAGGTATGCCCAGGCCGGTGTGCCGTCCCGGTTCAGCAGGCTGCCGGAGATCGTCCCGGTCGGCAGCTGGTCGTCCACCGTCACCGTGGCTCCCGCGCCCACGGTGATGACACTTGTGCCGGTCGCGGCGTGCGCCGGCGTGGTGGAGACCGCCGCGCCTGCGATCGTGGCTGCCGTCACCGCTGCGTAGAGCAGGGTGCGGCGCAGTGCATGCTGTCGCATGTCCGCTCCTGAATGGATGGGGGTGGTCATGAACGCCCCCTGCTCGCGGGGCGTGGTTGTGTCAGTGCCGGTCGCGGATGGCGAGCAGGTCCTGGTCCGGTGAGGGCTCCAGGCTGCTCTCGTCGATGATGCTCATGACGGTGAGCGCGATGGCTCGGATGCCGAATGCCACGGCGGTGAACACGCCCAGTTGGATCGGGTCGATGCCGGCGTCGCTGTCGACCTGGATGGACGGGTCCGTGGTCACCACGCTGGCGATCCGGTACTGCGCGATCGTCAGGCAGATCGCCAGCAGGGTGACGGCGGTCGCGATGGTGGACCGGCGGGTGGCGCCGGTGCCCAGCCACACGGAGATGCCTGTCGCGACGCCGAGGCCGGCGGCGACGACCAGGGCGTTGACGGTGTCGATCGACAAGGCCGAGCTGGTGCGCCCGGCGAGCGCCGCCTGCAGGCTCATCACGCCCAGCAGCAGGCCGACCGCCGTGCCGGCGCCGGCTGTCCACACTGGATGAGGGTGCTTGGCGACCAGCCACAGGACGCCGGCCGTGAACGCCACCGCGAGCACGGTCAGGACCATGCTCGGGGCCAGGAAGAAGTGGACCTGGTAGTCGCTCATGTGGATGGCGGTGGCGGCGACGAAGAGCATGTCGTCGCGAGCGGTCTCGACCAGCGCCCACGACGCCACCAGCACCAGCAGGAGGCGGCTGCGCGCCGAGCGCCGCTGGTCGGTCATCCGGACCAGGCAGAACACGGCCAGCAGGCACCCGACGGCATTGCCGAGGAGGACGCCGAGGACGAACAGGATCTGGTGGTCCACAGCGTGCCCGGCCTCCTGTCGAGTGGTGCGGCTGAGCCAGCCAGCCGGCTCGGAGCCGCCTGTCAAGCGCGCATACCGTACCTTGCCATCGCCACGCGTCAGGACCTCAGGTAACGCAGGACGGCCAGTACGCGGCGGTGGTCGGTGCGGGCCTGGGGCAGGTCGAGCTTGGTGAAGATGGCGGTGACGTGCTTCTCGACGCTGCGCTCGACCAGGTGCAGGCGCTCGGCGATGGCCACGTTGGAGCGGCCCTCGGCGAGTAGGCCGAGGATCTCCCGCTCCCGGTCGCTCAGCCGGGCGAGCCCCGCGTCGGCGGCGGGCGTGGCGAGCAGCTGCCGGACGACCTCGGGGTCCAGGGCGGTGCCGCCGGCGGCGACGCGTTGCAGCGCGCCGACGAACTCGCCGGTGCTGACGATGCGGTCCTTCAGCAGGTAGCCGACGTGACCGGCGTGCTCGGAGAGGAGCCGGCGGGCGTAGCTGGTCTCGACCCACTGCGAGAAGACCAGCACCCCGACCTGGGGGTGCGTGGCCCTGATCGCCAGCGCCGCCCGCAGTCCTTCGTCGACGTGGCCGGGCGGCATCCGCACGTCGACGACCGCCGCGTCAGGTGGGTCCGCGGCGACCGCGGCGAGCAGTGCCTCCGCGTCGCCGACCGCGGCCGTCACCTCGATGTCGTGCTCGGCGAGCAGCAGCAGGTTGTACGACTGGAAGACGAAGCCCACCCGGTCGCGCCGCCAGCGGGTGAGCGGCCCCTCCCGCATCCTGCTGATCTCGCGTCCGGCCAGCCGGACCGAGCCGGACGTCGGCCGGTCCAGCCCGGCGGCGCAGTGCAACAGCGTGCTCTTGCCCGAGCCGGTCGCCCCCATGACGGCGACGAACTCTCCGGCGCCGACGGTCAGCGACACCTGCCGGAGCGCGGTGACGCCGCGGGGGAAGACGCGGGCGACGTTCTCGAGTGCCAGGACGGGTTCCATGCCGTCGAGCCTGGTCGGGACGGGTCCGCGGGGCATCGGTGCTGCCGCGAGGCTCCGGGTTCGGGTAACCGCACCTTCCGTACCAAGGCATTCACAAAACTCGATGCAGAGCCGCCGTGCCGGTGGTCGGCGGGAGCTCGGACCGTGCCCGCGCCGGCCATGAACAGGCTGGTGGGACGGGGGTTCGTGGCGAAAGTTTCAGGCTCCTTTCCGATTCCGCACGAGGTGGGCGGCACCCCGCGATCGATCGCCTTGACGGGGTGCTGGGCCGGTGCGGACCGTGTGACGCATCAGCCGCAACACCAAGTAAGGAGACTCGATGAGGCGCAAGCTCGCCCTCATATCGGCCGCCGCAGTCGTGGCGGCCGGGGGTACCGTTTTGATCGCGAACCAGGCGTTCGCGGCGGCCGGTTGTTCGGCCAAGTACACGATCACCAACCAGTGGCCCGGCGGTTTCGGTGCCCAGGTCGACGTCACGAACCTCGGCGACCCGCTCACCAGCTGGAACGTCGGCTGGGACTTCGGCAACGCGTCCCAGACCATTTCGCAGATCTGGAACGCCAACAAGACCCAGACGGGCACGCACGTCAGCGCCACGAACCTGAGCTACAACGGCACCGTCGCCACCGGCGGGGTCATCTCCTTCGGGTTCAACGGCAACTGGAGCAGCGCCAACCCGGCCGGCACCAACTTCACGGTGAACGGCGTGGCGTGCACGGGCAACCCGACGAGCCAGTCGCCGTCGGCGTCGCCGTCGCAGTCCCAGTCGCAGAACCCGACCGCCCCGGTCGTGTCGCTGACCAGCCCGTCGTCCGGCTCCTCGTTCACCGCGCCCGCCACGGTGAGCCTGGCCGCGACCGCGACCTCGTCCGGCAGCACGATCAGCAAGGTCGAGTTCTACAACGGCTCGACGCTGCTCGGCACCGACACCAGCTCGCCGTACACCTACAGCTGGACCAACGTCGCCGCCGGCTCGTACTCGCTGACCGCCAAGGCGTACAACGCGGCGAACCTGTCGACCACCAGCACCGCGGTCCCGATCACCGTCACCACTGGTGGCAACGACCCGACGCACGTCGACAACCCGTACGTCGGCGCCAAGGTCTACGTGAACCCGGACTGGTCCGCCAAGGCCGCCGCCGAGGCCGGTGGCAGCCGGATCTCCAACCAGCCGACCGGTGTCTGGCTGGACACGATCGCCGCGATCACCGCGCCGTCGGGCTCCGGCTACACGACGAGCATGCGCAAGCACCTCGACAACGCCCTCGCCCAGGGTGCCACGCTCGCGCAGTTCGTCATCTACAACCTGCCCGGCCGTGACTGCGCCGCGCTGGCCTCCAACGGCGAGCTCGGCCCGACAGAGATCGAGCGGTACAAGACCGAGTACATCGACCCGATCGCCGCGATCGAGGCCGACCCGAAGTACAAGTCGATCCGCATCGTCAACATCGTCGAGATCGACTCGCTGCCCAACATCGTCACCAACGCGGGCGGTGAGGCCGGCGCGACCGCGGCCTGCGCGGTCATGAAGGCCAACGGCAACTACTCCACGGGCATCCAGTACGCCCTGAGCAAGCTGCGCGCCGCCGGCACCAACACCTACAACTACATCGACGCCGCGCACCACGGCTGGCTCGGCTGGGACAGCAACTTCGGCCCCGCCGCGCAGCTGTTCGCCACCACGGTGCAGGGTGCCACCGGTGGCTTCGCCACCGTCGACGGCTTCATCACCAACACCGCGAACTACTCGGCGCTGACCGAGCCGTTCGTCACCATCGGCGCCACCGTCGGCGGCCAGTCGGTCCGCCAGTCCAAGTGGGTCGACTGGAACTTCTACACCGACGAGCTGACCTTCGCGCAGGCATTCCGCACCAAGCTGGTCTCGCTCGGCTTCAACTCGAACATCGGCATGCTGATCGACACCTCCCGCAACGGCTGGGGCGGCACCGCCCGTCCGACCGCGGCGAGCACCTCGACCGACATGAACACCTGGGTCAACGCGTCCCGCATCGACCGCCGCATCCACGCCGGTAACTGGTGCAACCAGTCCGGTGCCGGCCTCGGCGAGCGTCCGCGGGCGACCCCGGCCGCCGGTATCGACGCGTACGTCTGGATCAAGCCCCCGGGCGAGTCCGACGGCTCCAGCTCGCTGATCCCCACCGGCCCGAACAACCCGGGCGGCAAGGGCTTCGACGGGATGTGCGACCCGACCTACACCGGTAACGGCCGCAACGGCAACAGCATGAGTGGCGCCCTGCCCAA
Organism: Dactylosporangium maewongense; assembly: GCF_039531485.1. Lineage (NCBI taxonomy): Bacteria > Bacillati > Actinomycetota > Actinomycetes > Micromonosporales > Micromonosporaceae > Dactylosporangium > Dactylosporangium maewongense. The sequence continues at coordinate 112,406 of NZ_BAAAQD010000003.1, read as the reverse complement.
CGCCCCGGTCTCCGGTGCCTGGTTCTCGGCCCAGTTCCAGCAGCTGATGACGAACGCCTACCCGGCGCTCTAGTTCCACCCAGAAGGGCCCCCGCCACACGGCGGGGGCCCTTCGTCCGCTGTGCTCTACGCGAGGGTCCGGCAGAGGTTCTCCATCGTGCCGAGCTGGACCGGGACCTCGCGGTTGCCGTCCGGGTGCCTGATCACGACGAAGTCGCCGTGGGTGATGTAGTCGCCGCCGGGGAAGCCGACGTTGGCCGCCTTGATCGGCAGGGCGTTGTTGCCGTGCAGCTGCAGGATCCGGGTGCCATCCTCCAGGTAGTACACGCGGATCGTGCCGGTGGCGTCCCGCACGACCGACTTGTGGTTGCTCGTGTTCGTGTAGCGGATCACCAGTACACCGGCGAAATCCTGCACCTTCGGCGAGCCGTCGGGATAGGTGGCGGGCGTGCGCATCCGCTCCTGGTCCCGGACGATGTCGCCCTTCACCTCGAACTGGCACACCTCGCCGGCCGGGATGACGAACGGCGGCGTGCTCGTCGGCTCCCAACCACCGGTGCCGCTCGAGGCGGCCGCCGTCCCCGCCGTCATCGCCACGATCGCCGCCGCCATGACCAACGTCTTCACCACACGCATGTGGGCCTCCTTCATGTCTTCCGACATGGTGGGCGCGGCCGCGGCGGCGGCTCCACGATTCGGTCGTCACCGAATCGTCGCGGCCCTGTCGTCGCGACCCGTTGTCGCGGCTCCCAGGAGGTCGGTGCCCAGCGCCGTGCGCTGGTAGAGGACCTGCCGCCCCGACCGCCTGGACGTGACCAGCCCTGACCGGCGCAGCACCGACAGGTGCTCGCTGACCGACGCCGCGCTCAGCCCCAGATCCCGCGCGACCTGCGTGGTGGACAGCGGAAGGTCGAGCTTCACCAGCAGCGCCGCCCGGCTGCGCCCGAGCAGGTCGGCGACCGGTGGCACCGCCACCCGGGCCGCGCCCTCCCACACCTGCCCCACGCCGCGCGGGCTGTAGATCAGCGCCGGGCACTCCGGGCTGGTGTCGACCAGCAGCGACGGCCACGCGAACACGCACGGCACCAGCAGCAGCCCCGCACCCTCCAGCCGGCTCCGCGACTGCCACGTCGGCCAGAGGACCCGTAGCGCGTCCTCGGCGTACTCCAGCTCCGGATGCAGGTTTCCCAGCAGCCGTACGATGCCGCCCGACGTCAGCTGATCCGCACGGTGTCCGATCTCGGCGTCGAGCAGCCCGGCCAGCCGCGACCAGACCGGCTCGATCGCGACCTGCCAGTACGCCTGGATCTCCGCCGCCAGCCGCCCCAGATGGCGCTCCGGGTCCTCGTACAACGGCAGCAACGCCTCAGGCAGCGGCCTGCCGAGCAGGTCCAGCTGCGCCCGCACCACCTCACCCGGCGTGCTGCGCACCCGCGCCAGCTCGTCGCCGAACCTGGTGTCCATCCGGTCCGGCGCCGGCGCCAGGAACTCCGGCACGTACCGCGGATCGCCCAGCACCGCCCGCAGCAGCTCCAGCCGCAGCGCCGACACGCCCCCTCGCACCGACCTGACCCACGGCTGATGCATCCGAACCCGCTCGGCGTGATCGGCGACCCGCACGCTGCTCACGAGCTCCTGCATGGGCGAGCGCGCGAACCGCAGCCGCGCCAGGTCCCCCGGCTCGAACAACAGCTCGATCACCCAAACCACGATACCTAGGAATCCGTCGACCTCCGGACCGTCGGGCGGCGGGCACCGCGGGCGTGGGCCGCGCCGGTGCGATTGGATCTCGAAGGAGGGTCGGCGGCGGTCGTACCGTCGGGCGGTGACCCTCATCGCGCACGTCAGCGACACCCACTTCGACGACGGTGACGGCGGGCGCAGCGCCGAGCGGGCGGAGCGGGTGCTGTCCTACCTGGAGCGCCTGCGCCGGCCCGTCGACGCCGTGCTGGTCACGGGCGACGTGGCGGATCACGGGCGGGCGTCGGAGTATTCGGCCGCGACGGTGCTGCGACGGCTCGGCGTACCGCTGCTGCAGACGCCTGGGAATCACGACTCGCGGCCCGAGTTCCGCCGCTACGTGGCCGCCGCCGGCGCCGGGCCCGTCGACCAGATCGCGCGGGTCGGCGACCTGGTGTTCGCGCTGTGCGACTCGTCGATCCCGGGGCGTGACGACGGGTGGCTGGCGGACGAGACGCTGGCGTGGCTCGACGACGTCCTGGCGGAGGGCGCACCGTCCCTCGTGTGCTTCCACCACCCGCCGGTGAAGATCGGCCATCCGGCCGCCGACCGCGTGCGCCAGTTCGGGGCCGCCCGGCTCGCCGAGGTCATCGCCCGGCACCCCAACGTCCTCGCGCTGCTGTGCGGGCACGTCCACAGCGCCACCGCCAGCGTCTTCGCCGGTGTACCCGTGCTGTCCGCCCCCGGTGTGGCATCGACACTGGTCCTTCCGTGGGAGGGCGACGGCGGCCTGGACCGCTCCGCGCCACCCGCGCTGGCCTTCCACCTGTACGACGCCGGCCGCCTCACGACGTTTTTTGTCGTACCTGGGTGAGAAGGTGGGGCATGGCTGAGCGGCGACCACTGACCCACACCACGATCTACGACGACGACTGGACCGACCACCACGCCGTCGGACTGGAGCACTCCGGGGTCGCGTTCGTCGACGTCGACATGTGCGAGGCGACCAACGAGCGGTCGGTCTTCACCGAGTGCACGTTCACCAACGTCAGGTTCAACTGTTCCGTGCAGACCGACGTCGCGTTCCTCAACTGCACGTTCGTCGGCTGCAACTTCTTCGACGCCACCTTCACCCGCTGCAAGCTGGTCGGCAGCGCCTTCGACCGCTGCACCTTCGAGCTGCTGAAGGTCGAGGAGGGCGACTGGTCGTTCGTCGCCCTGCCCGCCGCGAAGCTCAGCAGCGCCGAGTTCACCGGCGTCCGCATGCGCGAGGCCGACCTGACCGCCGCCCGCTGCGAGGGCGCCACCTTCCGCGACGTCGACCTCTCCGGCGCCGCCCTCCAGAAGGCCGACCTCACCCGCTGCGACCTGCGCGGCAGCGACCTGTCCGGCCTCGACCCCCTGACCACCGAGCTCCGCAACGCCATCATCACGACCGACCAGGCGGCGATGATCGCGGTCGCCTTAGGCCTCGACGTCCGTCCCGCCTGACCCCCCAACTGCCCCGCCCCCGGCACGGTCCGCCCCACCGCGACGCGGCTGGGCTGAGCTGGGCTGGGCTGGGCGTGGTCTGGTTTGGCGCGGGGGCTGGGCTTGATGCGGTCCGGTTGCGGCGAGGGCCGGGCCGGCGTGGCTGGGCGTGGCCTGGTTCGGCGGGGCTGGGCTTGGCGGTCAGGGCCGCACCCGTTCCCCCGAGCGTGACGACGTCGCCCACGCACCAGAAGCCCGCGAGCTGGGGGTCCCCGCGCCAGAAGACCGCGCACCAGAAGCCCGCGAGCCAGAACTCCTCGCGTCAGAGGTCCTCCGTCAGAGGTCCTCGCATCAGAGGCTCGCGAGCGCAGGAGGCCGCGTGCCGGAAGACCGTCACTTTTGTGGACAAGAAGGTCGTCGTCGGCGTGCAAGACAGCGGGGCCGGCCAGTACAGGCGCGCCGACGAGCAGGCCGTCGCGGTCGCCGGCGGCGGGATCGTCGGGGTCGGGCCGGGACAGGTAGCCCGCCAGTGCCTCGACGCGGGACTGCTGGACGAGCTGCGGATCAACCTGGTCCCGGGTGGTGTCCAGGTGCTCCGCGAACTCGTACACGCCGGAAAGCCCGCCAAGGTCGAGGAGCCGACGATCATCGTGGGTCGGGGTGTTACCCACCTGGACTACCGGCTGCGGTGCTGAAACTTCTGGCGGAAACCGTGCAACCGCGAGCGGGCTGGGACGCGTTGAAGTCGCGACACCAGGGAGGGCGGGCATGCGGGCCGAGGCGAAGCGCGAGTACGTCGAGTACGTGACGGGCGCCATGCCGTCGTTGCGCAGGCTGGCGTACATCCTGTGCGGGGACGAGCACCGCGCCGACGATCTCGTGCAGCAGGCGATCACCAAGCTGTACGTCAAGTGGCAGCGGATCAGGGACGTCGAGCACCTGGACCAGTACGTGCGGACGATGGTCGTCCGCGGGTTCGTCGACGAGCGGCGGCGGACCTGGTTCCGGGTCGGGTTGACGGCGGAGCCACCCGACGCGCCGGACCCGCGGAGCGCGGCGGCGGAGCGGGTCGAGGAGGCCGTCGTGCTGCGGGCCGCGCTCGCCCGGGTGCCGCGCAGGCAGCGGGCGGTGCTGGTGCTGCGGTTCCTGTGTGACCTGCCGGTGGACGAGGTCGCCGCGATGCTCGACTGCTCGCCCGGCACGGTCAAGAGCCAGACCGCCCGCGGGCTGGCGACGTTGCGCAGGTACGTCGAGGAGGCCGAACCGGCCGAGATGCGGAGAGGACGATGACGGTGCACGAGCACGAGCACGAACAGGACGGTGCGGCGCTGCTGCGGCCGCTGGCCGGTGGGCGGCCGATGGGACCGTCCACGGTGGACGTCGCGCGGGCGATGGCCGACGGGGACCGGCACCACCGGCGGGTGCGGATCGCGGGCGCCGGCGCCACGGCCGTCATCGTGGCGGTCGCCGGATGGGCCGCGGTGACGGACGGCGGAGCGGACAAGCCGGCCGTGACGGGAGCGAGCCCCAACCAGGAACCGGGCCGGAGCACCGGTCCGAAAGGGTGCGAGGTGCAGAAGCTCGCGGAGGGGAAGGCGGTCGTCAGCGGGTCCGACCCGACCGGCAGGTACATCGTCGGCCGCACCTACGAGAGCGGGCACCCGTCGACCGTCGTGTGGGAGGACCGGCAGCTGCGGAAGGTGCCCATGCCGGGCGACGACCCGACGCTGTACGACGCCACCTCCAAGGGCGTGCTCGTCGGCACCAGCTTCACCACCGCCGACACGACCACGGCGTGGGTGTACAAGGACGGGAAGTTCAGCAAGCTCGCCGGTACTGACGCCCAGGCGTTCGCGATCAACGAACGGGGGGTCATCGTCGGGTCGGTCCAGGGCAGGGCGGCGATGTGGGCGTCGCCGGACGCGCAGCCGACGATGCTGGCGACGCCGGCGAAGGGCATGACCGGCAAGGCGACCGGCATCGACGAGGACGGCACCGTGGTCGGCGCCCTGGTCGGCGGCGAGGCGAAGGCGGACCTGGGCTACGTCTGGTCGCCGGCGGGCACCGTCCAGCAGCTGCCGCAGCCGCAGGTCAACGGTAAGCCCGCGACCACGTACAGCGCCAAGGCGATCCGGGACGGCTGGGTGGTCGGCTGGGCCGGGCACGACGATCCGGCCCGCGGCGGCGGCCGGTTCATCGGTGCGCCGCGGTGGAACCTGCGCACCGGCCAGTTCGACATGGCGGACGGCCTGATGTGGGTGGTCAACGCCCAGGGCCGGATCGCCGGCGAGCAGACGATCGTCGCGCCCGACGGCACCACGCAGAAGCTGCCGCTGCCGGCCGGGTACGACGAGAAGACGGCGATGCTGACCGTCGAGGCGCTCAGCGACGACGGGACGGTCGTCGCCGGATACCTGTCCAGCCGGGGCAGCACGATGAACGCGGAGCCGGTCGCGGTCACCTGGAGCTGCACGAGTTGAGCGGAGCCGGTCGCGGTCACGTGGAGCTGCACGAGTTGACCTGGAGCGCGCTCCAGCTGGCAGCCTGACGACCATGACGGAAACGAGGAAACTGGGCCGCAGCGGCATCGAGGTCAGCGCGCTGGGGATCGGCTGCTGGGCGATCGGCGGGCCCTTCTGGGCCGGGGACCAGCCGCTCGGCTGGGGCGAGGTCGACGACGACGAGTCGATCCGGGCGATCCGCAGGGCGCTCGACCTGGGCGTCACGTTCTTCGACACCGCCAACGTCTACGGCGCCGGGCACAGCGAGAAGATCCTGGCCACGGCCCTGCAAGGAAGACGGGACCAGGCGGTCATCGCCACGAAGTTCGGTGGCACGTTCGACGAGCAGACCCGCCAGGTCGGCCCCGACGACGGCACGCCCGAGGGGGTCGGGCGGGCCGTCCGGGAATCGCTGCGGCGGCTCGGCACGGACTACATCGACCTGTACCAGCTGCACATCAACGGCCTGCCGATCCCGCAGGCGCTGGACCTGATCCCGGCCCTCGAGGCGCTCGTGGAGCAGGGCCTGATCCGCGCGTACGGGTGGAGCACCGACTTCCCGGAGCGGGCGACCGCGTTCGCCGAGGCCGGCGTCCACTGCACCACGATCCAGGCGGACCTCTCGGTGCTGCGGGGCTCCTTCGGCGTGATTCCCGTCGCCGACCAGCACGACCTCGGCGTCATCATCCGCGGGCCGCTCGCGATGGGTCTGCTCGGCGGCAGGTACACCGCCGAGTCGAAGCTGCCGGAGGACGACGTCCGCGGGCTCAGCCCCGAGTGGATGACCTACTTCACCGACGGGCGCCCGGCGGCGGAGTTCCTGAACAGGATCGACGCCGTCCGTGACGTCCTGACGTCCGGCGGCCGGACCCTCGCCCAGGGTGCGCTCGCGTGGCTGTGGGCGTACAGCGGCCGGACCGTGCCGATCCCGGGCTGCCGCACCGTCGCGCAGGTCGAGGAGAACGCCGGCGCGCTCGTCCACGGGCCGCTCGCCGCGTCGGAGCTCGCCGACGTCGAAAAACTCATGGGAAGGTAGCCGGAACCGACCCGGCACCTCGTGCGCCTGCACGATGTGACCGTGGTGACTGACGATCCCGCCCCGGAGGGCCTCGACCAGGAGGCCTTCCGGGAGGTGTACGCCGTGCACTACCCGGCGCTCGTCCGGCTGGCGTACCTGACGACGGGCAGCCTCGCCGCGGCCGAGGACGTCGCACAGGAGGCGTTCATCGAGTGGTTCCGCCGCGGAGACCAGGTCCGCGAGCCGGTGCCGTTCCTGCGCCGGGCGGTGGTGTCGCGGTGCACATCGTGGGTGCGCCGCCGCCGGCTGGAGCGCCGCCACGCCACCGCTTCGCGGGAGCTGAGCGCCGAGACGACACCCGACGCCCAGGTCGTCCGGGCCGCGCTGCGGAAGCTTTCGCCGCGGCAGCGGGCGGCCGTCTTCATGCGGTTCTACCTCGACCTGCCGGAGGCGCAGATCGCCGCCGCGCTCGGCTGCCGCCCGGGCACGGTCAAGTCGCTGCTGCACCGGGCGCTGACCGCGATCAAGGAGGACCTCGATGTCGTCTGACCCGCAGGCCCGCGTCGGCGCGGCCGTCCGCTCCATCGCCGACGCCGTCCCCGTCGACCCCCCGGACGTCGCCGTGCTGATGGCGCGGGCCACGACGAAGCCGGGCCGGTGGCGTCCGTTGCTCAGTGCCGCCGGAGTTCTGGGTGTACTGGCCGCGGCGGCGCTCGGCCCGGGGCTGCTGGCGCAGCCGGCGGCGCCCACCGACGGGACGGTCCTGCCGACCCGCCTCGCGGGCCTGTCGCTGCTGACCGCCCCGGTGTCCGAGGCACCGCCCGGCCCCGCGCTCCTCATGTACGTGCAGGGCAGCAACGGCCCGCGCTGGCTGCACACCCTGCAGACGGTCGTGCTGAGCACCGACGGGCACACGTACCGCCGGCTCGACGAGGCCGAGCGGCGCGGCGGCCCCGTCGAGCTCGGCACCTGGCAGGACGCGCCGGCGCTGCTCGCCCCCGACGGCACGCGGGTCGCGGTCGGCAGCATCGCCGCCGCCGCCGACGTCGCCGTCGTCGACCTGCGCACCGGCGTGACCGCCACCAGCGCGACCTCCGGCACCGGGGCGGTCCAGCCGCTGGCCTGGTCACCTGACGGGACCCGCCTCGCGTACACCGTGGGCGACACCGAATCGGCGGTCCTCGACCTCACGACCGGCACCTCCACCAGGCTCGCGACGGTGGCGACGGCCGCCGCGTTCTCCCCCGACGGCCGGCGGCTCGCCGTGCAGGGAACCCCCGACACGGAGGTCGAGCCGCGGCGCGCGATCCGCATCCTCGACCTCACCGACGATGAGGTCGTCACCGGACTCGACCCCGTCGGCTTCGGCGTGCTGATCGCCGGGCAGGCCGCCTGGTCGCCGGACGGCCGGTGGCTCGCCGTCGCCGACAACGCCGGCGTGGGCAAGCTCGACTGCACGATCACGTTCCTGCCCACCAGCCCGGCGGACCGGACCCCGCCGCCCGCGCCGATCGTCACGAAGGAGCAGATCGCGCTGGTCGGCTGGGCGGCGCAGGACCGGCCGCTGGTCACCCAGGGCGGCGCCACCGAGCACCGCACGGTCAGCGGACCGGACCTGCGCCCGCTGACCACCGCCGACGGCTCCACCACCTACGACCTGCAGGCTGCCACCGCGCTGCTGCCGTCGGCGCGGGTCGCCCCGGGCGGCGACCCCGACCGCGGCCCGTGGCCGGTCTGGCTCCGCCTCACCACCGCCGCGGCCGCCATCGCCGTCGTGGGCCTGGGCTGGCTGCTGTGGTCCCGGAGAAGGGCCACGGGGCGACCTCGCGGCCGCTGATGTGCAGAAAGGCGGCGGCGGCGCGGGTGCTCAGGCCGCGCCGCCGCCGTGATATCCCGGCCGCCACCGGGAGTCCTCGGGTTTGTCAGGTCAGGTACTTCGCGGCGTACTCCCGGGCGTCCTGGACGATCAGTGCCACCCGCTCGGGTGCGGCGTCCAGCGTGTCGTCGACGACGGTCAGCGTCGGCAGGACGCCCTCGCGGACCGGCAGCCGCCAGTGCGGGTTGTGCTGCTCGCCAACAGCTACGGCGACCCCGAGAAGGAGCGCAAGCACCTGCGCCGGCTCATCGACCGCCAGGTCGACGGGCTGATCATCATGTCGGGCAACCGGGTCCGCCCGCGCCCCGGCCCGGCCCTGCCGCTGTCCGGCACGCCGTACGTGTTCCTGTACGAGTACGGCACCTCCGAGCCCGTGCCGAGCGTGCTGCCCGACGACCGCGGCGGCGCGGCCCTCGCCGCCCGGCACCTGATCGACATCGGCCGGCGGCGGATCGGGTTCATCAACGGGCCGGCCTCGTGGGACGCGACCCGCGACCGGCTCGACGGGCTCACCGTCACCGTCCAGGAGGCCGGCCTCGCCCTCGACCCGGCGCTCGTGCGGCACTCGCCGTCGTGGTCGCCCGAGGACGGCTTCGCCCTGGCCGAGTCGATGCTCGCCGCGGCGCAGCCACCGGACGCGATCTTCTGCGCCAGCGACGACCTGGCCACCGGCGCGCTCGCCGCGATCCACGAGCGGGGCCTGCGGATCCCCGGCGACGTCGCGGTCGTCGGCTTCGACGACCGGTCCCTGGCCGTGCACCAGCGCCCGCCGCTGACCACGGTGGCGCTGCCGCTGCACGAGATGGGCAGGACCGCCGGCAGCCTGCTGCTCGCCGCGATCAACGGCGCGCCACAGCACCACGAGCTCATCCGGGTCCCGTGCGATCTCAAGGTCAGAGCATCGACGGCCTGCTGACGGCCTTTTCGCGCGTACCGCCCGGCGCGCCGCTTCCTGTTCCTGTCCCCCTGCTCGCCTTTCGCGGAGTTCGACGGGTGCGCCGGGCCTGTTGTGATGGCACGGGAGCCGGGCCGGTGCCGCCGCGTTCTTGTCCCTCAGCCTAGCACCACCGACCAAATTTCTTGTCGGTGGTGCCACCCATCATAATGCCGGCGTGGCGAGGGGTCAGCGGGGTTCGTCGGAGCGCCGGCCGCACCAGTCGAGGGTGCGGTCGGGGTTGACGCCGTTGATGCGGATCGTCCACGTGCGGCCGTCGGTGGTGGTCAGCTCCAGGTGCGTGGGGTCGGGGAACCTGGCCGACTCCACCCGGACCGCCGGCATCATCGGGGGGTGGGTGTTGTCCGGCGGGGCCTCGACGTCGGGGCGTTCCTGCTCCGACTGGTGGGCGGTGCAGGCGACGTCGGTGGTGCCCTCGCGGGCGAACGGGCCGGTGGTGCGCAGCCGGTAGTGCCGCTGGTCCGCCAGGTGGGCGACGAGCTCCAGGCCGTCGCCGGTCGCCGCGACCAGCTTCGCCGGGGCCTGTGCCGGGTCGCCGGCCAGGACGCTGCCGACGTTGGCGGCGGCGCCGGCGCACACCGTGAGGAGCACCGCGACCGTGCCGAAGCCGGTGACGGCCCTCCTGACGGCGGGGGTGCGCAGGCCGAGCCATCCGGCCGCCACGAGTCCGGCGACGGCGGTCACGGCCACCGGGATCCAGCCGGCGGGGCGTTCGAAGGGGATGAACCGCACGAAGCGCCACGGTGCGACCGACGCGGTCAGCAGGCCCGCCGAGACGGTCACGAGCGCCGCGACGCTGAGGACGGTGAGGGCGATGGCACCCCAGCGGCGCGCGAGGCCAGTGCCCCAGTGGGGCATCATCGGGTGCACCAGTCCAGGATCCTGGTCGGCCGGAGGCTGCCGGGGGAGAAGCCGACCTGCCAGGTGAGGCCGTCGGAGGTGTCGAACGCGACCTGCCGCCCGTCGGAGAACCGCACGGCCCGCACCTGGACGCCGCCGGGAGCGGTGCATGCCACGTCGGTGCGGCCCTCGCGGCCGAACGGGCCGGTGGTGCGTAAGACGTAGTGGCGGTGGTCGCGGTCGTACGCCACCAGCGTGAACCGGCCGTCGCCCGACTCGGCGACCGTGGCCGGCCCCGCGTCCAAGCCGGCGATCACGACGCCCACCAACAAAGCCAACAAAGCCAACCAGGCCAACGAAGCTAACCAAGGCAACGAAGCTAACCAAGGCAACGAAGCCAAAGAAGCCAACGAAGCCGGCAGGAAAGAACGCAGGAGGCCGGCAGCGACCAGGGCGACCCCGGTGACCAGCACCGCGATCGCCCTGGAGGGTCGTTCGAGCGGGATCAGCGCGACGAACCGCCACGGGCCCCATCCGGCGAGGACCGCCGATGCGATCGCCAAGCCCCCGGCCAGCACAAGTGCGGCCGCAACCCCCCGGTTTGCCGGCATGTGGTCATCGTCGGGCCTCAACCCGTCGGTGACAAGACCCGCTGATCTTCCACAGTGGACTTCCTGCTGCGGAACGCCGCCAGCAGCAGTACGCCACCCGCGAAGGCGACGAGAGCGCCGGTGGCGGCCGTGACGTGCATCGCGGTCACGAACGCGTCGTCGGCCGCGGCGGCCAGGTCGGCCCGGTGCAGCTGCTCCGCGACCGCGCGGGTGTGCTCGGCAGACGGTGCGGCGGCGTCGCGGGCGGACGGCGGCAGGCCGGCGAGGGCGGGCGCGATCCGGTCCCGGTAGGTGCTCGCGAGGATCGTGCCGAGCAGCGCGATGCCCAGGACGCTGCCGACCTGCCGGACGGTGTTGTTGACCGCCGAGCCGGCGCCCATGCGGTCCAGCGGCAGCACCGCGATGACGGCGGCGACGGTCGGCGCGATGGCCATGCCCATCGCGATCCCGCTGACGAACCCGACGGCGCAGAACCACAGCAGCGGCGTGTCCAGGTCGAACGTGAGGTTGGCCAGGAAGCCCGCGGCCACCACCAGCAGCGACACGCCGCTGACGGGGCCGACGCCGAAGCGCTTCGCCAGCCGCGCGCCGATGCCGGAGCCGGCGGCGACCCCGATCGCGCCCGGCAGGAACGCCAGGCCGGTCTCCAGGGCCGACATGCCGAGGGCGCCCTGCAGGTAGAAGTTGCCGTAGAACATCTGGCCGGTGATGCCGAAGAACAGGGTGGCGAGGGCGACGTTGCCGGCGCTGAAGCGGCCGTTGCGGAATAGGCGCGGGTCGAACGACGGCTCCGCCGAGCGCCACTCCACGACCGTGAACAGCGCGAGCACCACGAGACCGGCGAGCGTGGTCGCCCACACCTGCCAGCGGGTCCAGTCGGTGTTCTGGCCGGCCTCGATCAGCCCGTACGCCAGCAGCGCCAGGCCACCGGTGGACAGCACCAGACCGAGCGGGTCGGGGCGGCGCCGCTGCACGAGCTTCGGGTTGGGCACGACCAGCAGGACGCCGGTGAGGGCGATGGCGACGACGGGCAGGTTGACCAGGAACACCGACCCCCACCAGAAGTGGTCGACGAGCACGCCGCCGAGCAGCGGGCCGAGCGCGACGCCGACGCCGCTGGACGCCGACCAGGCCGCGATCGCGCCGGCGCGCCGCTCGGCCGGGAACGTCGCGCCGATGATCGCCATCGAGGTCGGCATCATCATCGCCCCGCCGAGCCCCATCAGGCCGCGGGCCAGGATCAGGCCGGTCGCGTCGCCCGCCCAGGCGGCCCAGACCGAGGCGGCCCCGAAGATCGCCAGGCCGGCGGCGAGGATCGTGCGGTGCCCGTAGCGGTCGCCGAGCGCGCCGGCGGCGAACAGCGCGGTGGCGAAGAGCAGCGCATACGAGCCGACGGCCCACTGCAGCTCGCCGGGGGTCGCGCCGAGACCGGCCCGCGGGTCGGCGATGCGTTCGAGGGCGATGCCGAGGATGGTCGTGTCGATCCAGATCAGCACCGCGGCGAAGACGAGCACCGACAGCACGCGACGCTGCTGGGGTAGCTTTATTGACAGGTCCCTGACGGTCATGGCTTCACTGTGGCAATAACGTCAGGTTCCTGTCAATACTGGCACGGCGCACAATGGTCCCGTGAGTACCGACGAAGCCTGCTCCACGTTTCTCGTCCGGCACGCGTGGCTGAGCCTGCGCGGCGTGGTCGCCGAGGCGCTCGTCGAGCACGACCTCTCGGTCGCGCAGTTCGCCTCGCTGCTCCTGCTGCGGGAGTCGCCGGGCATGTCGGTCGCCGACGTCGCCCGCAAGGTGTCCACCGCCCGCCAGTCGGCCAACGAGATGCTCGGCGGCCTGGAGCGCGCGGGCCTGGTCGAGCGGCGCCAGCACCCCACCGACCGGCGCTCGCAGCAGATCATGCTGACCCCGCTCGGGCTGGAGCGGCTGGAGGCCGCGCTGCCGACCGTGCAGGCCGTCGAGGCCCGCCTCTCGGCCGGGTTCAGTGAGGCGGATCTGGCGGTGGTCTCCACGTGGCTGCACCGGATGGCCGGCGCCTCGGCCGGGGTGAATGAGGAGATTTCGACGCTTTAGCCTGGACAAATTGTGCTCCAGGTCACACCATGGAGGGACTGACGTAGCCGCGGCGGAGGTGCGTCCCATGGAACTGCTCGGTGGCATACAACGGGTGGAGCACGCGATACAGACGCCGGCCGGTGACCCGGCCTGGCGCCCGGCGGTCAGTCAGGCCGTCGCTCAGCTCAAGGCGGCGTTCGCCGCCCACGTCCGGGAGACCGAGGGCCCGTCCGGGCTCTACGCGGGTGTCCTCGGCGACGCGCCCCGGCTTGCGCGGGGACTCTACGGTCTGGTCGACGAGCACGAGACCGTCTGGGAGGCCCTGGACGACCTGGAAGGGCACCTCGGTGCGGGCGGCGTCCGCCCGGAGGTGGTCTGCGAGGACGCGGCCCGGCTGATCCGGGAGGTGTGGCAGCACCGGCAGCGCGGCGCCGACCTGCTGCACGAGGCGTACGAGACCGACCTGGGCGGCGAGACCTGACGGTTCGCTTACGGCTCGCCCGGTGATTCCGAAGGCGCTTCCGGGCGCTCTAGGCTCGGGTGATGGGGCAACGTGTGCTGGTCGTCGACGACGACCCGACCGTCAGCGACGTGGTGCGGCGATACCTGGAACGCGAAGGGTTCACCGTCGCGCTCGCTGGTGACGGCCGGCAGGCGCTCGACTCGTACGACGCCGAACGACCGGACCTCGTCGTGCTCGACCTCATGCTGCCCGGCATCGACGGGCTCGAGGTCTGCCGGCGCTTGCGCGCGCAGGACCGCACGCTGCCGGTCATCATGCTGACCGCCCTCGGCGAGGAGTCCGACCGCGTCCTCGGCCTCGAGCTGGGCGCCGACGACTACGTCACCAAGCCGTTCTCACCCCGCGAGCTGGTCCTGCGGGTCCAGTCGGTGCTGCGCCGGGCCGTCCCGGCCCCGGTCGAGGAGACGCTCGTCGACGGGGAGCTGCGCGTCGACGCCGAGCGGCGGACCGCCACGCTGCGCGGCGAGGCGCTGGCGCTGACCGTGCGCGAGTTCGACCTGCTGGTGTTCCTGATGCGCAACCCCGGCCGGGTCCTGCGCCGCGCCGAGCTGCTCCAGCAGGTGTGGGGCTGGACCTTCGGCGACCAGTCCACCGTCACCGTCCACATGCGACGCCTCCGGGAGAAGGTCGAGGACGACCCGGCCGAGCCGCGGCGCATCCTCACCGTGTGGGGCGTCGGCTACCGGTACGAATATGCGTGACGTCCTCCTCACGTTCCTGATGGCCCTCGGCTGCTCGCTGGCCGTCGCCGTCGCCGGGCTGCTCGTCCTGCGCGGGCCGCTGCGGGGCCGCTCCGTGACCGCGCACATCGTGGTGCTGCTGCTCGTCACCGTCCTGAGCGTGCTCGCCGGGATCGTCGGCGCCTCCATGGAGATGTTCATCTCCGACCACGACCTGCACGTGCTGCTCATCGTCGTCGGCACCGCCGCCACCGTCAGCCTCGCCGCCGGGCTCTGGGCCGGCGGGCGGCTCGCCAGGGCCAGCATGTGGGCCGCCGAGGCGCGGGAGCGGGAGCGGGCGGCCGAGGCCCGGCGCCGCGAGCTGGTCGCCTGGGTCTCGCACGACCTGCGGACGCCCCTCGCGGGGCTGCGCGCCATGGCCGAGGCCCTGGAGGACGGCGTCGTCTCCGACCCGTCGACCGTCGCCGACTACCACCGTCGCATCAGCGCCGAGACCGACCGGATGGCCGCGCTCGTCGACGACCTCTTCGAGCTGTCCCGGATCAACGCCGGCGCGCTGCAGCTGACCCTGTCCGAGGTGCCCCTCGGCGACGTGGTCTCCGACGCGATCGCCACCGCGACGCCGCTCGCGGCGGCAGCCGGCATCCATCTCACCGCGTCGTCGAACGGGTGGCCGACCATCCAGGGGTCCGTCCCGGAGCTGTCCCGCGTGGTCGACAACCTCATCCGCAACGCCATCCGGTACACGCCGCCCGACGGCACCGTGGCCGTGACCGGCGGCCAGGACACGAAGGGCGGCTGGCTCGCCGTCAGCGACACGTGCGGCGGCATCCCCGAGTCGGATCTGCCGCGCGTGTTCGACGTGGCCTTCCGCGGTACCGCGGCCAGGACCCCGACCCGGGAGGCCGGCGGCGGGCTGGGCCTCGCCATCGTCCGCGGCCTCGTGGAGGCGCACCACGGCGACGTCGCCGTCGCCAACGAGGGCGACGGCTGCCGCTTCGTGGTGCGGTTCCCCTAGACCGGCCTTTGAGACCGGCTGTGAGACCGGCTGTGAGACCGGCTGTGAGACCGGCTGTGAGACCGGCTGTGAGACCGGCTGTGAGACCGGCCCGTCGGTCCTTGGAGACCGGCCCGCCGGCCCGCTAGACCGGCATGCCGTCCAGCGCGTGCTGGCACGGGTCGTCGGGCAGCTCGGGCAGGGCCGGGACCACGTCCAGCAGCACCTTCCGCAGCCGCTCGGTGTTGGCCGCGAACACCGCGAACACCTCGTCCATCGTCACCCCGTGGTCACCCTCGACCCCCGCGTCGAGGTCGGTGACGAGCGCGATCGACGTGTAGCACAGCGCCAGCTCCCGGGCCAGGACGGCCTCCGGGTGGCCGGTCATGTTCACGACAGCGCCACCCATCGCGGTGTACCACCGCGACTCCGCCCGGGTGGAGAACCGGGGCCCCTCGACGACCACCATCGTGCCGTCGTGCGTGTCGATCCCGTGCTCCGCTGCAACTTTCTTCACGACGGCCCGCCCGTCGGTGCAATACGGATCGGCGAAGTTCACGTGCACTGCGCCCGTGTCGTAGAACGTCTGCACCCGCCCCGACGTCCTGTCGATCAGCTGGTCCGGCACCACGAACGTGCCCGGCCCCAGCTCAGGCCGCAGCCCGCCGACCGCGCACGGGGCCAGGATCTGCCGCACCCCGATCTCCCGCAGCGCCCACAGGTTCGCCCGGTAGGGAATCCTGTGCGGCGGGAACCGGTGGTCCTTGCCGTGCCGGGGCAGGAACGCCGTGCGCCGCCCGCCGACCGTCGCCACCGTGACCGGATCCGACGGCGCGCCGAACGGCGTGTCGAGCACATGTTCCTCGGCGTCGTCGAGCAGCGCATACAGCCCTGAACCACCGATGACGGCAACGTCCGCGAGTGAGGTCACGCAACAGACCCTAACCGCGAGCGGCGGGTCAGGCTAATGTGCGAGACATGACGCTCGCACCCCGGCTCGTCCTCAACCGCGCGGCCCGTCATGTCTGCTGGTGGAGCTGATGTCTTCATACGGGGATCTCGGTGGGATGGAACAGTTCCGTCCGTCAGACTCGTCCGGCGACTCCGGTTCGTCCGGTTCGCCGGGTGGCGGTTCGTCCGGTTCTTCGGGTGGTGCTGACCAGGCCGGTGGGATGTTCGGAGCGCCGACCGGCAGGGGATCACCCCGGAGGGGGAGCTCCGGCGGGCGGGGCACGTCGAAACAGCGTCGAGGGAGGGCGATGGAGTCGTTGACCGGCCGGCTGCTGGTGGCGACGCCCGCGCTCCGCGACCCCAACTTCGAACGCACCGTCGTCCTCGTCGTCGCCCACGAGGAAGGCGGCGCCCTCGGCGTCGTCCTCAACCGTGCCACCGAGGTCCAGGTCGCCGACGTCCTCGGCGGCTGGGGCGCCCTGGCCGGCGAGCCACCCGTCGTCTTCGAGGGCGGCCCCGTGCAGCCCGAGGCCGCGATCTGCCTCGCCCGCACCCGCCCCGGCGTCGAGGACCTGGCCGGCTTCAACCGCGTCTCGGGCGCCGTCGGCACCGTCGACCTCTCCGGCGACCCCGACCTCCTCGTCGCCGGCGTCGTCGGCGTCCGCGTCTTCGCCGGCTACGCGGGCTGGTCCCCGGGGCAGCTGGAGCGCGAGATCGAGAGCGGCTCCTGGTTCGTCTTCGACGCCCTCCCCAGCGACGCCTTCGCCCCCCGCCCGGACGACCTCTGGCACATGGTCCTGCGCCGCCAGGGCGGGCTCATGGCCGCCGTCGCCCACTACCCGGCCGACCCGACGCAGAACTAGATACCCGGTGTGAGACCCCCTCCAAGGTTGTGTACTATTCCGTGAGTGCCCGCAAGACCGGGGCACGAAGATGGGGACGTGGCGCAGCTGGTAGCGCACCACACTGGCAGTGTGGGGGTCAGGGGTTCGAGTCCCCTCGTCTCCACTCCATCAATCGGCGGACCCTGCTCACGGCGGGTCCGCCGTTTCGCGTTGGTGATGTCGTCATTCCCCGCGCACCGGCTTCGCCGGTGCTCCCCAGTGGGGGAGCTTTGCTCCACCCAACACCCCCACAAGATCGGTTCGGGGGCGACGTTTCGCATCAGCGCTCGATGATTTCCCGCGTACCGGCTTTGCCGGTGCTCCCCGGTGGGGGAGCCTTGCCCCGCCCGACACTCCCACAAGACCGGTTCGGGGGCGACGTTTGTGTCGTCGGGGCTCCGTTTCGTCTGTCGGGTGGTGTACGGGTGGCGGCGTGGACCGGCGCGTGGGACAGGTCACGGTGCGCGTTCCCATGTTGCGACCTTCATCTTCGCAGGGCATGTTTGAGTCATGTACGTCGTTGCGCCTGCGAGCCGCCTGCGGCGTGGCGTGCGGCGGTTGGCGTTGGCGTTGTGTGCGGTGATTCTGGGCGCGGGGTTCACGCCCGCGCTGCCGGCGTCCACTGTGGATCGGGGGGCGCCGCCCGTTGCGGGGGCCGTGCGGGTCGCCTCGGGGAACGCCGTACGTGCATCGTCTGCGGCGCTGCCCGCAGTCATCAGCTCGGCGCCTGAATTTCCGGCCGGGGTCGCGCCGGCTACTGGTACATCTGCTGTCGTCGCGGTGGTTCTCGACGCGTTCGCCGTGGGGGCTGTCGCTGGGCGGGCGCCGCCTCGCGCCTGGGTTTGAGACGTCCCCCTCTCGCCGCTCGATCCCCCCTCGAGGTGCATTCATGGACGCCGCTCTGCAGGACCTTGCTCACGGGATGCGCGAAGCGCTCGCGATCTGGGCCGCGCTGCTCGCCGCCGTCTTCGTCACGTTCGTTGTTCTGACCCTGCTGTCCAAGCGCCAGGAGGCCAAGGCCGGGCGGTCCGGGCGGCCGTCCTGGTGGGCCCGGCTGCGCAAGGCGATCCGGGACCCGGAGGCCGCCCGGGAGCGGCAGCTCGCCATGGAGCGCAAGAACGCCGAGCTTCAGGAGCTGCAGCGGTACAGCGATGAGGTCGCCGTCGCGGCGTCCCGGACCTCGGTGATGGCCGGGCGCCGGCGGGAGGAGTGGGAGGCCGCGCAGCGCACGCAGGAGGCGGCGTGGCGGGCTTACGAGGAGGCCGAGAAGGGGGTCCGGCGGCTGGAGCGGGCGCAGGCGTTCCCGCTCACCGAGGACGACCCGGACACCCGGCGGCAGCACATGGTCCGCATGGTCAACGCGGCGCACCAGCGGGGCGAGCTGTCCGCCGCGCACCTCGCCGACGCCCTCATGCACCGCAACGGCTGGGACCCGACGGAACACCCGTTCGCGCAGCAGCTGCGGATGCGCCGGATCATCCGGGACCGGCTGTTCCGCGCGTACCAGCAGGCCTCGACGCTCGAGCGGGAGGCCGCCGCGGCCGCCGACCTGGCGGCGTCGTCCAAGCGCAGCCTCGACGACGAGGCGTTCAGCGCGACGCTGCAGGTCCGCTCCGCACCGCGCCAGGCCTCGCTGCGCTCCTCTTCGGTGCGGTTTCAGCATTCGTGACCTTGGCCTCCGGCACGGGTGGGACGCTTCGTAACAGCGGCGTTACAACCTAGGGGGCGGTCATGGGCATCGAGCTGTCGATCATCGCGGGGCTCTGCTACGCCTCGTCCAGCGTCAACGCGACCGGCGCCGACCACCATCCGGTCACCGCCGAGGAGACGGAGCTCTTCGGCCTGTCCGGCGAGGCGCTCACGGAGGCCGTCACGGCGTGCCTCGGCGAGCGGCCCGATCTGGCGCAGCTCGACGGGTTCCTGCACCGCTCGCACGACTGGTCACCGGTCACCACGACCCTGGTCGTGCAGAGCGCCTCCGTCACCGGCGTCGGCTCCATGCCGGTCAGCGTCCCGCTGGCCGGCGCCGGCACCCGCCTGACCTGCACCGCCACGCACCTGTGGTCGCCGGTCGGCGGCGTCAGCCCGACGACGCCGGTCCGCTACGCGATCACGTTCCCCGCCGGCGCCGCCGGCCTCGACTACACCCACGACTGGGGCACCGGCACCGTCGAGTCCGCGAGCGTCGACCTGCCGCCGGGTGCCGCGGGCGACGAGCTGGTCGCGCTGCACATGGACCTCGGCGTCCGCGTCGTCTACGACGCCTACCTGTCCGGCGAGGTCGCCGTCCACTACCGCGACGGGCACCAGGGCCACCGGTACTGGGCCCTGGACATCGCCACCGTCATGGCCGCCGGCGGCCTGCTCAACGGCCGGCACTTCGCGGAGAACCTCAACATCCGCTACCACGCCAGCGCCCGCGTCGTGCACGCCGACGCCGACGGCCACCTGACCACCGTCGCCGGCCCCGGCATCCGCGCCGGCGCCGACCTGGCCCTGACCGGCGCCTGACCACCTGCCCGTCACCGGGTCCACCTGCCGCCACGCCGACGCCTGCCGGCGCCCGGCCGCGAACCGGCGGCATGCGGTGCCGCAAACCGAAAGCCAAACGCGCGCAAATCGAAAAGCAAACCGCCGCGGATCGAAAGTCTGGTGCTAGGGACGCCGTCCTGGAGAACCGTCGCGGCCAGGTCGTCGGCATCGAGGTGAAGGCCTCGTCCACGGTCAAGGCCGACGACTTCGGCGGGCTGCGCCGCCTCGGCGACAGGCTCGGCGACGACTTCATCGTCGGCGTCGTCCTCTACACCGGCACCGCGACCCTGCCCTTCGGCCCCAAGCTCCGCGCCGTCCCCGTCAGCGCGCTCTGGCAGGTGGGCTGAGCGACACGGGATGAGCCGTAGGTGAGCCGTAACACGTGAGCGGGGCCGGTCGGGGCGGTAGCCTGGCCGCCGTGGATCTGACCGTCATTCTCGGGCCGATGAAGAGTGGCAAGTCCCTCGAGCTGGTGAGCCTGCTGTCGCCGCTGCAGTTCACCGACGTGCGGCACCGGGTGTTCCAGAGCGCGCGGCACGTCCGTGACGCCGGGGTCGTGTCGCGCAGCGGGGCCGCCCTGGCGACCGTGAAGGCGAGCTCGCTCGCCTCGGCGCTGGACGGGGACGTGGACGTGGTCGGCATCGACGAGGTGCACATGTTCGCCATGTCGGACATGGCGGTCGTCCGGACGCTGCTGGAGCGCGGCACCAGGGTCGTCGCCGCCGGGATCGACCTGGATCACCGGGGCGAGCTGTTCGCGCCGGTGCGGGCGCTGCTGGAGCTGGGGCCCGCGTCGGTGACCTACCGGCGCGCCGTGTGCGACGTGTGCCGCGGCTTCAGCGCCGTCTACACGCAGGTCCTCGAGCACGGCGAGCCGATGCTGCGCGAGCTGGCCCCGTCGACCGCGCTGCCCGACGACGGCACGTACACGTACGAGGCCCGCTGCAGGACCTGCGTCGTCCTGCCGGCGACCGCGGCCCGGACCCTGCCCCGCCAGCAGGAGACCGCGGGCGTCACCGCGTAGCGCGCCGGCCGCCGCGGCCACGGAAGGCGGGCGCCCGCTGGCGAACTCCGGGCCGCAAGCCCGCCAGACCGCGCCAGGAGGTCGGCGCGGCAGGAGCCCGGAGGTCAGGCCGCGGCGGAGGCCAGGGCGAAGGACGGCTGCGCGACCGGGCGGCCGAAGTGGTAGCCCTGCGCGAAGCGGTAGCCGAGCCGGTACAGCTCCTGCGCCTGCTCCGCCGTCTCGACGCCCTCGGCGATGGCGTCGAGGTTGAGCCCGTCGCTGACGTTGATGAGCGCGGTCGCGATCACCGAGTGCCGGCCCGCCATCGTGATGTCGTCGACGAAGGACTTGTCGACCTTGAGGATGTCGACCGGGCAGGTCTGCAGCAGACCCAGCGACGAGTGGCCGGTGCCGAAGTCGTCGAGGGCGATCCGCACGCCCAGCTCGTGGACGGCGTCCAGGGCCTCGATCGCGCGCCCGCCACCGAAGACGGCCGTCTCCGTGACCTCGATCGCCAGCCGGTCCGCGGGGAAGCCGGTCGCCGCCAGCACCGCCGCGACCACCTCCGGGAAGTCGGGCTCGGCGAGCTGCCGGGCGGAGACGTTGACCGACACCTTGCCGGGCGCGGCGTCGCCGAGGGTGGCCATCCACGCCGCCCCCTGCGAGCAGGCCTCGAGCAGGATCCAGGCGCCGAGCTCGACGATCTGGCCGTTGCGCTCGGCGACGGGGATGAAGTCGGCGGGGCTCATGAAGCCGAGTGTCGGGTGGTGCCAGCGGATGAGCGCCTCCACGCCGACGATCTGCCCGTGCGGCAGCGCCACGATCGGCTGGTACACCAGCTGGAACTGCCCCTGGTCGAGCGCCTCGCGCAGCTGCGCGCCGAGCTGCGCGTGCGCCGCGGCCCGCTGGTCGAGCTCGGGCCGGAAGCGCTGCTGGCGGGTCTTGTCCTCCTTCGCGGCGTACATCGCGACGTCGGCACGGCGCAGCAGCTCGAAGGGGTCGCGGGTGCCCGCCGCGTCGGCGACGCCGATGCTCGCCTGCACGAGCAGGTGCTGGTCGCCGGCGAACACCGGCTCCTGCAGCGCGGTGGCGAGCTCGGTGACCATCGCGTCGGCGGCCACGGGGCCGGTGTCGGGCATGAGGACCGCGAACTCGTCGCCGCCGAGGCGGGCCACCACGTCGCTGGGGCGCAGGACCGTGCCGAGCCGCCTGCCGACGGCCACGAGCAGCTGGTCGCCGATGGCGTGGCCGAGGCCGTCGTTGATGCGCTTGAAGTCGTCGAGGTCGATGAACGCGACCTGCGGCACGGTGCCCGCGTCGAGCTCGTCGCGGATCAGCTCCTCCAGGAACCGCCGGTTGGGCAGCCCGGTCAGGTCGTCGCGCATGACCAGCTCGCTGAGCTGGTCGGCCTGATCCTGCACCTTGCCGACGAGGCCCGCGATGCGCACCAGCACCAGCAGGAACACCACGACCGCGACCGTGCCGATGGCGAGCCAGTCGATCCGCCCGCCGCCCGCCACGCCCTGCCCCAGCAGCAGGGCGGGTGCGACGAGCGAACTGACCGCGAGCACGGTGAGCCGGCGCCGGGACAGGGCGGTGTCGACGGCGTCGGACGGCTCGTCCATGACCCGCATCGACGGGTGCAGCGCGGCGGCGCCGAGGCAGACGTACGACATCAGCCAGCCGACCACGAGGACCCCGCCGGCAAGGATGTCGTAGGTCGACACCAGCGAGTAGGCGACGTCGGTGCAGAACATCAGCGTCATGCTGGCCGCCAGTAGCCAGAAGCTCGCCGTCTTCGTGGCACGGCCGGCGAGCATCCTGGCCAGCAGCACGAGCAGCAGCACGTCGGCGGCCGGGTATGCGAGGGAGATCAGCCGC
The DNA here is from genome assembly GCF_039531485.1 of Dactylosporangium maewongense. Classification (NCBI taxonomy): domain Bacteria; kingdom Bacillati; phylum Actinomycetota; class Actinomycetes; order Micromonosporales; family Micromonosporaceae; genus Dactylosporangium; species Dactylosporangium maewongense. The sequence goes on along the minus strand of NZ_BAAAQD010000003.1, from coordinate 89,943 downwards.
TGCAGGAGCGACACGCCGGCGAGCTCGGCGACCGGCCGCATCACGAACACCCAGAAGAGCAGGCCGGTGCCGGCGGCGGCGATGCACGCGTCGATCAGCCCGGCGACGTCGCGGCCGTGCCGGCGCAGCAGCAGCCACAGGCCGGCGGCGAGCGGCGGGTACGCGCCGAGGTAGAACACGTCGGCGAGCGACGGGAACGGGCTGCGGTGCAGCACGTGCTGGTAGATGGCCCAGGTGACGTCGCCGAGGACCAAGGTGGCGAGGCCGCCGGCGAACCAGAACCACAGCGCCCGCCGGGGCGGCCGGTTGCGCCGCACCCCGAGCAGCACCATGGTGACCGAGAAGAGCCCGACGACCTCGAAGCCGAAGTCGGCGGCGTAGGTGCCGTCAGGCAGCAGCGGGCAGGCGACCGCGGCCAGGCCGCCGATCAGCAGCCAGGCAAGCCAGAGCGGCCTGGCCCCCCGAGTCTCCACGCGTTGGTTATCGGCAGGGTCGCCGCGGCGGTTGAGGCCTCTGGCAGATAATACGTATTATCCTCTTGTGCTGAGCGCCGGGCTTTCCTCAGACTCGGTCGCATGTCACCTGTTAACCGCCGCCAGGTGCTGGCCGGTGCCGCCGGATTCGCCGGAGCACTCGCCATCCCCAGCATCGCGTCCGCCGCCGCCCCGGCCGGATTCCCCACCTACAAGTACCTCGGCCAGCCGCTCCCGGCGAACCTGGCCTACAACCCGACCGGGGAACTCATCTTCCCCTGCATCCGCGGGATGTACGACAAGATCAGCGGCGCCCGCGGCCGCTACTACCTCTACTACGCCCCGCACGACGCGCCCGGCGGGATCTGCCTCGCCTACGGCAACTCCCTCGCGGGCCCGTTCACCGAGTACCCGGCGAACCCGATCATCAGCCGGACCTGGTCGCCGCACTACTCGGTCAGTCACGTGTCGTCGCCGCACGTCGTGTGGAACGCCTCGACCAGGCAGTTCTTCATGTACTACCACGGCGAGAACACCACGACCCGGCTCGCCATCTCCAGCGACGGGATCAACTTCACCTACTACGGCACCGTGCTGACCACCGCGATGGTGCCCGGCACCACGGAGACCACCTACGCGCGGGTCTTCGAGCACCGCATCGCCGCGCTCGGCAACAAGTACGTCATGGTCTTCATGGGCCTCAAGAGCGGCCGGCGGATCTTCTGGGGCTGGTCGGCCGACGGCAAGTCGTGGCAGTTCGACCCCAACCCGCTCGTGTCGCCCGCCGCCGACGGGCAGACCGACCTGAGCGGCCCGCACCTGCTGTACCGCAACAACACCACGTACGTCGTCTACCACGGCTCGTCGGGCGACATGTTCCTCACCGAGGTCGGCAACAACTTCGACAAGGAGGTCCACCTCGGCGTCTTCCATGCCGCGCTGTCCGGAGCGCCGGACAACAACCGCTCCGCGGCGCCGTCGTTCGGCACCGACGGCGGCGTGCAGTACATGTTCTACGAGGCGGGCCAGCGCTCCGGCACGAAGATAGCGGTGGCCCGCGCCGTCTGATACAAACCGGGCATGCTTGCCTGGGGCGTCGATTTCACGACCGCTGAGTTACGGACCGGGGTCCGGCAGACCGACGGGTTCACGTGTGGACCCACCGTCGCCATGGTGGCGTCGGCGCTGCTGGACCCCCAGTACGCGGATGGCGTCGCCGACTACGGCGCCGAGCAGCACCGCATCCACGAGGCCGCCAACCGGATCTGGCCCCGCAAGCTGGGGACGACCCCGTGGGGCGTCGCCGCGACGATCTCCAGGCACACCGCGGAGCTGGGCACGCGGTACGGGTGGCGGCGATTCCGCGGCCGCAACGACCGCCTGAGCGACGTGACCGCCGCCGTCGACACCGGCTGGCCCGTCGCCATGCTGGTCGGCCAGGGCGTGCCCCGGCACTGGGTGCTCATCACCGCCCACCCGCAGGAGACGGTGCTGCGCTGCTTCGAGCCGGGCTCCGGCCAGGTCCGCGAGGTGACGCTGGAGGAGATCCAGCAGCACAGGATCCCGCGGCTGGGTTTCCCGCGGGCCTACGCGCTGGTCCTGCCTACTGGCTGAGCTGCTGGCCGAGTCTGGCCCGCACCTTCTCCTTGGTGCGCTCCGGCAGCTCGTCCGCGGCGAGCAGCCGGGGCAGCAGTGCGGGCTCGGCGGTCAGCGCCCGGAACGCCAGCCCGATCGTCACGTCGTGCCCGGGGGAGTGCACGACCTCGATCGGGTCGCCGGCGCGGATCGTGCCGGGCCGCAGCACGCGCAGGTACGCGCCGGGCTCGGCCTGGTCGGTGAAGCGCTTGATCCAGCCCTTCTCGTCGAGCCAGCCGGCGAACGTGCGGCACGGGATGCGCGGCGACGCCACCTCCAGCAGCACCTCGCCGCCGATCCGCCAGCGCTCACCGATCCGCGCGCCGGTGACGTCCAGGCCGGACGTCGTCAGGTTCTCCCCGAAGACGCCGCCGGTCAGCTCCCGGCCGAGCTCCCGCTCCCACCGGTCGAGGTCCTCCCGCGCGTACGCGTAGACCGCCTTGTCCGGTCCGCCGTGCACGCGCAGGTCGCACACCACGTCACCGGCGATCCCGGTCGGCGCGGTGCCTTCCGGGCCGGGCACCAGCACGAGGACCGCACCCTCGACGGGGCGCTTGTCGATGCCGGTCACCGGCTCGGTCGAGTGGTCGGTCGGGGTGGGGGTGCCGGCGTTGACGGAGATCAGGTAGGCCACGGTCAGACGCTAGCGCCCGCCTGCACGGATCGCTTCGACAGCCCCATGAAGTAGCCGTCGATCACGGTGGTGGCCGGCGCGTCGGGCCGGTCGGCGGCGCCGAGCGTCACGAACAGCGGCGTGTAGTGCTCGACCGTCGGGTGGGCGAACGGCATGCCGGGCGCGAGGCTGGCATACCTGGTCAGCGTGTCGAGGTCGCCCTTGGCGAGGGCCTCGGCGGCCCAGGCGTCGAAGTCGGCGGACCAGCCGGGCGTCCCGCCGGTGCCGAGCCAGTGCTCGCGGCGCAGGAACGGCAGGCCGTGCGTCATGAACCCGGACCCGATGATCAGCACGCCCTCCTCGCGCAGCGAGCGCAGCCGGCGGCCGAGCTCCAGGAGCCGGTCCGGGTCGTGCGTCGGCAGGCTGAGCTGCAGCACGGGGACGTCGCCCAGCGGGTACATCACCATCAGCGGCACCCAGGCGCCGTGGTCGAGGCCGCGGCTGCGGTGCTCGTGCACCGGCTCCGAGTCGGGCATCGCGGCGGCGACCCGCCGGGCGAGGTCGGACGCGTCCGGGGTCGCGTACTGCAACTGGTAGAAGTGCGGCGCGAACCCGCCGAAGTCGTAGACCAGTGGCGTGCCCGCGGCAGTGCCGGACACGCTCAGCGGGGCGGACTCCCAGTGGGCGCTGACGATCAGGATGGCCTTCGGCTTGGGCAGGCCGGCGGCCCAGTCGAACAGCTCCCGCATCCACGGGCCGTCCTCCAGCAGCGGCGGGGCGCCGTGGCTCAGGTAGATGCTCGGCAGCGCGCCGTCGTCGGGTGTCCAGGCGCGCTGGTCCCGGCTGGCCGGGATCGCGGTGGCAAGATGCCGGTCCAGCTCGGGCAGCGTACTCATACGTCGAATGTAGCAAGTAGTTGAGCGCTCAACAAGATGTGCGTCAGGGTGTGATGGCGGTCTCCGCTGCTCTCAGTAGGGCCTCGGCGACCGCTGGGGTCTCCTCGGCGCCGTACACGAGCAGCAGTTGCCGCTCGGGGCCGCCGCGACCGTCGGTGGCGGTGGCGTGCTCCACCACGACGCGGGCGGTGGTCAGCTGGTCGCCGTCGGCGACGTCCATCTCGGCGATGCCGATGTCGACCTGCCGGACGAAGAGTTCCTCCATGGCATGAAGGTTGCCGTCGCCGGTGCGGGCCGGGCGTCGCCTGCGGGAGGTGAGTCTGTGGGGCCGCTCGACGAGCTTCGATCGAGCGGGCGGGCGGGTCGCCGCCCGGCGGCCTTCGAGAGAGGTCAGGCGGGCCGGTCGCCGCTCAGTGGTGGGCCCTGGCGAGGGTGGTGACCAGTATGGCGGCCTCGTGCAGGTGGGACTGCTCGGCGGCGGTCACGCCCGGGTCGGCGCCGCGGCGGCGGACCGCGGCCTCCAGCTGCGACAGCGGGTTGTCCTTCGTGCACGACAGGAACACGTCGAGGAACACCTCGGCCCGCTCCGCGAACTCGTGCCCAGGCTCGATCGCCACCTGGGCGAGGATCAGGGCGCTCATCGCCACGTCGAGCTCCGGCGGGCCCTCGGTGCTGTTGCGCCAGTCGATGACGACCGGCCCGCCCTCGGTCATCACCACGTTCTCCGGGTGGAGGTCGAGGTGCAGGATCCGGGTGCCCGGGTCCTTCGCGGTCCGCACGCGCACCTTGTGGAGCCGGTCGAGCAGGTCGGCGAGCACCGTGCCGCCGTCGCGGAGGTCGAGGGACCCGTCGGCGAGCGCCTGCAGCATTGTCGGGCCGTCGAGCCGCTCCAGGATCAGGTCGGCGCCGGTCGCCTCGTACACGCGAGGAACCGGAAAGCCGTGATCCTTGACATATTCCATGACGGCGGCCTCGGCGGTCACGTCGCCGCCCTGCCGGTAGCGACGCAGCACCCGCCGCTCGTCGATGGCGTAGACGTCCGCGTCGCGACCGCTCGCCAGGAGTGCCGTCATGCACCCACCCTACTGGTTGCTCCTTACATCGCGGTTTCCGTGCCCGTTCACAACCAGCCGTTCTCCTCGGCGAGCCGGACGGCCTCGGCACGCGTGCGGGCGCCGGTCTTGCCGATCGCCGCCGACAGATGGTTGCGCACGGTGCCCTCCGAGAGCCCGAGCTGCCCGGCGACGTCCGCGGCCGTGCCGCCCTCGCGGGCCGCCCGGAGCACGTCGGCCTCGCGCGGGGTCAGCGGGCTGTCGCCGCTGGCGAGGGTCTCCGCCGCCAGCGCCGGGTCCACCACCCGCAGCCCCGAGGCGATGCGCCGCACGGCGTCGGCGAGCTGCCTGGCCGGCGTGTCCTTGACGACGAACCCGGACGCCCCGGCGGCCATCGCCCGCCGCAGGTACCCCGGCCGTCCGAACGTCGTCACCATCAGCACCTTGCAGCCGGGCATCGCCTTGCGCAGCGCGGCGGCGGCCGCGATCCCGTCGATGCCGGGCATCTCCACGTCGAGCAGCGCCACGTCGGGCCGGTGCTCCCTGGCCGCGGCGACCACCTCGTCGCCGCGCCCGACCTCCGCCACGACGGAGAGGTCGGGCTCGAGGTCGAGCAGCGCGGCGAGCGCCCCGCGGACGAGCGCCTGGTCGTCGGCGATCAGCAGCCGTATCGGCGTCGGACTCACGGCAGGGATGCTGCCAGATCAGGGGCGGCGGGCCGGTGGAGGGACGGCGCCCTCACCCAGAGTCAGGTGATCTGAATCACATCGATGGCGGATGGGTCAGCCGGCGAGGCGGGTGATGGTCCGGACGGCGGCGGTGGTGACCTTCGCGGCGAACTCCAGGTCGAGGCGGTCCAGGGTGTCGGTGGCCGCGTGGTAGTCGAGGTTGCGGTATTCGGCGGTGTCGGTGACCAGCAGCGAGCGGCGGCCCGAGTTCCAGTAGGGCACGTGGTCGCTGCGCAGCACGACCTCCATCGCCTCGGTGGGCATGACCAGGGGAAACGTCGGCAGGTGCGGCGCGGCGGCGGAGGCGAACGCGTCGGCGAGGCCGGCCGAGGCGGGGTTGGCGATGAGGGCGATGAAGTCGCCGACCGTCGGCGGGTCGAGCAGGAACGACGGCGAGGACTGGGTCGGTGACGTGCGGCCGATCATCTCGAAGATGATCGACTCGGTGTCGGGGGTGATCTGGCGGACGTGGGCGGTGCTGCCCTTGAAGCCGTCCTCCTCGCCGCCGAAGAGGCAGAAGCGGATCGTGCGCGCCGGCAGGTCCAGGTCGCGCAGGGCGCGGGCGGCCTCCAGGACGCCGGCGACGCCGCTGGCGTTGTCGTCGGCGCCGGGGGTGGTGTCGACGGTGTCCCAGTGCGCGGCGAGCTCGACGGCGTCGTCGGAGGTGCCGCCCTCGATCTCGGCGACAAGGTTCACGTCGTGCAGTTCGCCGCCGTACCGCTCGACCCGCACGACGAGGCCGAGCCCGCTCAGCTCATCGGTGATGTACCGCAGCGCGGCGGGCACCCCGGGCAGGTCGCCGCAGCGCGGTCCGTGGGCGACGAGCGCGGCGACGTGGTCGCGGAGACGGTCGGCGGAGATCATGTGCATCAGGATATGGAACAGCCCCCGAGGTTCCTGCGCTGACTGCGCGCGGGCCGGCTGGACTGACACCGGAAAGCCTCGGGGGCTGGGAAACTGTCTCGTATTCGCCGTGCCGCCATCCGGGCGGCCGCACGAAATGCGAGTCCAGAGGACGGCGGCTAGCGGACAGTCACCTCACGAGTCCCATTGCTACACAACGTTGGACCACCTCCTTTCCCGTGTACGACCAACCTAGCCACGGCCGCCGAGCGGCTGCAACGGTTTTTCGGGAGCAAGGTGGGTGCCTTCGGCCTCGAGCCGCTTGATCAGGCGCCGGACGATGATCAGGGGCACGATGCCGAACACGCCGAACGAGATGTCGATCACGGTCCACCAGCCGGGGATGCCGCGGACCGGGCCGGCGAACAGGGCGAGGGGCACCACGCCGACGCAGGCGATCATGCCGAACTCGATGACCCAGATGTTGCGGACCGGGTCGCGCAGCGGACCCCAGAAGGCGACCGCGATCACCAGGTGCGCGAAGGCCAGCCAGTCCGTGCCGTACATGATGAACGGATAGCGGTCGTTGGTCTCGGTGATGCCCTGATCCACCCGCTGGATCCAGGCGACGAGGGCGTCGGGCGCGGCGTCGAACCGGTCGAGCACCGACCGCAGCCAGTGCACCTCGTGCTCGAGCGGGAAGGCGGTCACCCCGCTGGCGATCAGGCCGGTCAGGAACAGCACGAGCCAGATGCGGATCTTCCGCCGCGTGGTCATGGCCGCAGCGTAGGCCGCTCCTCCGGGACGGGAGAGCCCTCGTCACGAGATCTGCACAACACGGCCACGCCGGCTCCCGACGGGGGGCGGGAGCCGGCGTGACCGGAGGGGTTCAGTACCCGCCGTTGCCGCTGTCCCCGGTGACGGCTTGGGCCTTCTTCCCCTCGGGCGTGAAGGCGAACCACACGCCGCCCACGCCCTGGCCCTTGGTCTCGCCGACCTTCGCGTCACCGGCGAACCGGTACGCGGGCCAGCCGTTGATGGTGAGCTGCAGCGCGCCGTCGGCGCGGGTGACCTTGCCGATCAGCTTCTGGTCGACACCCTCGATCTTCATGTTCTCGGCGTACGGCACGTACGGCCACTTGGCCAGGCAGTCCGCCTCGCAGGTGGACTTCGACGGCTTCGGGGTGTCCTTCTCGAAGCGGTACAGCGTCCAGCCCTTCCAGTCGGTCACCACCTTGCCGAGCGTGGCGTCGTCGCGGACCTTGACACCGGCCACGGTGGCGGCGGCCGTCGTCGCGGCGGCGGTACCGGCGGCCGCCGGCGTCCCGTTGCCGGTCTCCGCGGCGGCGGGAGCCTCGGCGCCCGTGGCGGCCTGGTCCTGCTTGGTCAGGTCGATCGAGTCGCAGGCGGTGAGCGACAGGGCGGCCGCGGCGGCCACCGCGAGGGTGAGGATCATCTTGCGCATGTCGGCGTCTCCTTGTTCGCAGCGTTGCCCAGTGACACGGGGGCGGCGCGCGGCGGGTTCGGAGTCCGGCGGTCGGCTGCCTGACAGCTACGCTTCGGGGGTTCGGGGGTTGGCTCGCGGCGGCGGCCGGAGCGCAGCGGAGGTGATGACGTGAGTGAACCGATCGACCCGGCGGTGATCGACTTCGCGCATCAGATGTTCGACCTGGCCCGTGCGGGTGCGGCGGACGAGCTCGCGGCGAATGTCGACGCCGGGCTGCCGGTGAACCTGACCAACGACAAGGGTGACACGCTGCTGATGCTCGCCGCGTACCACAACCACCCGGCGACGGTCGCGGCCCTGCTGGCCCGCGGCGCCGACACCGGCCGGGCCAACGACCGCGGGCAGACCGCGCTCGCCGCCGCCGTGTTCCGCCGGTCCGAGGAGTCCGTGCGGGCGCTGCTGGACGCCGGCGCGGACCCGGCCGCGGGCGGGCCGTCGGCGCTGGACACGGCCCGGTTCTTCGACCTGCCCGAGATGCTGACGCTGCTGGAGCGTGCCCGATGAGAGATGTCCAGATCCGTGGCGACATGATCCGGCTGGGTCAGTTCCTGAAGCTCGCCGACGTGCTGGAGACCGGAGGGGAGGGCAAGGACCTCATCGCCTACGGCGAGGTCACCGTCAACGGCGAGGTCGACACCCGGCGCGGCCGCCAGCTGCACCGCGGCGACGTCGTGCACACCCTCGGCGAGTCGTTCCGGGTCGCCTAGCGCCCGAACAGCGCGTTGGCGAAGGCGACCGAGCGGGCGGCGAAGTGGCCCTGGCCGCCGTCGTGGCCGTCCCACTCGTAGAGCTCCAGCTCCTTGGGGCCGGTGAGCGCGTTGTACGCCGCGAACACCGTCGACGGCGGGCACGTCAGGTCCATCAGCGCCGCCGACAGGAGGGCCGGTGCGGTGATCCGCGCGGCGAAGTGCACGCCGTCCACGTGGTCGACGGTGGCGAGGGCCTGCGCGGCGCGGGCGGGGTTGAGCCGGCAGAAGGCGGCGAACTCGGCGTACGGCGCCCGGTCGGTGATCGTCACGGCGCGGCGGATGTCACACAGGAAGGGCACGCCGGCGATGACGCCCGCGACGTCGCTCAGGCCGGCCGCGGCCAGCGCCAGCCCGCCGCCCTGGCTGATCCCGCTGACCAGCACGTCGGACGCGAAGGGCAGCGCCCTGGCGGTCTCGACGGCCCGGACCGCGTCAGTGATCAGGCGCCGGTAGTAGTACGTGTGCGGGTCGAGGACGCCGCGGGTGAGGAAGCCGGGCGCCTGCGGGCCGGACCCGTCCGGGTCGGGGGTGTCGCCGGACCGCCAGCCGCCGCCCTGCCCGCGGGTGTCCATCACCAGGTGCGCGTAGCCGGCGGCGGACCAGAGCAGCCAGTCGTGGGGGAAGCCCCGGCCTCCGCCGTACCCGATGAACTCCACGACCACCGGAAGGGGTCCGGTCGCTCCGGCGGGGCGGCTCAGCCAGGCCTTGACCGGTTGACCGCCGAATCCCGTGAACGTCACATCGGTGGTGTCGACCGCCCGCAGGCCCGTGTCGGCCGGCGTGAGCACCGCGGGGGCGGCCAGCCGGCGCGCCTCGTCGAGGGTCTCGGCCCAGAACGCGTCGAAGCCGGCGGGCTCGGGGGTCGCTGCGCGGTACTGCCGCAGCTCGGCGAGGGGAAGGTCGAAGAGCGCCATGTCCGGGACCCTATTACCAGGAACTTCCCAGCGCGATTACGGGTGCGACTCAGGTCCGGCCCGCATATTTGTTCATGTGACCGGCGCCGGACAAAACCGGAAGCCTCCCTGGATGGTCCACCCGGCGCACGGTCACGCCAAACGTTCCACATCATGTTGCCGCGGCTGGGGTGGTCAGCGGGGGGCAACGGTGATGCGATCGAGGTCGGGACACCATCTGCCGGTGGTGTTACCGGCCTCGATCGTGTTCTGGCCCGTTTCGAGCCGGACGGTCAGTGTGACGGTCGCGACCCGGTCCCAGCCGCCGCTGGCGGGGAACCGGACCTGCTGCCAGTTGCCGCGGCCGGTGCGCAGCCAGCAGGAGCGGTCCTCGGTCGACAGGTAGGCGACGGTGACGGTGGCCTCGCCGGGCCGTTCGGCGGTGACCCCGGTGAACGTGAGCACCCGGTTGTTGCCGACCCCGGTGACCGCCCGCCCGCCAGAGGCCGACGACACCTCGCGCACCGTCATCTGGCTGGGCCTGCGGTTCGCGGCGGCCTCCGCTTCGACCGTCGTCGCCGCTGTACCGGCGGCGCTCGGGCTCCCGCTCGCGCTCGGCGCCGGCGGCTGGAGGGAGGCCGACGGGGTCGTCGACGGTTTCGGCGACGAGGACGGTGACGCGCTGTGGCTCGCCTTCGCGCTGGGGGACGCGGCGGCGGCCGTCGTCTGTGCGGCGGCGCTGCCCGGCTCGACGGGCACGACCGGGCCCGGCGGCTCGATCGTCGCCTGTGCCTCCGGCCGGTCGCCGCCGCCGGCCATGACCCGCAGCAGCAGCGCGACCAGCGCGAGCAGCACGAGCACCGCCGCGAACACGAACCGTGGCTGACCGCCGATGCCTGCCCGGCGCCGTCCCGTGTACGCCGGCGGCCCCAGCTCGATCATGCCCGGCACGCTATCGGTTCGGCCGCGGCGCTACCAGTCGGCGTCGGGAGGCCGACCGGTACACATGCGTCCTCGATGGACGTCAGGCGCGGCTCTACCAGTCGGCGGCTGGGGCGACCGGTACACACGCGTCCTCGATGGAGGTCAGGCGTGGGGCTACCAGTCGGCGTCCGGGGGCCGGCCGGCGGCGACCGGTACACACGCGGAAACGGCGTCCTCGATGGACGTCAGGTGCGGCAGACCGGCCGGCGCGGGGTCCCAGCCCGGTCCGGCCACCGCGAACCGGGTGGCCGGGAACCTCGCCGCGAGGGCGAGCAGCATGGCCGGGTCGGCGGTGCCCGGCTGCTGCGACCAGACGATCGCGGTGCCGGGCACCGTGCGGTGGACCGCGGCCCGCAGCGCGCTCCACGGCACCTCCGCGCCCAGCAGGAACGTGCCGATCCGGCGCTCGAACAGCGCCGCGGCCAGCGCGCGCAGCGGCAGCGAGTGCGCCTCGCGGGGCGCGCACGCCAGCAGGACGTGGTTGGTCCTGATGTCGTCGTGCCGCGGCGCGCTGACCAGGTCCAGGCCGTGCGCGACGCCCTGGCTGAGGGCGTGCTCGACGGCGACGTCGCCGGTCACGTGGTGCAGCGCCGGGACGCACACCCTGGTCCAGACCTCGGCCACGCCGTGGTCGTCCATCAGCTCCCGGACGGTGCGCGCGACCGTGCCGGTGTCGAGCGACCGGGCCGCCTCCAGTAGCCGTTGCATACCCTTCTGTTCGTCGCGGCGGCCCCGCTTGGATGCGCTCTCATGCGGATTGCCTGCGCACGAGCGTGGTCGGCAGCACCGGCGACGGCTCCGGGTTGTCGGCGTTCATCAGCGCCAGCAGCTGCCGCGCCGCGGCCGCGCCGATCTCCTCGACCGGCTGCTTGATCGTGGTGAGCGGCGGCTGCGTGAACGCCGCGAGGGGCAGGTCGTCGAAGCCGATGACGGCGACGTCCTCCGGCACCCGGCGGCCGGCCTGGCGCAGCGCGTGCAGCGCCCCGACGGCCATCAGGTCCGACGCGGCGAACACCGCGTCGAGGGTGGGCCGGTGGTCGAGCAGCCTGGTCATGGCGTGGACGCCGGCCGGCCTGGTGAAGTCGCCGTACGCGATCGGCCCCGGCTCCAGGCCGGCCCGCTCCAGGCCTTCGCGGAATCCGGCGAGCCGGTCGACGCCGGCGGACACGTCCGGCGGCCCGGCGATCGTGACGATCCGCTTCCGCCCGGTGCGCGCCAGGTGCTCCACGGCCTGCCGGGCGCCGCCCTTGTTGTCGGCGTCGACGTACGGCAGCGTGCTGGTCTGCAGCGGGCGGCCGATGAGCGTGACCGGCACGCCGAGCGCGGGCAGCGTCACGACCAGGGGGTGGCTGCTGCGGCAGTAGATCAGCAGGACCCCGTCGATGTGGCCGCTGCTGAGGTACCGCTGCAGCGACGCCGGTCGTTCGCCTGCGGCGAGCAGCATGGGCATGTCGCGCTCGGCGAACGCGGCACTGGCGCCCGCGAGCACGCGGGAGTAGAACGGATCGGCGAACAGTCGTGCGTTGGGCTCGCAGACCACGGCGGCGACCGAGCGGGGGCGGCGGTCGACGGCGCGGGCGGCGCGCTGCCTGACGTAGCCGAGCCGGTCGACGGCGTCACGGACCTGCTGTCGTGCGGTGGGGCTGACTCGGGCGGAGCCGTTGAGCACGCGGGAGGCGGTGGCGGAAGAAACACCGGCAAGCGCGGCGACATGGGCGAGGGTGGGGTGTTCGGCAGCGGCGGTAATCGACATCGCGACCTCCTCGGATAGCAAGGCGTCGATTTTGGGAGCGCTTCCATGCCGAGCGTCGTACACGGTTTCCGCACTGTCAACACGAGATTGCCGCCAGGTTTCACTACCGGGGTTTCGACTGTAAATTTCACCGGGTTTTCACGCGCGGACGACCGGGGTGCTCCTCGGGGCGTCGCGGGGGGTTCTGGCGTGACCTGCGTGGATCTCCTAGCCTGCTTGGCATCAACCCCCCCTCAGTCAGGAGATCTGCGATGCGTGACTGGATCGCCGTCATCATTGCCGTCCTGGGCGTCCTGCTGGTCCTTGCGGGCGCGACCCTGATTCTGCTCCGTGCGCTGCCCGCTCGTCCTGCCCCCGCTCCCGCTGCCGGTCCGTCTCCTTCCGTCCTGTCTTCGGATGGATCGGACACTTCGGATTTGTCGCCCGCGGTGCCGGTCGGTGCCCGGATCTCGAGTGCCTGGAAGGAGCCGACCGCGGCGGACCGGCTGATCTTCTGGGGCGTCATCCTGCTGGTGCTCGCGGCCATCGCGGCCGGCGCGATCACGTTCAACCTCGGCGCGGCGGGTGGCGCCACGCCTGCCACCCGCTAGGTCTTGTGCCCCCAGCGATTTTGTGTCGGACCGGGAGACTATTCTGCCTCCGAGGTGACGTGTTGATCGCGCCGTCGATCGTCAGGCCACCTCGCGGAGCTGGCTCGCCAGCGGGTTCAACAGCCTCAGGAGGCCTTTCGTGACCACCGTTGCACCAAAGCCGATCGTCACCAGGCCTTGGCCGGTGCACAAGCCGGTCAAGGGCTCGGCGTTCGCTCGGCTGTTGCGCACGACGGACGCCAAGCAGATCGGCTTGATGTACCTGACCACGTCGTTCGTGTTCTTCATGATCGGCGGGTTCATGGCGCTGCTGATGCGCGCCGAGCTGGCCCGGCCGGGGCTGCAGTTCCTCTCCCCGGAGCAGTACAACCAGCTGTTCACGATGCACGGCACGATCATGCTGCTGTTCTTCGCGACGCCGATCGTGTTCGCCTTCGCGAACTACATCACGCCGCTGCAGATCGGCGCGCCCGACGTCTCGTTCCCGCGGCTCAACTCGTTCGCCTACTGGCTCTACGCGTTCGGTGGGTCGATCACGCTGATCGGCTTCATCACGCCGGGCGGCGCCGCGGACTTCGGCTGGTTCGCCTACGCGCCGCTCAACAGCATCATCCACTCGCCCGGCGTCGGTGCCGACCTGTGGATCGTCGGCCTGGTCCTCTCCGGCCTCGGCACCATCCTCGGCGCCGTCAACATGATCACGACGATCCTGACGCTGCGCGCGCCCGGCATGACCATGTTCCGCATGCCGATGTTCACGTGGAACATCCTGGTCACCAGCGTCCTGGTCATCATGGTCTTCCCGATCCTGGCCGCCGCGCTGCTCGCCCTGGAGGCCGACCGCCGCCTCGGTGCCCACGTCTACGACGCGGAGACCGGCGGCGCGATGCTCTGGCAGCACCTGTTCTGGTTCTTCGGCCACCCCGAGGTCTACATCGTGGCGCTGCCGTTCTTCGGCATCATCACGGAGGTCATCCCGGTCTTCAGCCGCAAGCCCGTCTTCGGCTACAAGGGCCTCGTCGGCGCGACCATCTCGATCGGTGCCCTGTCGATGAGCGTGTGGGCCCACCACATGTTCGCGACCGGCCAGGTGCTCATGCCGTTCTTCTCGTTCCTGAGCTTCGTCATCGCCGTCCCGACCGGCATGAAGTTCTTCAACTGGATCGGCACCATGTGGCGGGGCCAGATCACCTTCGAGACACCGATGCTCTTCGCCATCGGCTTCCTGGTGACCTTCCTCTTCGGTGGCCTCTCCGGCGTTCTGCTCGCGAGTCCGCCGATCGACTTCCACGTCTCCGACACGTACTTCGTGGTCGCCCACTTCCACTACGTGCTCTTCGGCACCATCGTGTTCGCCGTCTACGCCGGCGTCTACTTCTGGTTCCCGAAGATGACCGGCCGGATGCTCGACGACCGCCTCGGCAAGGTGCACTTCTGGCTCACCACGATCGGCTTCCACACCACGTTCCTGGTGCAGCACTGGCTCGGCACGCAGGGCATGCCCCGCCGCTACGCCGACTACCTCGAGACCGACGGCTTCACCACCCTCAACACGGTCTCGACCATCGGCTCCTTCATCACCGGCCTCTCCACGCTGCCCTTCCTCTGGAACGTGTGGAAGTCCTACAAGACCGGCCGCGTCGTCGAGGTCAACGACCCGTGGGGCCACGGCATGTCCCTCGAGTGGGCCACCTCCTGCCCGCCCCCGCTGCGCAACTTCGACAGCATGCCGCGCATCCGCTCGGAGCGCCCGGCCTTCGACGCCCGCTTCCCGGCCCACGCCCCAGGCCACTCCCTGGACGCCCCACCCACCGGCGGCGCCCGCCCCCTCAGCCACGAGGCCGACGGCGGCGCCACCTATGAGGAACAGCACTGACGCGCGTTCCTTCCTAGCTCCACCAGGACGCAGCCCTGGCCCGCCCCGCCTCCTCCCGGAGGCCCCGCGGCCGGGGCTGCTCCCTTTCCACCTCCAACCGACCGCTTCTCGCCTCGCGCTGCTTCTCGCCTCGCGCTGCTTCTCGCCTCGCGCTGCTTCTCGCCTCGCGCTGCTTCTCGCCTCGCGCTGCTTCTCGCCTCGCGCCGTGCCGCTTTCTGCCTCGCGCCACGCCACGTCGCTTCCCGCCCCGGTGCCTGCGCGCCGGCTTCCGCACTGTTCCGCCCGCCACTGATTCGTGCGGCCCGCCGGCTCCCACCCCACCCTTCCCCGCTCCGCCCGCCGGTGCCTGCGCCGCGCCGACTCCCGCCCCGCTCCGCCTGCGCTGGTTCCTGAGCCGCGCTGGCTCCTAACCGGCCTGGCTCCCGCCCGCTCCGGCTCCCATCCGCTCCGGCTCCCATCCCGCTCCGGCTCCAATCCCGTGCCCGCCGCGCTGGTTCCTGCGCCGGCTCCTGCCCCGCACTGGCTCCCGTCCCGGGCCGCCCGCACGTCGCGCCATGTCTCACCAGGTTTGCGCTTCGCCTGCTTCCGCTCTGGACCGGCTTCCACTCGGCTCGGCCTCTGCACTGGTTCCTTGCGCCGCACTGGTTCCTGGGCTGCGGCGCACCAGCTTGCGCTTCGCGGTGGTCCGCTCCGCTTCGCGGTGGTGTCGGTTTCTGCTCCGGGCTGGCTTCCGCTCCGCTTTGCCGGTGCCGGTCCCCGAGTCGTGCCGTGCGGGTTCTTGGTCTGCCTCATGCCTGCTTGCACTTCGCGTGATGTCCGCTCCGCTTCGCGGTGGTGTCGGCTTCCGGGCCAGGCCGGCTCCGCTCCACTTGGGCCGGTCCCCGAGCCGGCTTGCGCGCTGCGGCGGTGCCCGCTCCGCTTTGGTGGCGTTCGCTCACGCCAACTCCGGCTCCCGCGCTGCCCGGCTTCTGCGCTGCCCGGCTTCTGCGCTGCCCGGCTTCCGCGCTGCCCGGCTCCCGCGCTGCCCGGCTCCCGCGCTGCCCGGCTCCTGCGCCGCGCTGTCAGCGGCGGTTGCATGTGCCTCCTGGCGGTGGCGGGTTCCAGTGCCAAGGACCGGGTGCGCGCATCGATGACACATGCTGGCCTCCGCGCCGGTTCCTGGGTCGGCCCTGGCTTTCGAGCCGCCTCAGGTCCCGAGCTGGCCTGCGCTCTGCGGTGGCGTTCGCGCCGCTTCGGTGCCTGCTCGCGTCGACTTCGGCCTCCGTGCAGCCTGGCTACTGCGCCGTGGTGGCTCCTGCTTCGCGCTGTCATCGGCGGTGTACGGGCTCCCTGATGGCGGGCGGGTTCCAGGGCAAGGGGTCAGTTCGCGCGTCGACGACAGGCACCGGCTTCCGCGCAGGCTCCTGATCCGGCGCTGGCTCCGAGCCGCGCCAGCTCTCGAGCCGGCGTCCGCTCTGCGGTGGTGTTCGCGCTGCTTCGGTGCCGGCTCACGTCGACTTCGGCTTCCGTGCAGCCTGGCTGCTGTCGACGGCGGCTGAAAGTGACCCCTGGCCGTGGGCGGGTTCCGGGCCAGAGGGCGGTTTCACGCGTCAACGACGTGCACCGCTTCCGCGTCGCTCCGCGCTGGATCCTGCTCCGAGGCGGCTTGGGCTCTGTGGTGTCCGCTTCGCTTCGGCTCACGCTTCGTGGTGCTTCGGCTTCGTGCCGCTATGTCGGCGGGTGCTCCGTGGCGGTGTCTGGGTGAGGGAGTCCGAGAGCTCCACTCGCGATTGCGCTGGGGGCCTGCTGTGTCGTCCTGTGTCGCTGGGGTCGTGGGCGATGGGATGTGGACCGGCCGGTGTCATCTCTCGATCACGGCGGCGTCGTGGGGTCGATCGGTGGGACGGCGGACAGGGCGCCGCTCGAGTGTGGGGTGGTGGGACGGCCGCGTGGGGGTCGGCGCCGGGCGGGGCGGTTCGAGTCTTGGCGGGACTCAGGCAGCCGTCGAGCGCTTGGGGGAGCCGTGATCAGTGATCGAGGGGTGGTTCGGGTTGTCATGGTGACCGGACGTATCAGTCGATCACGGGGCGGCGGGGAGTCGTCCTACCATTCCGTAGCGGGACGGTTGCCGTGGGTGGGTGACGGGGCGTAGTGAACGGTGGGCGGGGTGAGGCGCTGCGGGAAGGGGGCTGCGGAGCGCTCAGCAGGCCGCTGCGGGGCGTAAACCGGCGACCGCAGAGGCAGGGGAGGAGGCAGCGCGGACCTTGGACGTGCGGGGTCCAAGGTCCGGGTCGCGTTGCCCTGGTGGTGTCAGGCGGGCTGGGTGACGCCGCGCTCGCGGGGCTGGGGAAGCCGGCCGGAGACAGTGCCCGGCGGGATCGGGACCCCGAGGATGTCGCTGACCCCGACCACCGCGAACAGCCGCGCGATGAACGGGTTTGGTCGGCGAATGTGCAGCTTGACGCCCATGCTGTGGCAGATGCGCTTGGCGACCACGAGGGTGCCGATGCCGGTGGAGTCGAGGAACGTGACGCCGGCGAGGTCGATGACGAGCGTGTCGATGTTGCCGTCGAGCACTGAACTCACCGCTGTGCGAAGCTCCTGAGCGGTCTCATAGTCGATTTCGCCGCTCAAGGTCAGCAGTGCTTCGCGCTGATCCGAGGGGCGAGTTTCGATCGACAACTTCACGTGACCCTCCTGGTGCTGAGTCGTCCACCATGGACGACCCTTCGAGGTCCCGCAAGCGTAGCGAAGTCTTCCCTGTTTCGCCACGCTCCGTGTAGGTGGTCCTTACGTTGTGAGGTGAGAATTCTTCACGTCGGGTGCGGAACCGCTTGCCGGGATGACGGTACACGTCGGTTGTTACACGGCAAGTCCAGTCGTGTGCCATCCACCGGATGGTCAGCTTGCCGATACGACCGGTTCACCCACAAGGGTCACCCCAGCGGTGCGCAGCTCAGCAAGGGCGGCGTCCACCGTGGGCCGGGCGACGCCCGCGGTGAGGTCCAGCAGCACAGATGTAACAAAGCCTTCGCGTTTCGCATCGATGGCAGTCGCTCGCACGCAGTGGTCGGTGGCGATGCCGACCACGTCGACCTCGGAGACCGATCGGGCGCGGAGCCAGGACGCGAGGTCGACGCCGGACGATGATCCCTGGAAGCCGGAGTACGCCGCCGAGTACTCGCCCTTGGTGAACACGGCCTCGACGCGGGACACGTCCAGTGACGGGTGGAAGTCGACGCCGCCGGTGCCGACCACGCAGTGCACGGGCCACGTCGACACGTAGTCCGGCGGGTCGCCGAAGTGCCCGGCGGGGCTGATGTGGTGGTCCTGGGTGGCCACCACGTGGTCCCAGGCGCCGCCGGCCACGGCGGCGGAGATCGCGGCCGCGACGCCGGCGCCGCCGCCGACGGCGAGCGAGCCGCCCTCGCAGAAGTCGTTCTGCACGTCAACGATGATCAAGGCGCGAGTCACAGGGAGCCCCCAAGCATCTGGACGGGAACCGCCGGGTCGCCGGCGGACAGCTTCAGCCCCTCCCAGGGGATCGAGATGAGGCACTGGCGCAGGTGCTCGCGGGAGGCGGCGAGGTCGGGCAGGTCGGGCACCAGCTCGCCGCCGCGGACGAAGGCCCGCTGCAGGAGCCGGTCGTTGGGTTCGGCGGTGGGCGTGCCCATCGACACGACGACCTCCTCGGTCGCGGTGCCGGTCGGCTTGTGCCGGCGGACGGCGGTCTTGCGGCCGCCGACCGTGCCCTTGTTCTCCGAGCGCTTGACCACCGGGCGGCCGTCGACCTCGACCAGCTTGTAGACCAGGCCGGCGGTCGGGGCGCCGGAGCCGACGACGACGGCCGTGCCCGCGCCGTACGCGTCGACGGGCTCTGCCGCGAGGGCTGCGATCGCATACTCGTCGAGGTCGCCGGAGACGATGATCTGGGTCTCGGTCGCGCCGAGGGAGTCCAGGAGCGCGCGGGAGTGCGCGGCGAGGACGGACAGGTCGCCGGAGTCGATGCGCACGGCCCGCAGGTCGGGGCCCGCGACCTCGATGGCGTTGCGGATGCCCTGGGCGATGTCGTACGTGTCGACGAGCAGCGTCGTCTGCTTGCCGAGCGTCGCGACCTGGGAGGCGAACGCGGCCTGCTCGGTGTCGTGCAGCAGCGTGAAGGCGTGCGCGGCGGTGCCGGTCGTCGGGATGCCGTAGCGCCGGCCGGCCTCGAGGTTGGAGGTGTACGCGAACCCGGCCAGATAAGCGGCTCGCGCCGCGGCCACCGCGGCCTCCTCGTGCGTGCGCCGGGAGCCCATCTCGATCACGGAGCGGCCGCGGGCGGCGGTGACCATGCGGGCGGCGCCGGCCGCGATCGCGCTGTCGTGGTTGAGGACCGACAGGATCAGCGTCTCCAGCACGACGCACTCGGCGAACGTGCCGCTGACCGTGAGGATCGGCGAGCCGGGGAAGAACAGCTCGCCCTCGGCATAGCCGTCGATGTCGCCGGTGAACCGGTAGGCCGCCAGCCACTCGGCGGTGTCGGCGGAGACGATCCCGCGGGACTGCAGGAACTCGACGTCGGCGGGGTCGAAGCGGAAGTCCTGCACGTGGGCGAGCAGGCGCCCGATGCCGGCCACGACACCGTACCGCCGCCCGGTCGGGAGGCGGCGGGCGAACACCTCGAAGACGCAGCGGCGCGACGCGGTCCCGTCGCGCAGCGCCGCCGACAGCATCGTCAGCTCGTAGTGGTCGGTCAGCAGCGCGCTTGTCGTCACGCCACCAAGACTATTCACTCCTCGGGTGGCAGCGAGCGCAGGGCGGCGGCCAGTTCTGCGCGCCCCGTCACACCGAGCTTGGCGTAGACGCGCATGAGGTGGTTGTCGACGGTGCGGGAGGACAGGTACAGCTGGTCCGCGATCTCCTTCGACGGCACACCGGCGGCGGCGAGCCGGGCGATCTGCCGCTCGCGGCCGGTGAGCATGGGCTGCGGCACGACCAGCGCCGGCGTGGCCGCGGACGGGCAGAGGACCCGCAGCTCGGCGAGGCGCTGCGCGGCCCGTGGCGTCTGCGGCGACCGGATGCTCCGCAGCAGGGTGACCGCACCGGCGGCGGCCTCCGCGGCGTACAGGTTGAGCTCCTGGTCGGCGAACTCCTCGGCGACCGCGAGGAGGCTGCCGCCGTCCTCGCCGGCCATCGCCCGCACGTGCCAGGCCATCGAGGGGGCGATGCGGCCCTCGACGGTGTGCGACAGCGCGTCGAGCCGGTCGGTGACCTCGCGGGCGAAGCCGAGCCGGCCCAGGTGGTACAGCGCGGACATCTCGTGCGCGGCGAACCCGTCGCCGCGGGTGCGGGCCGCGAGCAGCCGCAGGACCTCGGCGGCGGTCGGCACGTCACCGGAGGCGACCGCGACCCACGCCCTGGCCTCCTCGAGCCACGGGTACAGCACCTCCATCGAGCGGTAGTGCGACGCCTCGGCGATCGCGAACGCCTCCGCGGCGCCGGCCGCGTCCCCGGTGAGGGCGGCGACGTGCGCCCGCTCGGCGTGGGCGAGCGCGACGAAGACCTTGCCGGTGGCCAGGGCCGCGCAGGCCTGCGACGCGGCCCGGGCCGCCTCGGTGAGCCGGCCGCGGAGGCGGGCCGCCTGGGCGCGGACGATCTGCAGGTAGCCGGAGCCCATGTTGAAGTTGCCGGCGTCGGCCATGCCGGCGAACTCGGCGGCGACGATCGCGTCGACGGCCTCCAGGTCGGCGGCGAGGATCATGGCGGTGCCGCGGGAGAGCTCGATGCCGAGCTGGAAGTACGGCAGCTCGACCCGCCACTGCGCCGCCTCGGCGTCGACCGCCGCGAGGGCCTTGACGGTCTGCACCGGTGTGCCGCGCATGGCCTGCAGCTGGGCCATGTTGCTGCGGGCGAGGGCCCGCGGGCCGGGGGCGCTGGCCGCGCTGTCGAGGACCTGGCGGGCGAGGGTGAGCGCCTGGGCGTTGTCGCCCCGGTGCAGCCGCATCGTCGACTCCACGGCCAGCACCAGGGAGCGTTCGCGCAGGTCGCTCAGCTCGTGCGCCTTGCGGTCGATGTCGTCGACGGTGTCCGGGTCGCCGAGACCCCACTGGGCGGTGATGTGCCGGATGGCGAGCCACCGGCTGCGCTGGGACTCCTCGACGGTCTGGTCCTGGTTGGCGTCGAGGATCGCGACGGCTTCCTCGGGCATGTTGACGAACATCAGGATCGTCGCGAGGGTCTCTGCGGCGTCGAACCCGCCGCCGGCCGCGAGGGCGGCCTTGCCCAGCCGCATCGCCAGGGCCATGTCATAGGTGGCGAACGCGAGCCGACACGCCATGAGCAGCTGCTGGGGGTCGCGGGCGGTGTCGCTGTCCAGCCGCCAGACGGCGACGCGGAGCAGGTCGTCGCGGCGCCGGGCGCCGCTGTCCTCCACCAGGCCGGCCAGGTCGGCGAGCAGCCGGCGGACCCGGGTCACGGGGCAGCGGCGGCGCACGACCTCGCCGTACAGGGGATGCGCGAGGCGGACCGTGGTGCGGCGGTCCTCGACGACGACGCGGATCAGCTGCCGCTCCTCGGCGGTCTCCACGGTGTTCAGGTCGGTGGCGTTGACCAGCAGCGGCAGCCCGATCGGCTCGCCGAACGCGACCAGCTCCAGCACCGCCCGCTCCTGCGGGGTGAGCTTGCCGATGCGGGCGTCCACCACCTCGGTCAGCGTGGGGGCGAGGTCGACCTTGCCCGTCCAGCGCTGCATCCCGTAGCTCTCGATGATCTCGCCGCTGGCGTGCGCGGCGATGACCAGCTCGCGCAGCAGCAGCGCGTTGCCCTGCGACAGCTGCTGGAGCCGGTCGACGGAGGCCGAGTCGACCGGGCCGCCGAGCACCTGCTGGAGCAGGTCGGAGGTCTCCTGCAGGGTCAGCGGGGTCAGCTCGATCCGCTCGACCAGGTCGTCCTTCCACAGGGCGCTGATCGGGTCGTGCACGGGCTCGCCGGTGCGCACGGTGCCGATCACCGTCGCGTTCTCGGACCTGGCGACGTAGTACACGAGCGCGGCCGACAACGGGTCGAGCAGGTGGGCGTCGTCGATGGCGACGACGATCGGCCGGCCGGCCGCCTGCCGGTGCAGCGCGTCGACGGCCCAGCGGAGCAGGCCGGCCGGCGAGCCGCCAGAGGGCTGGTCCGGTGGCAGCACCTGGGCCAGGCCGCCCAGCGGTAGGCCCGCCGTCGCCGCGTTGGCGGTCGCCGTCCAGACGGCGAGTCTGTCCTGGTCGAGGGCGTTGACACCCTCGCGCAGCAATCGGCTCTTGCCGATGCCTGGCGGGCCGCCCAGAATTAGTCCGCGACCGGTTGAGCCGGTGGCTGCCTCGGCGAGGCGGACCAGTTCAGCGTTTCGACCGACAAAGCTCCAGGGGGGCACCGTCGCAGCATATCGATAGGTCGATTACTGCGCGTACCCGCCGATGTTTGAACTTGAGTAGTGCGTTTGGTCTCAGTTGAGTAGCTCGAGTACTGCCTCCGTAAGTGGCTGTTCACGTAGCGTTCCGATGCTTACCGGCCGTGCACGAGGAGGTCGCACATGGGGTCTGGGGTCATGCAGGCGCCGCTGATCGATCTGACAGTCACGACGCCCGGGGGGCCAGTGTCCGCCATGCCGGTCCGCGGCAGCAGAAGTCAGCGGCAGTCCGAGCCCCGTCAGGCGGCGGGCGTCGGCAGCTTCGCGGTGATCGCCGGCTCGCCCCGCAGCGGCAAGACAGCCCTGCTCAATGCCTTGATCCGGCGCGCCGAGCCGGCTCCGGCGGGCGACGCCTGGCTGGTCTTCCGGCACGGCGACAAGGCCGAGACCCGCGTGTTCGTCCCGGGTCACCGCGAGGCGCGTGCCGCCCTGGTCCCCGGCCAGCGCGACCCGCGGCCCGGCCCGACGCGGCCCGCCCGCCGCATCGAGATCAACCACTCCTCGAGCCTGCTCAAGCGCGTCGCGCTGGTCGACACGCCCGGCAGCGGGGGCCTGGATGCCGCCAACGCCGAGATCGTGCTCGACGCCGCCGAGCGGGGCCTCGGGCTGCTGTTCGTCGTCGACGCCGCGGCCCCGCTCGCCCGCGCCGACCTGGACCTGCTCGCCGCCGCCGCGGACCGGGCCGGCCGGATCGCGTTCGTGCTCACCCGCATCGACCAGCACGACGCCTGGCCCGAGATGCTGGTCGCCAACCGGGCGCTGCTCGCCTCCCGCGGCCAGCGCCTGGCGTCCGCACCCTGGTTCCCGGTGTCGCTGGACCCGGAGGCCGTCTTCGGCGTCGCCGAGCTGCGCCACGAGCTGGAGACCTGGGGCGAGGTGCGGCCCGCGCCGGTCGGGGTCGCCGCCGCGACCGTCTCCCGCGCCGGCGACGAGTGGCAGGAGCTGCTCGACCGCGAGATCGCCAACCGGCGGGTCGCCGCCGTGCAGCGCGTCTCCATCGACCTGGCGACCATCCACGTGCGGTGCGTGCAGGAGCTCGGCTCCGGCAAGGGCTGCCCGGAGCTGCCGTACGTGCTCGACCGCGAGCTGCACGCGCTGTCCGTGCGCACCACCCGCCAGCTGCGCGACGACACGCGCGAGGTGATCGCCGCGGTCTTCACCGAGCTGCTGGACACCGCGCCCGACGAGGTCGTCCTGGCCAGGATCGCCGCCGCGGCCCGCCGGGCGGTCGACTCCCTGCGCGACGACGGGCGCGACCGCGACCACGCGCTGCTGCTCACCGCCACCTCGGCGGTGGCCTCGATGGCCGGCGCGGCCGCGGTGGACAACCTCTGCGCCGTCGGCGGCGGCGAGCCGGCCGGCCAGGTGCTGCCGTCGCTGGGCGTCGCGCTCAACGCCAGCTGCTACGCGCTGTGGCAGCCGAAGAGCGCGCCGGGCGGGCCGCCGAAGCACGCGGACAAGAAGGACTGCCGGCGCTGGCTGCAGCACGCGCTGCGCGAGATCGAGGTCGAGATGGGTCACGAGCTGGGCGAGCGCTACACGGCACTGCGTCAGGCACTGGCCGCCATCGGTGGGGATGCGGTCGACCATGGCGTGCTGCTCGCTTGATGGCACCATGTTGGTATGGCGGCGCCGCAGGTCGTACCGATCGAAGAGACCCGTCTCGAGGCTGATGAGGTGCCCGAGACCGACCGTCCGTGGGTGACCGTGGTCTGGAACGATCCGGTCAACCTTATGAGCTACGTGACATGGGTCCTGCAGAAACTGTTCGGATTCAGCCGGGAGAAGGCCGAGCGTCTGATGCTCGACGTGCACCAAAAGGGCAAGGCGATCGTGTCCAGCGGGCCACGCGAGAAGATGGAGTACGACGCTTCCAGGCTGCAGGCCTACGGGCTGTGGGCGACGGTGGACAAGTCGTGACAGGTCCGGAGCGCAGCGCTGGAGCCGGGCACCGGGGGCACAGCGTCAGGTCGGGCCGCCGCCGGAGCGCAGCGGAGGTGGCGGCATGACGATGTTCGTTCGCAACGGGACCGTGTGCATCGCCCGGTTCGGCCCTGCCGAGGCCGCGGTGCTCAACGAGGTCATGCTCGAGGTCATCACGCTGCTGTCGGAGGGGTTCGACCGCGCCGACCCGGTGATCGCGCGGCTCTTCCCCGACATGTACCGCGACGACGCCGCCGCCTCGGAGGAGCTGCGCCGCTACCTGGAGGACGACCTCCGCTCGGCGAAGCTGGAGCAGGCGGCGCTGCTGCTGGACGTGCTGCCGGTGGAGGGCGGCGAGGTCGCACTCGACGAGGAGCAGGCCGAGGCGTGGCTGCGCGCGCTGACCGACGTCCGCCTGACGCTGGGCTCCCGGCTCGGGATCGACGACGACGACGTCGACGTCGAGGCGGAGCTCGACGAGGCGATCCTGAAGGACCCCACCTCCACGAGGGTCGGGCAGCTGTCGGTGTACCAGTACCTGACCTACCTCCAGGAGAGCCTCGTCGGCGCGCTGATGGCGTAGCTGCCCGGGCGGAGCGCGGCGCGGGCGGCGTGAGCGCGGTCACGAGCGAGTTGCCTTCAGGTTTCGGTAGGCTGTGGGGCGTGCTGACCATCGACGCCGCGATCCTCGACGCGATCGTTGCGCACGCCCGCCGGGACCACCCCGACGAGGCGTGCGGGATCGTCGCGGGTCCGGCCGGCTCGGACACTCCGGTCCGGCACGTGCCGATGGAGAATGCCGCCCGCTCCATGACGTTCTACGAGTTCGACTCGAAGGAGCAGCTGCGGCTGTGGCGCGAGATGGACGACGCGGACGAGGAGCCGGTGGTCGTCTACCACTCGCACACCGCCACCGAGGCCTACCCGTCGCGGACGGACGTGTCGTTCGCGGGTGAGCCGAATGCGCACTATCTGCTGGTTTCGACCCGCGACCCGGAGCAGACCGAGATCAGGTCGTTCCGCATCGTGGACGGAGCCGTCACCGAAGAGCCGGTTCAGGTAGTTAATGCAGTCGTGGACTCACACGCCGTCCAGTCATATCTCTTCGGGCAGAGCCCGACGACCGTCGACTACGAGTGTCGCGCAGGCAGCTGATCGCCGCCTGCCGTCGCACCATGTCCAGTCGTCCAGTTCACCGCTCGTACACAAGAGGAAATGATCATGGCTATCGAGGTTCGCATCCCGACCATCCTGCGCAGCTACACCGGCGGTGCCAAGACCGTCGAGGGTGCCGGTGACACCATCGCCGACCTGCTCGCCGACCTGGACAGCCGGCACTCGGGCATCAAGGCCCGCCTGCTGACCCCGGAGGGTGGCCTGCACCGCTTCGTCAACGTCTATGTCAACGACGAGGACGTCCGCTTCCTGGGCGCGCTCGACGCGAAGCTCAACGACGGCGACTCGGTGACGATCCTGCCCGCCGTGGCGGGTGGCGCGTTCGCGTTCGCGGCCGCCCACGCCCTGCGGGGCTGATCTGTCGTGGCGCGCTACGAGTCGGTGCTCGAGGCGTGCGGAAACACGCCGCTCATCGGGTTGCCCAGGCTGTCGCCGAGCCCGGAGGTCCGCCTCTGGGCCAAGCTCGAGGACCGCAACCCGACGGGCAGCGTGAAGGATCGGGTCGCGTTGTGGATGGTGAAGGCGGCCGAGGAAGCGGGCCGCCTCCGCCCCGGTGACACGATCATCGAGCCGACCAGCGGCAACACCGGCATCGCCCTGGCGATGGTGGCGAAGCTGCGCGGCTACCGCCTGGTCTGCGTCATGCCCGAGAACGTCTCGTCGGAGCGCACCGCGCTGCTGCGGATGTACGGCGCGGAGATCATCTTCTCCGAGGCCGCCGGCGGGTCCAACCGGGCCGTCGCGGTCGCGAAGGAGATCGCCGCGGAGCATCCCGACTGGGTGATGCTCTACCAGTACGGCAACGAGGCCAACGCCCGGGCGCACTACGAGACGACCGGTCCGGAGATCCTCCGGGACATGCCGACCATCACGCACTTCGTGGCCGGTCTCGGCACCACGGGCACGCTGATGGGCATCGGGCGCTACCTTCGCGAGAAGGTCGAGGACATCGAGATCATCGCCGCCGAGCCCCGCTACGGCGAGCTGGTCTACGGGCTGCGCAACCTCGACGAGGGCTACGTCCCGGAGCTGTACGACGCGACCGTCCTCACCAGGCGCTTCTCCGTCGGCACCCGCGACTCGGTGCTGCGGACCCGCCAGCTCGTCGAGGTCGAGGGCATGTTCGTGGGCTTCTCCGCCGGCGCGGTGCTGCACGCCGCCCTCGCGGTCGCCCACCAGGCGCTCAAGGCCGGCAAGCGGGCCGACGTGGTGTTCCTGGTCGCCGACGGCGGCTGGAAGTACCTGTCGACCGGCGCGTATGGCGGCACCCTCGCCGACGCCGAGTCGGCCCTCGACGGCCAGCTGTGGGCTTAGAGCGGCCTAGAGGCCCGTCACGATCCACCCGAGCAGCAGGCTCACCGAAGCGGCGCCGAGCAGAGCGAACGGCAGGCGCCGCTGGTGCACGCTGGCGAACGCGGCGATCGTGCACGCCAGGCCGACGAGCCCGATGACGATGACCGTCGGCGCGTACCAGCCCCGGGACGCGCTGACGAGTCCCACGAACGCCCGCAGCGCCACCGCCATGCCGCCGAGGCCGAGCAGCGCCGCCCAGCCGCAGACGGCGGCGAGGTGGCGCGGCTCCGGCGCCGGGTCGCGGTCCGTCGGCAGCCGGAAGGCGTCGGGAAGCTGCTGCCGCAGCCGCTTGGTCCTGGACACCTCGACGGTCACGTCCACTCCTGTTGCCCGGGGTCGTTTGGTGGCTTACGAATCCCAACGAGCCCGGGCGCCCGGCGTCACGCGACCCTGTCACGTTGGCGACATCTGCCGTCCGATCGTTCAGCCTTGCCTGCCAGTCCGGCGTAGGCTGCGCCACGTGACGGACTTGCCCATCGGCAGCAACCGGCCGGGCAACCCCCGCCGGTGCAGTCCGTCCGCGCCCGGTTGCTGTGCCGGTGCCGTCATCCGGCACCCCGGGTTGACGAACTATCCTCACCTGACCGGCGTGATCCACAGTGGCGCGCCCGCGTTGTTCTTAGGGGAAGCATGAGGCTCACCGTTCTCGGCTGCGCCGGCAGCTTCCCGGGACCCGAGGCGCCCTGCTCGGCGTATCTCGTCGAGGCGGACGGGTTCCGGCTGCTGGTGGACTTCGGCCCCGGGTCGATGTCGACGCTGCAACGGTTCTCCGGCCTCTACAACGTCGACGCCATCCTGCTCACGCACCTGCACTGCGACCACATGC
Organism: Dactylosporangium maewongense; assembly: GCF_039531485.1. NCBI lineage: Bacteria > Bacillati > Actinomycetota > Actinomycetes > Micromonosporales > Micromonosporaceae > Dactylosporangium > Dactylosporangium maewongense. Next base: position 62,662 of record NZ_BAAAQD010000003.1, on the reverse strand, counting down.
TCGACGCGTGCTCCTACATAGTGGCCAGGCGCTACGCACCGTCCGGCCCGCTGCCGCCGCTGCCCGTCTACGCGCCGGTCGCCGCGCCCGAGCGCATCTCCGCCGCGTACGGCGGGGAGAACGAGCCGATGGCGATCAGCGACGTCTACACGTTCTACTCGCTGCAGCCGGGCAGCTTCCCGATCGGCCCGCTCCACGTCACCGTCGACCGGGTCAACCACCCGATAGAGACCTACGGCGTGCGCATCGAGCACGGGGGCCGGGTCATCACGTACTCCGCCGACACCGCCGCCTGCGACCAGCTGATCCGCCTCGCCCAGGGCGCGGACCTGTTCCTGTGCGAGGCGAGCTACCTCGACGGCGCCGACAACCCGCCGGACCTGCACCTCACCGGGCGCGAGGCGGCCGAGCACGCCACCAAGGCCGAGGTCGGCCGGCTGCTGCTGACGCACCTGGTGCCGGCGTGGGGGAGCGAGGCGCTGACCCTGGAGGCGGCGCAGGCCGCGTTCGACGGGCCGATCGACATCGTCCGGCCCGGCGCGAGGTACGACATTTAGGCAGCGTTCGCCGTTTGGTCAGTCGATGGTGGCCGCATGCACGGTCGCCGACCCCATGGTGTCGGCATGCGGATCGCGATCGTCACCGAATCGTTCCCGCCCGATGTGAACGGCGTCGCCCACTCCGTCGTACGGGTCGCCGAACACCTCGTCGCGCGAGGCCACGAGCCCCTCGTGATCGCCCCTCAGCCCTCCTCCGGGGCGCGGTCGGTCACCGGCGCCTTCCCGTACGAGATCATCCGGGTCCCCTCGGTCGCCACCCCCGGCTACGGGACCTTCCGGCTCGGCCTGCCCAGCCGTCGGCTCGCCGCCGCGCTGCGGGCCCACCGCACCGACCTGGTCCACCTGGCCAGCCCGTTCGTGCTCGGCGCCCGCGGCATGACGGTCGCCGCGTCGCTCGGCCTGCCGACCGTCGCCGTGTACCAGACGGACGTCCCCGCCTACGCCCGCCTGTACTACCACTCCGGCCTCGGCGAGCAGGCCGCGTGGCGGTGGCTGCGCCGCATCCACAACGCCGCCGACCGGACCCTCGCACCGTCCACCGCCGCCGCCACGGCCCTGCACAGCCACGGCATCGAGCGGGTCTGGCTGTGGCGCCGCGGCGTCGACGCCGCCCGCTTCGACCCCGGCCGCCGCAGCGCCGCCCTCCGCCGGGCCCTGCTGGGCACCGACCGGTCCGTGCTCGTCGGCTACGTCGGCCGGCTCGCCGTGGAGAAGCGCGTCGACCTGCTCGCGCCGCTGAGCCGCATCCCCGGCGTCCGCGTCGTGGTCGTCGGCGACGGCCCCGCCCGCGCCGCACTGGAGCGTGCCATGCCCGGCGCCGCCTTCCTCGGCGAGCGCCGCGGCGACCAGCTCGCCCGGCTCTACGCCAGCCTCGACGTGTTCGCCCACACCGGGCCCTTCGAGACGTTCGGCCAGACGGTCCAGGAAGCCCTCGCATCGGGTGTTCCGGTGGTCGCCCCCGCCCAGGGCGGCCCGCTCGACCTCGTGGACGACGGCCGCACCGGGCTGCTGGTGCCGCCCTGCGACGCGCTGGCGTTGCGCGACGCGGTCACCGACCTGGTCGCCGACCCCGAGCGCCGGCAGGCGATGGGCCTCGCCGCCCGCGTCGCGGTCGCGGCCCGCAGCTGGTCGGCGGTCGGCGACGAGCTGATCCGGCACTACACCTCCGTCGTCCCGGTGACCGTGCCGGCGGTGTCCGCGTGAGGATCGTCCGCCTGGCGAACTTCGTCATGCCCCGGTCCGGCGGTCTCCGCACCGCCCTGCGCGCCCTCGGCGAGGGCTACGTCGCCGCGGGCCACGAGTCGATCCTGATCGTGCCCGGCGAGGAGCACTCCGACGTGTCCGACGCGCAGGGCCGGGTGATCACGCTGCCCGGCCCGGTCGTGCCCGGCACCGGCGGCTACCGGGTGCTCATCCACCGGCGCCGCCTCGCCAAGCTCCTCGACCGCCTCCAGCCCGACCGGCTGGAGGTCTCCGACCGGTTCACGCTGCGCTGGACCGGCCGCTGGGCCCGCGACCGGGGCATCCCCGCCGTCATGGTGTCGCACGAGAGCCTCGCCGGGCTGCTCAGCTTCGCCGGGCCGGTCGGGGCGGCCTGCGCTGACCTGCTCAACGCCCGCAGCCACCGCGCCTACGACCAGATCCTGTGCACCACCGCCTGGGCCGCGGCCGAGTTCGACCGGATCGGCGCCGGCAACCTCGTCCGCGTCCCGCTCGGCGTCGACCTCGGCCTGTTCCACCCCTCGCGGGCGTCGCCGGCCCTGCGCGCGCAGTTCGCGGCCCCCGGCCAGGTGCTGCTGGTGCACTGCGGCCGGCTCTCGACCGAGAAGCGCCCCGAACGCTCCGTCGAGGCCCTCATCGCCCTTCGCGCCCAGGGCGTCGACGCGGCCCTGGTCGTCGCCGGCGACGGGCCGCTGCGCCCCCGGCTGCAGGAGCTGGCCGAGAACTACGCAGGGCACGCGGTGCACTTCATGCAGTTCGTCGCCGACCGCACCGCCGTCGCCTCGCTCCTCGCCACCGCCGACGTGGTCCTCGCCCCCGGCCCGATCGAGACGTTCGGCCTCGCCGCGCTGGAGGCCCTCGCCTGCGGGACGCCCGTCGTCGTGTCCTCGGCATCGGCCCTGCCCGAAGTCATCGGCGGTGCCGGAGCGGCCGTCCTGTCGGACTTCGCGGCCGGTGTACTGGAGGTGCTGGCCCGACCCGCGGACGAGCGCCGGCGGGCCGCCCGGGACCGCGCCGAGCGGTACTCCTGGCCGGCGGCCGTCGCCGGGTTCCTCGCCGTGCACGACGTCCCCGTCTCGGCGGGTGTGCCGTGACCGTCTTCGTCGCGCTCGGCGACTCCACCACCGTCGGCTTCGGGGACAGGATGCCCGACGGCTCCTGGCGCGGCTGGGCACCGATCCTCGCCGCCGCGCTCGGCGCCCGGCTGCACAACATCGCCCGCAGCGGCGCCCAGAGCGCCGACGTCGTCACCGAACAGCTGCCCCGCGCCCTCGAGCTGCGCCCCGACGTCGCCGCCGTCCTCGTCGGCACCAACGACACGCTGCGCAGCCCGTTCGACGCCACGCGGGTCGCCCGCAACCTGGAGCGCACCGTCGCCGCCCTCCGCGCGACCGGCGCCGAGGTCCTCACCATCCGGCTGCCGGACCCGGGCCGCATGTTCGGGCTGCCCGGCCCCCTGGCCCGCCCGCTCGCCCGGCGGATGCGCGACCTGAACGCCGCCGCGGACCTCGTCGCCGCCCGGCACGCCACCGTGCACTTCGACGCCGCGGGCAACACCGACTCGTACGACCGCCGCATGTGGAGCGTCGACCGCCTCCACCCGAGCGAACGGGGGCACCGCTTCCTCGCCTGCTCGTTCTTCGACCTGCTCGCGGCCCGCCTCGGCGGCGGTATCGGCACCCGCCCCGACCCGGCGCCGAGCAGCCCGCCGCCGACCCGCACCGCGCAGGCGTGGTGGATGGCGACCCAGGGCACCCGCTGGATGATCCGCCGCTCGACGGACCTGCTGCCGGGCCTGTTCGGCCTGGCCGTCACGGAGCTGCTGGGCCGCGACGCCGGCAACCTGTCCGCCGACCTCGCGCCCGAGCTCCCCCCGGGCCTGTCGCTGCCCGACCGGGTGGTTTGACTAGGCTGGACGCATGGCTCGTCCGGATGCTCGCGCAGCAGATCAACTTCGGCCCGTATCGATCACCCGCCAGTGGAGCATGCACCCGGAAGGGTCGGTGCTCATCGAGTTCGGCAACACCCGGGTGCTGTGCACGGCCAGCGTCACCGAAGGGGTGCCCCGCTGGCGGAAGGGTTCCGGGCTGGGCTGGCTCACCGCCGAGTACGCGATGCTGCCCCGCGCCACCACGACCCGCAACGACCGCGAGAGCGTCAAGGGCAAGATCGGCGGCCGTACCCACGAGATCTCCCGCCTCATCGGCCGCAGCCTCCGTGCCTGCATCGACCTCAAGGCCCTCGGCGAGAACTCGATCGTCCTCGACTGCGACGTCCTGCAGGCCGACGGCGGCACCCGCACCGCCGCCATCACCGGGGCCTACGTCGCCCTCGCCGACGCCGTCGCCTACCTGGCCGCCAACAAGAAGCTGGCCGGCAAGCCCGCGCAGGTCCTGCACCGCTCCGTCGCCGCCGTCAGCGTCGGCATCATCGCCGGCGAGCCGCGCCTCGACCTCTGCTACGAGGAGGACGTCATCGCCGACGTCGACATGAACGTCGTCTGCACCGGCGCCGGCGACTTCGTCGAGGTCCAGGGCACCGGCGAGCAGGCCGTGTTCTCGCGCGCCGAGCTCGACCTCCTCGTCGACCTGGGCGCCCTCGGCTGCGCGGAGCTCACCACCCTCCAGCAGAAGGCGATCGCCGGATGAAGCTGCTGCTCGCGACCCGCAACCAGAAGAAGCTCGTCGAGCTGCGCCGCGTCCTTGCCGAGGCCGCGCCGCACGTCTCGCTGGTCGGCCTCGACGACGTGCCCCCGTATCCGGAGTCCCCGGAGACCGGCCTCACCTTCGAGGAGAACGCCCTGCTCAAGGCCCGCGAGGCGGCCACCATCACCGGCCTGCCCAGCGTCGGCGACGACTCCGGCCTGGCCGTCGACGCCCTCAACGGCATGCCCGGCGTCTTCAGCGCCCGCTGGTCCGGCCTGCCCAGCGGCACCCCCGACCGCGACGGCGCCAACCTCCGCCTCGTCCTGGCCCAGGTCGCCGACGTCCCCGACGAGCACCTGGGCGGCGCCTTCGTCTGCGCCGCCGCCCTCGTCTGGCCCGACGGCCGCGAGCAGGTCTTCCGCGGCGAGATGCCCGGCCACCTGATCAGGTCCCCCCGCGGCGACGGCGGCTTCGGCTACGACCCGATCTTCGTCGCCGCCGGCTACGAGCTGACCACCGCCGAGCTTCCCCCCGCCGAGAAGGACGCCATCAGCCACCGCGGCAAGGCCTTCCGCGCCCTGGCCGCCACCCTCTGACCCACCCGTCCTCACCCGCGTGAGCGGCAGGAACCCCCGGATGCTCCGGCACCCCAGCGTTTCCTGCCGCTCGACCTGAGGCGGAAGATCCTGCCGCGCTCGGTGGCCGGAGCGGACACATCGCATCACGTGCCGCCCCGACCCGTGTCTGAGCGCGCCGCGGGCAGCGCCGGCGACGGCCCTCAGGCCAGGGTGCCGACCTCCCGCTCGATGGCGGCGCGCAGGGCGGGGCCCGAGACGGTCGCCCGCACCGCCTCCAGGACCGGGGCGAGGAACACGTCAGGGCCCGGCCCGCCGGCGTGCTCCTCGACCGCGGCCATCGCGATCCTGCCCGCCACCGACGGGGTGAGCGGAGCGCGCAGTTGCAGCCCCCGTACCGCGGACAGCAGCTCGACCGCGAGGATGCTGCACAGGTTGTCCAGGACGGTGCGGAGCTTGCGGGTCGCGGCCCAGCCCATCGAGACGTGGTCCTCCTGCATGCCCGACGTGGGCAGGGAGTCGACACTGGCCGGGGACGCGAGGCGCCGGTTCTCGGCGACGATGCCCGCCGCCGTGTACTGCGCGATCATCAGCCCCGAGTTGACCCCCGCGTCGGGCGTGAGGAACGGTGGCAGGTCACGCGACCGGCAGACGTCGAGCATGCGGTCGACGCGGCGTTCGGCGATCGCGCCCACCTCGGCCGCGGCGATCGCGAGGAAGTCGGCGGCGAACCCGAGCGGCGCCCCGTGGAAGTTGCCCGTCGACTCGACCCGGCCGTCGGTGAGGACGACGGGGTTGTCGACGATCGAGCGCAGCTCGCGGGCGGCGACCGTCGTCGCGAACTCGAGCGTGTCGCGGGCGGCACCGGCGACCTGGGGCGCGCACCGCATCGAGTACGCGTCCTGCACGGCGTGCTCATGGTCGTCGCGGTGCGAGTCCATGATCGGTGAGTCCTGCAGCAGGCGGTGCAGGTTGGCGGCGGAGGCGGCCTGCCCGGGGTGCGGGCGGATCGTGTGCAGCTCGGGCATGAACGGCCGGTCCGACCCCAGCATCGCCTCGATCGACAGCGCGGCGGTGACGTCGGCCATCGTGAACAGGTGGGCCGCGTCGGCGATCGCCATCAACAACATGCCGAGCATGCCGTCGGTGCCGTTGATCAGCGCCAGGCCCTCCTTCGACGACAGGGCGATCGGGCTGACCCCCGCGTCGGTGGCGCTGATCCTGGCGCCGTCCTTGGCGAGCACCCAGCCCTCGCCGATGAGCACGAGGGCGCAGTGCGCCAGGGGCGCGAGGTCCCCGGACGCGCCCAGCGAGCCGTGCTCCGGCACCCATGGCGTGATGTCCGCGTTCAGCAGGTCGACCAGGGCGGACGCGACCTCCGGCCGTACACCGGAACGCCCCATGGCGAGGGACCTGATGCGCAGCAGCATCATCGCCCGCACCACCTCCCGCGGCATGGGCGCGCCGATGCCGGCGGCGTGGGAGCGGATCAGGGCGTGCTGCAGCTCGGCGCGGCGCTCCGGCGCGATGAACGTGTTGGCGAGCGCGCCGAAGCCGGTCGAGACGCCGTACACCGGCCGGCCGTCACGCTCGATGGCGTCGACGATCGACCGGCTGGTGCGCATCGCGTCGAGCGCGTCCTGCGCGAGGGTCACCCGCGCGTTGCCCCGGGCGACCGCGATGAGGTCGGCGGGGGTGATGCCTGAAGCGGTGACGGTGATCAAACCAGCTCCCCATTGAGCATGACGGTGGATACGAGGGGCACACCCGGCCGGTACGCCAGGTGCAGGAACGACGGTGCGTCGAGGATCGCGAGGTCGCCGCGCGCGCCGACCCGCAGCTGCCCGACGTCGTCGCGGCGCAGTGCGGCGGCGCCGCCGGCGGTGGCCGCGAGGAGCGCTTCGGCCGGCGTCATCGCCATCTCCCGCACGGCCAGCGCCACGCAGAACGGCATCGACGTCGTGTACGACGAACCCGGATTGCAGTCCGTGGCGAGCGCGACCGTCGCGCCGGCGTCGAGCAGCGCCCGCGCCGGCGGGTACGGCGACCGGGTCGAGAACTCCGCCCCCGGCAGCAGCGTCGCCACCGTCGCGGACCCGGCGAGCGCGTCGATGTCTTCGGGCGTGAGATGCGTGCAGTGGTCGGCGGACGCCGCCCCGAGCTCGACGGCCAGCCGCACCCCCGGCCCGGCGGTCAGCTGGTTGGCGTGGATCCTGGTGCCGAGCCCCGCGGCGGCGCCGACGGTCAGGATCGCGCGGGAGTGGTCGGCGTCGAACGCCCCCCGCTCGCAGAACACGTCGACCCACCGTGCCCCGGCGCCCCTGGCGGCGCTCAGCATCGGACCGCACACGAGGCTCACGTAGTCGTCGGTCCGTCCCGCGTATTCGGCCGGCACCACATGCGCCCCCAGGAACGTCGTCTCGGCGCTGAACTCCCGCGCGATCCGCAACGACCGCGCCTCGTCGGCGACCGTCAACCCGTACCCGGACTTGATCTCCATCGTGGTGGTGCCCTGCCGCAGCGCCTCCTGCCGCAGCCGCGCCACGTTGGTCCGCAGCTGCTCGTCACCGGCCGCCCTGGTCGCCCCGACCGTCGTGCGGATGCCGCCGCCCGTGTACGGCTCACCCGCCATCCTGGCGGCGAACTCCCCGGCCCGGTCACCGGCGAACACCAGGTGCGCGTGGCTGTCGACGAACCCGGGCACGACCGCACCCCCGCCCGCGTCCACCCGCCCGTCAGCCGGCGGCGCGTCGGCCGCCCGGCCGATCCACGCCACCTTGCGATCGTCGACCACGAGCGCCGCCTGCCGCCTGATCCCGAGCGGCCCCTCACCCTGCCCCGGCACACACGTGACCAGCTCACCGATGTTGGTGACGAGCATCGACCTCATCCCCGCCCCCCGATCCCCACGTCGCCGACACCCCGCACGGTGCGACGACCATCGCCCAGGCCACTGGCAGCGAGCGTCGCTCTCCCGCCTGCCCTGACCGGCGTGGTGGCTCGGGCCGCGCTGAAACCGGCGGTGAGCGTCGCTCTGACCGCTGCCCTGGTCGGCGTGGTGGTTCGGGCCGTGTTGAAGCCGGTGGCGGGCGTCGCCCTCGTCGCTGGCGACCGCCGCCGTCGACCTACGCGGGTCGCGGTTCCCCGCCCGGGGCGGTGCAGCGCCGGCCGCCCGCCGATCGAAGCGGATGCCGGCGCGCCGGCCAGTGCTGCGCCGACACCGGACGCGGCGGGGCGGGCGCCGTCACAGGCGATGACGCGGCCGTCGACGGCGGCAAGGCGGCTGTCGACGGCGACGTGGCGGCTGGCGGTGGCGGCGGCGGTGGCGGCGAAGATCACGGCAGCAGGTTCTCCGCTGTCGTCGCTGTGGGTGGCGATGATGGCGGGTGCGGATTCCATTGATGGCTGCCGATGAGTGATGTGGAGGGCGGCGCCGACGTCGGGGACGGCGGGGCAGGTGCCGCTGCGGACGACGACGCGGCTGGCGACGGCGATGTGGCGGCTGGCGGCGGTCGCGGTGAGGCTCGCGGCGGCGGGTGCGCTGCTGTGGGTGGTGAGGGTGGCGGGTGTGGGGGTCATCGCCGGCTGCCGGTGAGTGTGGTGTGGAGGGCGTCGGTCAGGGCGGCGCCGACGTCGGGGACGGTGAGGTGGGCCCCGTCGCGGACGATGACGCGGCCGTCGGTGACGACGTGGCGGACGTCGGCGGCGGTCGCGGCGAACATGACGGCGGCCGGATCGCAGCCGGCGGTGCGGGGGGAGGCCAGCGAGACCGTGACGAGGTCGGCGCGGGCACCGGGGGTGATGGTGCCCGCGTCGGTCCAGCCGAGGGCGGCGTGGCCGGTGGCGGTCGCGGCCGTGATCAGGTCGGCGCCGGTGAAGTGGCCGCGGTGCTCGGTGTGAAGGCGCTCGTGCATCTCGACGCCGCGCGCCTCCTCGAACGGGTCGATCACGGCGTGGCTGTCACTGCCGAGCGACAGCGGGCTGCCCGCGTCGGTCAGCGAGCGGGCGTGGCCGATGCCGTCGGCGAGGTCCCGCTCGGTGGTGGGGCAGAAGCACACCCCGGTGCCGGAGTCGCCCAGCTCGGTGCGGTCGGTGTCGGTGAGGTGGGTCGCGTGGACGGCGGTCACCCGCGGCCCGGTCAGCCCGCGGTCGGCGAGCAGCTCCGTGGGGGTGCGGCCGTGGACCGCCAGGCAGGCATCGTTCTCCGCGCGCTGCTCCGACAGGTGTACGTGCACCGGCACCCCCTCGGTGTGCCTGGCGAGCTCGGTGAGCGCCGCCGCCGGAACGGCCCGCACGCTGTGCGCCGCGGCGCCGATCTTCGCGTGCGGTCGTGCGGCGAGCCGGCCGACGCGGTCCGCCCAGCTGTCGACGCCGGTGTCGCCGAAGCGGCGCTGGACCCCTTCCAGCGGGCTGCCGTCGACGCTCGACGTCAGGTACAGCGTGTCCAGCAGCGTGATCCTGATGCCGGCGTCGGCGGCCGCGGCGATCAGGGCCTCGCCCATCGCGTTGGGCTCGTCGTAGGGCGTGCCGTCGGGGCCGTGGTGCAGGTAGTGGAACTCGCCGACGCAGGTGATGCCGGCCAGGGCCATCTCGGCGTACACGGCCCGGGCGAGCCGGTGATAGGAGTCGGGGTCCAGCGCGGCGGCCACCGCGTACATCTGCTCGCGCCACGTCCAGAACGTGCCCCGCCCCCCGTGCGTCCGCCCGCGCAGCGCCCGGTGGAACGCGTGCGAGTGCGCGTTGGCGAACCCCGGCAGCGTCACCCCCGGCAACCAGACCACGTCGAGCCCTGCGGCCAGCGGCACGCCGGGGGTGACCGTGGTGAACCGCCCGTCGGCCACCTCGATCAGCACGTCGGCCGCGAGGCCGTCCGCGAGCCACGCCCACTCGCAGTGGAAGCGCGGCGGGGCGGTGGAAGGGGTCATCGGCACAGCCGGGCCAGGAGATCGGTGAGCTTCTCGACGCCGGCCGCGCAGTCCGCGTCCGTGGCCGACTCCTGCGGGGCGTGCGAGATGCCGGTGGGGTTGCGGACGAAGAGCATGGCGGTGTCGACGTGCTTCGACAGGACGCCCGCGTCGTGGCCGGCGGCGGTCGGCAGGACCGGGGCGCCGAGCTCCAGCGCCGCCAGGCGGCTGACGTCGCCGGCGAAGGCCACCTCCCCGGTCACCGACTCGGGGTGCAGGGCGACATGGGTGCCGTCGTGCATGGCGCGCTCCTCGGCGCGCTGGCGGATCGCGTTGACGAGCCGGTCGAGGGTGTCGGTGTCGGCGGCGCGCGCGTCCAGCCACGCCGAGGCGCGGGCGGCGATCGCGTTGGTCGCGTTGGGCGCGACGTCCACCCGGCCGACCGTGGCGTGGGCGCCGTGCGCCCTGGCGGTCTCGTCGGCGGCGAGGACGGTGTGCGCGAGGGTGAGCATCGGGTCGTGCCGGTCGAGCATCCGGGTCGTGCCGGCGTGGTTGCCCTCGCCGGAGAAGTCGAGCCGGTAGCGCCCGTGGGGCCAGATCCCGCTCGCCACCCCGACCGGGGCTTCGAGCACGTCGAGGGCGCGGCCCTGCTCGACGTGCAGCTCGACGAAGGCGCCGATGCGGGCCAGCCGGTCGGGGTCGGGGCCGAGCGTGTCGACGTCGAGGCCGGCCTTGCCCATCGCCTCGGCCAGGTGGATCCCGTCGCGGTCCTGCAGCCGCAGCGCCTGCGCCGGGTCGAACGCGCCGGTGAGCAGGCGGGAGCCGAGGCACGGCACGCCGAAGCGGGCCCCCTCCTCCTCGGTGAAGACCACCACGGCCAGGGGGCGGGTCGGTGTGACGCCCCGCTCGCGGAGCCGGTCGACGGCGAGCAGCCCGGACACGACGCCGAGCGGCCCGTCATAGCCGCCGCCGTGCGGCACCGAGTCGAGGTGGCTGCCGGTGACGACGGCGCCTTCGCCGTCGGGGGCGCCCCACCAGGCCCACAGGTTGCCGTTGCGGTCGACCTCCACCTCCAGGTCGCGGTCGATCGCCTCCTCGATGAACCACTCCCGGCACACCATGTCGGCGTCCGTCCACGAGTGCCGCAGGTAGCCGCCGTCGCCGCCGGCCATGCCGATGGGGCTGAGCGAACCCCACAGCGCCGCGAACCGCTCACCGGTCATCGTCATGACGTCTCTCCCATCGGCACCCGCAGCCCCGTCTGCCCGGCGACCTCGGTGGCCTCGTCATAGCCGGCGTCGACGTGCCGGAGCACGCCCATCGCCGGATCGTTGGTCAGGACCCTGGCGAGCTTCTGCGCGGCGAGCTCCGTGCCGTCGGCGACGGAGACCTGCCCGGCGTGGATCGAGCGGCCGATCCCGACGCCGCCACCGTGGTGGATCGACACCCACGACGCGCCGGAGGCGGTGTTGACCAGCGCGTTGAGCAGGGGCCAGTCGGCGATCGCGTCGGAGCCGTCGCGCATCGACTCGGTCTCCCGGTAGGGCGAGGCGACGGAGCCGGTGTCGAGGTGGTCGCGGCCGATCACCAGCGGCGCCTCGACGGTGCCGTCGGCGACCATCTCGTTGAACCTCAGGCCGGCCTTGTCGCGCTCGCCCTGCCCGAGCCAGCAGATCCTGGCGGGCAGCCCCTGGAACGCGACCCGCTCGCCGGCCATGCGGATCCAGCGGTGCAGCGAGTCGTTGTCGGGGAAGAGGTCGAGCACGGCCCGGTCGGTGGCGGCGATGTCGGCCGGGTTGCCCGACAGGGCGGCCCAGCGGAACGGGCCCTTGCCCTCGCAGAACAGCGGCCGGATGTACGCCGGGACGAAGCCGGGGAACGCGAACGCCCGGTCGAAACCACCCAGCTGCGCCTCGCCGCGGATCGAGTTGCCGTAGTCGAAGACCTCGGCGCCCCCGTCGAGGAACCCGACCATCGCCTCGACGTGGCGGGCCATCGAGTGGCGGGCCCGCTCGGTGAACTCCTCGGGCTTCTTCGCCGCGTAGTCGGCGGCGTCGCCGGGATCGACCCCGCTCGGCACGTAGGACAGCGGGTCGTGCGCGGAGGTCTGGTCGGTGACGATGTCGACCGGCACGCCCATGCGCAGCAGCTCGGGCAGCAGCAGCGCGGCGTTGCCGACGACGCCGACCGACAGCGCCCGCCGGGCGATCTGCGCCTCGACCGCGAGCCGCACCCCGTCTTCGAGCGAGTCGGCGATGACGTCGAGATAGCGGGTCGCGACCCGCCGCTCCAGACGCGTGCGGTCGACGTCGACGATCAGGCAGGCGCCACCATTCATCGTGACGGCGAGCGGCTGGGCGCCGCCCATGCCGCCGCAGCCCGCGGTGAGCGTCAGCGTGCCGGCGAGGGTGCCGCCGAAGCGCTTGGCCGCCACCGCCGCGAACGTCTCGTAGGTGCCCTGCAGGATGCCCTGGGTGCCGATGTAGATCCAGGAGCCGGCGGTCATCTGCCCATACATGGTCAGGCCGAGCGCTTCGAGGCGCCGGAACTCGGGCCAGGTCGCCCAGTCGCCGACGAGGTTGGAGTTGGCGATCAGCACCCGCGGCGCCCACTCGTGGGTCTGCAGCACGCCGACGGGGCGGCCGGACTGCACCAGCATCGTCTCGTCGGGCGCCAGCGTCGTGAGCGTGCGCACCAGCGCGCGGAACGACGGCCAGTCGCGCGCCGCCTTGCCCGTGCCGCCATAGACGACCAGGTCCTGCGGCCGCTCGGCGACGTCGGGATCGAGGTTGTTCATCAGCATGCGCAGCGCGGCTTCCTGCTGCCAGCCCCGGGCCGTCAGCTTGGTGCCGCGAGGGGCACGGACCGTCTCCATCGAACTCCTCGGGTTAGGGCAGGAAGACCTGGCGGGTGGCGGCGGCCCGCTCGAACGCCTCGAGTCGGGCCTGGGTCTCGGTCGGGGCGGCGTCGCACATGGCCTGCAGCAGCATCGTCACCATCGCCGTCGGTGCGCTGTGGGAGTCGAACACCAGCCGCGACCCGACGGGCGCGGGCAGGACGATGTCGGACTCGGCGGCGGCGGGGCTGACCGGCGAGTCCGTGACGGTCACGACGGTGAGACCGGCGGCACGTGCCTCCCGCAGCGCGTCGACCGCCTCGCGCGGATACCGGGGCAGCACAAACGCCAGCATCGCAACTGCGCCCGCCGCGCGTGCCTGATCCAGCCGATCCGCCAGCAGACTGCCGTGCTCGTGCAGCGGCCGCACGTCGGGGTGGACCTTGGCGGCGAAGTAGCTGAACGCCGTCGCCAGGGCGCGGGCGGCCCGCATGCCGAACACGGGCAGCGGCCGGCTGCCGATGAGCACCCGGCCCGCCTCGGCGAGCGGCTTGGGGTCGGCGAGCGCGTCGGCGAGGCGCTGCAGGTTGGCGATCTCGGCGCCCAGCGCCTGCTGGAACTGGTTGGTCTCGGTCTCGACCGGCTCGTCGTCGCGGGGCGGGCGGTGCTGGTAACCGTCGAACGTGACCCGGATCTCGTCGCGGAGCGCGTGATAGCCGTCGAAGCCCAGCGCCGTGGCGAACCTGGTGACCGACGGCTGGCTCACCCCGGCGAGCGTGGCCACGTCGCCGCTGGACAGATAGCCGGCCTGGCCGGCGTTGTCGACCAGGCAGCGGGCGATGCGCCGCTGGGCGGGCGTGAGCCGCTGCCCGTCGAACAGCTCCAGCAGTCGCCGCTCCATCTCCGATGTCACCGCCCGAATGTAAGAGTACATTCATGATCGAGTCAAGCGCATCAACTCATTCATAGTGTTGCCTAACCACGGGGTCGGCGTGCGACGCTCGCGGCGTGCGGTTGACCTACCTGGCTACCTACCCCGTCAAGAGCTGCTATCGAGTGGAGGCGGCCTCCGCCGAGGTGGAGCCGTGGGGGCTGGCCGGCGACCGCCGCTGGCTCGTCGTCGACGGCGACGCGAAGCTCGTCACCCAGCGTGACACCCCGGCCCTCGGGCGCATCCGGCCCGAGCCGCGCGACGGCGGGCTGACACTGCGGGCGCCCGGCGCCCCGGACCTGTGGGTTCCGTCGCCGCGAGGCGCCACCACGGACGTCCGGCACTTCTTCCTGTCGATCGCCGCCACGCCGGCCGGGGAGGCCGCCGACCGGTGGGTCTCCGGCGTGATCGGCCGCCCCGTCAGCCTCGTCTGGCTCGACGACCCGACCCGCCGCCCGGTCGAGCCGGACTACAGCGAGCCCGGCGACCGGGTCAGCTTCGCCGACGGCTTCCCGCTGCTGCTGGCCAACGCGGCCTCGCTCGACGCGGTCAACGACTGGCTGGTCGAGGGCGGCGACGAGCCCGTCGGGATGACCCGCTTCCGGCCCAACGTGGTCGTCGGCGGCGCGACCGCCTGGGCCGAGGACACCTGGATCGGCCGGCGGGTCGTCATCGGCGACGTGTCGTTCCGGGTGCCGAAGGCGTGCAGCCGCTGCGTCCTGACCACCATCGACCCGGAGACCGGCGAGAAGGGCCGCCAGCCGCTGCGCGTGCTCGGCGAGCGCCGCCGCTTCCCGGAAGGCCTGCTGTTCGGCGTCAACCTCATCCCGGACCACGAGGGCAAGATCGCTGTGGGCGACGAGGTGATCGTGGCATAACGGACCCGGCGGGGCGGGTGGCGGGTCATGATCAAGGGGTGACGCCCCTGCGGGTCCGGCCCCACCTCGCCGAGATCCTCGACCGGACCGGGCACGTGGTGCTGACGTTCAGCGTGCTCGGCAACCTGCTGCCCGAGCCCGAGGCCGTCGCCGGGCAGATCCGCGAGATGCTGCTGGACACCGGCCACCAGATGTCGATCATGGTCGGCGTGAGCGGCAACCCGTTCGACATGCTGGCCGAGGCGTACACCGCGGGCGAGGACCTCGGCAGGCGCGCCGAGCAGCTCGTCCACGACGCGGAGCTCGACGCGGCCGGGCAGGCACCGATCACGGCCGGCGCGCCCGCCCTCCTCGAGGCCTGCCGCGCCACCGGCCGCGCCGTCACCGTCTACGCACCGCACAGCGAGTCGGCGGTGGGTCGCTTCCTGCAGCACCACGGCCTGCGCGCCCTGGTCGGGCCGGCACTGGGCCGGGGATTCGCGATGCGACACCCTGCCGTCCGCACGATGGCTCCTGTACTGGAGGCGATCGGCGCCCACCCAGGCGAGACGGCGGTGGTGTGCGCGACCTTCTCGGCCATGTCCGCCACGCAGCGGGCCGGCGCCCACGCCATCGGTGTCGAACGCATCCGCGAGCCCCGCAAGATGCTGCACGGCGGCGAGGGCAGCAACGCCGTCGTGCAGTCGCTGACCCACCTCGCCGACGCCATCAGGGCCCGCGCCGCATGAGGCGGCGCCTCTGGTAGAACAACGCCCGTGTCGTTTCTGCTTTGGTCGGGACAGGCGATCGGGCACCGCCGCGCCGGCGTCGGCGCCCTCGTGGCGGTGGCCTGCGCCGCGGCGGCCGTGACGCTCTTCCCGGAGCACCCGTTCGACCGGCCGAAGACCCTGGCGGCCGCCACGCTGTTGTTCGTCGCCGCGTTCGCCGCCCTGGTCTGGGCTGCCGCGATGGCGCACGTCAGCGTGCAGATCAGCATGTACAACGTCCGCATCCGGCACGGGCTGCTGCCGATGCCGCCGATCCAGGTGCCGCTGCGCATGGTCAACAGCCTGCGCGCCGTCGACGTGCAGTCCAGCATCGCCCAGCGATGGGGGTGGACCTGGATTCCCGGTCGCGGCCGGGCGGTCATCGTACGGTCAGGGCCGGCGCTCCTGTTCGACTTCGCCGGTCGCCAGTTCACGGTCAGCGTCGACGACCCCGACGAGGCCGAGGCGGCCCTGAACCGGATGCGCAGCAGCGCCCGCTGACGCCGGAATTGGTGAAGCCCGGGGAGTATCCATCCCCGGGCCTCGATTTGCCGCCCAATTGCACACACCGGCACGTTTAAGATCGCAGATCAGCTTGAAGGCGTCGCGCTCTGCGATTGAGCTATCGGGCCGTGCTTGGAGGCCCGAACGGGAGTTGAACCCGTAGCCTCGACGACGAGGTCTGCGATCGGTCGATCCGGTGTTGAACGGCGAATGCTCAGACTGGAGCGAGAAGTTGAGTTTGTGTTTCGGCTCCCGCGGCCGCCTCTGCCATTGGGCTACGCCGTCACGAGTGACGGCGGAAGGAATCGAACCTTCACATTGACACCGCGCGCACCTGTCAAAACTGAGCCTCAGGTTCAGTCTGCGCTCCTTGCGCACCACCGATCTTAGTCGTCAGGAGAAGAGGAAGCGAAACACTTTCTCGCCGGCCTCCTGCTGCACGACCTCCGCGCCGTTGGCCTCCTCGCGGGCGAACTTCACCGCGGCCTGGAGCTTCTCGACCCGCTCCACCAGCTCGTTGACCCGCTGGGCGGGCAGCGCGCCGGAGAACTTCACGGTCTTCCAGTAGCCGATCACGACGTCCTCGTAGTACACCTCGACCTGCGCCGGGTGCTTCTCCGTGGCCTCGGCCTTCACGTGGTTGCGCGGGATCTTCTTGGTCCGGGTGGTCTGCGTCGGCTCGGTCGCATAGCAGTCCGCGGAGGCGTCATACACCCACGACTCGGACGCGTCGAGCACCGGCAGCTTCCGCACGAACGTCAGCAGGTCGACCAGCTGCTTCTCCAGGAACAGCAGGTAGGACACCGGCACGTCCCGCAGCAGCGGCGTGCCGTCGACGACGACGTCGGCGCGGGCGACGCAGTTGGTCCAGTCCTTCGTCGCGGTGACGTCGAAGAGCCGGGTCAGGATGGTGGCGGTCTGCCGCAGGATCTCGTCGGCCTTGACCTGCACGCGGGTGGACTCGGGCGGCAGCTGCTCGCCCTCCTCGTCCTTCGGGCGGTAGGTGCGCGCGATGCCCGCGAGCAGGGCGGGCTTCTGCAGCACGTGGTGCGCGTCGGTCAGTTCCTGGAAGGAGCGCGACTTGACGCCCTTCTCGACCGCGATGATCTGATTCAGCTTCGTCATGATGCGGCCGAGTGTACGAGCCGGGTACGACGAAATTCATCCGAGATAAACGTGGGGCCGGTGAGAGTCGAACTCACACTGGCACGGACCTAAACCGTGTGCCTCTGCCATTGGGCTACGGCCCCGCGTATGACCGGGCATCACTCTACTCAGGCCAGGCGCGTGATCTCGACGGTGACCCCGAGGTGTTTGCTCGGCGCGCCGTGATAGACGCCGCGCAGTGGCGGCACGTCGTCGTAGTCGCGGCCCCGGGCGACCACCACGTGCCGCGGGCCGACCGGGATCCCGTTCGTGGGATCGAAGCCTGTCCAATCGCCGGCCCACCATTCGACCCAGGCGTGGCTCTGCCCCGCGACCGTCTCGCCGATCTCCGCCTCGGCCTTCGGGTGCAGATAACCCGACACGTACCGGGCCGGGACACCCCTGGCCCGCAGCAGCCCGACGGTCAAATGCGCGATGTCCTGGCAGACCCCCTTGCGCAGCTTCCACGCCTCCTGGGCGCTCGTCTGCACGCCGGTGGATCCGGGCACGTAGGCGACGTTCTCCCGTACCCAATGCGACAACGCCTCGGCGGAGGCCTTCGGCGACCTGCCGGCGACCGCGTCCCACGCCTCACCGGCCAGATCGGCGTCGACGGCCGTCAGCGGGCGCTCCGTCAGCAGCTCCGCGTGGGTGTCGAGGACCGCGTCGGCGGCCAGCTCCGACCAGCCGAGGTCGACGACCGGCCGGGGCGGCGGCGTCACCTCGACGAGGCTGCTGGACACGACCCGCAGCTGCTGGTGCGGCCGGTGCAGGTCGAACGCGGTCACCTGCGTCGCCCAGTAGTCGTGGTACCGGTAGGTCGTCGCCCCCGGCGTGACCTCGACCTGGCTGAACAGCGTGGTCTGCCAGGGCAGCGTCAGCGGGGTCAGCCGCGCCTCGTTGTAGGACGCGGAGACGGTGCCCGCGTACCGGTAGCCGGTGACATGCCTGATCTTGAGACGCCAACTCATGATCCACCCCATGCGACGGTGCCCCAGGTGACGGGGGTTGACTGCGGGAAGTAGCGGGCCGTGATCGCCGCGCTGGCCGTGGCGCAGGTCTGTTGCAGCGCCCGCAGGTGCTGCGGCAGCTCCGCCAGGAGGGTGGCGGTGTCGGCGTACTCGAGCCGCGTGCGGATCTGCCCGATCGGCCGGCGCGCCGCGTCGGTGACGCCGGCCCGCTCGGTCGTCGGCGCCAGCTCGCGCAGGCACTGCTCGGCGGTGCCCAGCGCGTGCAGCGCCGACCGCGGGAACAGCCGGTCCAGCAGCAGGAACTCCGTGACCCGCTGCGGGTCGAACGTGCCGCCGTGGGTGCGCAGGAACGCCTCGTCGGCGCCGCAGGAGCGCAGCACGGTCCGCCAGCCCGTGATCTCGTCCGTGGTGTTGGTCTGGATCGACAGCAGCCGTGCGGTCATGTCGACGCGCTCCAGGCTGCGCCCCAGCACGAGGAACCGCCATCCGTCGTCGCGGCTCATCGTGGATTCGGCCAGCCCCGCCAGTACCGCCGAACGCTCCCGGACGAAGCTGAGGAACACGGTCGGTCCGAGCCGCTCAGCCGCGACCCGCCGGGACGCGAGCGTGTGCCAGGTGACGTTGAGGCACTCCCACATCTCGCTGGAGATCGTCTCGCGGACACCGCGCGCGTTGTCACGGGCGGCGACGATCGCGCCGGAGATCGCGCTCGGGTCCTCCGCGTCGAACGCGAGCAGCTCCAGCACGTCGCCCGTGGTGATCCGCCGGTCCTGCGGCGCGGGCGCGCCGAGCACCGACATCAGCGTCCGGCACGCGGCGTCCTCGTCGGCCCACGGGTCCTCCAGGAGCCGGCCGAGGAACGCGTCGAGGATGCGGGCGGTGTCGTCGGCACGCTCGACGTAGCGGCCGATCCAGAACAGGGACTCCGCGATGCGGCTGAGCACGGCCCCTCCTACTGTTGCTGCTGCTGTTGACCGGCGAGCTGCGCGGCGGCCGGGCCGGAGTCGCGGGGGCCGCCACCGGCCTCACGCGGCTCTGGCAGTTTGTGTTTCTGCGGTACTGACGGCGCGGGGTCGGTCGGATGCGCGAGCACCCAGGTGTCCTTGGAACCGCCGCCCTGACTGGAGTTGACGACCAGCGCGCCCTCCGGCAGCGCGACGCGGGTCAGGCCACCGGGCACCAGCCAGATCTCGTCGCCGTCGTTGACCGCGAACGGCCGCAGGTCGATGTGGCGCGGCGCGACCCGGTCCCCGAGCAGCGTCGGCGACGTCGACAACGCCACCGGCCGCTGCGCGATCCAGCCCCGCGGGTCCCGCTCGACCTGCGTCCTGAGCGCGGCGAGGGTCTCGTCCGACGCCTGCGGGCCGATCACGATGCCCTTGCCGCCAGCGCCGTCGACCGGCTTCAGCACGAGCTGGTCGAGCCGGCCGAGCACGTCGTGGAGGACCTCCGGGTCGCGGTCGTCCAGCCGGTACGTCTCGACGTTGTCGATGAGCGGCTCCTCCGACAGGTAGTACCGGATGAGGTCCGGCACGTACGTGTAGACGAGCTTGTCGTCGGCGACGCCGTTGCCCACCGCGTTGGCGAGCGTGACCTGGCCCGCGCGGGCCGCGTTGACGATGCCCGGGCAGCCGATCACCGAGTCGGGCCGGAAGTGCAACGGGTCGATGAACTCGTCGTCGACCCGCCGGTACACCACGTGCACCGGCCGCTCGCCCTGCGTGGTGCGCATCCGGACCCGGTTGCCGCTGCAGACGAGGTCGCGCCCCTCCACCAGCTCCACGCCCATCAGCCGGGCGAGCAGCGCGTGCTCGAAGTACGCGGCGTTGTAGACGCCCGGCGTCAGCACGACCACCGTGGGGTCCTCGACGCCCTCCGGCGCCGCGGCCCGCAGCGCCGCCAGGAGCCGGGCCGGGTAGTCGTCGACCGGCCTGACCCGCGCCTCGGCGAACAACGCCGGCATCGTGTGGGTCAGGGCGCGGCGGTTCTCGATCACGTACGACACCCCGGACGGGATGCGCAGGTTGTCCTCCAGGACGCGGAACCTGCCCTCCTCGTCCCGGATCAGGTCGACGCCGCTGATGTGCACACGGACCCCGTTGGCCGGCTCGATGCCGTATGCCTGGCGGTGGAAGTGCGCGCTGGTGGTGATCAGCTTCCGGGGCACGACGCCGTCGGCGAACACGCGGCCGGCGCCGTAGATGTCGGCGAGGAACGCCTCGAGTGCCTTGACCCGCTGCTGCACGGCCGCGGTCAGCAGGTCCCACTCGTGGGCGTCGAGGATCCGGGGGATCAGGTCCAGCGGGAAGGGACGCTCCTCGCCCGCATAGGCGAACGTGACCCCCCGGTCCGTGAAGACCCGGGCCAGCTGGTCGGCGCGGAACCTCAGGTCGGCCGGGGCGAGCGGCTGCAGCGCGGCGAACAGCGAACGGTACGGCGACCGCGGCAGACCGGGGCGCTCGAACATCTCGTCCCACGCCTCGAACATGGCCCCGGACATCGAATAGTCGTCGAAGATGTCCGCCATGGCGAGAGGCTAGGCACGGCCCGTTTCAGCCGCATTACCGATGTGTTTGCGCGACGCGTCAGTCCAGTCCTAAGTCCCGGCGGAGCTTCGCTACGTGTCCTGTGGCCTTCACGTTGTACAGCGCGCGCTCGATCTGCCCCTTCTCGTCGATGACGAAGGTCGAGCGGATCACGCCCAGCACCGTGCGGCCGTAGTTCTGCTTCTCGCCGAACGCGCCATATGCCTTGAGGACCGCCCGGTCCGGGTCCGACACGAGCGGGAACGTGATCGCGTCGCGCTCGCGGAACTGGGCCAGCTTCGCCGGGGAGTCCGGCGAGATGCCGACGATCTCGTAGCCGGCGGCCTTGAGCGAGGCGAGATTGTCACGGAAGTCGCACGCCTGCTTGGTGCAGCCGGGCGTCATCGCCGCTGGATAGGCATAGAGGACGACCTTGCGCCCCCGGAGGTCGGCGAGCGACAGGGGCTCGTCGCGATCCGTCTGCAGCGTGAAATCGGGAGCGGTGTCACCCGGCTCCAGGCGTGTGGTCGTCATGGTTCGGCACTCTATCGCGCGACGGTGACATCCATGACGGCGCATAGCGGTGCGTCCCGGCAACGTGACGGATCGTATAAACCCGACCCCCGCGGCAGCATCTCCGAGAAATTCGCGAAATCATGGTCGGCATGACCCGCCGCGCTTGGTCCATCCCCCTGGCGACGCTCTTCGGGGCGCTGCTGATCCTGCTGCTCCCCGCCTCGCCCGCGGGCGCGCACGCGATCATCGAGCGCACCGCGCCCGTCGCCGGCACGGTCGTGGACCAGCTGCCCGGCGAGATCACGCTCACCTTCAGCGAGCCCGTGCGCATCGTCGCCGACAAGATCCGGGTCATCGCGCCCGACGGCAGCCGAGCCGACACGGGCAAGCCCGCCGCGCGCGACACCGAGCTCGTCATCCCGCTCAAGTCCGGCGGCCCGAAGGGCACCTACCTCGTCAGCTACCGGGTCATCTCCGCCGACAGCCATCCCGTGAGCGGCGGCTACAGCTTCTCCTACGGCCAGGTCTCCGCCGTGCCCGGCGGCAACGACGCCGGCGCCGACGTCAAGACCGACGCCGTGGTGAAGAACGCGATGTCCGTCGCGCGGTTCATCGGCTTCGCCGGCCTGATCCTGCTGGTCGGCCCGACGCTGGTCCTGTTCGCCCTCTGGCCCCGGCGGCTCTCCGCCCGCGACCCCGGCAGGGTGGCCCTGACCGGCGCCGGGCTGCTCGTTTTCAGCGCCGCCCTGGAGTTGTACCTGCAGATCCCGTACACCTCCGGCACCTCCCTGTTCGACGTATCCTCAACCGCCGCCCGCGAGGTGCTCGGCACCACGTTCGGCGCCGCCCACCTGATCCGCATCGCCGTCGCGATCGCCGTCGCGGTGCTGCTGCGCCCCCTCATCGCCGGCCGCGCCGGCAAGATCGACCAGACGCTGCTCGTCATCCTCGGCGTCGTCGGCCTCGCGACCTGGCCGATCTCCGGGCACCCGAGCGCCTCGCCGGTGCCGACGCTGACCGTCGTCGCCGACGCCGCGCACCTCGCCGCGATGGCGGTGTGGCTCGGCGGCCTGCTGATGCTGTTCGCGTTCCTGCTGCGTCGCGCCGACACCCGCGAGCTCACCGCGATCGTGCCCGTGTGGTCCGGCTGGGCGCTGCTGGCGATCACGGTGCTGGTCCTCGCCGGCACCGCGCAGGCCCTCGTCGAGATCGGCACCCTGGACGCGTTGACCGGCACGACGTATGGCCGCCTCGTCATGGTCAAGGCCGGCCTCCTGGCCGTGATCCTGGGGGTCGCGGCCTATTCCCGCAGCATCACCAACCGCCGCTTCACGCCGGCCCCCACGCCCGCCGCCACGGACCCGTCCGACTTCGACGACTCCGATGACCCTGGCGACCCCGATGACTCGGAGGACCTGGCCGACCTGTCCGACTCCGAGGAGGTCGCCGACGCTCCGGCCGAGCCTGCCGACCGGGCCCGGCTGCGGCGGGCGGTGCTGATCGAGGTGCTCATCGCCGTCGTGGTGCTCGGCTTCACGTCCGTGCTGGTGCAGACGAGCCCGGCCCGCAGCGTGGCGGCCGGCGACAACGGGGCGGAGGGCCCCTTCACCACCACCGTCACGACCAACCTGGTGAAGCTCGAGGTCGACGTCTCCCCGGGTCGCGTCGGCCCCAACACCGTCCACCTGTATGCCCTCAAGCCCGACGGCTCGGGCCCGCAGACCGTCGCGGAGTGGAAGGCGACCGCCGCCCTGCCGGCCAAGGGCATCGAACCCATCGTCCTGCCGACCCTGCCCATCACCCCCGACCACGCCACCGGCTCGGTGACCCTGACGCCGGCGGGGACGTGGGAGCTGAAGTTCACCGTCCGCGTCGACGAACTCAACCAGACCACCATCGCCGTCCAGGTCCCGATCCGCAGCTGACACCCGCCCGCTGGCCTCGCCCTGCTCGGCCCTGCGCGGCTCTGGTTGGCCGCGCTGGGTTGGGCCGTTGGCCGGTCCCGCTGGGTTGGGTCGTTGGCCGGTCCCGCTGGGTCGGCCGTTGATCGCGATGCTGGCTGGCCCTGCAGGGCCGGTCGTCGGCCGGTGCCGCTGGGCTGGCCGTTGATCGCGGCGCTGGCTGGTTGATTGCTGTGCTGGCCGGTCGGGTCTGCGCTGACGATGTGCGGGCTTCGGGGTTCCCGCGAGCGCCGAGCTCCGGGTCGGCTGCCGTGCACCCGTTGCCTGTGCTCGGGGTGCCGGCAGTTGATCGGTGTGCCAGCGGATGTGGCGGCGCCCGTGGCCGGCGCGACGCGTCCATCGCGTCCATGTCGTCGCCGTGGGCTGAGTGGTGCGTCCGTGGCGGTGCAGTGGGTTGAGCGGCGCGTCCGTGTGGGGGTCGCCAGCTTTGGGCGGGGGACATCGCTGCTTGCCGGACCAGGGCACCACATGTGTAACGCCGACCCTCGCTGCTGGCTTGCTGGTCCTCGTGCTGCTGGCTTGCCGGTGCTTGTGCCGCGGGCCCGCCGATTCTCGTGCCGCTTGCCAGATGACGCTCGCCGCTGGCTTGCTGGTGGTGCTTGGGCGGCTGGGTTGATCGAAGGACAGATCTGGTCGTCGGGACGGCCGGATCCGGACTTTGATCACCACGTTGCTGGGTGTCGAGGCGGTGAGTGCTGGGCGCCGTCGCAGTTGGTGTGGCGGCACGGCGCAGTGGTGGGCCTGGGCGCCACCTGCGCAACGCTGACCCTCGTGCCGTCGGCTTGCCGATCCTCGCTGCTGGCTTGCTGGACCTCGGGCTGCCGTTTGCCGGTTCTCGTGCTGCTGGCTTGATCGAAGGACAGGAGTGGTCGTCGGGATGGCCGGATCCAGACTTCGATCAACGCGCCGCGGGGTGTTGGGGCGGTGGGTGCCGCGTGCTGGGCGCCGCGGTGGTGGGGGCGGGGGCACGGTGCGGTGGTGGCTGGCGCGGGACAGGGTGGGGATCGACGGCCTGCTCTGGTGTGGGGAGGTGCTGGTCAGGGCGGTGGATCGGGATCTTTGTGCATGGGCGGGGTAATTCGGCGCCGCCTGGTGGGTTTGCAGCGAAAGAAGGTAATTCGCGGGTTTTTTGGCGGTATTGTCAGCTTCGGATTGCTGGGGGAAGGGGCCGCTGCCATGGTCGTGCGTCTGGTTCGGGCAGGTGTCGGCGCGCTGTTGCTGCTCATCGCGGTGCCGCTGGGGCTGGCTGGGGGCGGACTCTGGGTGGCCATGGAGCATCGTGCGGGGGATGACACGTTCACGGCGCGGTTGGAGCGGTTGCGTTCCGGGGGGCGCGCGGTGGTGGTGCCTGACGTCGACGCGTTGCTGCGAGCCGATGCGCCGTTCGCGCGGGGTGGGCAGACGACGCTCAGCCTGTCGGCGGTCGGCTCCAGCGGCCCCCTGTTCATCGGGCTGGCTCCGGAAGCGGCGGTGGGGCAGTACCTCGACGGCAAGGTGCAGGCCCGGATCGACCGGGTGCGGCTGGCGCGGGGGCCGTTGCCGGTCGAGTTCACGGAGTTCGAGACCCGGGCGGCCGCGGCGAAGGCCGGGAAGCCCGGCACCGCCGGGTCCCAGGCCGGGCAGGCGCAGGGCGGCGCGAGCGACCCGGCGATGACGGGGCCCGCGGTTCCTGGCGCGGTGACCCCCGACGCGACCGTCCCCGGCACCGAAGGTCCTGGCGCCGGAGAGCCCAGTGCCGGCGAGACCGGCACCGCGGCGCCTGGTGCCGAAGGTCCCGGTGACGTCGAGCCCGGTGCCACAGGGCCGGCCGTGGCGGGTCCCGGTGTGACAGCGCCCGGCACGGCGGGGTCCGAGGTCCCCGGCGCGACCGCCGCCGACCCGAACGTGAGCGACCCGAACGCCGTGACGAGCGGCGGCGCGGCCGGGAACCCGAACGTGGGCAGCGGGACGCCGGGGGAGCAGACGTTCTGGCTGGCGAAGAGCGTCACGGCCGGTGGGGCGGCGGAGCTGTCCTGGTCGCCGTCGGCGTTGCGGGGGCGGCACCTGGCGCTCGTGGTCATGAACGCGGACGGCACCGCCGGCATTGACGCGACGGTGACGGCGCGGCTGGCGCCGGCGTGGATCGGGCCGACGGCCGGTGGGCTGCTCATGCTCGGGGCGGCCGGGTTCCTGCTGGCGTTGCTGGTCCTCGCCTGGCCGCCGCGGCGCGCGGAGGAGCGGCTCGTGCTGCCGACGCTGCCGTCGCAGCCGACGAAGAGCCGGGCGGGCCTGCGCCGCAACCTGTCGACGCTGTCGGAGCCGATCGCCGCCCTGCTCAACCCCGTCGTGCCGAAGAACCGCGACATGCCGGAAACCGGCGAGGCGAACGAACCCAGCGAAACCCCAGAGGCCGACAAGGCAACCGAAACCGAGACCGGCAAGGCGGCCGCGGCGGAGCAGAGCGGGGACGTCCCGGTTGTCGCGGTCGCGGTGGCGAGCCAGACGGACGAGGCCGACCGCCAGACCACCGTGATCGGCGTCGTGGTGACGGACAAGCCGGTCGACGACCCGGCGGCCCAGGCCACGGAGCCCGAGGGTGAGGCGCGGCAGGAAGCGGCGGCCGACGGCGAAGACGCCCCGGATGCGGCGGCCGCTGTACAGGAGACGCCGCGGACAAAGCGTCGGACCGCTGCTGAGGAGTGCCTCGCGGAGACCGAACTGGACCGCCCCGCTCCGGCGGAGGCGCTCGACGACGACGCCCCGGGGCCCCTGGCGCTGCCGCCGCTGCCGAAGCTGCCGCCGATCGAGCTGCAGTTCACCTGGGCGCCGGTCGCGGTGGAGGGCAGGAAGAGGCGGCCACCTCGCGGTGACGGTTCCCCGGCGGAACGTGAGCCGCACCACGTTCGGCGGGTCTGGACCGAAGGATAAAGGTAACGAGGAGATGTGGAGTGTGAGAAGTCGGCCAGATGAACACTAGGCTGTGGGGCGTGGGTGATCTTTTGGTCTGGATCGACTGTGAGATGACGGGGCTCGATCTGGGGAAGGACGCGCTGATCGAAGTGGCGGCGCTGGTCACGGACCCGGATCTCAACGTGCTGGGCGAGGGCGTCGACGTGGTGATCCACGCGGAGGACGCGCTGCTGGACGGCATGCTCGACGTGGTGCGCGACATGCACGCCAAGTCGGGGCTCACCGACGCGGTGCGGGCGTCGGCGGTCACCGTGGCGGAGGCGGAGGACCTCGTCATGGACTACATCACGGCCCACGTGCCCGATCCGCGCACCGCGCCGCTGTGTGGCAACTCGATCGCCACCGATCGGGGGTTCCTGGCGCGGGACATGCCGCGGCTCGACAACCACCTGCACTACCGGATGATCGACGTGTCCTCGATCAAGGAGCTGTGCCGCCGGTGGTACCCGCGGGTGTACTTCGGCCAGCCGCCGAAGGGCCTCGCCCACCGGGCGCTTGCGGACATCCGGGAGAGCATCCGGGAGCTCGAGTACTACCGCCGGACGCTGTTCGTGCCGCTGCCGGGGCCGGACGTGGAGGCGGCGAAGGCGATCGGGGCGGAGTTGAGCCGGGAAACCGACACCGGCGCGCGCTAACCCAGTCGACGTATGCCCGTGCTCATGCCCTATTATTGGCGAGCACGTTCATGGTGGCTGTAGCTCAGTTGGCAGAGCACCGGGTTGTGGTCCCGGGTGTCGTGGGTTCAAATCCCATCAGTCACCCCATGTAGGACAGTTCGGCCCCGGTCCGGAAGGACCGGGGCCGAACTGTTTTCAGTCCTTGTTCGCGGCCGCCAGGGCCGTGGCGAGCGACTCGTTCTGCGCCTTCAGCGCGTTGATCTCCTCCTGCAGCCGGGTCACCTCGGCATGGGTCTCCTCGCGGACCGCGCGGATCTCGGCGAGGATCGGCGCGGTGTCGACGGTCCCGCCGCCGGCCTGGATGATCGCGGTCAGCGCCTGGATGGCGGCGATCGCCGCCTGGTCCCGCTGCGCGTCCGCCACGGACGCGGCCCGGGCCTCGTCACGGGCCTGCTGGGCGAGGTGCATGGCGATGTACGCCCGGCGGTGGGCGCCACCGAGGATCGTCGCCACGTCGAGCGTCTCGGGCCCGGTCGGCAGCGGAACGCCGTCGGGCGCCTCGTACAGCGGGATCGTGATCCGGTCGCCGAGGTTCATGTCGTCTCCTGTCATACCGCGCATGCGGGCGAGTGGGTCGTAGCCGTCGGCTCGGGCGTCGTTGTCGGCGTCGGACCGGCCCGAGACGTGCACGTGTCCGCTGTCGGTCGAGGACCGGGTGGTCCGCTGGAACTGGTTGCTCCTGCTCGTCCACCGCTCTTGGCGGCAGGCGCCGTCCTCGTCGGTCCAGTTGATGTACTTGATCCACATGGCGCCCGGCACGCCGGCGTCGCGGTCGCGGATCATCTGACGGGCGATGTCGGCGTTTTCCTTGCGGTGCGCCTTGGAGTCCGAGCGCGGCATGATGTCCAGGCCGCGGGCGTTCCAGCGCTGGTTCTGGCCCGGGAAGCCCGTCGTCGAGTAGGGCGTGTGGTCCTCGGGCGGCTCTGCCTTCTGGTGGCCCTCGTCCGGGAAGTCCCAGACGGTGATGCCGTGCTTGAGCAGCGCCGCCTGGACCGCTCGTGCCGGGCGGATCAGGGTGTACGGCCGGCCGGCTCTGATCCAGTCGCGATAGCCCTGCGATGCCATTGGTTCCGTCCCTTCGCATCCATGCTCCTCAAAACTATTCGCCGCCGTAGCCGCGTGCACCGACGCGTGTCCGACATTCGACTGGTCGTCGCGGAGAGTGTGACCACGCGTACACACGAAAACGGCCCCCGTCCAACAAGACGGGGGCCGTGCGAACCAGATACGTCTACAAGGGGAGCATCGCCAGCCTGGCGTGCCATTCGCCGCCGATCTTCTCCGTGTCGGAGCCGACCAGGAGGCCGTACGGGGTCGCGAGCAGCGCCCTGGCGCCGACGCCCCGCGGCTCCCGCTTGGGGTTGAACGAGGTGGCCTTGCCGCTCACCGGGCTGATCGCGGCGATACCGGGCCGGCTGACCGCGCCCTTGCCGGCGGTCTCCTTGCCGAACGGGTTGTCCATCCAGCGCTGGTGGCCGCCGACGTACACGGCCGCGCCGGTGTCGGCGACGGAGTACAGCGAGTCGCCGCCGGTCCAGTTGGTCCAGATCGGCTTGTGCAGGCCGGTGCCGCGCAGGTCGAAGCGGGCGGCGGTGTCGCACATGAGGTGGTCGCCCCACTTGCGGCCGGTCGTGACGACCGTGGCGTAGGTGCCGGTCGGGTCGAAGTCGACGCCCCGCAGGTAGGTCTCGAAGCCGGCGCGGCACGGCTTGGTGTAGACGTCGGTGTACCAGTCGGCGAGCCGGGCCGAGTTCGACGCGTTCTCGATGACGACCAGCTGGGCGCGGTACTGGCCGAACGCCTGCTCCACGGCGCCCACGGCGGCGAGCCGGTTGCCGTCGGGGCTGATGGCCAGGTCCTCGAGCTTGACCCGGGTCAGGTTCGGCGCGGCGAGCCTGGCGTCGAACGTCGTGTCGGCGAGGCCGCTGGTGGCGTTGAGACGGGCCAGCCCGGCCCGCTTCTGGCCGCCGATGGAGGAGAACGAGCCGGCGGCGAAGAGCCACGGCCCGTACGTGACGAGGCTGCGCAGGTCGCCCCAGTTGATCTCACCGGTGAACGCCGGCACCCGCTTGCCGTCGGCGAGGCTGAGCTGCGCGAGGCCACGCTGCGCACCGCCGCCGATCTTCTTGAACGCGCCGCCGGCGTAGACGGTGTTGTTTGGCCCGGCGGCGAGCGTGAGGACCGCGTCGTCGGCCTCCGGCGCGAACGGCAGGATCTCGCCGGTGGCCACCCGGTACGCGAAGATGTTCTTGCGCTTGAGCTTCGCGCTCTTCCCGGCCGGGACGACGGTGGTGAAGTCGCCGCCCACCACGACGACGTCCCCGACGAGCGCGAACGCGCGCACCTCGCCGTCCAGGACGTTCGGCGTGTTGTCGGCGGGGTTCGTCGACACGGTCGTGGCGTGGTTCAGCGCCGCCGAGGCGGGGATCGCGACCGCGAGCGCGGCCAGTGCGGTAGCGGCGGCGGCGATCAATCGTCGGCGCATACGTGCGGCTCCTTCGTCAGTGCCAGGGGAAGCGCCCAACATGGGGCGCATACCCCACTAACGAAGGAAAGTTACCTAAGACACGATGTGTCCGATATGGCCGTCCTCAGGGGCGTTGACCATGAAGTGCGCGGCGCGCTCCAGGTACTCCCACAGCACGGCCTCGGCCTCGGGCTCCAGGGCGATCGCGTCGACCGCCCGCCGCATCTGCCGCAGCCACGCGTCGCGCTCGGCCGGGCCGATCACGAACGGCGCGTGCCGCATCCGCAGCCGGGGGTGGCCACGGGCCTCCGAATAGGTGCTGGGGCCGCCCCAGTACTGGATCAGGAAGAGGCGGAACCGTTCGTTCGCCGGCCCCAGGTCCTCTTCCGGATACAGCGGTCGCAGGATCGGGTCGTCGGCCACGCCGGCATAGAACTCGTCGACCAGCTTGCGGAACGTCGGCTCGCCGCCGACGAGCTCGTAGAAGTTCGGGGAGGACGTCACCCGTCAACTATGCCGCGACCGCGGCTCAACGAGCGCGGCGGGAGCGCACCGAGGTCCGTCGTGCGCTCGCTGAGGTCGACCGTGCGCTCCTCCGGGTCGGAGACCGGCATCCGGCGCTGCGCCGGGCCGCGCTCCGCGGCGTCGGGGTCGGCGCTGGATTCGGCCCTGGATTCGGCCCTGGATTCGGCACTGGGCGTCCGGCGCTGTGCCGGACCGGGCGACGGGCGCGAGCGGCGGGCCGCGAGCGGCGCGCGGCCGAGGTCGATGGTGACCTCGCCGAAGTCCTCGTCGCCGCCGGGGCTGGCGGCGTGCGCGTCGGCCGCGACCTGGACCTTGTTGGCGGCGACGGCGTCGGCGATCGTGGCGTGGGCCGGCCAGGTGGCGACGATGACCGCCATCACGACCACGCCCGCGATCGCGAAGTAGCCGACCACCTGCGGCAGCGGGTTGTGGGTGGCGAGCCAGCCCGTGAAGAGGATCGAGCCGCCCTGGATGAGGTGCACGCCACTCTGCATCACGCCGAACGCGCGCGCCCGGTACGCCGGCGGCAACACCTGCACGAACAGCCCGTTGGTGGCCGGCAGGGTCCCCGACAGGGCGGCGCCGGAGATCAGGGTCATCGCGAGGACCCCGTAGATGTTGAGGTCGAACAGCGCCGGCACCAGCGCCAGGGGCGTGAGCAGGGAGAACGGCCGGATGAAGGCGTTTCGGCGCTGCGGCTTGACCAGCCAGGTCATCACGATGCTGCCGGCGACGAAGCCGACCGCCGCGGCGACCATGATCGTGCCGAGGTAGACGGCGTTGGGGCCGCCGGCGAGGTCGGCTGACCAGGCCGCGGCGAGACCCTCGGGCACGACGCCGAAGCAGACCCCGCAGAAGACGATGAGCGCGATCGAGCGCATCACCGGCGAGCGGAACACGACCGTGTAGCCCTCGGCGCTCTCCCGCAGCAGGTTGGTGCGCTTGTCGGCGGTGAGGCTCGGCGTGCGCTCCTGCACCCGGACCGCCACCAGGAGGGCGGAGAGGCCGAAGCTGGCGGCGTTGAGCAGCAGCGCGTACCGGGCGTCTACGGCGGTCAGCGCGGCGCCCACCGCATACCCGGCGATGAGCGCGAACTGGCCGGACGTGCGCTGCAGGGTCAGCGCGGTGACGTACCGCTCACCCTGCAGGATGCGCGGCAGCAGGGCGGAGCGGGCGCTGTCGAACGGGGGGCTCAGCAGCGCGCTGATGAACAGCAGGCCGATCAGGGCGCCGACCGGCAGGCCGCCGAAGACCGCGAGCGCGGTCATGATGCCCATCCGGATCAGGTCCGACAGGATCATGATCTTGCGGTACGAGTGCCGCTCGGTGATCGCCGACAGCACCGCGCCGATGCCGAGCCACGGCAGGTAGCTGATCGCGAACGCCGCCGCCGACGCGATCGGTGACTCCGTGCGCTGGTAGACCAGCGCGATGACGGCCGCCCGGGCGGCGCTGTCGCCGAACCAGGACAGTGCGCTGGCGGTGAACACCGCACGGTACTCGCGGTCGGCCAGCACCTCCCAGGCGCCGGCCGGGCGTTCGGCGGACTCGTCGGGATCAGACACCGGTGGAGCCCCCTTTCCATCGGTCACGACAGCGGCGTCGAGCGTTCGCGGGCGCGGCCGAGCCGGCCTTTGTCGGCGTCGAGAGGGGTCGAACGACGCCGGACCGGGACACTGTGCAGCGATGCACCTGAACGAACGGACGATAACCGACTAGCCACCCGATGCGCGACCCTACCCAGTGGGCTGGCCGCAAGTGACCGCAAGATCGGGCAAAACCATCGGTATGGTCAGAGTCAGGTCGGTCCGCCCGGGCCGCCGTCGGGGCCGCCGTCCGCAGGCGGGCGGATGAACATGCGCGAGGCGTTGATCTGCGCCGTGATCCCGGCCTTCTCCAGGGCCTCGGTGAGCCGTCGCCGCAGCTCCCGGCCGACGCGCCACTGCGCCTCGGTCGACGTCTTGACGGTCGTGCGCAGCACGGCGCCCTCGACCGTGAGCTGCTCGACCCCCAGCACGGTGGGCGGGTCGATGAAGTCGTCGACGAAGTCGGGGTCCTCCGCGACCGTCGTGGCAGCCTCGCGCAGCACCGCGGTGGCCTGGTCGACCGCGACGAACCCGACCGGCACGTCGATGTTCACCACGGCCCAGCCCTGGCTCTTGTTGCCGACCCGGACGATCTCGCCGTTGCGCACGTACCAGACGACGCCGCCCGCGTCCCGGATCGTGGTGATCCGCAGGCCGACCGCCTCGACGGTGCCCACGGTCTCGCCGATGTCGACCACGTCCCCGATGCCGTACTGGTCCTCCAGGAGCATGAACAGGCCGGCGATGAAGTCCTTCACCAGGTTCTGCGCGCCGAAGCCGATCGCCAGGCCGGCGATCCCGGCGCTGGCCAGCAGCGGCCCCAGGTTGAGGCCGATCTCACCGAGCACCAGCATGGCCGCGATGCTGAACACGACCGCCGAGGCGATGCTGCGCAGCACCGAGCCGAGCGCCCGGGCCCGCTGGTTGCGCCGCTCCCACGGCGCGGTCAGTGCGTTGGGCAGCCGCCGGCGCAGCGGGCGCAGCAGCGAGCCGCCGGTCTCGTTGTCCGAGACCGTGTGCCTGATGAGGCGGTCGATCGCCCGGTGGATCACCCAGCGGACCAGGAACGCGAGGACGATGATCAGCACGATGGTCAGCGGCTTGACCAGCACCCAGTAGCTGCTCTCGGCCAACCAGGTGATCTTCGTCTGCTCGTAGACGAACTCGCAGAACCCGTTGTCTGAGCAGCTCGGAGTGGGATCGGGCGCGGGCGCCGGGGTTGGCGCGAGGGCGAGCACGCTGCTCAACAAGCACTCCTTGCAAACGGTGCGAACCGGGGGAAGTCCACACAAACACTCGGTGCGGTGGGCGAAGGTTCACTCGCCGGCCGCAAATAGTACGTGCAATCCGAGGATCTATCAGGGACGATTAGCGCACGGACCCCCACCTCGGTGGCCCGCCATACAGACCTTCTCCAGGGAGTTTCCTTCACGCACTAGGGGGACGGCGATGCCTGACATACGACCCGCACGAGTATCGGGTGCGCTGGTTTTGAATGCCACCTACGAGCCGCTGTGTGTCGTGTCTGTCAGACGTGCCACCATCCTGGTCCTCACTTCGAAGGCGGTCTGCGTCGCTGACGGTGAGGGCATCCTGCACAGTGCGATGAACGAGCTTCCCGTGCCTTCCGTGGTCAGGCTCACGCGCTACGTGCGAGTTCCGTACCGCACGCACATAGGCCTGTCGCGCCGGGGCATCTTCGCCCGCGACGGCTGGCGGTGCGCCTACTGCCGCGGCCCGGCCGAGACCATCGACCACGTGATGCCACGCAGCCGTGGCGGGCGGCACGCCTGGGACAACGTGGTCGCCGCCTGCGCCCGCTGCAACCACACCAAAGGTGACAAAACGCCAGCCGAACTCGGCTGGCGTTTGCTTGCCAGCCCGCATGCGCCCAAGGGCGTCGCGTGGCGGGTCCTCGGTCACCGCACCCCCGACCCGCGCTGGGCCGACTGGCTCGACATGCCGATGGACAGCCAGCAGCTCGCCGCCTGACCGCATCACGTCACCCGGCCGGCGGCTGCTGCGAACTCACGGTAGGAGCCGCTGGTCAGGATGTCGCGCAGCCGCGCCATGCCCTCCCACACGTCCACGAAGCGGGTGTAGAGCGGCGCCAGCCCGATCCGTAGCCGCTCCGGGGTCCGGAAGTCGGGGACGACCCCGGCCGCCTTCAGCGCCTGGCAGATCTGCCACGCCTGCGGGTGGTGGAAGGTCACGTGCGAGCCCCTCCGTGCCGGATCCACGGGGGAGGCCAGCGTCAGCCCGTCGCTGAGTCGGATGGCGTACGAGGTGAGCTCGGCGCTCTTGTCGTACAGGCTCCGGATGCCGGCCTCGGCGGTGATCCTGGCGCCCTCCAGCGCGGCGTATCCACCGAGGATCGGTGGCGTGCCGACCTGGAAGCGCCCGATCGACTCGACCGGGTCGTAGCCGGCGCCCATGGCGAACTGGTCCCGCTGGCCGAACCAGCCCCAGATCGGCTGCCGCAGCCGCTGCTGCAGGTCGCGCCGCACGTACAGGAACGCCGGAGCGCCGGGCCCCGCGTTGAGGTACTTGTACGTGCACCCGACCGCCAGGTCCGCCCCCGACTCCCGCAGCGGCACCGGCACCGAACCGGCGGAGTGGCACAGATCCCACAGTGTGAGGGCCCCCACCCGGTGCGCGGCAGTGGTGATCGCCACCATGTCGGCGATCGCACCCGACCGGTATGCCACGTGCGACAGGCACACCAGCGCCACGTCGTCGTCCAGCGCCCGGGCGACCCGCGCCGGGTCGATGCCCTCGTCGATGTCGGTCGGCACGACCCGCAGCTCGAGGCCCCGCGCCGACGCCAGGCCCTCCAGCACGTAACGGTCGGTGGGGAAGTTGTCGTCGTCGGTCACGATGACGCGTCTGCCGGGGTTCGCGTCCAGCGCCGCGGAGGCCAGCTTGTACAGGTTGACGCTGGACGAGTCGGACAGGACGACCTCGCCCTGGTCGACGCCCAGCACCCCCTCGGCGATCACGTCACCGGCCTGTCCGGCCAGGTCGATCCACCTGTCCCAGCCGCGGACGAGCTCGCCGCCCCACTCCCGGTCGACCGCGTCACGCAGCCGGTCACGCGTCGTGAGCGGAAGCCGGCCGAGCGAGTTGCCGTCGAAGTACACGAGCTGCTCGTCGGCGATGTGGAAACGCGCGCGGAAGTGACCGATCGGGTCCTGTGCGTCACGCGTTTCGGCATACTGGCGGCTGAGGTCCATGGCCCCGACGGTATCGTCTGCGAAGATCGGCAAGACCCCCGGCAACGCGCTGGTCATCGTGGACCGCTAACGTGAAGCCGGTCTTTTAGTCCCTTCGACGCCTGGGGGCGTTGAGCTTGTCCATCATCGAGACGACGCTGATCTTCGCCGGCATCCCGGCCGTGGTCATCGTGCTCATCGCGGGCGCCAACTACGCCGGCGGTGCCCGGCGCGCCCGGCGCTACCGGCCGGGCCGGCCGTTCGAGTTCACGCCGGTCTGGTTCCTGTCCGTGCCCGAGCAGGTGACGCAGGCGGCCAAGGCCCGCGAGCTCACCGGCGCGCGGCGGGCCGAGCTGACCGCGGGTGCGCCGGCCGTGACCGAGTGGTCCGGCGACCGGGCGCAGCCGCACGCCATGGGAGGCGCAAGTGACCGGTGGTAACGGAGCTGGCCTGAAGGGCCAGCCCGACGTCCTCAACGGGCCGTTCACCACGCGCCAGCTGCTGCGCCTCGACGAGGCGCTGCGCCTGGCCGACTCCTCGACCGGCCTCACCTTCAGCATCTACGTCGGCGACCTCGACGAGCCCGTCCGCGGCCACGCCGAGCAGCTGCACGGCCAGCTCGCCGACCCGCCGCACTCCGTGCTCATCGCGGTGTCGCCCAACCAGCGCATCCTTGAGATCATCACCGGCGGCGAGGCGCGCCGCCGCCTCCCGGACCGCGCGGCCAAGCTGGCCGCCCTGTCCATGGCGGCCGCCTTCGGCGGCGGCGACCTCGCCGCCGGCCTGGTCGCCGGCCTGTCCCAGCTCGCCGACCACGCCGGCCGCCACTGACCGCTGCTTACACACGCGCGGCGGGCCCTCTTTCAGAGGATCCGCCGCGCGTTCGGCGTTTTCCGCCCTTCCACGCGTCTGTCAGCCCGACCCAAACTCTTCCGGATCACGGGCAATAAGCCCCGAGGCCGCCGCTGCCAATGATCCGGAAGACTTTGTGCTGTCAGGGCGACACAAAGTCTTCCGGATCACGGAATTCAGCCCAGCCTTCGCGGCTCGCAGGCGCTCGCGTTTGCCCCGTGATCCGGAAGACCTTGCGCTGTCAGGGCGACACAAAGTCTTCCGGATCACGGGGCGGGGGGAGCGGGTCAGTCGGCGGCGGCGTCCTTGGCGCGGGCCTTCAGGGCGCGGACGATGCCGTCGCGGCCCTCGCCGACCAGGCGGCGCAGCGGCGCGGGCCGGCCGGGCTCGGCGAGCCACGCCTCCGTGCGGGCGACCGTGTCCTCGCTGACCTGGAACGACGGGTAGCCGAGCTCGACGAACTCGGCGGCCGGCTCCGAGTCGCGGTTCTCCCAGACGGTCGTCAGGGCGTCGAAGAACGCGGGCAGGAACGGTGCGGTGAGGGACACCTGCGCCGAGTGCTGGAAGCCCTGCAGCAGCGACCGCTGCAGCCAGTTCGGCAGGTGGTGGTCCTCGACCAGGCGGCGCCAGGTCTCGGTCTTCGCCTCGGCGGTCGGGACGAGGGCGCGGGCGAGAGCGGCCTGGCGCTCGCCGCTGGCGGTGCGGTCGCGGTCGAGCTCGGTCTCGATCTGGGCCGGGTCGGCCGCGCCGTTGGCGATGAGGGCGTGCAGGATGCCCCAGCGCAGGTCCGCCTGGATGGTGAGACCGGAGGGGACGTCGACGCCGTCCAGCCAGCCCGTCAGCACCGCGAGGTCTTCGGGGGTACGGGCGGCCGCGGCGAACGAGCGGGCCCAGGCGAGCTGGAAGCCGCTGCCGGGCTCGGCGTTGCGGAGGGCGACCCGGGCGGTGGCGGCGAGGACGCGCCAGCCCTCCGGGGCCCAGGCGGGGTCGGCGTAGAAGACGAGCGCCGACTGCGCCTGCCGGATGGTCGCGGTGACCAGGTTGATGTCGCGCTCGGCGGGCAGGCCCGAAGCGACCAGCTTGATGTAGTCGCGCACGGCGAGCTCGGCGTCGCGGACCATGTCCCACGCCGCGGTCCAGACCAGCGCCCGGGCCAGGGAGTTGTCCATGCCCAGGATGTGGTCGGCGACGGTGTCCATCGAGCGCGGGTCCAGGCGCAGCTTCGCGTACGTGAGGTCGTCGTCGTTGAGCAGCAGGACGTCGGCGGCGGGGCGGCCGGCGAGGGTGGTGATCTCGGTGCGCTCGCCGTCGACGTCGGCCTCGACCAGCTCGCGGCGGATCAGGCCGGCGTCGGTCACGTCGTACAGGCCGATGCCGATGCGGTGGGTGCGCAGCGTCGGGTAGGCGGCGGGCGCCTCCTGCACGACGACGACCTGCTCATACGTGCCGTCGGCGGCGATGGTCAGCTCGGGGCGCAGGGTGTTGACCTGCGCGGTCTCCAGCCACTGCGCGGCGAACTTGCGCAGCTCCTTGCCGGAGGCGGTCTCCAGGGCCGACAGCAGGTCGTCGAACGTGGCGTTGCCCCACTGGTGCTGCTGGAAGTACGCGCGGAGGCCGGTCGTGAAGGCCTCGATCCCCACGTACGCGACGAGCTGCTTGACGACGCTCGCGCCCTTGGCGTAAGTGATGCCGTCGAAGTTGACCTCGACCGCCTCGACGTCGGGCATCTCGCAGTAGACGGGGTGGGTGGAGGACAGCTGGTCCTGCCGGTAGCCCCAGTTCTTGCGGATGGACAGGAACGTCGTCCACGCGTCGGTGAAGCGGGTCGCGCGGGTGTTGCACCAGTGGCTGGCCCACTCCGCGAACGACTCGTTGAGCCACAGGTCGTCCCACCAGCGCATGGTGACGAGGTCGCCGAACCACATGTGGGCGAGCTCGTGCAGGATCGTGTTGGCGCGCTGCTCGTACTCGAAGTCGGTGACGGGGGAGCGGAAGATGTAGTGCTGCTCGGCGTGCACGACGCAGCCGAAGTTCTCCATCGCGCCCGCGTTGAACTCCGGCGAGTACACCTGGTCGTACTTCGGCAGCGGATACCGGATGCCGAACTCCTGGTGGAAGAAGTCGAAGCCCTGCTTGGTGATCAGCAGGATGTCGTCGGCGTCCAGGTACTGCTTCATCGACTGGCGGCAGAACACGCCCAGGTCGATCCCGTCGTGGCTGTCGCGGACCTCGTGGTAGGGACCGGCGCAGATCGCCGTCACGTAGGTGCTCATCCGCGGCGTGGGCGGGAAGTGCACGGTGAGGCCGTCGCGCCGCTCCGGCGCCATGTTGGAGATGACCCGCCAGTGCGCCGGCGCCGTCACGTGGAACGTGAAGCTGGCCTTCAGGTCGGGCTGGTCGAAGCAGGCATAGACCCGCTGCGCGTCGGTCGTCTCGAACTGGCTGTACAGGTACACCTCCTTGTCGACCGGGTCGACGCTGCGGTGCAGCCCCTGGCCGGTCGTCGAGTAGGTGCCCATCGCCTCGACGATGAGGATGTTCGTGGCGGCGAGGCCGGGCAGGCGCAGCCCGGTCTGCGGGGACCACGCGGACGTGTCCACGACGGCGCCGTTGAGCGTCGCGCTGAGCACCTCCGTGACGGCCAGCTCGATGAAGGTCTCCGCACCCGGCTCGGTGCACGAGAAGCGCACCTCGGTGGTCGTGCGGAACGTGCCCTCACCTGGGTAGCCGGCGCCGTCCGTCAGGTCGAGACTGATGTCGTACGCCGCAACGTCGAGCAGGCGGGCCCGGTCGACCGCCTCAACCTGGCGTAGGTTGCGTACACCGGCCACGTGTCGTCTCCTGTCGTTCGCTGTGGCCGTCCCCGTCGACGGCGCCATCTCAGAGTCTTCCACGTCCATGGCGGACACCGGAGGAGTGGCTCAGGTCACCCCAAGCTCGCCTGGCACCCGAGACCCACAGGACGTAAGGATCGAATCGGATTCCCGACTCTTTCAGTAGCGTTGCTGTAGGGCCTTTTCGAGTGAGGTGTCGCCGCCAATGGCAGAAGAGCGCATCATCGCAGACATGTGGTTCGACCCGCGGTGCCCGTGGGCCTGGATCACCTCCCGCTGGCTGCTCCACGTGGAGCAGGTTCGCCCAGTTGACGTGCGGTTTCATGTCATGAGTCTGTCGATCCTCAACGAGGGTCGCGACGATCTGCCGGACCGATACAAAGAGGGTCTGGCCAAGGGTTGGGGGCCGGTCCGGTTGGCGATCGCCGCCGAGCAGAAGTTCGGCAACGACGTGCTCCGCCCGCTGTACACGGCGCTCGGCACCCGGATCCACCACGAGAAGCAGGAGCTCGGCCCGGAGCTGTACGAGGCCGCGCTCGTCGAGGCCGGCCTGCCGGCGCAGCTCGCCGGGTACGCGGACTCCACCGAGTTCGACGAGCAGCTGCGGGAGAGTCACTTCGCCGGCATGAACCCGGTCGGCATGGACGTCGGCACGCCCGTCATCCACGTGCCGGGCGAGGACGGCAAGCTGATCGCGTTCTTCGGCCCGGTCGTCACGCCGGCGCCGAAGGGTGAGGCCGCCGGCCGGCTGTGGGACGGCACGCTCCTGGTCGCCGGCACGCCCGGCTTCTACGAGATCAAGCGGACCCGCGACGTGGGGCCGGTCTTCGACTGATGCGGAAGCGGTAGGCTGCCTACCTGTGCGGCGGTTCCTGACTCCTCGGTGGGTGCTCTGGCACGTCCTGGCACTCGCCGGGGTGGCCGTGTGCCTGGTCGCCGGTCGCTGGCAGTATCAGCGGGCGGCCGCCGGCAACATGCTGAGCTGGGCTTACACCGTACAGTGGCCGCTGTTTGCGCTTTTTGTGGTGTTTCTGTGGGTGCGGGCCGTCCGGGACGTCCTCGGGCCGAGGCCCGTGAAGACCCAGGAGCCGCTGCGCCCCAGGGCCGCACGGCCCGCGCCCAGGCCCGCCACCGCCGACGATGATCCAGAGCTCGCCGAGTACAACCGCATGCTGGCCTGGCTCGCCGCCAATCCCGACCGCCGCCCCGGCGACTTCCCAGGATGAGGTTCCCGTGCCCTTGAACAACGCGCTCGTGCGCTTCCGGATCATCGCCTGGATCGTCGGCGTGCTGCTGGTCGTGCTCACCGTCGGCACCGTACTGAAGTACGCCGCCGACGAGGAGACGATCGTGGCGCTCGTCGGCCCCGCGCACGGCTTCCTCTACATGGCCTACCTGGTGCTCGCCGCCGACCTGGCCCGCCGCGCGAAGTTCAAGCTCGGCTTCACCCTGCTGGTGCTGCTGGCCGGCACGGTGCCGTTCCTGTCGTTCGTGGCCGAGCGGGTCGTGACCCGCCGGGTCCAGTCAGCCCGACCCCTTGTAGGAAGCGCCGTGTGAGTCGGCGCAGTGCTCGGTGTCGAGCGTGTGGTCGACCTGCAGCGTCGTGTGCTCGATCGCGTACCGCTCCCGGAGCCGCTCCTCGATCGCCTCGCGCACCGCGTGGCAGTCGCCCGACGGCGCCACCAGCACGTGCGCGGACAGCGCCGGATAGCCGGAGGTGACCTGCCAGACGTGCAGGTCGTGCAGCTCGACCACGCCCGGCACGCCGACCAGCTCGCGGCCGAGCGCCGCCGGGTCCAGC
This sequence comes from Dactylosporangium maewongense, assembly GCF_039531485.1. Taxonomy (NCBI): domain Bacteria; kingdom Bacillati; phylum Actinomycetota; class Actinomycetes; order Micromonosporales; family Micromonosporaceae; genus Dactylosporangium; species Dactylosporangium maewongense. The sequence goes on along the minus strand of NZ_BAAAQD010000003.1, from coordinate 22,840 downwards.
CCGGCCGGCGCGGCCTCCAGGAAGATCCGGCCCGACTCGCGGACCAGCCCGAGCCCTGAGCGCACCATCAGCGCCGCCACCACCAGCGAGGCGATCGCGTCGGCCCGGTGGAAGCCGGTGAGCAGCACGACCAGACCGGCCACGGCCGCCGCGACGAAGGCGAACAGGTCCGTCAGTACGTGCTGGAACGCGCCCTCGACGTTGAGGCTGGAGCGGTCGGCCCGGCGGAGGATCCACACCACCAGCAGGTTGACGGCGGCGCCCGCCAGGGCGGTGACCAGGACCGCGCCGCCGCCCACCGACGGCGGGTGCGCCAGCCGGACCACCGACTCGTAGCCGATCCAGACGGCCAGCAGGAGCAGGGTCAGTCCGTTTGCCTGCGCGGAGAGGATCTCGGCGCGCTTCAGCCCGAACGTGAACCCGCCCGAGGGCGGCCGCGCCGCCAGCCGGGTCGCGAACAGGGCGAGGGCGATCGCCGCGGCGTCCGACAGCATGTGCGCCGCGTCGGACAGCAGCACCAGCGAGTCGACCATGACGCCGACGGTCACCTCGACCGCCATGAAGCCGGTGATCAGCGCCAGCGCGACACTCAGCAGCCGCCGGTCGGCGTCGGCCGACGGGGCGTGGTGGTGGTCGTGATCGTGGTCGTGCCCCATGCCAGCCATCTTATGCGTGCTTCGCTATATGACGGCAGCGGTTGCGGCGCCCGTTTCTGTCGCCGTGAGCCGGGGCATCTAATCAGTACGACGTTGCAGTGCGATGAAGGAGGGCTGGTCCGTGGGCATGGAAATCCAGCTGACACTCTCTTTGCCACGCGATCGGTCCACCGTCCCGCTGACCCGCCGCGTTCTCGACGCCGCGCTGGGCGTGTTCTCCGTCACCCGGGACTGCCGCGACGACATCGGACTCGCCGTCGGGGAGGCCTGTGCCAACGCTGTAGAGCACGCCGGCGCCGACTACCAGGTCACCGTCACGATCCACGAGGACCGCTGCGTCATCGACGTCGTCGACGAGGGGATCGGGATGTCCGACGTCGCCGCCGCCTCCCCGGAGTCCGAGCCGTCCGCGGATCCCGACATCGCGGAGAACGGCCGCGGGCTGCGGATCATCCACGCCCTCGCGGACATGGTCGAGCTGCGCCGCCACCAGCCGCACGGGGTGGCGCTGCGGATCGTGAAGATGCTGACGAGGGTGACCCCGGCGACCGCCTGACCTCACCCTTTGATCGCTCCTGCTCATCCTGGTGATTTTCTGGACGGAACCATGCCGTCGATCGGCGAGCGGGTCTGCAATGGAGCCGCACAGCCGGTGCGACTCCGGCGCATCTGGGCACCGTTGCGCAGTGTGCAACGTCACCCAACGAAGCCGGAGGGCTCAACATCATGACCACGCCGACCATCCCCGTCGAGACCCGCTGGACGGTGCAGGAACGCGCCTGGAAGCAGGAGCTGCCCGACCTGCCCGACGACGTCATCGCGCTGCTGGCTCCACCGGTCGTGGTCAGCGCGTCCACCATCGCGGGACGCACCGTCCCCCGCACCTCCCCGCGGGATGTCTGAGCTATACCGTTTCGTTCATGACGGTTGCGTACCCGATCGCCCACGCCTGGCTGTCCGCCGGAGGCACCGGCGCGCAGAATTACGACGAGTTCGCCGACGACGCGGAGATCACCGCGATCATCGCGGCCAACCCGTCCAGCGCGCTCGCCATCGAGATGCCCCACCGGGCGCCGGACAATGTCGACCGCTCCTTCACCGACAGTCTTCCCGACGCCGTGAGCCGCCTCCAGGCTGCCAAGGACGCCGGGCACTACACCGCAGCCGACGACGTGGTCGTGCTGTACCGGATCACGTCGCCCGACGGCGCCCGGGCCTACGGCCTGTGGTGCATGGTCGCCACCGACCAGATCTCCACCAGCGCCGACGAGCCCGGCGCCGTGATCCGCAACGAGGACGTCTTCATCGAGAAGGTCCGCGAGCGGGTCGCCCTCGCCGAGGCCACCCAGCACCTGCTGTCGCCGGTGCTCCTGCTGCAGACCGCGCACGGCGAGGCGCTGCACGCGGCCATCGCCCAGGCCGTCACCCACGCCGGCAGCCCCGCGGTCACCGACATCGACCCCGCCGGCCGCAGCCACGAGATCTGGGCCGTCGGCGCCGGCACGACCCGCGACCGGCTCCTGGCGCTGGCCGGCGGCGGTGAGCTCGTCGTCGCCGACGGCAACCACCGCAGCCTCGCCGCGCAGACCGCGGGCTACCCGCGCTTCCTCGCCGTGGTCACCACGCCCGAGTCGGTGGCGATCCAGCCCTACAACCGCCTGGTCTCCGAGCTCCCCGGCGGCGTGTCGTTCGGCGGTACCGCGCTGGACGCCGCCGAGGTGCCGGCCTCCGGTGGGCGCGTCCACCTGTACACGCGGGACGGCGCCTGGTCCGTCGAGCTTCCCCGCGACGCGGACGGCGGCGTCATCGACAACCTCGACCACGCCCTCGTCGAGCGCCGGCTCTTCGCCGAGACCCTCGGCCTCGACCCGGGCGACAAGCGCATCACGTACGTCGGCGGCGACTATCCCGCGTCGTGGCTGCGTGACGAGGTGGACGCGGGCCGCGCCGAGCTGGCCGTGCTCATCGCCCCCGTCACCGTCGACGACTTCGTCGCGGTCAACCTCGCCCGGCAGAAGATGCCCCGCAAGAGCACCTGGTTCACCCCGAAAGCACGCGCCGGGCTGGTCGTCGCCCAACTGTCGTAGCTTCACCCGATCGTGGTAGACACTAGGCCGCTTCGTCTACGGCCTGGGGTGTGCACATGCAGATCTTCATCGCGGCGATGGTCGCCGCCTTCGGTATCGGCGCCTTCGCCGCCGCCGCCCTCGTCTGGGACCGGCGGCGGCACTGGGGCCTCACCGGTGGCGCCACCGCCGGATGGGTGTCCGGGCTGCTCTTCGTCGGTTTCGCCCTGGTGGTGGGTTCCTGCCTGGGCCTGATCCAGTTCTGACAGACTTCCCGGTATGCGCGTCTATCTTGGTTCGGACCATGCCGGCTATGAGCTGAAAGTGCACCTGGTCGGCGCCCTGCAGCTGCAGGGTTACGAGGTCGTCGACGTCGGCCCGGCGAAGTTCGACCCCGACGACGACTACCCGGCCTTCTGCTTCCACACCGGCGCCCGCGTCGTCGCCGACCCCGGCAGCCTCGGCGTCGTCATCGGCGGCTCGGGCAACGGGGAGCAGATCGCGGCCAACAAGGTCCTCGGGGTCAGGGCCGCCCTGGCCTGGAACCTGGACACCGCCCGCCTCGGCCGCGAGCACAACGACGCCAACATCGTGGCCGTCGGCGCCCGCCAGCACACGCTCGACGAGGCCACCGCCCTCGTGACAGCGTTCCTGTCCACGTCCTTCTCCGGCAACGAGCGGCACGCCCGCCGGATCGCGCAGGTCCTGGACTACGACACCACCCGCGTCCTGCCACCCCTGCCCGAGTCCTGACAGCCGCTCTGCCCTGCGCTGCTCTGCTCTTGTACAGACGTTGGTCAATGCCCTGAAATGCCCCTTTTCCGAATCGACGCTGCGCGATCCACCCCCAATTCGATCTCTGAAACGGGGGTGGATCGCGCACTGTCTATGGGACAAAAGCCGCAAACCTGCGCATTGACCAACGTCTGTGCTGCGCCCTGTCGGCGGGTGGGGTGGCCGTGCGCCGTCCATTGTGTGGAGGGCCGCAACCTGCGCATTGACCAACGTCTGTGTTGCGTGTCGTTGGGGCCGGCCGGTCAGGTGCGGGGGCGGTGGCCGGGGCGGGTCAGTTCTTCGCGGGGGACCCAGCCGCGGCGGATGATCTGCAGGTCGCGCTCGGCGGCGGCCAGGTCGTCGTCGGTGGGGCGGGCGGCGTCGCGGGCGCGCATGGCGGCGGAGACGCTCACCTGGGACGCGCCGCCGCCGACGAGGCCGCGTAGGCCGCGTTCGGAGACCACCTCGTCGTGGTGGTGGTGATGGTGGTGGGTGTCGTGGTGGTGGTCGTGGTCGCGGTCCTGGTCGTCCCTGGGGTTGCCGGGGTGCCGGTCGGCGTGGTGGTGGGGGTCGGTGTCCGCGGTTTCGGGGTCGTGGACGTTCGCGGTCATGGCGAACGCGCCCGACAGCTCCGCGAGCTGGGCCGGGCTCGGCGGGGCCGGGCTGGTCGGGGCGACGCTCGGCACAGGCGTGCCTTCGGGTCCTTGTGAAGGCGTGGCGCTCGGCGCGGGCGCTGGTCCTTGCGGTGAAGCGGCGCTCGGTCCCGCTCCCTGCGGAGGCAGGACGCTCGGCGAGGGTGCCGCGCCCGCCCCTTGCGGAGGCGTGGCGCTCGGTCCCGCCCCATGTGAAGGGCTGCCGGGCAGCGGAGGAGCGCCGAGCGGTAGCGGGGGTGAGGGGGCGTCCTGGCCGCTGCCGGAGGAGCGGCCGGCCGATGCGAGATCTGCCGGGGAGACGGCGGGCTGAGCGGCGGCGGCCGGCGGGCCGGAGGTCGGCTGGGTGCTGACCGGGGGGTGGATCGGCGGCCGGGGCACGGGCGCGTGGGGCTTGGCCGCCGTCGCCGCTTCCGCCGTTGTCGGCCCAGCCGTCGCCGCTTCCGTCACCGCTGCTTCCGTCGTCGTCGGCTCCGCCGCAGGCATGTCCGCCGGCGGGGCGTCGGAGGGGGTGGCGGCAGCTGGTCGTACATCGGCCGCAGACGCATCGGGAGCGGTGTCGGCGGCGGGGTCCAGGTCGTCCATGGCGGGTGGCTGGGCGTCGGTGGTCACCGGTTGGTGATGCCGCATGCGGCGCCGCCGGCGCTGGATCCCACCCACAGCACAGACCCTACCCGTTCCGGGGCCCGGAGCAGAGGGATCAGAAGATCTCGATCGATACGGGGGCGACGTGCCAGCCGAAGGCGGTGCTCGCCGCGGCGACCGCGCCGGGGCGGTGCTCCTGGACGCGGCCGGTGGCGGCGAGCGTGCCGAGGGTCGTGCCGCCGAGGTATGCGGCGCCGAGCTCGAGGATGTCGCAGGTGAGGTCGGCGGGGGCGTCGGTGGGGGAGCAGTTGACCAGGGCGCCTCCGGCGCCGGCGCGCAGGCGCCAGCGGCCCGCGTTCGCCGGCAGGAGGGCGTCGGTGACCTCGATGACGACGTCGACGGGGGCGGCGTACTTGCGGGAGGTCAGCGCCCGGGGGAGGTCCACGATCCGCAGCCACAGGCCGTCGCCGACCTTGCCGGCCAGGCGGCGGGGCTCGTCGACCATGTGGAAGATCGGCTCGTCGACGCTGGAGAGGCCCATGACGACGGTGCGGGTGAGGTCGACGCCGAGCAGGAAGCGCCACAGCGCGGCGTAGGCGTGGGGCGTCGCGGCGACCAGCTCCACGACGTTGACCTCGCCCTTCGGGCCGTTGTCGTCCCACTGGCTGCGGACGCGGTAGCGGGTGTACCCGTCGACGACCCCGTCCGCGTTCTCGAACAGCACGGCACGCGTCGCCGTGTGCCCGTCGCGCTCGGACTCCAGGTCGGTGGTGAGGAACGTCCACCAGGCGTCGCTGCGGGACGACAGGCCGGGCCGGCCGGCGAGCGACCGGGCGTACACCTCGGACAGCTCCTTGAGCACCTCGGTGGGCGCCGCGCCGCGCAGGTGCCCCGCGCCGGTGCCGATGGTGCCGCGGATCGCGACCTCACGGCGGTCGGCGCGGATGGTGACGTTCTGCGACGCGAGGCCGTAGCCGAACCGCTGGTAGATGCGCCCCTCCGACGCCCACAGCACCGCGACCGCCTCCGGCACGGTGGTGAGCTGCTCGGTCATCATGCGGCGCAGCAGGCCCTGGCGGGTGTGCACGGGGGAGACGGTCACCGCGGTCACGTGGGCGGCGGGGATCACGGCACCCGGCACGGCGAGGTCGCGGGTGAGCGCGCCGGCGGTGCCGACGATCCGCCCGTCCGACTCCGTCAGCAGGTACCGCGCCAGGTCGAGCACCAGGTGGAGCTTGCTGCCCGGGTCGGGGGCGCCGAGCCCGTTGAAGTTGGACCGGATCACCTCGCGCATGGCGGGAAGGTCGGCGGGTGTCGCGGCGCGCAGCGTGTATCCGGTCACGCAGTCGTGTCTACCTCGTGACCTCCACTGAGCGCGACCGATTTCGTGGCGTGGTTACTCTCGGAAGTGACCGACGGCAAGTATCCGGGGGCGGAAGTCTGTCTGGGGGGAGTCGCACGATGACGCAGGGTGCGTTGCTGGACCTGGTATGTGGTCCGGCGAGCCCTTTGCCCGAGACGTTCCAGCGCTATCGGCTCGTCGCCCATCTGGGCTCGGGCGGTCAGGCGGACGTCTATCGCGCGGTGCGCATCTGCGGCGGGGTGACGTCGGCGCCGATGACCGTGAAGGTCTTCCGGATCGACCCGCAGCGGCCGATCGCCGACGAGCTGCGCTCGTGGGACAAGGGCGACGCCGCCCTCATGGACCTCAACAACCGGGGTGTCGGCGGCATCTGCCGGCGCGCCGACGGCTTCTACGGGCCGCCACCGCACCGTCCGGGGGAGCGGCCGGCGCCGGGTGACGCCGTGCCGTACCAGGTCTACGACTACCTGCACGGGGTCAACCTGCGCGAGTACATCGCGCAGCGGGCCGGCATGGCGCCCGGTGGCCGCCGGCTCAACGCCGTCGGCGCGCTCAAGACGCTCGGGTCGGTGCTGCAGGCGCTGCACTACCCGCAGCAATCCGGCGCGACGGCCGTCCTGCACATGGACGTCAAGCCGTCCAACCTCATGGTCCTCGCGACCGGCGAGGTGCGCCTGATCGACTTCACCGGCGCCCGGTACTTCCGCGAGGAGGAGATCACCCAGATCGCCTACACCCCGGAGTCCGGCGGCCCGGAGGCGTTCGGCGGCGTGAAGTACGTCGGTCCCGCGTACGACGTGCACGGCTACGGCGCGGTCGCCTACTTCATGGTCACCGGTGCGTATCCGCGGGTCGACGGCCGCACCGACCAGCGCAACCCGCACGAGGCCTCGCCGCCGCAGTGGAACGTGCTGCGGCGCCACCCGCTGCTGGAGCGCATCCCGGCCCTGCGGGACCACCTGCACGCGCCGCTCGCCGACCGCCCGGCGGAGCGCCCGGACACCCGTGAGCTGCCGTCGTGGCTGGCCCACCTGGCGGAGCTGGTGCGCCGGTCCGGGCTGCCCGACGTCGGCTGCGACTGGGTCGAGCCGGAGGCGTCGGAGACGTCGCGGGCCGTCGGCCGGGCCAGGCCGTCCGTCACGGGCACCGAGACCGACGCGTACCAGCGCATCGAACGCCTGGAGCGGGAGCTGGTCGCCCTTCGCGCCGGCTCCTCGGCCCCGACCGCGTTCTACACCGCGCCGCCCGTTTCCGCACCGCCTGTCTCCGCACCGCCTGTGTCCGGTGTACCGGTGTCGCCCGGCGCGACCGGCGTCGCCGTCTCCGATGCCGGCGTGCCGCAGATGCGCGGCCGGGCCAAGGTCGTGCACCGGCCGGCGCCCGACCCGACCGGCATGATGCCCTCCGATCCCGAGATCGAGCGCCCCATGTACCGGCCGGAGCCCGGCGAGCGCGCCCGCACCCTCAAGATCGGCTGGGAGCTGACCGGCACCGGCGCGTTCATCGCGTTCATCTGCTGGGGCCTCTGGGCGCTGGACAGCGACGGCAGCCTCAGCGGCCCCTTCATCGCGTTCTTGGTCGTCCTCGCCGTCGCCGCGGGTGTGTTCACCCTCACCCGGCTCGTTGGCCGGCTCGTCCTGGAGCAGCGCTTCGGCCGGATCCGCCGCAGCGCGAAGGGCGCCCACGCGCTCACCGGCCTCTTCCTGGCCGGGGCGGGCGTCGCCTACCTGCGCGAGGTCGGCTGGTTCATGCAGTTCTGGACCTGGCTGACGGGCCTGTCCGGGTGAGGCGCTGGCAGCCCGGCCGGGGGAGACGCTGGCGGCGCCGCCGCACCACCCACACCCTGGAAGGCCTGATCAACTTCCGGGACCTCGGCGGCCTGCCCGCCGCCGGCGGCGCGGTCCGCCCCGGCCGCCTCTTCCGCAGCGACTCCCTCGCCTACGCCACCGGCGCCGACGCCACCCACCTCCTGAAGGACCTGCGCGTCGCCACCGTCATCGACCTGCGCGGCGAGTACGAGGTGGCCCACCTGGGCCGCGGGTTCGTCGAGACCGCCCCCGTCGACTACGTCTCCGCCCCGATCGCCGACGTCAGCGGCGCCGCCGACCTCGTGGGCCACTACGTTGCGATGCTTACCGAGAAGGGCGACGTCCTCGCCTCCACGGTCCGCCTCCTGTCCACCTCCTCGACCCTGCCGGCCGTCTTCCACTGCGAGGCCGGCTGCGACCGCACCGGCGTGCTGGCCGCGGTGGTCCTCGGCCTCCTGGGCGTCCCAGACGAGGTCATCGCCGCCGACTACGCCGCCACGGCCGCCGCGATGCCGCGCATCCACGAGCGCGTCTCGGTCGTCGTCGACCGCCTCGGCCTCCCGCCCCGCCCCGCCTCCGTCCTGGACTGGACCCCCGAGGCGACGATGATGCTGCGGACGCTGGAGCTGGTGAAGGACCGCTGGGGCTCGATCCAGGACTGGGCCCACACGTACGGGCTGAAGGACGACGACCTGTCCGCCCTGCGCGCCGCGCTGGTCGCCTGAACCGTCCCGGCCCGCTCAGTCGTAGGCGTCGCCCAGCCGCGGGAACGACGGGTCGTCCCAGTGCAGCGCCCGCCCTTCGGCGCGCAGCATCCACTCGAGCAGGTCCGTGAAGCTGCTCGCCACGACATCCATGGACCCGACGATGCCGTGCTGGTCCCAGGAACTGTCGTAGCAGCGGCCACTGTGAATGTCGCCGAAATCGGCGGAGATGTACGAATACGAGCTGTCGTTGGTCTTGGCGATGAGATACCAGGCGTCCGACGGGTCGTCCGGGAACTCCTCCCGAACGATTGCCGGGTTGGCCTTGACGACCCGGTCCGGAGGCAGGATCAGCGCGCCGTGGAACTCGTCGGCGAACAGTTCCGCGCCGCCGCATGCGGCATAGAAGTCGATGACGTCCCGCGGTGCGGTGTGGTGCGGCTCGATCCGGATCGGGCCGGACGGCGGGAACACCCGGCATCCGGCCCGCGACCCGATCTCCCGCAGCAGTGTTGCGATGTCCACGAGCGGAGATCCTAGGCAGGCGAACAGAGGTACTCCGCGAACACGCATCGGCGGGCGACACGAGCTTCAGGGCGCGCGGCCGATCTTCGACATGGACAGCTCCACGCCGATGGCCGGGCGGTCGGGGGTGCCGGCCGGGTCACTCGTCACGGCGACGCAGAGGTCTGTCGTGGCGGACTGGCCGAGGCGGCGTACCGGGCGGCACGACTCGGACGAGGCCCCGCCCGGCACCGCCAAGGTGCCCCATCCCTTGGTCTCCTGCAGGTGCCGCCGGAGCCGCTCGGTGAGGGCGGCGGTGGAGTCACCCGCGGTGCCGGTGACGCGGTAGTACGTCCAGCAGGCGTGGCCGCCCTGGTCGCAGCCGTCGGCTCCGTCAGGCCCGGTGGCGCTGGTCGCGGTCAGCCCGGCGGGCAACGGGAACAGCTCGTCCGGCGACGGTTCGCCGACCTGGTTCCACGAGAGCACACCGACGCCGCAGGCGAGCCCCAGCGCCCCGCAGGCGACCAGCGTGGGGACGGTCCGGAACGGCTGGGACCGCCGGGTCGCCGCCACCAGCAGCGCGACACCGCCGGGGACGAGGTACCAGATCAGGGTCGGCACGACGATCGCCATGCTCCGGTCGCCGGGCTGCCCGGGCAGCGTCCACCGGATCGTGGCGATCGCGGCGAGCAGGACCAGCGCGATCGGCAGCGCCGCCCGGATGCGGGGCGCGAACAGGCACCACGCGGCGAGGGGCAGCCATGCGCAGACGACGACGGGCGCGACGACGCCGTGCGCCAGCCGCCACCCCACCGCCATGGCGACCACCAGCCCCACCGCGGGGACACCGATCCGCCACCATAGATCCTTCGCCACGCCGATCATCAAACCAGCATCGATACGGCCGCGCCGTCCCGCCGGCGGGCCAGCCCCAGCTCGCAGGCTTCGCCGTCCATGCGGATGCCTCGCCGTAGGTCAAGCATCGCGGCGAGGCGATCGTCAGGTCGTGTCCTTCTTCACCGCTGCGTCGCGCTCGGCGACGCTGCCGAACTCGCGCCCGCACGCGGTGCAGATGTAGTCGCCGGTCTGGGCGCCGAGGTAGTACTCCTTGGCGAGGTCGGCGTGGGCGCACGGTGGGGATCCGGCCTCCCGGTGCCGCGCCCGGAGCTCGCTCGCACGGTCGGACTGCACGGATCAAGCCTAGGCGGCGGCGGTGCCTCCCGCGCCGGGCTGCGGCGATCAGGTCGCCGCGCGCCAGCGGGCGCGGTCCTCGCCCGGCTTACGGGTGCAGCGCATCAGCGTTCCGGTCGACGTGTGTCCGATCGCACCTTCGGGCGAGCAGAAGGCGCCCGGGTGGACGTTGTTGTTGCCGCCGCCGGCCGGGGCGGTCGTCTTCGGAGGCGCCGGCTTCGTCGTGGTCGGCTTCGCGGCGCCGGTCGTCGTCTTCGGCGCGGGGACGCCGGTCGCCGGTACAGACGCGGCAACGGACGCAGATGGCGACGCGGACGGGGACGGAGACGGAGACGGAGACGGAGAGTCGGACACCGACGCGGACACCGACGGCGACGCGGAGCCGGCCGCGGCCACGGACTGGGTGCCCGGCTTCGCGGTGGAGCCGCAGCCGGCGAGGGCGAGCAGGACGATCACGGCGACGGTGAGGCGGCGACGGCTCATGCGCTGATCTTCCGCCGCGGAGCGCCATCGTTGATCGGTCGCGCGGACGTCATCGGATTCACGTTCAGTCAAGGATCCAGTACGTTCGGACAGCGCCGGTCATTCCTGGGAGGTCCAGCGGACCGGGAAGACGCCGACGCGGGACTCGTGGACCGGGTCGCCGGCAGCGACGTGGTCGGGGTGTTTCGAGCAGCGGACAGGGACGTCGCCGGTGGCGGTCGGGGTGAGCTTCACGGCGGTGCAGGTGATCTCCATGAGTGGGGACAGTAGTCGAACAGGCGTTCGAAATCAGCCGGATCATGGAATTGACCAGGAGGAACGCCCGCTACGTGCCGGACCGTCCGATCATTGGCACGCGGCGGCGCGGGTGTGCAGGTACCGGCGAAGGGGCACGCTGCCGGTGAGGCCGGCGGCCTTCGTGTAGGCGTCGCGGGCGTCCGCGAGCGAGCCGCTCATCTCCAGCAGATGCCCCCGCACCGCGTGGAAACGGTGATCGCCCGCCAGGGAGCTCAGCGACGACAGCAGCGACAGGCCGGCGGAGGGGCCCGAGTCCATCGTCACCGCCACCGCGTGGTTCAGCGCGACCATCGGGTTGTCCGTCAGGGTCAGCAGCAGCTCGTACAGTGCGACGATCTGCGGCCAGTCGGTCTCGGCGGCGGTGGGGGCCTCGTCGTGCAGGGCCGCGATCGCCGCCTGCAGCTGATACGGGCCGACCGGGCCGCGGGGCAGCGCCGCCGTGACGAGGGCGACACCTTCCGCGATCAGCGCCGCGTCCCAGAGGGTGCGGTCCTGCGTGTCCATGGGGACGGGGGTGCCGTCGGGCGCGGTGCGGGCGGGCCGCCGCGCGTCGGTGAGCAGCATCAGCGCCAGCAGCCCGGCGACCTCGCTGTCGGTGGGCATCAGCCGGTGCACGAGCCGTGCCAGCCGGATCGCCTCGGCGGCCAGATCGGGCCGGTGCAGGTCCGGGCCGGTCGTGGCGGCGTAGCCCTCGTTGAACATGAGGTAGAGCACGTGCAGCACGGCGCCGGAGAAGCCGGACGGCAGCGCGAACGGCACGCCGCTGGCCTTGATCCGTTGCTTGGCGCGGCTGATGCGGCGGGCCATCGTCGCCTCCGGCACCAGGAACGCCCGCGCCACCTCGACGGTGGTGAGGCCGCCGACGGCCCGCAGCGTCAGGGCGATCTGGTCGGGCGGGGTCAGCGACGGGTGGCAGCACATCGCCAGGAGGATCAGGCTGTCGTCGTGCGCCGCGCCCGACGGCGGCGGGGGCACCCACTCGGCCTCGCGGCGCAGCCGTGCCTGCTCGCTGCGCAGCAGGTCCGTCAGCCGCCGCGACGCGACGGTGATCAGCCAGCCGCGCGGGGACTCGGGGACGCCGCCGGCGGGCCACTGCGCCGCGGCCGCGATGAGCGCCTCCTGCACGGCGTCCTCGGCGTGGTCGAAGTGCCCGTACCGGCGCACGAGAGCGCCGAGGACCTGCGGCGCGAGTGAACGCAGCAGGTCCCCTGATGCGTCCTCAGAGACCGATCTCATCGCCGGATTCGATGATCGGCCGCACGTCGGCGTAGGCCGTCGCGGCGGCCGCGGGCGGCGCGGGGCACTGGCCGAGCCGGGAGGCGATCTCGGTGGCCCGGTCGAAGCTGTCGACGTCGACGATCCAGTACCCGGCGAGGACCTCCTGCGTCTCCGCGTACGGCCCGTCGGTGACCAGCGGCGGCGTCCCGCCGATGCGGCGGGTGTGCACCGGGGCGCCCAGGGCTCGGGTCTCGACCAGCTCGCCGGCCGCCTCGAGCTCCTGGTTGAACTTCGTCATGAACTCGCCCATCGCGGCGAAGTCCTCGGCGGTCCAGACCGGGGCGTCGCCGGGCTTGCCGGCCATCTCGTCGTAGTCCCGCTGCGACGCGTACGTCAGGATCATGTACTTCACGGTCACTCCTCTCGAACGGCACCGTCCACCGGTGACGCCGGAGACGTCGGAGCGGGCGCGCCGTCCCGGACAGCATCGCCGAGAAACTTCATGACCGTCTCGCGAAACCGGTCCGGGGCCGTGCTGTGGATGCGGTGCCCGACCGGGAGGGTGACCAGCTCACAGCGCGGGATGCGCGCCGCGACCTCGGCCAGCCGCGCCGGCGCGATGTGGCTCGCGGGCCCGCCGGACAGCAGCAGGGTCGGCGCCGTGATCGCCGGCAGCGCGTCCCACCACTGCGGTTGCGCCTGCCTGAGCTGCGCGATCGCGGAGGTCAGCGCCAGCCGGTCGTACCGGCGGCGCGGGTCGGCGGTCCCGATCGACAGCAGCAACAGCCGGCCCAGCGACAACCGGCCCTCGCAGATGCGCGGCGGCGCCGGCGGATCCTCGAGGACCAGCCGCGTGACCCAGTCCGGCCACTCCTGCGCGACCAGCGACGCGGCGAACCCGCCCAGCGAATGCCCGACGAGCGTCACCTGGTCCAGACCGAGCCGGTCGAGCAGCGCGAGCACGTCGTCGCGGTGGGAGTTCAGCGTGTACCGGCGGGAGCGCGGACTGCTTCCATGACCTCTCAGGTCCGGCACGACCACCCGGTGCCCGGCCTCGATCAGCGCCGGCGTGAACAGGTCCCAGGTCGCGCCGCGGCTGCCCCCGCCGTGCAGCAGGACCACCGCAGGGGCGTCCCGCGGGCCCTGGTCGCGATGGTGCAGCTCCACCTACGCGCCGAGCTGGTCGGCGAAGTCGTGCAGGACGCTCACCAGCTGGGTCATCGGGACCGGCCGGCGGCTCACCTCGGCCACGTCCTTGCCCTCCGCGGCGAACAGCGGCGGCAGCGTGTGGATCCCGGCGTCGAACGGCACCGCGGCCACCTCGTCCTGCCAGCCCGGCCAGCGCCAGCTCAGGTAGAACTGGTCGATCGCGCCGCCGAGCATCGCGTACAGCCAGTCGGTGTACCCGAGGCCGAGGTCCTCCCAGCCGAGCGTGTCGGGCGCGAAGTAGTGGATCGACGGTGACGGACCGTCACCCTGCCGCCACACGAACTCGCCGCCCATCACGTCCTGCGCGACGACCAGCCCCGCACCCTCGAACCCGGCGTTGACCGTGTGGATGTCCGGCAGCCGCCGCTCGGGGTGTCCGGAGCCGAGGATCCGCAGCCAGCCGTCGTCGATGACCAGCCCGCCGGACAGGTACACCAGCGACCCGAGCCACGACTTGGTGGTGACCTGGAGCCGCTCCAGGCTGGATGCCGCCCTGTCGGGATCGGTCGGCAGGATCTCCACCGCGAACGGTGACCCGCTGACCGCCGCCTCGACCTCGGCCCACGCCGACCGGTCCTCGGAGATCAGCTCGGCGAGCGAGCGCATTCCGCAACTGTACGACGCCCCGCCCCGCCGCGTTCGCATTCACGAACGACGGATTTCCGGTGATGAATGACGATCATTCACGTTCTCGCTCTGTCCTGTGCCGCGTACTCAGCGTCACGATGTCGGGCATGACTCGCCGCTGGCTGATCACCGGATGCTCCACCGGCCTGGGCCGCGCCCTCGCGGAGGCCGTCGCCGCCTCAGGACAGCAGGTCCTCGCCACCGCCCGCCGGCCGTCGACGCTCGAGGACCTCCGGGAGGCATACCCCCGCACGCTCGCCACCTGCGCGCTCGACGTGCGCGACCCCGACGACTGCCACAACGCGATCCACGCCGCCGTCGCCCGCTTCGGCGGCATCGACGTCCTGGTCAACAACGCCGGCTACGGCCACTTCGGCGCCGTCGAGGAGGTCACCGACGCCGAGCTGGAGGCCCAGTTCGCCACCAACCTTTTCGCCCCCTGGCGCCTGACCCGCCTCGTCCTGCCCCTCATGCGCGCCCAGGGCCACGGCGACGTCGTCATGGTCTCCTCGACCGCGGGCCGCCTCGCGTACCCGGGCCTGGGCGCCTACGCCGCCGCCAAGTACGCCCTCGAAGGCATGGTCGAGACCCTCGCCCAGGAGCTCACCGGCACCGGCGTCCACGTCGTCGCCGTCGAGCCGGGCTGCTTCGCCACCGAGTGGGGCGCCACGCTGACCGAGTCGGACCACCTCGACACGTACCGCGCGGTCACCGCCCCCATGCTCGCCGGCACCCGCGCCATGAAGGACCTCCCGATGGCCAACCCGCCGTCCCTCTTCGCCACCGAGGTCCTGCGCCTGATCGCCTCCGACGCCCGCCCCACCCGTCTCCCCATCGGCGCCGACGCCTGGCAGGCCCTCCTCGACGCCGCCGCCCGCGACCACACCGCCCTCCTGAACGCCCGCCCCGTCTCCGTCTGACTTTCTCAGCACGGGGTGATCTGTCGATGACCTGACAGGCACGAGGAACCCGGATGCCGGCGCACCAGGGATCCGGAGCGCCGGCACGCGCGAGCGACCAGGGCCGCGTGAGATCGCCGCGGGCGATGAGTGCGGAGGATCAGCAGGGCGCGGGCGAGAAGCTAACGGCCCAAGGGTGAGAGGCGCAGGTCGCGGCAGTGGGACGATGGAGCCTGTGACCTGCTTGAAGAGCTAAGAGCGGGCGATGAGAATCGAACTCACACCGTCAGTTTGGAAGACTGAAGCTCTGCCATTGAGCTACGCCCGCGTGCTCCCAGCGCTGCCGGGTGCGCCTCCCAGCGTACCGAATCCTCCGCCGGAGGGCATATGGCGGGTCCATGCAGTGCGACACCGCCATACCGAGCGGCGGACTGTCAGACCCAACGCATACACTTGCCGACGCACAGCACCGGGGTGTAGCGCAGTTTGGTAGCGCACTCGCTTTGGGAGCGAGGGGCCGTGGGTTCAAATCCCGCCACCCCGACCGGGACATACCAGGCAGCCGCCAGTCCACCCCAGCCGTTGGAGCGGCTGACCGCGACCCATGAGGAGAAGTTCTGTGAAGAGCACCGTCGAGACCCTGAGCCCGACGCGCGTGCGGCTCGAAATCGAGGTGCCGTTCGCCGAGCTGGAGCCCAGCTTGAAGAAGGCCTACCGGGAGATCGGCTCGCAGGTCGTGATTCCCGGGTTCCGCCGCGGCAAGGTGCCGACCGCCGTCATCGACCAGCGGGTCGGGCGAGGTGCCGTGCTCAACGAGGCGGTGCAGGAGGTCATCCCGACGCAGATCCTGGCCGCGGTGCGTGAGCACGAGGTGAAGACGCTGGGCCGGCCCGAGGTGGAGATCACCGAGTTCGCGGACGGGCAGCCGTTGAAGTTCACCGCCGAGGTGGACGTGCGGCCCGAGATCACGCTGCCGGACCTGTCGGAGATCCAGGTGACGGTCGACGCGCTCGTGGTGAGCGAGGAGGACGTCGACGAGCAGCTCAAGGGGCTGCGGGACCGGTTCGCGACGCTGAAGACGGTGGAGCGGGCGGCGCTGGTCGGCGACTTCGTGCAGATCGACCTGGTCGCGACGGTCGACGGCGAGGAGGTGCCGGGCGGCAGCGCCACCAACATCTCCCACGAGGTGGGCAGCGGTCAGCTGGTGCCGGGGCTCGACGACGTGCTGGCGGGGATGTCGGCGGGTGAGTCGACGACGTTCACCACGCAGCTGGTGGGTGGCGACTTCGAGGGGCGCGACGCCGAGGTGTCGGTGACCGTGAAGTCGGTCAAGGACAAGCAGCTGCCGCCGGTCGACGACGAGTTCGCGCAGCTGGCGAGCGAGTTCGACACGCTCGACGAGCTCAAGGACGACCTGCGCACCCGGCTGACCCGGGTGAAGCGGATGGAGCAGCTCTACTCGGCTCGTGACCTGGCCCTGAAGGCCGTCATCGAGGCCACCGAGGTCCCCGCGCCGGAGGGCGTGGTGAAGGACGAGGTGGAGTCGCGCAAGGAGTCGATGAACGACCAGCTCCAGCGCATCGGTGCGTCGTTCGAGGACTACCTGTCGACCGAGGGCAAGACCGAGGAAGAGATGGACGCCGAGCTCAACGAGGCGGCCGTCGAGGGCGTGAAGGTGCAGCTGGTGCTCGACACCCTGGCCGACGCCGAGAGCATCCAGGTGAGCGACGACGAGTTCGGGCACGAGATCGTGCACCGGGCGCAGCGTGCCGGGGTCGGCCCGCAGCAGTACTACGACCAGCTGGTCCAGGCCGGCGTCGCCGGTGCGGTCTTCGGCGACGTGCGGCGGGGCAAGGCGCTTGGTGTGGTGCTCGAGCGGGTGAAGATCGTCGACTCGGAGGGCACCGCCCTGTCGCTGGACGACCTGCGCGGCCCGGTGGACGAGCACGAGGGCCACGACCACGGTGACCACGAGGGTCACAACCACTGATCTGGGAGCCGGCCGGGCCCGAGCCGCAGCGTGGAGGCACGCAACGCGGCAAAGCACGCACAACGGGCCCGGCCGACCACGGTGCGCTCATAGCGAAATGCGGTGAGCATGGGAAGCTCCCGCTCCCAACACCGGTTAGGGTCGGCAAGTACAAGACTCTTGCGAAGGGCTGCCATGACCGACCTGCATATTCCAGCGTCGCCAGTCAGTCCCGCGCCCTCGGGGCGCGGTCGGGGCGCGGACTCGAGCCTGACGCTCGACGACTCGGTGTTCAACCGGCTGCTCAAGGAGCGCATCATCTTCCTTGGTAGCGAGGTCAACGACCAGGTCGCCAACCGGATCTGTGCCCAGATGCTCCTGCTCGCCGCCGAGGACGAGGAGCGCGACATCTGGCTCTACATCAACTCGCCCGGTGGCTCCGTCTACTCGGGCATGGCGATCTACGACATCATGCAGTTCGTCACCAACGACGTGGCGACGGTCGCGATGGGCATGGCGGCGTCGATGGGCCAGCTGCTGCTGTGCGCCGGCGCGCCGGGCAAGCGCATGGCGCTGCCGCACGCGCGGATCATGATGCACCAGCCCTCGGGTGGCATCGGCGGCACGGCCTCGGACATCGCCATCCAGGCCGAGCAGATGCTCTACACCAAGCGGATGTTCCAGGAGCGGGTGTCGTTCCACACGGGGCAGAGCCTGGACCAGATCGAATCCGACTCCGACCGCGACCGCTGGTTCACCGCCGAAGAGGCGCGCGACTACGGCTTCATCGACAAGGTGATCACCGGGGCCCAGCAGGCTCCGGAAGGCGCCGGAACCCTGGCTTGAGGAGCGAAGCGATGACCGATCTGAGCCTGCCCCCGGCGATGCGCGAGGTGCACAACCGTTACATCCTCCCGTCCTACGTGGAGCGCACGTCGTACGGGATCAAGGAGACCAACCCGTACAACAAGCTGTTCGAGGACCGGATCATCTTCCTCGGCGTGCAGATCGACGACGCGTCGGCCAACGACGTGATGGCGCAGCTGCTGACGCTGGAGAGCAACGAGCCGGACCGCGACATCATCATGTACATCAACTCGCCCGGTGGCTCGTTCACGGCCATGACGGCGATCTACGACACGATGCTGTACGTGCGGCCCGACATCCAGACGGTCTGCCTCGGCCAGGCGGCGAGCGCCGCAGCGGTCCTGCTCTCGGCCGGCACGCCCGGCAAGCGGCTGGCCCTGCCCAACTCGCGGATCATCATCCACCAGCCGGCCACCGAGGGCGGCTACGGGCAGGGGTCCGACATCGAGATCCAGGCCCGCGAGATCATGCGGATGCGCACGAACCTCGAGGAGATGGTGTCCCGGCACACCGGGCAGCCGATCGACAAGGTCCGCAAGGACATCGACCGCGACAAGATCCTGACGGCCGACGAGGCCAAGGAGTACGGTCTGGTCGACAACATCCTGGTCAGCCGCAAGAAGTCGGCGCTGGTCGCTTCCGGGGCGTAGCCCACAAGGTTCACGGTCGGCCCGCCTCACCTCACGGTCTGGCGGGCCGATGTGGCCATCCGGAAAGACACCACCGCTCAGGGGGTCGGAATACGGCCGACCACCAGGTAACGTCGAGGCAGCACGAAGCAACACGCACGACGCAAGACGCAAGCGGCGACCGGCAGCAAGCCGCGCACGTGAGCTGAACAAAAGCGCAAAGCGCGCAAAGCGCGAAGCACAGGCGCGACGCGATCCGGGCAGTCAGTCCGGCCGAATGCAGGGAGATCGTAGGTGGCACGGATCGGCGACGGCGGCGACCTACTGAAATGTTCCTTCTGCGGCAAGTCGCAGAAGCAGGTGAAGAAGCTGATCGCAGGACCGGGCGTCTACATCTGCGACGAGTGCATCGACCTCTGCAACGAGATCATCGAGGAAGAGCTCGCCGAGTCGGGTGACGTCAAGTTCGACGAGCTGCCCAAGCCGATGGAGATCTGCGCCTTCCTCGACCAGTACGTGGTCGGGCAGGACCAGGCCAAGAAGGCCCTCGCGGTGGCGGTCTACAACCACTACAAGCGGGTCCAGGCCGAGTCCGGCGGCAACTCCAGCGACGGCGTCGAGCTCGCGAAGTCCAACATCCTGCTGATCGGCCCCACAGGCTGCGGCAAGACCCACCTGGCGCAGACCCTGGCCCGGATGCTCAACGTGCCGTTCGCGATCGCGGACGCCACGGCGCTCACCGAGGCCGGCTATGTCGGCGAGGACGTCGAGAACATCCTGCTGAAGCTGATCCAGGCCGCGGACTACGACATCCGCCGCGCCGAGACCGGCATCGTCTACATCGACGAGGTCGACAAGATCGCCCGCAAGTCGGAAAACCCCAGCATCACCAGGGACGTGTCCGGCGAGGGCGTGCAGCAGGCGCTGCTGAAGATCATCGAGGGCACGGTCGCCAACGTGCCGCCGCAGGGCGGCCGCAAGCACCCGCACCAGGAGTTCATCCAGATCGACACGTCCAACGTGCTGTTCATCTGCGGTGGCGCGTTCGCGGGGCTCGACCGGATCGTCCAGGCACGCGTCGGCAAGGGCGGCACCGGCTTCGGCGCCAACCTGCGCTCGATCACCGACCGCACGCTCGACGACAGCTTCGGCGACGTGATGCCGGAGGACATGCTGAAGTTCGGGCTCATCCCCGAGTTCATCGGCCGCCTCCCCGTGATCACCAGCGTCAAGAGCCTCGACCGCGACGCACTGGTCAAGATCCTCACCGAGCCGCGCAACGCGCTCGTCCGGCAGTACCAGCGCCTGTTCGAGCTCGACGGCGTCGAGCTGGAGTTCAACGCCGAGGCCCTCGAGTCGATCGCCGACCAGGCGATCCTCCGAGGCACCGGCGCCCGCGGCCTCCGCGCGATCATGGAGGAAGTGCTCCTCAGCGTGATGTACGAGGTGCCCAGCAACCCCAACATCGCCCGCGTGCTGATCACCCGCGAGGTCGTCCTCGAGAAGGTCATCCCGACCATCGTTCCCCGCGACCTCGCCGCCCACCGGGCCGGCCGCCGCCGCGCGGACCGCGAGGAGAAGTCGGCCTAGCCGCACGAGACGCGGCGCCGTCCACCCCCACGGGTGGGCGGCGCTTCTCTTTGTGGCGTTTGCGGCATGTGTACGACCTGAGCAACGGAATACGGATCACACTGCCAGCAACGCGACGGAAAACGCGGTGGCGGTGCACGATAACAACCAATAGCGTTCTCGGCGTGTTGTCACTCGTCTTCGCCGCCGTGTCCGCGCTCGTCTGGGGTGCGGGTGACTTCGCCGGCGGCAAGGCGAGTCAGCGCACCGACTCGTTCGGCATCGCGCTCGTGGCCGAGCTGGCCGGCATCCCACTGGTCGTCGGCTGGCTGATCGTCACCCGCCCGGGCCTGCCGGCAGCCGCCGACCTCACGTGGGGCGCCGCGGCCGGCGTCGTCGGCGTCGCGGGTCTCGTCGTCTTCTACCGCGGTCTCGCCGGCGGCGCCATGTCGGTCGTCGCGCCGCTGACCGCCACGACGACGGCCGCGGTGCCGCTGCTGCTCGGCCTCGTCCTGGACCGGCGCCCGTCGGCGCTCGCCCTGTGCGGCGCGGTGCTCGCCGTCGTCGCCATCACGCTCGTCAGCGCCGGCCCGACCGGCGGCGTCACCGTCCCGCGGGGGACGATCGTCGCCGCGCTCGGCGCCGGGCTGCTGTTCGGTGGGTACTTCACCCTCATCGCCCAGACGTCGCACGCGTCCGGGATGTGGCCGCTGCTGTCGGGCCGCGTCGCCGGGGTCGCCGGGCTCCTCGTGGCGATGCGCGTCATGCGCGTGCCGCTGCGGATGGACCGGACGTCGGTGGCGCTCGCGAGCACCGCCGGCGCGTTCGACGTGACCGCCAACGCGTTCTACCTCGTGGCCGTCCGCGGGGGCATGCTGAGCATCACCGCGCCGATCGCGTCGCTGTACCCGGTGAGCACGGTCTTCCTCGCGATGGCCGTCGACCGGGAGCGGATGCGGCCGCTGCAGATCACCGGGCTCGGTCTGGCCGCCGCTGCTCTCGTCCTGACCGCCGCCTGATCGATAGGCTGAGGGTATGCGCGTAGCGGTGTGTCAACTGAACGCCCGTGACGACCGGGCCGACAACCTGAGGGTGGCCAGGACCCTGCTGGAGCGTGCCGCCGCGGGCGGTGCGGATCTGGCGGTGCTTCCGGAGTACGTGGACTACCTCGGCCGCGCCGACGGGGCGCCGAAGCCGGAGGCGATCGACGGGGAGTTCGCGGCCTTCTTCGCCGACGCCGCGCGCGAGCTCGGGATGTGGGTGCACGCCGGCTCCTTCCACGAGGTCGGGCCCGACCCCGAGCACACGTACAACACCACGCTCGTCTTCGACCGCCAGGGCGGACTCGCCGGCACCTACCGGAAGATCCACCTCTACGACGTCGAGATCCCCGGTCGCGTCTCCTATCACGAGTCCGCGACGGTGGCGCCCGGCACGCAGACCACGCTGCTCGACGTCGACGAGGCCGTTCTCGGCCTGTCGATCTGCTACGACCTTCGTTTCCCCGAGTTGTACCGGCAGCTGGCGATCGACGGTGCGACGGTGCTCGTGGTGCCGGCGGCGTTCATGCTCCACACGGGCCGCGACCACTGGGAGCCGCTGCTGCGTGCCCGCGCGATCGAGAACCAGTGCTATGTGCTGGCCGCCGGGCAGGTCGGCAACCACGACCCCGACCGCACCTGCTTCGGGCGCAGCATGGTGATCGACCCCTGGGGGACGGTCGTCGCCCTGGCGCCCGATGTCGTGGGCGTCACGTTCGCCGATCTCGACTTCGCGCGGCTCGCGGAGATCCGCGCCACGTTGCCGAGCCTGGCCAACCGCCGGCTCTGACCCTCCCCGCGCCGGCCCGGCGGTTGCCGCCGGGTCAGGCGTGGCGGTTGCTCAGGATGCCGACGACGGTGATCCCGACGATCGCCGCGCCCGTGACGAGCATCGCGGCCCGCATCCGTGAAGGCCCGCGCATCGCCAGCCGATAGGTGGCCACGACCACGAACAACGCCACGGCGATCCCGATGACGAACTGCCACAGCGGGAAGAGCATGTCCAGCAGTGCGTCCGCGTGGGGGCTCGGCGTCATGCCGTCATCCTCCCCGATTTGACGCGGGTTCGCCGTTCCCCGTACGGTTCTCCAGGTCCGAGGGACTGGTCGGAAACGACCGGTTCGCCGGACTTCTTCCTGGGTGGTGCGGTTTCAACCGGTGTAAGCCGGATTTGCGATCGCGAAGCCGGCCAGGTAAGTTGATCCAGCCGGCAGGGAGCCGGGCGGGTGAAAGCCGAGAGGCTCGAGCCGGCCGGTCCAGTCGGAATCCCGAGCAGGTCTCCACACCGGAAACGGTGTGGCTGGCGTGTGCGGGAAACGTTCCAGAAGGTCGACAAGCGGATAACGCGAACTTGACAGGCAGGAACGAGCTGGTAAAGTAACAAAGCCGGCAGGGAGCCGGGCGGGCAAGCGAGCGACACGCTCCAGTGCCGGCCGGTCCTACTGGATCTCCCGAAACAAGATCACCGGAAACGGTGTCCTTGTTATGCTCGGGAAGCCGCTTGAAGTTGAATAGCCCGGAAATACGGACTTGACAACGGCGAGCGACCTGGTAAAGTAGAGAAGTTGCCCCGGATGAGGCAAGCTCAACTGAGCGAGCTTCAGCGGTGTGTGTTGGTTGTTTGAGAACTCAACAGGGTGCTTGTTAAGCCAGTGCCAATTGATTGACCCCGTGACATGGCTTTGTTGTCGTGTCCGAGGATTCCTTTGGTGACAAACGATTGTTTGTTGCC
>NZ_BAAAQD010000002.1:109524-595332 GCF_039531485.1 Dactylosporangium maewongense | reverse complement strand
CCGGCTCGCCTTCTGGTCCGTCAACCGCGACCGCCCCTGCCCCGGCGGCGGCGTCGTCTCCAACTGCAGCGGCATCGCCCAGAACA
Organism: Dactylosporangium maewongense; assembly: GCF_039531485.1. Taxonomy (NCBI): domain Bacteria; kingdom Bacillati; phylum Actinomycetota; class Actinomycetes; order Micromonosporales; family Micromonosporaceae; genus Dactylosporangium; species Dactylosporangium maewongense. The sequence goes on along the minus strand of NZ_BAAAQD010000002.1, from coordinate 595,246 downwards.
ACTGGCAGTTCACCCAGATCACCGCCACGTTCACCGGGTAACCGCGCGAACTGAGCACAGCGAGGGCTGGTCCTGCTACAGGGCCAGCCCTCTTCTGTCGGGGTGGCGCCCCAGCCAGGCCGTGTAGCGGTCGTTCTTGCGCACGGCGTCGGCGTAGGCCTCGATCGCATACGCCCAGACCTGCCCCGCCACGTCGGCGGCGGGCCCGTCGGGCAGCCAGCCGAGCATCTGCCGCCAGTGCAGCGGCGCGCCCGCGATCGGCACCGCGGCCAGGCCCGCCATCGGCCGCAGCGTCGCCTGGCACAGGCCGACCGCGTCGCCGGACTCGATGAGGTCGATCGCGCCGCGGACCTCCGTCTCGAACAGGACCCGGGGCGTGAACCCGGCCCTGGCGCAGGCCGCCGCGTGGCAGGAGGAGAAGCAGCCGTCGCCGGGCGCGGCGACCCACTGGGCGTCGGCGAGCTCGGCCAGGTCGACCTCGTCGCGGTCGGCGAGCCGGTGCCCCTCCGGCAGCAGCAGGAACACCGGGTCGGCGGCCACGGCCCGCCAGGCGAGCCCGTTGTCGGTCGCCGGGGGCGCGTCGCCGCAGGCGCCGACCAGGACGAAGTCCAGCTTGCCGGCGAGCACCTGGTCGCCCAGCTCGGCGGCGGACCACGACGCGTGCGTGCTGACCTGGGCACCCGGATGGTTGCTGCTGATGCGGTGCACCAGGCCGCCGAGGATCGGGCCGTTGACCGCACCGATCCGGTACCGCCCGGCGCGGTCCGTCGTGCTGGCCAGCCGGGTCGCCTCGTCCTGGAGCCCCTTGACGGCCGGCAGCAGCACCCTGGCCCGCGCCAGCACCAGCTCACCCAGCGGTGTCGCGCGGGCCCCCCGCCGGTCACGCTCGAACAGCAGCCCGCCGAGCGCCCGCTCGATGCGCTGCAACTGCGCGGTCAACGCCGGCTGGGCGAGGCCCAGCACGGAGGCCGCCTTCGTGACACTGCCGGCATCCGCGATCGCGCACACGACCCGCAGGTGCCGCAGCTCCAGATCCATATGCAGACGGTAGGACCTCCGCCGGATGGGGAGAAGACCCCAAAGCCATCGAGCCTCACCGTTTTCGCAGATCGACACATCTGCGAAACGTGCCGGTCGATCATCATATACGGGGGGCGGGTATGCGGCGATGCTATGGAACCGGGCCGCCTGGGTACCCTGGACGGGTGCTCTCCCCCCGCCGCTGGTGCGCCGGTGCCGCCACCGCGACCGCGGCGACCGGCGCGATCGGGCTCGCCTTCGCCGTGGCCGGCTCAGCGCCGTGGCGCTATGTGAGCGAGTCCGGCGTCGCCGGCGCGCCCCACCCGACGCTCTACCGGGTCAGCATGCTGCTCCTGGCGGCGTCGCTGGCGTTCCTGGCGGTGCCGGCCCGGCACACCGCCCGCCACGCCCTCGTCGCGCTCCCGTTCGTGCCCGGGCGCGTCGCCGCCCTGGTGCCGGCGGGGCTCGCCGCGGCGGCGATCGCCCTGGCCGCGCCTCTGGCCGCCGTCGCGGGCGCGGTGACCTGCTCCCCGGGGTGCCCGCTGCCGCCGTATGAGTCGCCCCAGCCGCGGGACCTGGTCCACGCCGCCGGCGCGATCGGCGCGCTGCTGCTCCTCGCGCTGGCGATTCTGGTGTACGCCACCCAGCCCGACCACTCGACACTGCGCCGTGCGGGGCGGCTCGGGGTGCTCCTGGCGTTCCCGCCGCTGATCCTGTCCGCGATCGGCATCCTGTTCCTGGGCCGGGGTCTCTTCACCGGTCTCATGGAGCGGGCCGCCCTGGTCGCCGTGTCGGCATGGCTGGTGCAGACCGCCGCCGTCCACGTCCGCGCCAAGCCGTGACCCGCACCGTCGTCGTCACGGGGGCGAGCGCGGGGATCGGCCTCGCCGCCGCGAAGGGGTTCGCCGCCGCCGGCGACCGCCTGATCCTCCTCGGCCGGAATGAGGGCCGCCTGGCCGCCGCCCTCGATGCCGTGCGCGACGCCGGCGCCGCCGACCCCGTGGCGGTGCGGGCGGACTTCGCCGACCCGGCCCAGGTGCGGTCCGCGGCCGCCGAGGTCCGCGCCGCCTGCGACCGCATCGACGTCCTGGTGAACAACGCCGGCGGCCTCTTCCGCGGCCCCACCTGCCTGCAGGTCAACCACCTGGCCGGGTTCGAGCTGGCCCACCTGCTGCTCGACCGGTTGCGGGACCCCGCCCGGCTGATCACGACCGCGTCCCTCGCCGAGGCCTGGGGCGTGCTGGACGTCGACCGGCCGCTGCGCGCCTCACTCTGGCACCGCAGCCGGTGGCTCGCCTACGGCTCCTCGAAGCAGGCGAACATCCTGTTCACCCTGGAAGCGGCCCAGCGCTGGACCGCGCGCGGCGTCCTGCCCGTGGCGTTCTTCCCGGGTCTCGTGCGGAGCCGGTTCGCCACCACCAGCCCGCTCTTCATGCTCGGCAAGCTGATCCCGGTCCTGTTCAGCTCCCCGCAGAAGGCCGCCGACACCCTGCTGTGGCTGGCCGGCGCGCCCGCGGAGGCGCTCGTGCCCGGCGGCTACTACTTCCTGCGGCAGCCCTTCGCCGCGACGCCCCGCTCCACCTCACCGGCGCGGGCCGCCCGCCTCTGGGCGTCCTCCCTGGAGGCCGTCAAGCTTCGGTGACCGCGAGCTGGCGGCCGTCAGGCGTCGGCGACCGCGAGCCGGCGGCGGGCGCCGCGGCCGGGGCGGGGCACGACGTCGCGCGGCGGGACCTGGGCGTGGCCGGACTCGCAGACCAGCACGGCGTGCACGGGCGCGCCGCAGCCGCGGTGGACCGTCTCCAGCGGCGGCCCCTCCGGCCCGGCCAGGTACCGGTCGCCCCACTCCAGCACGGCGACGAGCAGCGGATACAGGTCGAAGCCCTTCTCGGTGAGCCGGTACTCGTCGCGGACCCGCGAGCCGGGCTCCCGGTACGGCACCCGGCGCAGCACGCCGTTGTCGACGAGCATGCCGAGGCGGTTGGTCAGCACCTGCCGCGGGATGCCGGTGCGCTCCCGCATGTCGTCGAAGCGGTGGATGCCGTTGAAGACCTCGCGCAGCACGACGACGGTCCACTTCTCACCGAGGATCGCCATCGCCGCGCCGATGGTGCAGTTGTCGACCGACCAGTCCAGTGCCGCAGGTCTCATCCCGTCAGGCTAACCCGCACCTGAGTCTGGTTGACAGATCCAGCTCTCGCCCGACAGGCTGCATCCATGACGCAGACTCAGGACGAGGTCCGTAGCCGCACGTTCACGTGGTCCGACCCGATGCTCAACGCGGCCGAGCTCGGCCGGCGCAGCGGCCTGGAGCTGCTGCGGGCGATGGCCCGCGGCGAGCTGCCGGCGCCGCCGATCACGCACCTCATGGGTGCCGGGCGGATCGAGGCGGAGCTGGGCCGGGTCGTCGTGACCCTCGAACCGCAGGAGTTCCACTACAACCCGCTCGGCAGCATCCACGGCGGGGTCCTCGCGACGCTGCTCGACACGGCCGCCGCCTGCGCCGTGCACTCGACGCTGCCGGCCGGCGTCGGGTACACCTCCCTCGACCTCAGCACGAAGTTCCTGCGCCCCGCGTCGATCGCGTCCGGCACCCTGACCTGTGAGGGCACCGTGCTGTCGAAGGGCCGGCGGACCGCCCTCGCCCAGGCGGTGATCACCGACGCCCGCGGCGGCATGGTCGCCCACGCCACGTCGAGCTGCATGATCTTCGACCTGACCTGAAGGCCGCACCTGGAGGCCGCACCTGGAGGCCGCACCTGGAGCAGCGTGACCGACACCACGCTGCGTGAGGCTTGATCAGCGAAGAGTGCCCGACCTGGTGACAACGCCACGCTACCGGCTGCTCAACCATGGATCACGGCGAGTCGTCGACCCATGGAAGGGGACCGAATGCCAAGCAGAAACCGGAGCGCACTGGGTGCCGCCGCGGCAGCGATCATCACGATCGCCGGCGTGGCCGCACCGGGCGTGCCGGCGACCGCGGCACCGCCGGCGGCATCGGCCGCCGGCCAGCTGACCCGGGTGATCGTCGCCTACGACGACGCCGACGCGGCAGCCCGGGCGGTCGACCGCGCCGGCGGGAAGGTCGGCCGGGCGCTGTCGATCGTGGAGAGCTTCGCGGCCGAGATACCGGACACGCAACTGTCCGCCCTGAGGGCCGCCCCCGGCGTGCGGTCCGTGACCCTCGACGGTGAGGTGGCACTCCAGGCCGAACGATGGCGCGCCGACGGCGACGCCAACTCGATGTTCAGCGTCGTGCGCGCGACCGGCGCGCTGGACGTGTGGAAGAAGACCGACTCCAGCGGCCGCCCGATCGGCGGCGCCGGCGTCGGCATCGCCCTGATCGACTCTGGCGTCTCGCAGGTCACCGGGCTCAACGACCCAGGCCGGATCGTCAACGGGCCGGACCTGTCGTTCGAGTCCCAGTCGCCCAACCTGCGCTACGCCGACACGTTCGGGCACGGCACCCACATGGCCGGCCTGATCGCCGCCCGCGACCCGGGCACCAACTTCATGACCGTCGACTCGCCGACCAACTTCACCGGCATGGCGCCCACCTCGACGCTGATCAGCGTCAAGGTCGCCACCGCCGACGGCGCCACCGACGTCTCGCAGGTCATCGCCGGGATCGACTGGGTCGTCACGCACCGCAACGACCCCGGCCTGAACATCAAGGTGCTGAACCTGTCGTTCGGCACCGACAGCTACCAGGACGAGAAGCTCGACCCGCTGTCGCACGCGGTCGAGGCGGCCTGGAAGAAGGGCATCACGGTCGTGGTCTCCGCCGGCAACGACGGCAAGACCCGCACCGCGCTGTCGATGCCGGCGGCCAACCCGTACGTCATCGCGGTCGGCGCCGCCGACTCGAAGGGCACCGAGTCCCGCTCCGACGACGTCCTCGCGGACTTCAGCACCCGCGGCAACACCACCCGCTCCGCCGACCTGACCGCGCCCGGCCGCTCGATCGTCGGCCTGCGCGACCCGGGCTCCTACGTCGACGTCAACTACCCGACGGGGCTCGTGCCGGGCGACACGACCGGACGGTACTTCCGGGGCAGCGGCAGCTCGCAGGCCGCGGCCATCACGTCCGGCGCCGCGGCGCTGCTGCTGCAGCAGCGCCCGAACCTCACGCCCGACCAGGTCAAGAAGCTGCTCGTCAGCACCACCGACGCGATGACCGCCGGCGACGTGCTGGGCCGCGGCTCCGGCCAGCTCAACATCAAGAAGGCGATCGAGGCTCCGACACCCGCCGCCACGCAGACGTGGGCGGCGTCGACCGGCACCGGCACGCTGGAGTCCTCCCGCGGCTCCGCGCACGTGGCGGACCCGGTCACCGGCACCGAGCTGACCGGCGAGACGGACATCATGGGCCGGGCCTGGACGCCGTCGACGTGGGCGAAGGCATCGACCGCCGGCACCGCGTGGACCGGCGGCACCTGGAACGGCGCGACCTGGACCGGCACGTCGCTGAGCGGCACGGCTACGACCGGCCGCAGCTGGGTCGCGGTCGGCTGGTCCGGCACCAGCTGGTCCGGGCGCACCTGGAGCGGGCGCACCTGGAGCAGCGCCGTGTGGGACGGCCGCACATGGAGTGGCCGAACTTGGTCAGGTAGCACCTGGAGCGGCCGAACTTGGAGTGGAAGTTACTGGTCAAGCTCCATCTGGCAGTAACCCTCATGAAAAGGGCGATTCCGGGACGGTCATGAAGAAAGCACGCGCGTGGACGCGCCCGGACGCACGGGTGGCGGCGCTCAGCCTGTGGCTGGGCGTCGCCACCGTCGTGGCCCACGGTCTGCGCATCCACCACGGCGGGCTTCCGGCGTCCCCCGATGCCCTGCCGCTGATCCTGCTCGCCGTCGCGTTCGCGGTCACCGAGGGGTTCGCGGTGCACATCCGGGTCCGCCGCGGCGGCCACGCGATGAGCCTCAGCGAGATCCCGATGGTCCTCGGGCTGCTCTCGGTCGACCCGACCCTGCTGCTCACCGTCCGGCTCCTCGGCGGCGGCCTCGGCCTGGTGATCCTGCGCGGCCAGCGCGGCGTCAAGCTCGGCTTCAACGTCGCCCTCCTCGGCGTGCAGACCACCGCGGCGTCCGTGATGCTGCGCGCCCTCACCGGCCCCACCCTGCCCGACGTCGGCCCGATGCAGTGGCTGTACGTGCTGCTCGTCATGCTCATGTCCGACGTCGTCGCCGCGGTGCTGGTCACCGCCGTGATCGCGCTGCACGACGACCCCAGCGAGTGGAAACGCCTGCCGAGCGCCCTGCAGGGCCTGCCGCTCGTGGCGATCACCACCAGCATCGGCCTGATCAGCACCCTCGCCATCGACCGCGACCCCCGGGCGATCGCCCTGCTCGCGATCGTCTCCGCGGTCACGTACCGGGCCTACCGCTCCTACGTCAGCCAGAGCCAGGGCCACGAGCAGGTCGAAGAGCTCTACGCCTTCACCCGCGCCGTCGACGGCGTCCTGGACACCGGCGGCGTCGCCCGCATCGTGCTCGAACAGGCCCGCGACCAGCTCCGCGCCGAGCGAGCCGAGCTGATCATCCCGGGCGCCGACGGCTCCCAGATCCGGATGCGCATGCACGGCCGGCACCAGCTCGACACGACCGTCATCGACGCCCTGCCGGAGACCGCGTGGTGGCAGCCCGCCCGCGCCGGCACCCCCGTCCTGGTCGCCAAGGGCAGCCGCGTCGTCGGCTCCATCGTCGACGGCATCGCGGTGCCCGTGCCGCTCAACGACGGCGCGACCGGCGTGCTGTTCGTCGCCGACAGCCTCCCCGACATCCCGACCTTCGGCGAGCATCACGTCCGCCTCTTCCAGGCGCTCGCCAACCACGCCAGCCTCTCGCTCGCCAAGGCCCGGCTCCTCGACGAGCTGCGCCGGGAGGTCGCGGAGAAGGAGCACCTGGCGCTGTACGACCCGCTCACCGGCCTGCCCAACCGGCAGCGCTTCCAGTCGCTCACCGACGCGCTGCGCGCCCAGGGCACCCCGGTCGCGATGCTGCTCATGGACCTCGACCGCTTCAAGGACGTCAACGACGCGCTCGGCCACGACATCGGCGACACGCTCCTGCGGCAGGTCGGCGACCGCCTGCAGGGCCGCCTCGGCGACCGCGGCACCGTCGCCCGCTTCGGCGGCGACGAGTTCGCCGTCCTGCTGCCCGGCATCCGCACCCGCGAGGTCGCCGTCGCGATCGGCGACGACCTCGCCGCCGCCATGGAGCAACCGATCGCGATCGGCCACCTGCGCCTCAACGCCCGCGTCAGCATCGGCATCGCGCTCGCCCCTGAGCACGGCCACGACGCGAAGACCCTCATCCAGCGCGCCGACGTCGCCATGTACGTCGCGAAGACCACCCGCACCGGGGTGCGCGTCTACCAGCCCGACGACGACCGCAACAGCCCCCGGCGCCTCGCCATGGTCGCCGACCTGCGCGAGGCCATCCAGCGGCACGACCTCGTCGTCGTCTTCCAGCCGAAGCTGGAGACCGCCACCGGCATCGTCCGCGGCGCCGAGGCCCTCGCCCGCTGGCACCATCCCGCGCACGGCTTCGTCCCGCCCGACGAGTTCATCCCCCTCGCCGAGACGTCCGGCCTGATCCGGCCCCTGACCCTGCACGTGCTGGAGGTCGCGCTGCGCCGCTGCGCCTCGTGGCGGCGGATGGGGCACGACATGCACGTCGCCGTCAACCTGTCGCCCAACAGCCTGCAGGAGGCCGACCTGCCCGACATCGTCGCCCGGCTGCTGGGTCAGGCGGGTGTACCGGCGAGCGCGCTGACCCTGGAGATCACCGAGAGCAGCATCATGGACGACCCGGCCGGCAGCCTCGTCACGCTCGACCGCCTGCACGCCCTCGGCGTCAAGCTCGCCATCGACGACTTCGGCACCGGGTACTCCTCCCTCGGCCGCCTCCGCGAGCTCCCCATCCACGAGATGAAGATCGACAAGTCCTTCGTGCAGCGCATCGCCGTCGACCACCGCGACCGTGCCGTCGTCCGCTCCGCCGTCCAGCTCGGGCACGCCCTGGACCTGGAGGTCGTCGCCGAGGGCGTCGAGGACGAGCAGACCCTCCACCACCTGCGCACGGAGGGCTGCAACCTGGTCCAGGGCTACTTCATCTCCAAGCCCCTGCCCGCCGACGAGTTCGCCGACTGGCTGGCCGCACGGGTGCCGCAACTCGGACAGGCATAACCTTTTCCCGCATGTGCACCGTGCTCCTCCGCTTCGACCCCGCCGCCACCTTCCCCGTCCTGCTGGCCGCGGTCCGCGACGAGTACCTCGCCCGCCCCTGGGAGCCGCCCGCCGAGCACTGGCCCGGCTTCTGGGGCGGCCGCGACAGCACCGGCGGCGGCACCTGGCTCGCGGTCGACCCCGCCGCCCCGGCCGTCACCGCGCTGCTGAACGGCTTCCCGCCCCTGCCGCCCCTCGGCGACCGCCCGACCCGCGGCGCCCTCCCGCTGACCCCCCTGCCGCAGGACCTCTCCGGTTTCGACGCCTTCCACCTGGTGCGGGCGACGCCCGCCGAGGTCACCGTCCTGTCCTGGAACGGCACCGACCTCACCACGCACACCCTGCCCCCGGGCGACCACGTGATCGTCAACCAGGGCGTCGACGTCAACGACTTCGCCCCGCTCCACGCCGCCGCCACCCCTCCCCTCGCCCCGGACACCCCGACCCGCGAGGCCTGGGGCGACTGGGTGCCGCTGCTCGCGGGCGGCACGTTCACCGGCGCCGCTCCGCGCACGCTGCTCGTGCGCCACGAGGTGGACGGCCTGGAGTACGGCTCCGGCTCCGCCAGCCTGGTCGCCCTGGGCCGCGACACCGTCCGGTACGACTTCGCCACCACCCCGGGCCCCTCCGCCACCTGGACCCGGATCCCCGTTCCCCAGACCCGCTGACCGGTCCGTCGCGGTGGACCGGTCCGCCACGGTGGGCCGGTCCGCCACGGTGGGCCGGGACTCACAGGTGGCGCACAGGTGGGGCCCAAGGTGCTGGCAGGGGCGGGCCGCAGTCTCGGGAACATGACGACGACGCTGGTCCGCCCCGCTGACATTGCCGACACGCCCCCGCAGACGCCGCCGCCCCGGGATCCGGTCTGGGCCCGGCCGGCGTTGGGGGTGCTCCTGGTCGGCACGCTGGTGGCGTACGTGTGGAACCTCAGCGCATCGGGTTGGGGCAACGCCTTCTACGCGGCGGCGGCGCAGGCGGGCGGCGAGAGCTGGAAGGCGTGGTTCTTCGGCTCGTCCGACGCGTCGAACTTCATCACGGTCGACAAGACGCCCGGCGCGCTGTGGGTCACGGGACTGTCGGTGCGCGTCTTCGGGCTCAGCTCCTGGAGCATCCTCGTGCCGCAGGCGCTGATCGGGGTGGCGACGGTCTGGCTGCTGTACGCGACGGTGCGGCGCTGGCACGGCCCGGCGGCCGGGCTGCTGGCCGGGGCGGTGCTCGCCACGACGCCGATCGCGGCGCTGATGTTCCGGTTCAACAACCCTGACGCCCTGCTCATGCTGCTGCTCGTCGCCGGCGTGTACGGCATGGTCCGCGCGCTGGAGCGGGGCAGCACCTGGTGGCTGGTGTTCGCCGGCGGCAGCGTCGGCTTCGGCTTCCTGACCAAGATGCTCCAGGCGCTGCTGGTGGTGCCGGCGTTCGCGCTGGCGTACCTGCTGTTCGCGCCGACCGGCTGGGGGCGGCGCCTCGTGCAGCTGCTGGTCGCGGGCGCGGCGGTGGTCGTGTCCGCCGGCTGGTGGGTGGCGACCGTCGAGCTGATCCCGGCGTCGTGGCGGCCGTACGTCGGCGGGTCGCAGAACAACTCGATCCTGGAGCTGACCCTCGGGTACAACGGCCTCGGCCGCATCACGGGCAACGAGACCGGCAGCGTCGGCGGCGGGGGCGGCGCCAACGGTGGCCGCTGGGGCGAGACGGGCTGGTCGCGGCTCTTCGACGGGCAGACCGGCGGGCAGGCGTCGTGGCTGCTGCCGGCGGCGCTGATCTTCCTGGTCGCGGGCCTGGTCTGGTCGACGCGGAAGGCCGCCTACGTGCTGTGGGGCGGCTGGCTGGTGGTGACCGCCGTCGTCTTCAGCACCATGCAGGGCATCTTCCACGACTACTACACCGTGGCCCTGGCGCCGGCGATCGGCGCGCTGGTCGCGATGGGCACGGCCACGCTGTGGCGCCGCCGCGGCAACGTGTACGCGCTGCTCACCCTCTCCTCGGCGGTCGCGGTCAGCGCGATCTGGTCCTACGTGCTGCTCGCCCGCGCCACCGGTTTCCAGCCGTGGCTGAAGGTCGCGGTCCTGCTGGCCGGCGCGGCGGGCGCGGCGGGCCTGCTGGTCAGCCAGCAGCTCGGCCGCGGGATCGGGCGGCGGGTCTCGCTCGCGGCGGCCGCGGCGGCGCTCTTCGCGGTGCTCGGCGGGCCGGTCGCCTACTCGTTGAACACGATCGCCACCCCGCACTCCGGCTCCATCGTCACGGCGGGTCCGGCGGTCGCCGGAGGCTCCTTCCCGGGCGGCGGCGGCCGCGGCGGTACGGGCGGCGGCCCTTCCCGGAACGGCGGCTTCCCGGGAGGCACCGGCACCTTCCCCGGTCCCGCCGGCACTGGCGGCGGCTTTCCCGGCGGCGGCGGTGCGGGGCAGCGTGGTGGCATGGGCGGGGGCGGCATGGGCGGGCTGCTCAACGCCACGACGCCCAGCGCGGAGCTGGTCGCGCTGCTGCGGGAGGACGCGGCCAAGTACACGTGGGTCGGTGCGGCCGTCGGGTCCAACAGCGCCTCCGGGTACCAGCTGGCGACCGAGCTTCCCGTGATGGCGATCGGCGGCTTCAACGGCAGCGACCCGGCGCCGAGCCTCGCACAGTTCCAGCAGTACGTCGCCGACGGCCAGATCCACTACTTCATCGGCGGTGCCGGCGTCGGCGGGCGCAGCAACGGCGGCAGCAGCGTCAGCGCGGAGATCGCCGCGTGGGTGGCCGCCAATTACACGGCGCAGACGGTCGGCGGCGTCACGGTGTACGACCTGTCCTGACCACGCCTCCCGTCCACGAGGGCCGTCCCGTTTCCGGGGCGGCCCTCTTCGCAGCCGGGGTACCGGCTCGCTTTTCGCAGCCGGGGTACCGGCTCGCTTTTCGCAGGCGGGGTGCCGGCTCGCTTTCACAGGTGGGGTACAGGATCGCCACAACCTGCCGGAAGCAACGGAGCCGAACTTGGTTGGCATGACGACAACGACGCTCCCGCGCGCAGCAACCACCGACGTCACCGCCGCCAGCGCGGTCCTCGACGTCGTCGTCCCCGTGTACAACGAGGAGCGCGACCTCGGCCCGTGCGTGCGCCGGCTGCACGCCCACCTCAGCGCGACGTTCCCGTACCCCTTCCGGATCACCGTCGCCGACAACGCCAGCACCGACGGGACGCTCGCGGTCGCCACCACCCTTGCCAGCGAGCTGGCCGGCGTCGAGGTGCTGCACCTGACCGAGAAGGGTCGCGGGCGGGCCCTGCGGGCCGCGTGGGACGCCTCCGACGCGCCGGTCCTCGCGTACATGGACGTGGACCTGAGCACCGACCTCAACGCGGTCCTGCCGCTGGTCGCCCCGCTGCTGTCGGGCCACTCCGACGTATCGATCGGCACGCGGCTGGCCCGCGGCTCCCGTGTGGTGCGCGGCGCGAAGCGGCAGTTCATCTCCCGCTCGTACAACATCCTCCTCCGCGGCACGTTGCAGGTCGGCTTCTCCGACGCGCAGTGCGGGTTCAAGGCGATCCGCAAGGACGTCGCCGAACAGCTCCTGCCGCTGGTGGAGGACACCGGCTGGTTCTTCGACACCGAGCTGCTCGTGCTCGCGCAGCGGGCCGGGCTGCGCATCCACGAGGTGCCGGTCGACTGGATCGACGACCCCGACAGCCGCGTCGACATCGTCGCCACCGCGCTCGCCGACCTCCGTGGCATCGCCCGCCTCGCCCGCGGCCTGGTCGACGGCTCGCTGCCGCTGCAGTCGCTGCGCTCCCGCTTCGGCCGGGAGCCGCTCGCCGCCGCGGGCGTGCCGGCGTCGATGCCGTCGCAGCTGCTGCGCTTCGCCGGCGTCGGGGTGCTGTCGACGGTCGCGTACCTGCTGCTGTTCGCGCTCCTGCGCCCCGCGGCGGGCGCGCAGGCGGCCAACTTCGCGGCCCTGCTGATCACCGCGGTCGGCAACACCGCACTCAACCGGCGGCTGACCTTCGCCGTGCGGGGCACCGCCCACGCCGGCCGGCACCAGGCACAGGGCCTGCTGCTGTTCGCCCTCGGCCTCGCGCTGACGTCGGGCTCGCTGGTCGCGCTGGACGCGGCGGCGCCAGTACACCCGCACCTGCTGGAGGTGGCCGTCCTCGTGCTCGCCAACCTGGCCGCGACCGTGCTCCGGTTCGTGCTGATGCGGGTCTGGGTGTTCCGCAAGGCCTGATACCCGGGCTACACCGGCGCCTCTCACAAGCCGTCCCCACACCGGATCCCGATCGCCGGCACGGCGCCCGCCCGGCAGCTCGGCACCCTGCTGGCCACCCCACTGGACGCCCGGCCCGTCACCGACGAGGCCACCGCCCGAGGTCGCGTGCCCTGGGTTCCGCTTCCTCCAGGACCTTAGCCCACGACAGGAAATTGATCTCCGGCGTCGTCGCTGTCCGTAGTTTAGCCTGCCCGCAATACGAATGCCTGGGGCACCGGGCGGCACAGGGAGGCTACGCCGGGTAGTCGGAGGGCCAGGTCGGGGGGCGGCGGTCTCTGAAGGCGGCCAGGCCCTCCGCCACCTCGGCGGGGTCCTGCCGGGCGGGGCCTTCCCTGCCGTCGATGAACGCCTTGGCCGCGCGGACGCTCAGCTGGGAGCGGGTGGTGATGGTGGCGGCGGTGTCCCGTACCGACGCCGCCAACGCGTCTGGAGCGACGACGGCGTCGACGAGGCCGATGGCGAAGGCGGCCGGGGCGTCGATCAGGTCGGCGGTGAAGAGGAGCAGCTTCGCGCGGGAAGGGCCGACGAGGTCGGCCAGGCGGCGGGTCGTCGAGCGGGGGTAGACGATGCCGAGCTTGGCGGGCGTGATGCCGAAGCGGCTATCGGCGGCGGCGAAGCGCAGGTCGCAGGCGACGGCGAGCTGGCAGCCGCCGCCGACGCAGAAGCCGTCGATGCGGGCGATGGTCGGCTTCGGGAACGCGGCGAGGGCGAGCTCGGCCTGGACGGCGACGCTGTCCTCGCCGTCGGCGGCGATCGCCGCGGCGTCGTCGATGTCGGCGCCCGCGCAGAAGGTGCCGCCGGCGCCCTCGACGACGAGGACCTTGACGGCCGGGTCAGCCTCCAGGTCCTTCAGCAGGACCGGCACGGCGCGCCACATGGCGGCGGTCATCGCGTTGCGCTTGCCGGGGTTGTCGATGGTCAGCGTCGCCACCGGGCCGTCGACCGAAACCCGGACCGCCTCGACGCCGGCACCGGCGGCGGTCACCACTCGTGGACTGGGACGTTGGAGTGCATCCGTGGAAGGTACTCCTCGAGCAGCTTGCGCATGGTGTCGTCGCGGTCGATCTGGCCTGCGCCGGTGATGCGGTGGACGGTGTCGACCTGCCAGGAGGCGCCGTTGCGGGCGGTGAGGCAGCGCTGCTCGATGATGCCGAGGAGCCGGTCGCGGTGGGCGGGGTCGACGCCCCAGCCGTCGAGGCCTTCGCGGGCCATGGGCAGGAGGCGGCGCAGCACGAGCTCGGTGACGGGGACGGAGCCGAGGCCGGGCCAGAAGAGGGAGGCGTCGATGCCGTGGCGGGCGCCGTTGTGGAAGTTCTCCTCGGCGGCGCCGAACGACATCTGGGTCCAGACGGGCCGGTCCTGCTCGGCGAGCCGGCGCACGAGACCGAAGTAGAAGGCGGCGTTGGCCATGCTGTCCACGACGGTCGGACCGGCCGGGAGGACGCGGTTCTCGACGCGGACGTGCGGCTTGCCGTCGACGACGTCGTAGATGGGGCGGTTCCAGCGGTACACGGTGCCGTTGTGCAGCCGGAGCTCGCCGAGCTTCGGGACGCCGCCGTCGTCGAGGACGGCGATCGGGTCCTCGTCCTCGCAGATGGGCAGCAGGGAGGGGAAGTAGCGGACGTTCTCCTCGAAGAGGTCGAAGATCGAGGTGATCCAGCGCTCGCCGAACCAGACGCGGGGGCGCACCCCCTGGGACTTCAGCTCCTCGGCGCGGGTGTCGGTGGCCTGCTCGAAGAGCGGGATGCGGGTCTCCCGCCACAGCTCGCTGCCGAAGAGGAAGGGCGCGTTGGCGCCGAGGGCGACCTGGACGCCGGCGATGGCCTGGGCGGCGTTCCAGTGCGCGGCGAACTGCTGCGGGCTGACCTGCAGGTGAAACTGGACGCTGGTGCAGGCGGCCTCGGGCGCGATCGAGTCGCAGCGGACGTGGAGCCGCTCGACGCCGTCGATCGCGATGAGCAGGTCCTCGCCGCGGGCCGCGAAGATCTGCTCGTTGAGCAGTGCGTAGCGCGGGTTCGCCGACAGGACGTCGGGCGTGAGCTGGTCCCGGCGCAGGGTGGGCAGGATGCCGATCATCGCGAGCCGGGTGTCCACGCCGGCGGCGTGCTCCTCGGCGGCGTTGAGGCTCGCGCGGACCTGCTCCTCGAACCCGGCGAGCCCGTCACCGGCGAGCCGGCGTGGCGGCACGTTGATCTCGATGTTGAACTGGCCGAGCTCGGTGACGAACGCCGGGTCGGCGAGGGCGTCGAGCACGCGCTGGTTGCGCAGGGCCGGGTCGTGGTGCTCGTCGACGAGGTTGAGCTCGATCTCAAGCCCGCTCATGCCGTCGCCGTCCTCGAAGTGCGCGTCCGAGAGCATGCGCGCGAACGCGTCGAGGCATTGACGCACCTTGTCGCGGTACCGCATCCGGTCTTCGCGGCTGAACTCGGTCGTTTCGACGTCCTTGCCCATGGGCCGTCCACCTCCGAAGCCGTCGGTTCATCTGGCATACCACGAGTCGCGGTTTTTTACTCCTGCATCTCAACCTGAAGCGGCTCAGGTCGCCTTTCGATGCCCATGTGCCGGCGTGGCCTGGAGTGCTGGCCCAGCCGATGCAGAAGCTCCGTCATCACGGTGTACCGAGGGACCCGAACAGCTCAGTGTCGAGGCGCAATCGCGCCGTACCGGCGATGCCGCCGATCAACAGAATCTGCGTGTCTTCGTCCGGAGCTGGACTGAAGGTCATCGAGAGCACTGGAGAACCAACGACGACACGGTGGAGTTCGGTCGAGGTTTCGACGTCCCAGAATCTGACGTCTTGGGCATCGGACGCCGATGCGATCACAGGCCGCCCTGCCACCACACCGGCGGTAACTGCGTTGACCCAGCCCGTATGCCCACGCAGCGGTGGCCCGACCGGCTCGCCGGTGTCGAGATCCCAAAGACGAATGCTCCGGTCGTCGCTACCGGAAACAACGACTGTCCGATCGCCGATGTCGAGCGTTGCGAGGTCCAGGATCCAGTCGTCGTGACCGGTCAGCGGCGGCACCGTCAGCGATGCGGTCGCTGCGTCCCAGATACATACGACGCCATCGTCACCACCGGTCACGATCAGCGTGCCGCCGGGTCGCTCCACGACGCGAAGCGCGCGAACGGGGCCGTCATGGTGCCGAATCGGCGCACACCACGGATCGCCGGTCGCCACGCGCCACAGACGGACGGCTCCGTCCTCATGAGCAGAGATCACAACGAGGTCATCGTGTACGTAGCCGGTCCCGACCGCGTTCACAGGCCCGCCGGCACCGTCGAACGACCTGCTCGTCGCGGTGCCGTCGGCCAATGCCTCCGTGAGAATGACCAGTCCGTCCTCCGCCCCCGTCACCGCAATCAGCGACGCGCCATGCCGTCGTGTGCTCAACCCGTTCACCCCACGGCTGTGCCCGACGGCGATTCGATGGAGCGCCGCACCTGAGTCGAGGTCGAGTATCCGGAGGGAAGCATCGCCGCCGGCCGACACGACGACCGGCTTCCCCGCAAGCGTGCCGACGTCGATGGCATTGATGACGTCCGGCGAGCCCAGTAGTGGACCATCGATCTCACGGAGATTCTGCACGTCCCACCTACGGACCGTGGTGTCCAGCGACGCCGAGACCACCACCGGCTGCCCGTCTCTCAGCGCCGCCGCCAGCACGTGGACGCCCCGCTCGTGACTTGTCCAGACAGGCGTCAGCTCCACACGAGTTTCGAGATCCCAAACCCGGATCTCCCGATCTGCTCCCGCCGAGAGCACCGTCGGCCTGCCGTCGCGCTGCACGATGCTGACACTCCAGATGGCTGCGCGATGCGACGTGAAGGGAGCCCCGACTGGCGCCCCCGTTTCAAGGTCCCAGATCGCGACGGTGCCGTCCTCCGAACCGGAGACGATCACATTGCGGCCGCCGGACCACACGGTCGCCATCGCCCTGATCGGCTTGGCGTGTGCAGCGATCGGCACGCCCGGCTGCGTGCCCTCCAAAACACGCCAGTGGCGGATCGTTCCGTCCTCTGCACCAGCGATGACGACGGGTTCCCCGTCCGCCCATCCTCCCGCGAGCGCCCGGATGGCCGGCCCGGAGGCGACCAGTGGGTCGCCGAAACGTTCGCCGGCCGTCAGGTCCCACAGCAGCACCGCACCGTCTTCCGAACCGGACGCGACGATGTCGATGTCGCCGAGACGGACGACGGTCAACGCGGTGACCGGACTCTGATGACCCGCCAGCGGCACGGAGACGGGCTGGCCAGTGGCGATCTGCCAGACCCTGACCGTGGCGTCGTTGGCCCCGGACAGCAGGACGTCCGCACCCTCGCGCCTCGCCTGCGCAAAGGCCCGAACACGGCTGACGTGCCCCAGCAGCGTCGGGCACAGTTCCCGGCCGGTGTCGAACTCCAGCAGCTTGATGCCGCCGTCCGCTCCTGACGCGGCAACGATGCACTGTCCGTCCTCGCCGGTCAACGTCGCCAGCGCCCAGGTCGGACATCCCCAGTTGCCGACCCTCGTGAAGTCGTCACGCCAACGCACCCAGTCGGCGGTAACCATCGGACGAAGACCGGTGAGCGCACTGCGTCGCCCCGCAGCCTTCAGTTGGAATGCCAGCGTGGATTCGCGGGACGCGGTGTCTGCGTCATCGATGAGCGACTCGACCAGCGCCCAGGACTCCAGAGCGGCCGCATCCGGTGCGCTCCCCGCCCGCGCCAGGAGTCGACGTACGTCGCCTCCTGATTCCCAAGGCAGAAACCACGGGGGAACGACCGTGTCGCTGAGGACGCCACCGAGAGCCGCGTGCCGCACAAGATGCCGCCTGACGTAAGCATGTGGCGCCTGAAGTGCGCCTCCTTCGTCGAGCAGCGACAGCAACGCCATGGCGACGACGGCGTGGCCGTGCCGATCGGCTGAGGGATCGTCCATCGGTGGCGCGCCGGCAAGCGTTGCCACCACGAGCTCCGGATTTCGACGGAGGATCTCGCCGATTCTTGCGTGCGCCGGTCGGTAGACCAGGCGATCGTCTTCCACATCGGACGCCAGATATCCCGAGAGACGGCCGTGCTGCACCGCCGCGATGACTGCGTCGATGTCGATTCCGGCGGCTTTCGCATCCGTGTCCGGCATGAGCGCAGCGGCGACGGTCGACCATACATTGGCCCATGGAAGGCCGGCTCCCAACGAAAAGGCGACGGCTCGGAGCACTGCGACCACGTGATCGACCGCGAGGTCGAGCCGTTGCGACTCTTCCCGGATGTCCGCTTTCAACAGCGAGACGGTGCCGGCTCGCAGGCGGCCGAAGAAGGCGGCGGATGACCCTTCGGGCCTTCTGCCTGACATCTTGAGTCGTGCGGCGGCGAACCGGGCGTCCAGAAACGATGGGCTGACTTCTTCGGCGATCAGTTCGGCGGTCCTGAGCGTCTCCCGAAGCCGGCTTGCCGGCAGCCGGTCCAAGTCCTCTCCGGACAACAGGATCCGCTGCACGTATTCCGTGATGTCATGGGCGACGTCGGCCGTCGAGTCTGTCCGGATCAGCGCCCAGACGGCATCCGGGCGGACGTTTTCCGCCACCTTCATGAGCAGGCCCTGCAGCCCCGCGCCGCGCAGGACGGCACCGCTGGGGCGGTCGGACCGGACACCGACGATCAGGCGGACGAGCGGCTCGCCTGTGTCGTTCGCGACCGCCAGGAGCCGGCCCAGGAGGCCAGACACGATCAGTTCGGGCTGCACCGCCTCGTCGACACCGTCGATGACGATCGAGATCGTCCGGTCCTCGGAGCGAAGCCGCTCGACGATGGTGTCGAGGACAGTGCCGTCGGTGGGGGTGTCGGGCTCCACGGCGAGGAACGAGGCGAGCCGAGCAGCCAGATCGCCGAAGGTGGAATTTCGCGCGTACAGGGCCACGTCCACCGACCCCAGCGGCGGAACCGCATCCGCGCCGAGGTTCCGTACGGCCTCGTGAAAGGCCGGATCGTCGCGGAACGTCGGGTCGCTCAGCACCGTCACCTGGGCCAGAATTGCGGACTTGCCGCTGCCCGCCTCGCCGGTGACGACGACAACGCCCGACCCGCGGGCAAGGAAGTCACACAGGACTCGCAACTCGTCGCGGCGTCCGGAGAAATACCAGGCACTCGGCTCGTCGGAGTACCGACCCGAGGCACGCGAGCTCCAGTACGGCAGAGCGGACAACTCCTGTGCGAGCTGCCGGCGGACCGCCTCGACAGGTGGACCGACCGGCCGGTAACCCGGGTTCGGAATACACCGGGTGGTCGCAGGGGTCGGCGACGAACGCGGCCACACCCACAACGGCTCGAGGAGCGAGTCGTCTTCCTGGAAGAGATTCGCCATCTCAACCGCGAAGTCCTGAAACGACAGGTATCGCCGCGCATAACCGCTCTGCGGGCTGCGGAACCGCTCGTACAGCCTGGCCAACACCGCGGCGAACTCGCCGACGCGGGGCTTCTCGTCGAAGTCACCGACCGTGATGACAGCAAGTGTCCTGAGACGCCGACGATCGAGGGGCAGCGACCGCAGTCGCTCGGCGAGTTCCGCGTGCAGCGCGCCCGAATGGCAGGAATCGACGAAAACGAGAATCTGCTCGGCACTCGACGACAGGACACGCTCCACGAGGTCCGCCGTGACGAGCGCCGTGTTGCGCAGGTTCGCCTCTTCGGAGCCTGGCAGCAGAAGGAAGTGGCGGCGCGAAGAGTCCTGCACACCGTGCCCTGTGATGTACAGGACGGTCGGCTGGTCACGGTGGAGACCTGCCAGACCCTCCGACCGGACGAGGTCTTCCAGCTCGTCCAAGCTGTGCGGATGCAGGATCGACAGCCTGCAGGCCTCACTTTCGACGCTCGATTCGCCGAACCAGCTCACGACGACATCGACCTGCTCGTCAAGCGCTATCCGAAACTCGTCGTCGAATGCCGGATATTCTCTCGGGGCAATCACCACGACGCGACGTGGGCGCTCCGTGGTCATTTCGGACGGCCGGAGGGCGGAAATCCCGCATCGAACCCGATCTCGACACATTGCGCGGGAACCCGCACCCGGAACGCCGTCAAATCGCTTTCTGATCGCCACGGCGCGCAATAATCCCGCGCTTGTGTCACGATGTGTTACCTCCTGATGCGACGGCGACTGTCACCATGCTGTGCATCGGTCTGTCCAAATAGTCTAACCGCGTCACGGCATCACCTCGACGACACGAGACCACAGGCACCTGCGGTTGTCACCAACTTTTTGATCCGATATTGACACATTCCTGACGATCATCACTTCCTGCACGTCGCCGGCGGAAGCCTTCGGCCGTAGTGACAACATCGCGGCCCGCTGATGTGGTGGACAAACCAACTCGCAGCGGAGGCCGCCGTGCTCGGACTGTTGGACATCGCTCATGGCGGCACGACAATTGCCGCGTCGATCGGGCTGCTCGCGGCAGTTGCTGGAATGCGAGGCCGGCGATTGCAGTGGGGGCATCCGGCTCCAGCCGTGGCCGCAAACAACTCCGCTGCGAGCCTCCACATCATGACCAGAGGGCCGGCGCCGCGAGCGCCCCGCCCGGCGATCCGCGACGTTCTCGTAGCCTCCCCGGCCCCGGCACGCAGGCCTCCGGCAGTGGCGGCACCGAAGATCGACGCCGTCATCGTGCCGCGCCGCGACCCGGCCACGCCTGTGGACAACGCGATCCGCACCGCATCTGCCGCAGGGGCTCCACTGGTCGTATTGGACTCGCCGGACGGCGTGGCCGCGCCGCCGGCGGACAGCGTCGCGTTCCGTGCGGCGCTCGACTCGGGCAGTGCGGCGCGGCTGACGTTGCCCGAAGCGTGGGACCCGACCGCGGCATTGTCCACGTCGAATCATGAGTCCGCGGATCGCCATCGGGACACTCCGGCGAAACGGAACGCAGGGATGCTCCTGGCGAGAGCCGCTGGGTGGCGGCACGTGCTCTTCATGGACGATGACATCGACCCGCTCGGCAGCGACCACCTCGACGCCACGCGGCAGGCGCTCGCCGGGCGAGGCAGTGGGACCGCGTCACAGATCGCGGCATGGGCATTCGTGGACGCGCACGACCGGTCCGTTGTCGGTCACGCCTGCGCGACCGCCGGCATGCCGACCATTTCGCTGATCGGCGCCGGAGCGATGGCAATCGACTGCCGGTCAGCCGTTTCGTTCTTCCCCGCCCTGTACAACGAAGACCTGCTGTTCGCCATGACCTCGGCAACACTCGGCGGCGCCGGCGTCACTCCCGTGGGCACAACCCTGCACCAGCGCGCTCGACGGGCGGATACCTTCGCCTCGCCGTCGCTGGCGGCACGCCAGGAGTTCGGCGAGCTTCTGGCGACTGGCCTCATGGAGGCGGAACTGGACAGCGAGCGGCTGCACATCCAGACGCAGATCGACTTCTGGCGGCACGTGGTATGCGATCGGATGACCTTGCTCGTCCAGCTCGCGGTCCAGCTGCAGGCAGGGCGTCACGCCGCTGCCGCGCGTTGCGTCGCGGAAGCAGCAGCCTGCCATGCTCCGGAACTGCCGGCGCAGTTGGCCGGCTATACCACCCAGCTGATCCGCGACCATGAGACCTGGCAGACAATGCTGGAACGCCCAGTGCAGGCACTCGGGAAGCATGCCGGGCCGTGGCTCGAGACACTGGAAACACGTGCCCGCGTCTGATGCCCCGGCTAGCCGGCTCGCCGATGCACCTCAATACGGTCGAAGGACGGCTCACCAGGTGGGACATGGACGGTGAAGATGTCGCGCGACCTGACCAGCACGAACCGCCACATGCCCGTCGCGGTGCGCTGCTCCTGCCGGACGGCGAACCGATCCACGTGTGGTGCGTGCTCGGGCCATGCATCGGTGACGGCACCGAGCGCCGCCGCCAGCGCCTCAGCCCGCGCCAGGGGCGTGTCGGCCGTCGCATCCGACCGCCCCGGTGCCGACCTCCGTCCGCGAAAGCTCACGACCGCATGCTTCAACAGGTCGTACGCGAGATTTCCGGTTACGCCGCCGGCCAGGACACCAGCAAGATCAACCGCGATGTCGACGGCCGGACCGAGATGCAGATCCGCGTAGGTCACCGCGCCGTCCTCAACCTGAAGACGATCGAGGTTCCGCAGTCCTCGCTCCGCGGAGAACATCGCAACAATCGTCGACCTCGCCGGCGCATGGACGAGCCATTGGGTCAGCAGCAACAGGTCGGCATCTCCGGTCGCCGCGTCATCACGCGCAGCGCACAGCTCAGCCGAACGGCGGAGTACCGAACCTTCTTCCGCCGCGTCGTGCTCCGTCCAGGACGCGGTGCCCGCCAGCGCGACCCATCGATCAACGACATGAAGGCCGGCATCAGCGAACTGCCGCACGACAGGCCCGGCCCAGTCCTTCTCGCCCGGAATCACCCGAGATTCCAGAGAACCGCCGTCGGGTGAGGTCGCGTATTCGTGCCCACAGATCACACATCGCCAGGCCGACGGGGCACCAACCCGCACCGATCTGCGGAGCGGTGGACGGGGAGAGCATTGATGCCGCGCTTCAGCCCTGGCATTTTCCTCGGGCACCATTTCCTGGTGAATGAGCGCCTCCGCCTGATCAGAACCTACGAATACCTTAGCGCTCGGATGCCATCCAGCGGAACCCATCCCTCGGTGGGGCAGACACCCACCTCGCATGCAGGCATCATTGTGGGATGCCGATTGATCAGGTGCGGATGACGCAAGCGACGGACACCGACACGGATCGAGTGGTCGCAGCGCTGGGCGGTGCTTCGTTCGTCGCAGATCGCCGGCGGCAGCTCGCCGGCGGCAGCGGAGTCCTGCTCGCGGCGTGGCGCGAAGCAGAGGCCGTGGGCTGCGTCTACATCTCGTTCGAAGAGGCGGACGAGGCGGAGCTTCGCGAGCGCCGGCCGGGCACGCCTGTCCTGCACCGTCTCCTGGTGGTTGAGCACCTGCGCAGGCAGGGTATCGGGCGCCGCTTGATGCAAACCGCGGAAAACGTCGCTCGCGACCGAGGATGCGCCCGTATGGCGCTGGGCCTCGACCTCGACAACATCGACGCGGAGCGTTTCTATCGTCGTCTTGGATACACCGAATGGCCCTATGGCCTGCTTGACACATTCTATATCGCGACCGTCGACGGTCGCGAAGTCCGGGTCCCCGAGCAATGCCGGGTGATGGAAAAGCATCTCTGACGGCAGAGCACCGTTCATGACCGGATTTATCTACCTTCTGGCGGCCATTCGTGGAGCCGGCTCTCAGGAGCCGTCCAGTCCGGGGTCAAGACCTCGCCCCTGACAATCTGGACCGTCGTCAGGATGCTGAAGGTGTCCCGCTGAGCGAACCGGGTGGCGAGGTATCCGCCGTTGCGGTCGCGGAACCTTGCATCGGTCAGCGAGCGCACGGCGCCGTAGGTGCCGCGGGCGAACATGCCGTTGAAGATCGTGACGGTGCGGAGCCGGTTGTACGGGTTGGGCGCGCGATAGAAGTGGGCGACGTCCTCGACGAGCTGGCCGTCGACGAGGGTGGGCGCGAAGACGTGGGTGTCGTCGCCGGCAGAGACCTGGAACGCGGCGCCGGTCTCGTCGTCGCCCAGCCGGTCGTGCTGGGTGACGGGGACGTCGAGGCGGGTGAGCAGGGTGCGGGTGAGGAAGTTCCAGTCGACGCCGCCGAGCACGACGAGGTGGGTGGTGAGGTCGTCGGCCGAAAGCGCGTCGTCGGCGCGGACCCGGACCTGGCTCAACGGGTTGGCGGCGCGGAGGTGGCCGTGCAGCTCGAGGAGGGTGTCGAGGTCGGCGTACGTGTAGGACTCGGTGTAGTCGGGTTCGGCGGGGTCGACGTAGGGCATGTTGCGCCGGAACTCGGGTGGGAGCCGGGCGCAGGCGATGGTGATGGGGCGGCCGTCGGCGAAGAACAGGGGTCCGCTGTGCAGGCGGCGGAGCTCCTCGTCGGCGGGCCGGACCGGGCGGGCGCCGCCGCTGGTGCCGTTGGCGGCGTCGCGGAGGGCGAGCAGCTCCTCCTCCAGCTCGCGGCGGCGGGCCTGCTCGTCGCGGTCCAGGTCGTCCTCGCCGATGAGCTTCGCGCGGCCGGCGGCGAAGGAGCGCGGGGTGCAGAACAGCCGCGCATAGGCGTTGATGCGGGCGGTCGGCGGCAGGTCGGGCTTGCCCGGCGACTCCCATGAGGAGATGAGCGGCGGGCTGACGCCGAGGGCCTTGGCGAGCTGACCCTGCGTGATCCCCGCGCCGCCGACGTCGGTCCGCAGCGACTTCAGCCGCGCCGCGAGGCGAGCTTTCGCGTTCGATGTCGGCGCCGCCATCAGCATCCTTACGTTCTGGACTTCAGAATGTGGATGAACATTCCTGACGGATTTCACCACAGCAAATACGTCGTCGGCAATCCTCAGTCGATTCGCGCTTCAGTCAGGACTGAAGTTCAAGTTGACGTCAGACAGGGCAGAATCCGCGGATCGACCCGGAAACACAGGGCAGTATTACTGCGTGCTGTCGGACCATCTGGAGGTCAGGCCCGCGATCGGGCGTGAGCTCGACCTCGTGGTCGCCGCGTTCGGCGATGCCTCGTTCTTCGCCGAGCGAATGGCACGACAGGCAGAGGACAACGGCGTCCTCCTGGTGGCGTGGCTGCACGGCGAGGTCGTGGGCTGCGTCTACGTGTGGTTCGAGGACGCCGAAGAGGCCGAGCTGCGCAAGCACCTGCCGGGCGTGCCGCTGCTCAACCGGCTGCGGGTCGTCGAGCGGCTGCGCAACCGGCGGATCGGGACCGCGCTGGTGCGCGCCGCCGAGCAGGTCGTGCGCGAGCGGGGGCACGCGCAGCTGGCGCTGGGCATCGGGCTGGACAACGCCGACGCCGAGCGGCTGTATCTGCGGCTCGGGTTCGCCGAGTGGCCGCACGGGCTCGTCGACACGCACTACGTGGTGTTCAAGGACGAGCGGGAGGTGCGCGAACCGGAGTTGTGCCGGATCCTGGTGAAAGAGCTGAATCAGGAAATGCCCCTTAAACGCGACTAATGTTCGCGTACCGTCAGGCGCATGGCCGACCGTTCGCTGCTCCTCCGGGTCGCCAACGTGAACCCCGCCAGCGTGCGGACCCACACCGACCGCGCGCTGTACCGCTCGATCGCGGTGTTCATCCTGCTGTACGGCCTGTACGCGATCGTCGGCGCCGCGACCTTCGTCGACGCCACCGCGAACTACACGCACCCGTGGTGGCAGTGGCTGGTCGGCCCGCCGGTCGCGGCCGCCGTGATCGCCTACGACCGGGCCGTCGTCGGGCGGGTCGCGGTCAGCTACGACAACCTCGACTC
The DNA here is from genome assembly GCF_039531485.1 of Dactylosporangium maewongense. Lineage (NCBI taxonomy): Bacteria > Bacillati > Actinomycetota > Actinomycetes > Micromonosporales > Micromonosporaceae > Dactylosporangium > Dactylosporangium maewongense. The sequence continues at coordinate 570,446 of NZ_BAAAQD010000002.1, read as the reverse complement.
CCCCGACCCGAAGCACCTGCTGCGGCGCGGCACGTTCGGCCTGTACGCGGGCCGGCTGCTGCTCGCCCTGCTGTTCGCCGTCGTCATCACCGAGCCGCTCATGCTCGCCAGGTACAAGGGCGAGATCGACGCGTACCTCGGCACCGTGCACAACCGCCAGCTGATCCAGCTGGAGCAGTCGGGCGCGATCGCCACGTTCGCCGGGCAGGTCGACGCGCTGCGCCGGCAGGACGCCGCCGACGACAAGGCCGTGGCCGACCTGCACCAGCTCGCCGCGACGAAGCGGGCCGAGGCCGCCGAGGTGTACGACCGTGCCCTCGCCGACTCCCGCGCCGACGGCGTCACCCAGCGGGCCGGCTGCCCGCCCGGCGGGTTCTGCGACACGCTCGTGCGGCAGTCCAGGGCGCTGACCGCCGAGGCGACCCGCCTGGACGACGAGGCGGCCGCGCTGCAGAAGACCCAGGAGAGCGCCCGCCTCGACCGGGCGAAGCAGGTCGCCGCGCTCAACGAGCAGATCACCGAGCAGCGCACCGACAACCGGCGGTCCGTGGAGGCCGGCGCGGGCTTCGGCGCCCGGACCACCGCGATGTGGCACCTGGTCAAGAGCGACTTCTGGGGGTTCGGGTTCTTCTACCTCGGCGTCGCGGCGCTGCTGGTCTGCCTGGACTGCGCGGCGGTGTGGCTCAAGCTGGTCTCGCACGGCAACGCGTACGAGCGGACCGAGGCCCGCGACGCCCGCCGCCGCGAGCTGACCGCCACGAAACGCCACGAGCAGCAGCTCAAGGTCGCCGGCGCGGCGCAGGAGGTGGCCGGCGACGGCCTCGACACGATCGTCGCGGAGCGCCGGCTCGTCGACGCCGCGGTCGAGCAGGCGACCGCGCGGCTCATGGCGGAACTGGAGGAGCAGTCCCTCCCCTCTTCGTCCAGAAGTTCCTGAATCGCTTGCAATGGGGGCTTCGGCACCCGGCAGACTGGTCGACGTGCGTCACAGCCTCCCCCGCCGCCCCCCTGTGCTGCCGGTCGTGATCGGCATCGTCCTGGCGGTGGTCGCCGGGGTGGGCGCCGTCAGGGCCGTGTGGGTGAGCTCGACGTCCTCCAGCGCCTCGCCCGACGGCCGCGGCGGTGACCGCGCCGACCGGTCCAGGCCCCGCACCGGCTCCGGCACCGACCTGCGGTGCGACGGGGTGCCGCTGAACGCGCCGCGGGAGCTGCGCGGCATCTGGATCACCACGGTCGAGAACATCGACTGGCCGAGCCGGCCGGGGCTGCCCGACGAGCAGATCAAGTCGGAGTACCTGGGCTGGCTCGACCTCGCCGGCAAGCGCAACCTGAATGCGGTGTTCGTCCATGTACGACCCAGCGGCGACGCGCTGTGGCCGTCCGCCTACGCCCCCTGGTCGGAGTGGATCACGGGGGTACGGGGGAAGGCGCCCGGCTTCGACCTGATGCGCTGGATGATCGACGAGACGCACGCCCGCGGACTGGAGTTCCACGCCTGGTTCAACCCGTACCGGGGCAGCCAGCCGGCCCCGGGCGGCGCCGGCTCCGACATCAACGCGCTCGCGCCCGACCACCCGCTGCGCAAGCATCCGGAGTGGGCGGTCGTCTACCCGGCGGCCGGCACCACCGGCAGCCGCCTGCACTTCAACCCGGGCATCCCGGCCGCCCGCGAGTTCGTCGAGGACTCGATGCTGGAGGCCGTCAAGAAGTACGACGTCGACGGGGTCCACTTCGACGACTTCTTCTACCAGTACCCGGTCGGCAAGCAGGACTACCCGGACGCCGCCGCCTACGCGCAGTACGGCAACGGCCTCAGCCGCGCGGACTGGCGGCGCGACAACGTCAACAAGCTCGTCCAGGAGATGCACGACAAGATCCGCAAGCTGAAGCCGTGGGTGAAGTTCGGCATCAGCCCGTTCGGCATCTGGCGCAACGACCGGACCGACCCGGCCGGCTCCCCGACCCGCGGGCTGCAGTCCTACGACGAGATCTACGCCGACACGCGGCTGTGGGTGCAGCGGGAGTGGCTCGACTACATCGTCCCGCAGCTGTACTGGAACATCGGGTTCGACGTCGCGGACTACGCGAAGCTGCTGCCCTGGTGGGCCGCCGTCGTCAAGGACACCGACGTGCAGCTGTGGATCGGCCAGGCCGACTACCGCGTCGGGCAGTCCGGTGCCTGGTCCGACCCCGGCGAGCTCGACCGCCAGCTCGCCCTGAACCGGAAGTATCCGCAGGTCACCGGCAGCGTCCACTTCAGCGCCAAGAGCATGCGCAGCGACACCCTCGGATCGGTCTCCCGCTACGCCGCCAGCTTCTACTCCACGCCGGCGCTGCCGCCGGTCATGGCGCAGCTGCCCGCCGACGTGCCCGCGCCGCCGTCCGTCTCGATGTCCGGCACCACGCTCACCTGGAAGGGCAAGGGCGTCAACTCGGCCGTGTACCAGGTGCGGGGCTCCTCGGCGAAGCTGCTGGCGGTGCGCCGCGGCGGGGACGGCTCGCTGACCGTGCCGGACGCCGCCGCCAGCTACTGCGTGACGGCGCTGGACCGCTCCTGGAACGAGAGCACTCCGGCGAGGTGATCCCGGGTCATCCTGGGCCCGACGAGTCTCAGGCGATGACCAGCTTCATCTCCGACCAGGACTTCACGACCCCCGCGCACGTCCGGGCCACCGCCGACTTCCAGGAGCGCGAGGAGCGCCGGGAGTCGTCGCCGGCCCCGTTCCTCGCCGTGGTGTTCCTGGCCGCCGTCTGGCTGGTGGTGTCCGCGGTGCCGATCGGCTACATCGGCGCCGCCCGCTACGACGTCTTCTGGAGCGACGCCGTCGTCGGGATCGCCGTCGCGATCGTCACCATGGTCCGGCTGCTGCGCCCCACACCCGCGCTCACCTGGGTCACCGGTGGACTCGCCGGATGGCTGCTGCTGGCGCCGCTCGTGCTGCAGTACGGGTGGAGCGGCCCCACCGCGAACGACCTGATCGTCGGGCTGGTCATGCTGATCTGCACGGGACTGTCCGCTTCCTCGTCCTGAACAGCCTTCGGGGCCACCCCCGGTGGTGCGGGGCGGCCCCGAGATGTGGCAGGTTCAGCTCGTCCGGTGCGTGAACGCGTCCTTGACGTCCTCGCCGGCGTCCTTGACATGGTCGCCGGCCTGCTTCGCCTTGGCGGCGGCCCGCTCGGCGGCGCCTTCGGCCTGCAGCCGCTCGTTGTCCGTCGCGTCGCCGAACTTCTCCTTGGCGGCGCCCTTGAGCTCTTCAGCCTTGTGCTCGACCTTGTCCGTGAAGCTCATCGCTGATCCTTCCGTTCGGTCCCTCGTGCTGCTTCTTTGGTGCCCTCGCTTGCCGGATGGCAAACACCGCCGTCACTGCGATGGACACCACGCTGCCGACCCCGGCCGCCGTGTACGGCTGGTCGAACACCCTTCCGCCGAGGTATCCGAGCGACACCATGTAGCAGCTCCACAGCACCGCACCGACCAGCAGCGCGGGCACGAACCTGCGACGCGGGAACCGCGCGTAACCGGTCGCGAGCGCCACCGCGGTGCGCCCCATCGGCACGAACCGGCCCGTCGCCACGATCGCGCCGCCGCGCCGTTGCAACGCCCCGCTCACCTTGGTGAGGACCCGCCGCGGCCGGCCCTTGCCCGTCCACCTGCCGAACAGCCGGCGCCCGCCCCGCCGCGCCGCCTCATGGGTCAGCAGGTCCCCGGCCGCGACCGCCGCCACCGTCGCGACCAGCACCACCGGCAGCCTGAGCTGCCCACCCGCCGCCAGCGCACCCCCCGCGATGACGCTCGTCTCCGCCGGCAGGAACGGCAGGAGACAGTCCCCCACCAGCAACACGAAGATCACAACGTAGGCCCACTGCATACCTCAACCGTGCCCGCAGCACGCTTTTTCGACACCGGTGCCAGCCCGCCGATCCACGGTGGTGCAGCCCCTACCACCGGCCCGTCTCTACCACCGGTCGAAGAGGGCGACGATGGCCGGGTCGTGGAAGGCGATCATCTCCGTGATGCGCCCGTCGGACACGTGCAGGACGGAGACGCCGAAGGGTTGCCAGGCGGGCTCGCCGGGCGGGCGGATGTGGGCGACGACGGCGGGGCGGTGGTTGGCGGTGGTGCAGCGGATGTGGATCTCGCCGAGGGCGGGGCGACTGGCTCGCAGGGCCTGCTCGACGGCCGGGCTTCCCTGGTACCAGATGCGCAACGGCGGCATGGAGGCCCTGACGTCGTCGGCCAGGAGGCGCACCATGGCGGGGATGTCGGCGCGCTGGAACGCCTCGGCGTAGCGGCGGGCGACCTCGTGATCGGCGGGGGTGGCCGGCTCGGCGGGGGCGGGCACGCGGGCCTTCGCCCGCTGCAGGGCGCTGTTGACCGCGGGGACGGTCATCTCCAGCAGCGTCGCGGTCTCCGCGGCCGACCAGTCGAGCACGTCGCGGAGGATGAGCACGGCCCGCTGCCGCGGCGGGAGGTGCTGCAGCGCGGCGAGGAACGCCAGCTCCACGCGCTCCTTCGCCAGCAGGGCACCCTCCGGGCCCTTGTGCTCCAGGAGTGCGTCGGGGACGGGCTCCAGCCAGTGCTCGGCCTCACCGGGGGCGAGGTCGACCGGCAGCGCGCGCCGCGGGCGGCCCTTCAGCGCGTCCAGGCAGGCGTTGGTGGCGATCCGGTAGAGCCACGTGCGCTCCGACGAGCGCCCGTCGAAGGTGTCCCGGGCCCGCCACGCCTTCAGATACGTCTCCTGCACCAGGTCCTCGGCCTCGTGCAGCGAGCCCAGCATCCGGTAGCAGTGGACCTCCAGCTCGCGGCGGTACTCCTCCACCACCGTATGTTAGGGCGATGTGGACGGACTACCGGAAGCGCGTGCTCTTCGAGGACGACGCGGTGCTGGTGCTGGACAAGCCGGCCGGGGTGTCCGTGATGGGCGAGCGGCACGAGTCCGATCTGGTCAGGATGGCCGCCGAGGCCGGCGAGACGCTGTTCCCGGCGCACCGCATCGACAAGGTCACCTCAGGCGTGATCCTGTTCGCCAAGGACCTCGCCGGGCACGGGGCGCTGACGCGGCAGTTCAACAAGCGGACCGTCCGGAAGTCGTACCTGGCGGTCGTGGCGCCCGGCGGGCTCCCCACGACCGGCACGATCGACCTGCCGCTGAGCGTCGGGCGGAAGAACCGGGTGCGGATCGCGGCGCCCCGGGAGGCGATCACGCTGTCCGGTGACGTCTGGTCGGTGCCGCCCGAGGCGGTGTTCGACCAGGTCCCGACCTATCCGTCTGTGACGGAGCTGCGCGTGCCGTGGCAGGACGAGCAGCGCGCCCTGGTGGTCGCCGACCCGTTGACGGGCCGGCGCCACCAGATCCGGGTGCACCTCGCGTGGATCGGCCACCCGATCGTCGGCGACCCGCTGTTCGACAAGGCCGCCACCGGGCGGACGCACCTGCACGCATGGCGGCTGTCGTTCGACCACGCCGGGACCCGGATCACCGTGGAGGCTCCGGCGCCCGAGGAGTTCCCGGTGTTCGACGTCAGCCTGCTGGACTGAACACCTGGTGCACCTCGGCCTCGCCCTCCCAGCCGGGCCACAGGTCGCGGTGCAGCTTCATGAACCGGCTGGTCCACTCCGTCGCCTCGGCCTTCGTCCGCACCTGGTACAGCGCGTAGCTGATCATCTCCTTCGTCTCCGCAAACGGCCCGTCGACCACGTCGAGCGCGCCGCCGGTGACCGTGACCCTGGCGCTGTTGACGCTGGGCGCGAGGCCCGCGGTGTCCAGCAGCGCCCCGGCGGCGGTGGCGTCCTCGCCGAGTTGCATGATCGCGGCCATCAGCTCAGGCGGAGGCGGGGTGCCGGGGGTCGTCCCCTTCAGCAGCACGAGATAGCGCATGTTCCACTCCTATCAACGGGTGTCCTCGCCGGTACCTCGAACGGGCCAGGCCCGATCCGACATGCTCTCGGGAAGAGGTATGGCTGGCCCTACCCCTGACACGGTAGACAGCGGGCTGTATCCGGCCGCCCGCCGTTCGTAGCGTCACATCCATGACGATCGGCACGCTGTCGTTGCACCGCAGGCTTCCTCCGCGGCTGTACCTGCTGCTGCTGCCGAGCCTGTTCGCCATCGCGCTCGGGCTGGCCATGCTGCTCGGCACGGACCACCGACCGGCCGTGCTGCCGCTGCTGCTCCTGGTGGTGGCCGCGCCGCAGGAGCTGTTCTTCCGGGCGTACCTGCTGCCGCGGACGCCGCTGCAGGGCACGCCGGCGATCCTCGGGTCGGGGCTGCTGTCGGCCCTGCCGTTCGCGCTCTCCGGCCTGTTCCCCTACATCCTCGTCATGCACCTCGTCCTGACGGCGGTGACCGTCCGGTTCGGCAGCGTCCGGCTCGGCATCGCCGCGCACTGCCTGCTGGCGCTCGCCGTCCTCGTCGCCTGACGAGCCGTCCTCGTCGCCTAGCGGGTCGCCGACGTCGGCCACGCATCGGGGTTGGTCAGGTCGTCGTACACCTGCAGATGCTCGACGTACCAGGCCGCCTCATCCTCGCTGAGCAGGTCGGCGTGGAACGCGGTCGCCTCCAGCACGTACAGGCTGACCGGCCCGAACTCCGGGACCCACAGCCCCCGCATCCCGTCGGTGAGCCACTGCGCGGACCTGCCGGCCACGACCCGGTCCGGCGCGAACCGCGCACCGTCCGCCGCCGCGGGCTCCGCCGCCCACAGCCGCACCCGCTCGGCGTCCGCCTGCGTGACGACCAGCCCCGACCAGGCCCACTCCCGCCCTTTCCCAATCGCCGTCTGGCACTCGACCCACCGCGCTCCGGCCGGCAGCTCCGACAGCCGCATCGGCGTCACGCACCGCTGCACCCGGTCCAGCCGCACCGCGCCGTACACCCGCTGCGCCGCCGCCAGGTCCCGCGCCCACACCGCTACGAAGATCCCGTCGACCGGCTCCCACCGCAGGTCGGTGAAGCGCTGCCCGTTCCCCGGGTCGAACGTGTCCGCCCGGCCCGGCCGCCCGCCGACCGTGACGTCGACGGCCGCCGAGCTCAGCGGCCGGAGCCCCCGCTTCAGGTCCACCACCGTCGGCGCCACGTACACCGCGGCGACCAGCTCGTGGTCCTGCCCGTACACGCTCACCGACTCCCGGTCCTCCCCGGAGACCCAGTCGACCACCCCTACGTCGTCGAACGCCTTCAGGTCCAGGTCCAGGTGCAGCAGCGCCGGATCCCCACCGATCCCCTCCGGCCGGCTCAGTGCCGACGGCACCCCCAGCGCCACGGGCAGCGTCGTGTCCTTGCGTTGCGGCAGCATCGCCTGTACGCCCAGCGCCGCCCCCACGATCAGCACCACCGCGGCCGCCACACCCGCCGCCCGCCGGCGCGCCCGCATCCGGCCCGCCCTTCGCACCGCCCGGCGGGCCAACTCCCCGACCTCGACCTGCGTTGCCCCGGCCCGCGCCGCAAGGCTCCGCACCAGCTTGTCTTCCATGCCGCTCATGCCTCCGCCTCGCTTCCGCTCTCGTGTTTGCTCTCGTGCACGGCGCCGTGCTCGCTCAGGCGGGCGCGGAGCCGGTGCAGCGCGCGCATGGCGTGGGTCCGGACCGTCGTCTGCGAGCACTCGAGCACCCGCGCGATCGCCGCGTCGTCGAGGTCCTCGTAGTACCGCAGGACCACCACCGCCCGCTGCTTGAACGGCAGCGCCGCCACCAGCCGCCACAGCTCGTCCCGGTCCGCGGCCTCCCCGCTCAGGTCACCCGCCGCAACCGCCTCGGGCGCCCGCTCGACCGGCACCTCCCGATTGGCCCTGCGCCGCCACCACGACCGCGACCCGTTGAGGATCAACCGCCGCACGTACACCTCAGGGTCATCGACCCGCCGGATCCCCTCCCACCGCAGGTACGCCTTCGCCAGCGCCTCCTGCACCAGATCCTCGGCCCGATGGTCATCCCCGGTCAGCAACACCGCGAACCGCACCAGCCCCACCCCCCGAGCCGCGACGAACGCCTCAAACCCCACGACGTGCACCTCGGACGGTTGCAGGGTCACCACGCTTCGTCTCCCTCGGTAGGCCTCCACCCCACAGAGTCCCCGCCCACCCCCACCTGTTGACCCCCGAGCCCGCCAACTTTTCCCGCGCCCACAACACCCGGACGGACCGGCGTGCCACCGCGCCCCGCCCCGTGCGACGACCTACGAGCGATCGTCGCCGACAGCGCCCCACCCGCATGATCGTCGAACGCGACGGCGGGTGACGGACACGGTCGCCGAACGCGACGGCGGGTGACGGACACGGTCGCCGAGCAGCAGGCGCGGTCTCGCGGCACATGCCCTCGCTGTCGCTTCATCAACATGCCCAGGCGCTGGTGAAGCCGAGCGCGCGGTACCCGGGCATGCGGCGCTGGAGCGAGGCGGCGAGGATCGGCGTGGCGCGGTCGTGGTAGTCATGGACCTCAGCGACGGCCTTGCCGGGCGCGGCACGGATCACCCGGCCGGCGCACTGGACGAGCAGCCCGTCGTAGGAGACCGGCGCAGCCAGGAACAGCGTGTCGAGGGCCGGCGCGTCGAAGCCTTCACCGATGAACGGCGTGGTGCCGATGACCAGTACGCCGTCTCCGGCTTTGGCGTCGGCGAGCTGGCTCACGATGGCGCGCCGGTCGCTGGTCGACATGCCACCCTGCAGTACGTACGCCTGGCGGCCCCGCGAAGCGAACGCGGAGTTCAGCGCCTCCACGTGTGCGACTCGCCTGGTGAGCACCAGGCAGTCGCGCCCGCGCTGCAGGGCGGCGGTCACATCGGCGACGAGTTGGGCGTTGCGTGCCTGGTCGACGGCGATGGCGCGGTGCGCTTCGGCGATCGCAGCGGACGGCTCGGCGTCACCGGAGCGGAACTCGAAGGCGGTCTCGCGCAGGTACAGCAGCCGCCGTGGTCCCGCGTCGGCCTCCCAGGCGTCCAGCAGTGTGCCTTGATCGTTGCCGGGCGGGTCATGCGTGATCGTGTGCCGGACGGGTCCGAGTTGCAGAGGACGAGCTCACCGAGTCCGTCACGCCGCGCCGGGGTGGCGGTGAGGCCGAGCCAGAACTGCGCGGCGATGCTTTTGACCGAGTGGTCGTACGCGGCGGCCGCGAGATGGTGGCATTCGTCGACGATGACGTGCCCGTAGCCGTTGGTGAGTTCGGCGACGTCGTCACGCCTGGCCAGGGAGGGCAGCATGGCGATGTCCACACCCCGCTGAGTTTGCGCCTGCCGCCACCGACCTGCCCTGGCTTGAAGCCCAGGAACTGCTCGATCCGGGCGCGCCACTGCTCGGCCAGTGCCTTCCGGTCGACGAGCACCAGGGTCGCCGTTCCCCGCTCGGCGATCACCGCGCAGGCCATGACTGTCTTGCCCGACCCTGGCGGTGCGACGAGGAGGCCGTCGTCATGCGCGAGCAACGCGCCGACCGCCGCGCTCTGCCTGGTGTCGAGTGCGGCTCCAGCGTCGCCAGGTCGAGGAACGCCGTCAGCCCGTCCCTGCGGCGCCGGCCCTGCAGCGGCGCGGCGATCAGGTTGCCGAAGCCGCCCTCGGGCAGGACGTCCTGGTTCGGGAACAGCCGGTCGTAGGACCGCAGGTCCATCGTGCCGCGCAGCACCGTGGCCTCGTGGATCAGCGCGGTGCCGACGCAGCGGGCAGTGGCTGCGGAGATCGCTTCGGTGAAGAACACCCACACGTGTGCGCCACGCCCGGACTGGGAGATCTCGAGCGCCGCCGGTACCCCGCCGGCGCGAGCCGCTTTGGTGTAGGCGAGCGCGTCGAGCATCGCGGCCGAGCCGTCGAAGTCCGCCACGACGAAGTGGCATGAGTTGTCGCTGAGCAGGGGGTACAGCCCGATGAAGATGTCACCCACCAGGTGCGCCGAGAGGACCTCGGCGGTGAGCGGGAGATACGTGGCAGCTCTCCGATCGGCTCCCTTGCGTCAGCCGCCAGCGACCGCGGGCATCATCCGCTCGTGCCGGTTCGGTTGTTCTCCCACCGCACCGCGTACACGTCGGCCCGGGCCCGGAACCGGTCGGCGTACAGGGCCAGTTTGTCCGCCACCGGCGACGCCATATGGACCAGGCCCGGCGGTGCGACGGCCGCGGACAGCTGCTCCGGCGGTGCAGCGGTGTCCTGACCCCGCAGGTCCAGCAGACGCGACAGGCGGACGTTCTCCGCCCGCAAACGCTCCAGTTCACGGCGCAGCCGGGCAAGCTCGCTCTCCACCGTCACGTCGGCGCCCATGGCAGGATCGTCGCACGCTCTTCATCACCGCTACCGATGGTCTCCGCTATCCTCCGGCGGTGGGTTCGCTGAGCCGGAAAGAACTCGATGCGCTGGTCGAAGACGCGACCGTCGACTGCTGCAACGAAGATGAGCAGCTGACCGGCCTGTACACCATGATCGAAGACAACCTCGCCATGCCATTCGCCACGCAGGTCCTCGGCGTCGAGGTCACGGTCCGGAAGGTGGACCTGAGGGGCCAACGGATCGTGGCGATCTGCCACCGTGGTCGGGAGCGGCAGGCGATCGCCATCCTGGACCTCCCGTTGCCCGATCCGCCGCCGGACGGTTCGGAGTGGATCGAGGCGTACCGGCACTGGGGCGGATGACCCGTGAGCGAGTACCAGTACTACGAGTTCGTGGCGATCGACCGGCCGCTGACCGCAACGGAGCAGAACGAGCTGCGTGCGGTGTCGACCCGTGGCCGGATCAGCGCGTCGAGCTTCGTCAACGACTACCAGTGGGGCGACCTGAAGGCCGATCCCCGCGACTGGATGAAACGCTACTTCGACGCCCACCTGTACCTGGCGAACTGGGGCACCCGCCGGATCGCGCTGCGACTGCCGACATCACTGCTGGACCCGGCGCTCGCGGCGACCTACTGCGTGGGTCACTCCGCATCCTCGGTGAGCACGGGCGAGCATGTGATCCTCGACCTGCACAGTGAGGACGAGGACGGCGATGAGGAGTGGTGGGAGGACGAGGCCGCCCTCGCGTCGATCGTCCCCGCCCGGGCGGAACTGGCCGCCGGCGACACCCGCCTGCTGTATCTGGCGTGGCTGCTGTGCGTGCAGAACCAGGAGTTGGACGAGGACTCGCTGGAGCCGGCGGTACCACCCGGCCTGGCCGACCTGTCAGGTCCGCTGCGCAGCCTCGCCGACTTCCTCCGCCTGGACGAGGACCTGCTCGAAACGGCGGCGGAGACCAGCGCGCCGCTGACCACGAAGGCGCCCTCCGCAGCGGCGTTGACCAAATGGGTGAAGCACCTGCCGGCGGCGGACAAGGACCAGGTCATCGTGCGGCTGCTCCGCGGTGACGGCGCGCACCTCCGTGCCGAGCTGCTGCGCCGGTACGGCGGCGGCGCGCCTATCGAGCCCGCAGGCGGCGGCCGCACGGTGGGTGAGCTGCTGGCCGGCGCGCAGCGTCGCTGGGCGGCACGGGAGCGGCAGACCCAGGAGCGCAAGGCGGCCGAACAGGCACGCCGGGAAGCGGCGGCCGCGGCCGCCAGCGAGCAGCGCCTTGACGAACTGGCCGCCGACCCGGAACAGGCGTGGCAGCGGGTGGCGGAGCTGATCGCGACCAAGAAGCCCAAGGAATACGACGCCGCGGTCGCACTACTGGCCGATCTGAAAGCACTCGGCGAGCGCGACGGCCAACGCAAGGCGTTCCGCGGACGGATCCATCAGTTGTGCCAGGCGCACGCCCGCAAGCCGAGCCTGCTGGACTGCCTGGAACGCGCCGGTCTGTACGTGAGCACGGCTGGCTGAGTACGACATGAGCGCGGGGTCCAGGAGCGCAGCCTCAACCTGATCGGAAGAGCCCGCGCCGCGGTCCAGGCCAACCGAACTGTGCTCACGGCCGGTAGTTGCCCTTGTCCAGCAGATGATCGAACGCCCCGGTAGCGGCGATCTCGGTCAGCTCATCCAGGGCCCTGGCCCGGCTCTGGATAGCGGCCACCTCACGCAGCGCGGTGTTGACAAGGTCCTTCTGCGTCTTCGTTCCGAGCAGGGCGTTCGTCTCCGCCAGCGCATCCAAGGCGACATCGATGAGCTCCTTGGCCATATCCAGTCCTTGCATGCCTCGCTGATGAGGCCCGGAAGGTCCCCGGCGTGGACATCCAGCTCCGCGAGCCGGCTGTCACTTTCGGCCTGCAGGTCGCGCAACCGTTCCGCGCGGTTGACCGATGCCAGCATCTGCTCTCGCATCTGCCGTCGGCGAGCAATCCGCTCGGCGTCGTTCCGGAGCGGGTCGGCAACTCGAGCTTTTGCCTTTACGTCCCGCCAGTTCGAAGCATTGGTGAGGTCCGCGACCTGGCACTGCGTGAGTCCAATGCGCTTGCGTTCTTCGGCGAGGTGGAAGGCGCTGACCCACGCCTCGGTTCGTGCCCGTTCGGCGCTCAGCGCGTCGCTGTCTCCGTCGTCGAGCTCGGCGCGGATGTCGTCCCAGTCGTGGAACTCAGTCATGAGCCTCCCATCTGTTGCGTTCGAGCGCACAAAGCCAGCCGGTCTCCACACGACATCATATGGCCTCCTCTGTGGCACATAAATAATTTTGTGCTACAGTATTGACATGTCGGTCCGGTTCACCGAAAGTGCAAGGAAGCATGGCTTTACCGAGGACGAGGCGGTGTACGCCATCGAGAACGCGGTGGGACACGTCCAGCACTTCACGGATCCTCAGCCTCCGGCCAATATTCGACCCCATCTGTTCGTCGGTCCACGCAGCCTCACGGATCACACGTTGCTCGAGGTCTTCCTCGAAGTTCGAGGAAGTACGGTCACGGTCTTCCATGTCATGGAGGCCCAGAAGCGCAGTCTCAACCTGATCGGAAGGAGTTATCGATGACCTCCGAGCCGCATACGGCTAACACTCCCTTGCCGGTCGACGATTACGAAGCAGCGGCACGGTGGGCGGAGAACGCCACCTTCGATCCGAACGATCCCACCGTGGAGCGAGGCGAGGTTGCCGCCGCCAGCGGGCGCGCCTTGCTGCAAGCCGCCCGGGTGGCGGACGAGCAGGTACCGACTGCCGACGACTACGAAGCAGCGGCGCGATGGGCCGAAACGGCCACGATTGATGCAGACGCAACGGTGGAGTCGGGCACTGCCGCCGCCGAGAGCGGGCGGGCGCTGTTGCGCGCTGCTCGCGCCGGCAGGCCGGCGCTCGATGCGCAGAATGAGCCGGGACAGGCCTCACCAGTGCGCCGTTTCCGGCTGTCAGTAACACTCAACGCGGAGCTTGACGACTTTGTGAAAGCCAGCAAAGCCCGCGGCCACGACACCACGCCGAGCGATGTCATGCGCGCTGCGCTCGCCGAATACCTGCGCTCTCATCCAGCAAGCTGAGGGTTCGTGCCGGAGAGTGCAGGGGTAGCAACCTGTCACTCTTCTGGCTGAAGAAGATCGGCACCGCCAAAGACGACCGGCGTAATCACCGGGCCGGCCGATTGCCGCCACCGATGCGCTCAACCATCGAACGGCTACGTCACGGACATGATGTTGCGGTGCTGATCCTGCGTGCGACCAAGAAGCTCCGCGACCGGATCGGCGCGCCGGACCTGCGCGTGGGTGAGCAGTCCACCACCGCACTCGGCGAGTGGTACGCCACCCGGTTCGCGTGGCGACTGGACGTGTTGCTGCTGGTCAACGAGCCGACCCTGTTACCGATCCTCCTGCCGCTCGCACCCGCCGCCACCGCCCTGTCCCGCGCTGCCGACCGCATCGCGGCGACCATGGCCACATATGGCGCCGACGACGCGATGATCGCCGACGAGGTCGAACAGATGCGCACCCGCCGGATCGTCCCGACCGCCAACCGTAGCGTCGTCGGGATCATGACCGAGTTCACGTTCCTCGCCGATCACAGTAGAGGACGGGACCTTGACGACCTGGAGGCCTGGCTGGCCGCCACGCCGTGCAGCCCGCTGTACCGCACCCACACCACCCCGAAGAACGCCTTCCGGCATCAGCTTGCTCAATGAGTGCTCGGCGAAGCGGACCAGCGAAGGTCATGGCGGGCCAACCCGGCATACCGGACGTACCGCATTGGTCGCAAACGCCGATTGGGTGATCGGCGGCCGGTCTCACCAGCCCGAACGCACCGAGGTCACGCGGGGGCGGGATATGCCGACGCAGGTCAGCGTGGGCGTCGGTACACTGTGCTCCGCGCCCTCGTAGCTCAGGGGATAGAGCAACGGTTTCCTAAACCGTGTGTCGCAGGTTCGAATCCTGCCGGGGGCACCAGGTCAAGGCCTTGATCAGCACTTACTCGGCCTTCTTACGGATCTTGCGTGCCCGTTGCGTGCCCGATGTCTTGCGGGCCGTCATATCCAGGTGAGCTGCGACCTGGTCGTCGCTGCCGTCCATCGCCCGCGCGTAGTGCCTGGTCGTGATGCTGGCGTTGGCGTGCCCGAGCCGACGCGCCGCGACGAGGACGCCGTGCGAGTCGGCGACCCAGCTTGCGTGGGTGGCCCGCAGATCATGCGGCGTCACGTCACCGAGACCGGCGGCCTCGACTGCGACCCCGAACCGGCGGCGGAACCCGTAGTAGCTCTGCTGTCGCTCCTTCGTGTGCTGTTGGCGACCACCGAACAGGAACGTGTCCTCATCATCGGGCAGGTTGCCGAGCAGATTCTGTGCTTCCTCCACCACGAACGACGGGAGGGTCAGCGTCCGCCGCTGGTGCGACTTCGGGGTCCCGATCACCGGACCGCCGGCCACCTGCGTCACCGCTTCGGCGACGAGCAGCCGGCCCTTCTCCACGTCGATATGCCGCCGCCGCAGCGCCAGAGCCTCACCGATCCGGAGACCGCCGTAAGCCAGGAGGAAGATCAGTACCCGGTCACCCAGCTCGCAGGTTGCCGAAAGCTTGTTGACCTCCTGCACCGTGAGAATGCGGGGGTCGGCCTCGGGGAGGCGAGGAAGCCGGACACCGCGACAAGGCGTCACCGGCACCATGTCGTTGTCGACCGCTGACGTCATCACCTGCGACAGCAGCCGGTACGCCTGCCTCACCTGCGAGGCGGACACATTCTCGGACAGCTTGCCCACCCAGCTCGACACCGCGATCGGCTTCAACGCCGACAACTTGACCTTGCCCAGGTGCGGGTAGATCAGGCGGTCCAGAACGGAGCGGTAGCTCTCCTTCGTCTTGGGCTTCCAGCGCGACAGCGCCGAGGCGTACCAACGATCTGCCCATTCCTGAACCGTCGTCTTGCCCGCCGCAGGGGAGATCCACCGGCCCTGCGTGATCTCGCCTTCCACGATGCTGAGGTACCGCTCCGCGAGCCGTTCGGTTGCGAACGTTGTCGGCGCCGGGTGGTCCTTGCCGTCCGGTCCCTTGTACCGCGCCTGCCACTGGCCGGACGGCAGTTGCCGAATGCGACCGAAGCGGCGCTTCTTCTCCTTCTCTTGTGTCATCACGCCACCAGCCCGTTGCCGTGCCAGTGCATGTCGACGGCGTCCACCGTTGCCTCCTTGATGTAGGCGGTCAGCACGCTCTGTTGGATGCGGACATGCGTGCCGACCTTCACGTAAGCGATCCGGCGTTCCGCGATGAGGCGACGCACGAACCGTTCCTTCGTCCCGAGCTGCAAGGCGACCTCAGCCACGTTCAACAGCCGGTCATCCACCGTGCGGTTCCTCCCCGTTGTCATCCGTTGCGTTCGAGTACTGCGCCGCCCGGTCTCTGGCGGCATTGATGGCGCTGCGCCACTGCATCCGTTGCGCCAGCGCGCGCAGAAGGCGATGCCGCATCGGCGGCATGTCCGGGTCGTTGGGCTTCGCCAGCTCCCACGCGACGGGCGACGGCGTGCCGTCCGGGCCGTCGGCGGCCGGGACCTGGTCGATACCGTCGGCGACACCGAGGAGGGCCTTGACCCAGGCGCGGGCGTCGTGGCGGTGGTCGGCGAGGGTTTTGCCGGACCAGTCGCGGGACACGAGGATGCGCCGGCCGCCGATGCCCAGCGTTGCGCGCTGGTGGACCTTGCCCTTGCAGTTGCCAGGTCGGAGCTTGCCGTGGGCCTTCTTCGGCTGAATGCCGTACAACAGCCAGTTCGCGCACCGCTCCGAGCACGGCGTCACCCGCAGCTCCTGCCACAGGCGCTCGAGATGCGCCCGCTGCCGATCGGTGGTCACGGTGTGGCAGTCCGCTGCCGATTTGGTGATGTACTTCGTGATGTAGCCGACGGTGCGGTCGATGTCCTTGCTGTCGGCCGCGACCCCGCGGGCGTCGACGTGCTTGCCGAACCGGATCACGTGCGCGGGTTCGGCGTCGGGGTCTTCGTCGATCGCGTCGAGCGCCTCGTCCCACCTGGGCAGCGGCGCTTGAGTGTCGCTGTCGCACCAGGTCTCGCCGTTCCAGGTCGGTCGGCAGGTGGGCTTGTCGACGCGGGGCCACCACACTTGGTGGTAGGTGGCCGCCGCGACCTCGCGCAGGACGGTGCGGGGGATGGTGCCTCGGATGGCGAAGTGGGCGTGTGGGGCGAGGCGGCGTTGGGGCTCGACGCAGCCGGCGTACTGGACGTTCCAGCCGACGCAGCGGCGCAGGTTCTGCCAGAACCGGTCCAGCAGGCGCGGGAACGTGATCGCGTCCCAGGCGGCGCGACGGTAGTCGTAGCGGGACGGGTCCAGCGGCGAGCCGTCCTCCCGTACGGGACCGTACGAGTCGAGGGTCATCGTCAACCACATCGACGGCCGGTGCTCGGTGCCGTCCGGGGCGGTGTAGACACGGCCGACCGTGCGCGGCTGGACCTTCTGGCGCGGGAGTGCCGGTGCGTCCTGCCGCCGTCGGGTGGACCGCTGCCGCTTCGGCTCTTCGGGCTTGTCGTGCGCCGGCGCCACGGTGCCGCGAAGCCCTTCTGCTGCGATGGCTTCCTCCACCTCGCGGATTGCGTCGTCGACCTCGCCGACCTGATCCCATGCCGACTCTCGGACCGCTTGGTCGCGGAAGTACTCCAGGTTCGCCCGGAGACTGATCAGCGAGCGCTGCTCGTCCGTCGCGGGAGCCGGCCCGGGTGACGGCTCGTCGACGCGGTGCCAGCCCTCCCGGATCTGCGTCTTGCGGAGTCGCCGTGCCCGCTTGGCGCAGGGGACGCACTTGTCTTCGCGGGTGGCGCCGCACGGGACGTCGATGATTTCGGTCTGGCCGGTGGCGAGGTCGGTGCGGCGTAGGCCGATGGGGCGGAGGCAGACGCCGTACTCGGTGGCCATGTCCTTGACGACGTCGGCGGCGAGGGGCATCAGCATGCGGGCGGCGCGGGAGCCGGGGCGCGGCCCGGCCTCCTGAGGTGCTTCGAGGCCGGGCAGGGTGTCGACGGTCATCGGCGGCCCGCCGGCTGCCGGGGGTCGAGGAACATGCGGTCGATGGGGTCGGCGTCGCCGCGTAGCAGGCGTTCGCGGCGGGCGGCGGTGAACCGGCCGACCATCGGGTGACCGATCCGCCGTCCGCCCCACGGCAGCCGCTGGACCACGAAGCCTTGTGCGCGGGCGTGCGCGTCGCTGGAGGCGTGCAGCCGGTCGGCGACCCGTTCGACGAGGGTTCGGAGCAGGTACATGGGAGCCTCCTTCACTTGACGACACCGGACGGGATCGCGCCGTTGAGGCGCTGGAACACCGGGACGGGCGCCGCCGGCGGGACCGGTTCGGGCATCGGGACCTGGTCGATAACCACCGGCGGCGGCTCTGCCGCTGTGGGCTGCGGTTTCGTGGAGAGGACGAGCTTCACCAGGGCCATGAACGCCAGCGCCGGGACGGCGGCGAGCAGGCCACCGGAGATGCCCGGCTTCGCCACCGCGAGCTGCGCTGACAGCGACAGCACCACCGCGGCCGTCAGCACGGCGAACGGGTACAGCGTTGACTCCCCGGTCCGGCGCCGACGCCGGATGACGAGCGCGCAGGCGATCGGGACAAGTTCGGAGATGGCGGCGTTGGCCCAGCCGAACCAGTCCGCCGTACCGGCCGGGGAGTTGGCCATGGTCCAGTCGTGGACGTGGGTGAACGACGCGGCGCCGGCCATGCCCGCGACGACGAGGACGATGGCGGCGAGGACGACGCTTTCGACGTTGAGCCGCATGCGTTGCCTCACTTCGCTTTAGGGGTGATCGGGACGCGAATCCACTCGGGTGGTTCGCCGGTGGAGGCGACGGCTTCGGACAGGCACCGCCACAGCGCCCATGCCTCAGCGGGCGTGACGTACATCCGGCGGCGGCCCGCGCCGACCGCGAGGTAGAGGTCTTCGTCGTCGGTGACGCGGACCGTGACGGCGGAGGAGCCGTTGGTGACGTGGGGTGCGCGGAGGCGGTAGAAGCGGCGGGTCATGCCGCCTCCCCGTCGAGGAAGGTCGTCAGCGAGTCCGGCAGCAGCGGCCCCTGAGCGTGCCGTCCCGGCTTGTACAGGTGCTTCGGGTCCCGCCGCTGCTCCGGTACGACCGCCGGCCGCTGGACGACGTTCGGCGCGGCGTAGGCAACCGCCATGTCGCGGATCTCGTCGTCGGTGACGTACGCGAACCGCACCCGCTCCGGTTCCGGTCGGTCGTCCAGCACGACGTACCCAATGCCACGCATCGACGGCCGCGCCGACAACTGGTCGCACAGCGCCCCACGAGCCCGGGAACCCTGCCCAAGG
This sequence comes from Dactylosporangium maewongense, assembly GCF_039531485.1. Taxonomy (NCBI): domain Bacteria; kingdom Bacillati; phylum Actinomycetota; class Actinomycetes; order Micromonosporales; family Micromonosporaceae; genus Dactylosporangium; species Dactylosporangium maewongense. Next base: position 551,824 of record NZ_BAAAQD010000002.1, on the reverse strand, counting down.
ACGAGGTCCACGTGGTTGGGTTCGTTGAGCCGCAACGCGATCCGGGTCGGGAAGAAGTCGCGCAGCTCGACGACTTCCTTGCGCGGGTCCTGGGTCGCGCCGATGACCAGCACCCCGAGACCCGCACCCTGTGTGAGGAGCATGGCGAGCGCGGCTTTGGCCCGGGCGCGGAGGTCGGCGTCCTGGAGGAGCGCGACCAAGGCAAGGATCTCGTCGACCATGAGCACGTACAGCGGCTCGTCGAGGGTCGGCGTGTGGGCGCGGGTCTTGCCCTGCATGCGGGCCTGACGCTCCCGCATCACCTCCACCAGCTCTTCGAGCATGGCCACCATCGGCGGGACTTCGGCGTACTCGTACCGGCTGAACAGGTCCCGACCGAGGGACAGTTCCACGCCGCCCTTGGGGTCGATGCCCCACAGTCGGACCAGGCCGGACCGGATCGCCGGGGCGAGCGCGCGGATCAGCGACCACTGCACCGAACCCTTGCCCGCTCTGGTCGCGCCGACGATCAGGACGTGGGTGGCGAGGAGGCGCAGCACATACCGGACGAGATCCTCACGCACGCCGAGCGGCAGTGCCTCAAGGTTGGTCTCCTCGGGCACGTCGAACGCCGGGACGGTACGGCGCAGCGGATCGCGGCGGACGAACACCAGCCACACCAGGCGCGGGCGGTCGCGGTAGCGGAACCGGTCGACCAGCCGCAGGAACCGGTTGGTGCGGGCGGGTGGCTGTTCGCGCCGGCCGGAGTATACGCGGCAGATGCGCGCGCCGAACGAGTACGCCAGGTTCGCTGCCGCCGCGTGGTAGTCGTCAGGGTTCTGGCCGCGCGGCATCCGCAACAGGACCTCATCGGTGGCGTACGTGCAGCGCACCCGCAGCAGCTTTGGCACGTTCAGCTTGGTGTCGAAGCGTTCGGCGAGGCGGCAGACGGTCATCGCCTCGCGCCAGTGCAGGCCGTACACGAACAGCCGCTGCCACCAGGACAGCACCGGCAGCACGATCAGCCGTTCGCACCACGGCCGCCACCGCCACCACCACACGCCGACCGTCGCGCCGGCCACCCCGGCGAACAGGGCGAGGATCTCCCAGCCGTGCTCGTGCCACAGCCAGAGCGCGAGGACGGTCAGGGTGACGGAGGTGCGGTTGCGCCACAGCACCGGCAGCGACCGCACGAGCCAGACGATGGTCTTGAACAGTAGGTACGGGATGACGATCCACATGACCAGCCACCACGGCGCCGGGATGGACAGGCGCCGGAAGTTGACCAGTGGGACGTTGGTGTTCTTGTTCACCTTCGACCTTTCCTACGCAGGCGCCAGCGCAGCGAACCGCCCCCGCGCGTCCCGGCGGACCGCCAGCCATTGGCGTGGCATGCCGGTGAACCAGCGGGTGAAGCGGCCCCGCGCGTCGCGCGCAACAGGCATGAGCAGCAGGAGTTGGCCGGGGCAGGTTTGGCGACGCCGCCCAGAAATGGGCATGATGAATCCGCCTTCCACACCTCAGCGATGGGCTTGGTTGGCAGCGGGGCGGTCCGGCTTCCTACGGCATACAGACCGCCCCGCGCTGTGTTGCTCAGGCCGCCTTGCGGGCAGCCGTTGACGACTTGAACCCGGTCGCGCGGTACGAGTACGCGAGCCGGCCGGTCGGACCGACGTACGGCGTGACCGTCATGCCCTCGAACTCCACCGGCGCGAACGGCGCACCGTTGTCCGGGACCGGCTGCACGGGCGCGGACACCTTGACCGCCACCTCACGAGCCCGACCGGCGAGGTCGGGGTCCATGTCCAGGACGCGGACCGTCCACACCCGCTGACCGGTCAACTTGTCAAGTGCGGGCGTGCGGGCCTTCGTCGCCTCGTTGTAGTCCTGCGCCTCGACGATCGAGTCCGGCACCAGCACGCACCCCGCAGGGAACACGTCCTCGAACCGGATCGAGAACCGGCTACCACCTTTGAGTGCCACTTAGCTCCTCCATTTGACCGCTTAACTTGTTAGGTGATTCTAGTGTAGCGATGGAACCTAGCTTGTTAAGTAGTTAGACAGAGAAATTTGGCGATCCCGCCGAGATTGAGCAACGCCGACGCGCAGCCTAAGCAATCGAGAACGAGTCCTCGAACTCCTGCCGAGCCGGCGGCACGGCAACCTCCAGCGCGAAGGCGGGCTGACCGGTTCGCAGGAACACGGAGAACAAGGCCGTGAGCACCCACTCCCCAGGTTCGATCTTCAGGAGTTCGCACTCTTCGTCGGTCGCAGGCCGAGCCGAGATCCGCTCAGTTGCCCGGTCGAACTGCACGCCCTTGCGGGCCGCGACGTGACGCAGCAGCCCGTCGGGCAGCGGACCGGGCGCGCCCACATCGGTACCGGAGGCAAGCGCGGCCGGCATGTAGACGGTGCCCAGCTCGACAGGGCCGACCTCGTCGACGCTGACGAGGCGCCGGCGCACGACGATCGGCGCGCCTTCGCTGATGTCCAAGGCGGAGGCGGCGCGGGGTGGGGCCGGGACCTCCGCGACGTCGACGACCCGAATGCCGCCGGCGACCTCGTCCGACAGGAGCGCGGCAGCATGGGCGGGCAACGTTCGTGGCTCCGCCGGCTTCGACCGGGCGAATCTGCCCTTGCCCTGCTGAGTCTCGATCCAGCCGGCCTGCCGCAGGATCTCCAGTGACCGCACGACGGTCGGACGGGAGGTGTCGAACTCCTTCATCAGCGCTGTTTCGCTGGGCAGCATCTCGCCGGACGCGTAGGTGCCGTCCTCAATGCGGGCTTGGAGCGCGTTGACGATCGTCACGTACTTCGGCGGCGTGTACTCGATCGGCATACCGGCTCACCTCAAGACGACAACATAGCTTGTCAAGAGCTTATATTTGTCGCTCGGCCCTGTCATCCCACAATCGGTCGAACCAACAGAGCGACCCCGACCCGAGCGGCGCGCTCAGAGATCGGGGTCGCTGTACAGCGGGCCTACGGGCTGCGCAGGTGCTCCGCGTGCTGACGCCAGACGAGCGCCATCGTCGCCTCGTGCCCCCACTGCTCGTACTCGCCCGATGCGGGAGCGTCGAGTTCGACGGTGTCCACGTAGTCGACGGTGAACGCGGCGACCGCAGCCCGCCAGTCACGCCCGAAGCTTGCACGGTCCGCGTAGCCGAGCCGCTCCCATCGCCGGGCGATGTCGGCAATGACCAGCCGCCGGTCTTCCGGATCGTCGAGGCGGTTGCCGTGCCGGGACACCAACTCACCAGCCGACAGTTCGACGCATCGCCCGATCAGCGGTAGGAGCGTCACCGCGATCTCGTACAGCAGCTCTGCGCCGTCGCTTCCGTCCACCTGGACCCGATCGGCGGTCACGGTCATGAGCCGTTCCCTACCGCTCGCTCCTGGAGCGCCCGAAGCCGCAACGCGTACTTGAACGCCTCCGCACCAAGACTTTCCGCCGCCCGGATCGCCGCGTTCCACGAACCGCCGAAGCCCATGTCGATGACCACCGTGACGTCATCGTCCTTGACGACGAGGACCGGGTCGCCGTCCTCATCGACCGCTTGCCAGGATCGGAGCGCACGGACGTCGACATCGAGGTCGGGCTGTGGTGCAACGGGCATCTCGGCCACCATGAAGGTAGAAGATCGCACGCGGGCCTCCGTTCGGCGTTGAGTGACCTGTCAGGCAGCGAGGAGCGGTCGACCGAGACACTCCGGGCACACCCGGACGGCATAACGAACGCCGGCGTCATCAACGCTCAACTGCCGCAGCCGGGAAGCGACCCGGAACCCGCGACCTTCGCACCCCCAGCAGGCACCGCGACCAACCCCGGCATCGGTGGCACTGGCCGGGACCACCATCGAGATACGACGCTCGCTGCTCATGATTCAAGGGTCCCGTCTGTACGGTTCGGACCCCACGCCCTCACGCTGCCTCAGCACTGAACTTTCACTGCACCCGATGTCCCACTCGTGGTGCATCCGCTGCAAGACTGGTCCCATGGCGGAGCTGAACGGCGAACCTGTAGCCCCCGACGAGCTGCGGGCGCTGGCGATGGTGAACTACGGACACTTCACGTCCATGCGCGTCGACGACCAGCACATCCGGGGCTTCTCGCACCACCTTGAGCGCCTCGTCCGCGACAGCCGGCTCCTGTTCGGCGCCGAGCTCGACCGCGAGCAGATCCGCGCCTGGGTACGCCAGGCCATCGCCGGCCGCGACGGCGTGTTCGTCGCCAGGGTCACCGTCTTCGATCCTCACCTTCCGCTCGGCCGGCCCAGCGCTGCCGCTACGCCACAGGTGCTCGTCACCACGCGCGAGGTGCCGTCCGGCCCGGTCGACCCGTGGCGGGTGCGGTCCGCGACGTACACGCGAGACCTGCCCGAGGTGAAGCACATCGGCCTGTTCGGCGCGCTATGGCACCGCCGCAACGCCCAGCTCGCCGGATTCGACGACGCGGTGTTCGCCGACGCCGAGGGGTACATCAGCGAAGGCCCGACGTGGAACATCGCGTTCTACGACGGCGAGCAGGTGATCTGGCCGAACGCCGAAGTTCTGCCGGGCGTCACGATGCGCCTCCTGCAACAGGTCCACGAGCACACCACCCTTGCCCCGGTCCGGTTGCAGGAGCTGGCGGGGATGCAGGCAGCGCTCGCCACGAACACCACGATCGGCGTACGTGCCATCACAGCCATCGACCACGTAGAGTTTCCGGCGGATCACCCAATCCTCGAAACGCTCCGCAAGGAGTACGAGGAGATCCCGGCTGAGTCCCTGTAGAGCACCGCGACGCCCAACGGAGCTTTCTGGTCATGGCGACGATCACCGTCCAACGCTGGACCGGCCGCGAGATTCGAGCCCTCCGCGAAGCCAAGCGCATGAGCATCCGCGAGTTCGCCGGCCACCTCGGCGTCAGCGAACGCATGATCTCCAAGTGGGAAGCCGGCGGCGAGGCGATCATCCCTCGGCCAGTGAACCAGTCCGCTCTTGATACGTCACTCGCCGCGTCCAGCATGGACGTTCAGGCCAGATTCGCGGACACCGTTGGACCTGCGCCGACCCCTCAGGCACAGGAGACCAACATGACGCACCCCGCCAACGGCCAGCCCCAGGACGACGACATCCCCGTCGGCGACGAGCACCACATCCGCCACCCCGTCGACGGCAAACTGATGACCCTCGTCGACGCCGGGATCTACTTCGCTGGCCCGGACAACGAACCGGTCTACCTCCCGGCGTTCTACATCGACGTCTACCCGACCACGAACGCCGACTACGCCCGTTACATCGCCGCTACCGGTGCGACGCCGCCCCAGCATTGGGAGGACGGCAAGCCGCCGGCGGACCAGCTCGACCACCCGGTTGTATTCGTGACGTGGCACGACGCCAACGCGTACGCGCAGTGGGCGGGCAAGTCGCTGCCGACGAGCCAGCAGTGGGAGAAGGCCGCCCGAGGCACCCGCGGCGACATCTACCCGTGGGGCAGCCAACGCACCCCAGCCAAGTGCAACTGCCGCGAAAACGGCATCCGCAGCACCACCCCAGTCGACCGTTACGCCAGCGGCGTCAGCCCCTACGGCGTCTACGACATGTGCGGAAACACCTGGGAATGGTGCGCAACTGAATCGACAACGGGTAGACGCACGCTGAAGGGAAGCGCCTTCACAAGTCCGTTCTTACGGTGCACGCCATCGTTGTTCAACGACGCTTCAGTCGACATGTACGACGATGACACAGGTTTTCGCACCACAATGCATGCAGATGTCAGATTCATCTGAATCTCGATTCCGCCGCCCCGCACCGCGCCCACAAACCGCACTGCAGCGAACGCTACCGACAGCAACCGTGTCTATCCTCGCACAATCGAACTATCTATGATTCTTAAGACGGCCCGCGGCTCACGCATGTGGGTGCTAAATAAATCCGAAACCCTGCATAGTTTGGCGACCCTCAGCGTGCATACAAGGCGCCCCCTAGGCGTCACCCGATGACGGAAGAATCTCGGATGTACCCTCTGCTCTCGAAGTTAGTTTGATAGCTTCCTGCCTTACCAGCCTCGATGGGTGATCCCTGCCAAGAGACACCAATTTCGCCCGGAAAGCAGGCGGAAGAATAAGAGGCTGATCCTTCAATGCCTTCAGCGCCAGAACTGGTGTAAGGACACCATCATCGTCTAGAACTTCTTCGAGCCGCTTCATCGCAACGGTAGCCAGTACTCCACCCGATCGCGACAGAAGAGTCAATGATCGGGCAGCATTCGCTCGAACATCGGAGTCGCTGTCGCCTGTGAGAGGAAGCGCCAGAGGCAAGAGGTACTCATGAGACGAGTGACGCGCAAGAGTTGCTAGGGTTACTGCGGCTTCTCGACGCGACTTCACGTTAGAGGAACCTGCGAGTCCCGCAAGCGCAAAATAAAGCTCCGCCTCATCGATCAGCCGATACGCGCCAAGGAACCGCACTGCTGGCGGAAATGGCAAAGTCGGCTCGTCGGACATGCTCGGCCCAGGCGCAGAGACTAGCCGAACGGCGTTCTCACGAAACCGAGCAGCAATTTCATCGGGAACAACCAGATTTGAGCGGGCCAGTCGTTCAAACGCACCCTTTCGGTCTTCCTGTAGAACTCGAAAGTCCAGCAAGAAATCCGCAAGAGGCTGCCAAAGCTGATCGGCAGTGCAGTTGACAATCAAGGCGACCGCGATATCCCCATAGTCGACGCCGCCAAAAGTGTAGGCACCGCTCGCTGCTCGCCTCCGAATATCATGCAGCGAATCGACGATCTGTGGAAGTGCGTTCTCCACCAAATCGTCGTCAACAGTCCCGCCATGAATGACGTTATTCAGTGCGTAGACCAGAGAGTGGATGCCCGGGGAGGCATCCGGCTCGGGCACAGACATACCGAAGCGCGCGTGCATTACCTCCGCGATACCTCGTGTCTGCTCCGAATAGTTCGTAATAAAGTCAAGCCAGCGCCCCTGGACCTTGGTTGATACCAACTCCCACTCTAGCTGGCTAAGCGCACGCGACATCGTTCGGTCAACGTCCTCCTCAACATGCTTAACTGTCTCACTCAGAAGAAAGAGAGCTGCCTCGTCATGCGCTTGGCACACGTTTGCCAACGAGGCCACAGCTATCCAGGCGATCTCATTCTGCCTTACTGGAATCTCACTTGACCCAGGCGCGGAAATCGCTTTTCCACTTTTCAGCGCATTCAACACACCGTCGAGTCCGATACGAGCTTCTGACGGCGCAAACAAGTCAGCAGCAGTCTTTAGAACCTGCATTTCAAGAACCGAAAGTGTGTCTTGCGAGGCGCGTTTCGCTAGGATTTGTCGACCATCTCGGCTTAGCGCTGCAAGAGGGCCCGACACATAGAGATGATTAAGTATGCTTTCCAGCTCCGTCTTGGCCGATGCCTGACGTAGCAGGCGAAGGGCGTCCGCGACGTCCGCCATTGCGCGACCATCTTGCGTGAGACGGAAAAGCGCCAGTTCTCCCCTTGCGGACCGAGCACCTGCATGCCCAAGCAGTTCAAGCGCAAGTAGGCCGTAGAAGATGTCTGGACTGGTTCTGCCGAAAGTGATCGTGTTAGACCTCCGAAACTTATCTTCGAATGCCTGCTTCACATATCGAGAGTATTCCCGAGCATTTTTGGCGTCTATGCGAGCCGCAATGCTGCTCCAGCCTTGCCTACGACGCTCCTGCCAACTAGGCAATCCAGCCTCTTCCAAGATTGTACTTTGGAAGGGGAGAACGCTATCCGCAGCTTCCAGTAAATTGCGCCGAATTGTCTCAATAATAGCTTCGGGTGTTTTGCGTGTAGCGGGGCCTGTCGCGAACTGGCTGCAGCTTCTTGCATCGAGATTCGCCAGCAGGGAAACCACTTCTGCCACAACCGAAATATCAAGTCGACCTATATCGTATTGCCTAAGAGCCTTCTGCTGGAGAAGGGCTCCTCGAACAAGTGCGTCGTCGGGGCGACGCGGTTTCCCAAGGTTCGCCAGTTGCCTGTCTAGTACTCTGATAGAAAGGTCAAAGTCATCAAGTTCGGTGGCAGCACTGCTTAAGACCAGCGAAAGCGCAGCAGCTTCAGCTGCATCGCTAAAGTCAGAACCAAGCAGGCGATTGCCCAGCTCGGGAACGGCCGACTCAATCGAATCGGTAGCGAGGCATCGGCCCGCGAGAACAACTACATCCCCGTCTGGTGGTTCGGGAAGCTCGCTCAAACGCACCGTTCGTGACATTTCGCCAAGGAGTGTCGTCGCGAGACGAGCCGGGCCGCTAACGTCGTATGAGTCGTCTGGACTCGAAGAATTGATCGCGACTTCGTGAGGTTCTAGAACGGCTACGAGCCATGCAAGGTTCATCACAGATCGTCTTTCGCTATGGCATCGTAATCCTGCGATGCGCCGGGCCATGAATCAGCAAGCACTGAGCGGCCGCTTCCTCTGGGCACGCGGTCCACAACCAGGTGTATCAGACCCGCGACCGTGCGTTCGACATCCATCGGTGCCGGAACCTTCTCGATGTACAACGTCTCTTCGCTTGCCGTGCTCGCCAGGACTTTCCTCAGATCTCGCTCGGCTGCGTCGCATTCAAGGCCCACGAGACAGATGCCCACCGTCATACCGGGGCTTTGCTGGCGGATCTGGTCAATGCGCCGCAATACATTCTGTACGGAATGAACGCTTCCGACCAGAGAAGCCGCATCAAAGACCGCGACGAGAAGGAGAGCTTCGGCTCCGCCGGCCTCCCTGTAGTCCTCGACTGCGACACCGTCAGTGGTGGCAATGCGGCGAGCTCGGTTATATGCACGCTCCCACTGGGCCCCGCCAGAGTCAGAAATGAAACGTGTAACGATGATCCGGCGTGGAGCCTTCCGGTTGAACTTTAACTCATGCCGATCAAGGCGGTCGGCTTGCTCTCTCGATTCTATTCGTTCCGCAATCACCTTACAAATCCAGTCCATAAGTTCGTGATCGTCTTCCTTTGGCTTCACAATCGAGCGATGATTGGCATCAATATTGCGACGCTGCGATTCTGGGATTGAGAAGATCGAACTGAATTTGTTGACGAGACGATCATTCCCTGCGATGGCTCCATAGAATGGCAGTACTGCCACCGTACCTGGCGCGCTGGTGAAGTTTCGTCTCTCAATGTGTGTAGAGTAGAAGGAGTCGATTTCCGCACTTCGATTGCTGAGCCGTTTCAACAATTGCATTTCCGACAACCGACCTAAGACTGGTATATCCGCCCAACCCGATCCAGCTCGTGGGGACGCAATTAGGATCAGACCGGCCAGTGCGCCACAACCAGGCTTCCCGGCGAAGGCTCGGCTCGTTCGATGCTTCATGCCTACGGTCTCAATTACCAAACCGCCCAAGCTATGGCCCATAAGAAAGATATGATCGTATTCCGGTTCGAGATCAGCAACTTGATCGGCCACCTGCTTCGCCCAGAAGTCGATGTCAGCCCGGCCGCCGCGAAGTCTGCGAGCTCCGCTCCGATAGTCGAAAATCCCGACGTCGACGGGCATCCCGTTGGTGCCAGAGAAGAGACGTCGTGGCACTGTTCCCCATGTGCCGTAGCCACTACCGCTGAGGCCATGGGCTAGCACCACAAGCGTGCGTTGACCGGATGGGTGACAGTGAAGGTTGAACTTGCCAGAGTCAAACTTTTCTTCGGCGAAGGTCGACTGACGTAGGCGGTGCACTCACCTCTCCCGTCAGCTCGTGGCGGACCACACTAGCATCGAGGTGCGCGCCACCATGTGTGACACACATGGCGTGTCGCCGACTGCAGGCCGGTGTAGGCGTGTTCATCGAGACTGATGGAGAAGGTCCCGCTGACTGCTGAATTTGGCTGTACTAGATCAAGGCGCCTTCGGCGCAGGCTCGGACGTGGACACCCGGCTCGGCGGGCAAGCGACGCCCGGCCCTGCGGGCCGGCGCCGGAAGCCCGCCCGGCCGGGACGCCACGCCCGAGCCGTACAGAGAGCGCTTGAGAAGGACAGCCAGGCACGCCGACAGCACAGGCCGAGACGCCCGTGACGGTCGAGGCGGCTCATCCAGATTTGGGCTACCGCGACGTCCGCCGGGCGACAGACCGTCGCTCCCGCAGCGTTGCCCTCCGCGTGTAGTTGCCCTCTTGCCTCCCGGCGGGCCTCTGGGTCCCGGAGGGGGCGCTCCTCCGTACCCCCGTCACGCAGGCAAGGCCAAGCAGACCGCCGGCGGGGGCGCCAAGCGTCCGCACGGGACCTGACCGTCCGCGCGAGGCGAGGCACCCCCGCCGGCGGCCCGCTTCCCAAGGGTGCATGACGGGTGTACGGAGGAGCTTGGGGGCTGGGGATCGCGCGGGAACCGGTTGGCTGGCGTGCCCGTTGCGTGCCCGATCCCAGGGTCAACAGCGGTCAATCGCGGGTACTCAGCGAGGGCAGGAACGCCGACGAGGCGCAGGTCACCGCAGGTGGGAGACCGCGCCTCGCTTGATCGACTTGAATTCCTAAACCGTGTGTCGCAGGTTCGAATCCTGCCGGGGGCACCAGGTCACAGGCTTATGGCACGTTCTTCCTGATCTTGCGTGCCACTAGCCTTCCGCGCCACCTTGTCGAGGTGCGTCGCCACCTCTTCGTTGAACTGGTGCGGCGCCTTGGCGGAGGTGCCGCGCTGAGGTTCATGGTGTGTCGCAGGCCGTCAGTGCCGTGTCGAGGGCGGCCAGGAAGTCCAGCAGCTCGCGCCGGGCGGCTTCGGTGGGTGTGTGGTAGTTCAGGAAGGTCGACGTGACGCGGTGCGTGCGGTCCTCGACCAGCTCGATCAGCTCGGCGAGCTGCAGCCGGGCCTCGGTCACCGCGCGCTCCCCCCGCCTGACGGCACCACGCCTCGACGAGGGCGGGGTCGGTGGAGATGGCGTCGATCCCGCAGCACGCGGCGGCGCCGGTGCAGCCGAGCGCGAAGCGCAGCCGGGCCCAGCGACCGTCGAGGTGGGCGAGCTCGCCGAACTCGGCCCGCTGCGGGGAGACCAGACCGGCCGTCCAGCGCAGGAGGCGCAGCGGCGCGTCCTCGGTGGGGCCGCCCGGGAAGCGGCGGTGGAGCGCGATCGCCACGCAGATCGGCGTCAGCAGCAGCACGATGAAGTACGGCATCACGCCTCGCGCGAAGCACTATTCTCGCTTGCTATGGGCCGGCAGCGGGAGGGGTGGGCCGGGCCCGAGAAGCGGGCGAAGGTGCTCCTGCTGGTCCTGTTGGTGCTGCCGGTCGGGGCGCTGTGGTTGTGCGCGCTGCCGTGGACCGGGGGCGCGGGGGTGGTGGCCGGGGCGGCCGCGCTCGCCGCCGTCGCCGTCGCGGCGCTCGCCCGGGCGCCGCGGCCCGCGATGGCCGTCGCCGCGGGGTCGGTGCTCGCCGACGTGGTGTACCGGGGGGCGCCGGAGCCGGCGGCGTTGTGGGCGCCGTTCGAGTTCGTGGGGCTGGGGGTCCTGCTGGTGGTGCTCGCCCGGCGGGCGCCCGCGCCCGCCGGGGTCGCCGTCGGGGTGGCGATGACGGCGCTGCCGTTGCGGATGTCGCTGCACGTGCCGGGCGACCGGGTCGAGGCGTCGGTGCTGCTGGTGAGCGGCGCGTTCGGGGCGACGGTGTGCGTGGCCGGCGCCGGGCTGTACCTGCGGCTCGGCGACCACCGCAGGCGCGAGGCCGAGGAGCGGGCCCGCCGCGCGCACCGGCTCGACCTGGCCAGGGACCTGCACGACCTGGTCGCGCACGAGGTCACCGGGATCGTGATCGCGGCGCAGGCGGCGGGCCTGCCGGAGATCGAGGCGGCCGGCCTGCGCGCCCTGGACGGGATGGACCGGATGGTCAGCGCGCTGCGGGGGCCCGCGTCGCAGCGCGTCCTGGGCGTCGGGGACCTGCCGGAGGTGGTGGAGCGCTTCGGTGCGACCGGTCCCGCCGAGGCACACCTGTACATGACGGAAATCCCGGCGATGTCGGCCGAGGCCTCGAAGGCGGCCTATCACGTGGTGATCGAGGCGCTGACCAACGTCCGCCGGCACGCCCCGGCCGCGACCGAGGTGACGGTGACCGTGAGCGTCGCGGACGGCCGGGTCGGGCTGGTGATCGTCAACGACCGCAGTGGATCGACGGCGGTCAGGGACGGTGGCGGGAGCGGGCTCGCCGGCCTGCGGGAGCGGGTCGAGGCGCTCGGCGGCGAGCTGCACGCGGGGCCGCGGGGCGACGGCTGGCAGGTGACCTGTCACCTGCCAGCCGGTGAGGTCACGCGTCGCTGGTGAGTGTGATGAGCAGGATGGCGGCGAAGACCAGGATGAACGGCATGAGCAGCCCGATGATGCTGATCGGCCGGGCGAGCAGCCGCTTGCCCGGGTTCATCGGCTGGCGGGCGCCGCCGTACGGCGAGGGCTGCGGCGGCGCGAGGTTCGCGACCTTGCGCCGGTTGATGATGTTCCAGAGCACGACGAACGGCGTGATGAAGAACGAGCCGTAGCCGTACCAACCCTGGATGAGGGTCTTCGACGTCATCTCGCGGAACGTGGCCATGCCGCAGTCGCGGCAGAACGGCCCGTCGACGTGACGGAACTGCATCATGATGATCAGGCCCCGGTGCCCGCGGAACTTGGTCTGCGCGGTTGGGACGTTGTTGCAGAACCGGCAGGGGGTGAGCTGCGCGGCCTGTTGTTGCTGCTGAGCCGAGATGGCCATGGTTCATTCCTCCCGTGGAAGCGGCAACAGGCTACGACATCCCACCCCCAAATGGGGGGCGCCGTCTCTCCCGTTCGGCAGATGTGCCCACCACGTGCGACCGCGAGGCTGGACCCATGCTTGAGCTGATCGACATCACCAAGGTCTACAAGGGGCAGAAGCGCGCGGTCGACGGCCTGACGCTGCGGCTCGGGCCCGGCCTGGTGGGGCTGCTGGGGCCGAACGGCGCGGGCAAGTCGTCCCTGCTGCGCATCGCGGCGACGGTCACCCGGCCGACCCGGGGGCAGGTCCGCTTCGACGGCGCCGACGCGGTCACCAGGCCCGCCCCGCTGCGAAGAGCGCTCGGCTACCTGCCGCAGGACTTCGGCGTGTACCCGCACCTCACCGGCCAAGAGTTCCTCACCTACCTGGCGGCGGTCCGCGGCCTCTCGCACCGCTCCGCCCGCGCCCGCGTCGGCGAGCTGCTCGACCTCGTCAACCTCGCCCACGCCGCGAAGCGCCCCCTCGGCGGCTACTCCGGCGGCATGCTGCGCCGGGTCGGCATCGCGCAGGCGCTGCTCGCCGACCCGCGGGTCATCGTCGTCGACGAGCCGACCGCGGGCCTCGACCCCGAGGAGCGGGTGCGCTTCCGAAATCTGCTGAGCGACCTGTCCGCGGACCGGTCCGTGCTGCTGTCCACGCACATCGTCTCCGACGTCGAGTCGGTCGCGACCAGGATCGTCGTCATGGCCGCCGGCCGGATCCGGTTCGACGGCGACCCCGGCGACCTGGTGCGCAGCGTCGCGGGGCACGTGTGGGAGCTGCCGGTCGCCCCCGCCGACCTGCCGGGCGTCCAGCAGCGCATGCCGGTGACCAGGCAGATCCGCACCGGCGGCCACGTCAGGGTCCGGGTGCTCGCCACGCAGCGCCCCGCCCCGGACGCCACTCCCGTCGCGCCGGACCTCTCCGACGCCTACCTGGCGGTGACCCGGTGACCGCCGTCATCGGCCTCGCGGTCGCCGACTTCCGGGAGCGGGTGCGCCGCCCCGCGTACCTCGTGATGCTGATCTCGGCGGTCGGCCTGGGCTGGCTGGCGGTGCCGCCGACCGACGCCCGCTGGGTGGTGCTCGACGCCGGCGGCTTCCGCGGCACCTACACCAGCGCCTATGTCGGCCTGGTGACCGCCCTGACCAGCGCGTTGTGGCTCACGTTCGTCGGGTTCTACCTGGTCCGCGACGCCGTCGCCCGCGACGTCCGCACCGGGGTCGGCCAGCTGCTCGCGGCGTCGCCGCTGCGCACGCCGGTGTACCTGGCCGGTAAGTTCGCCAGCAACCTGCTGGTGCTCGGCTCGATGGCGGCGACGCTCGCCGTCACCGCCCTCGCGCTCCAGCTGCTGCGCGGCGAGTCGCGGACCGTCGACCTCGTGGGGCTGCTCACGCCGTTCGTGTTCCTGGCGCTGCCGATGCTGGCCGTGACCGCCGCCGCGGCGCTGCTGTGGGACGCGACGCCGGTGCTGCGCTCCGGCTTCGGCAACATCCTGTGGTGCTTCGTGTGGATGGTCGGCGCCATCGGCGGCCAGTCCGCGTCGGCGCCGCTCGGCGGGATCGGTGTATCGCAGCTGGCGGGCACGATGCCGGCGACGTCCGACTCGTTCGGCCTGGGTCTGATGTACGTGGACGCTCCACTTCGGACGTTCGACTGGCCGGGCCTGCCGCTGGATCCGCCGTTCGTGGCCGGCCGGGTCGCGCTGACCCTGCTCGCGGTGGCCGTGGCCCTGCTGCCGGCGCTGTGGTTCCACCGCTTCGACATCGCGGCCCGTGGCCCCGCAGCGGCGGTCTCCGCCGGCGAGCCGAGGACCGTCTACAAGGGACTCCCGCAGACGCCGGCCGTGGTGACCGGGTCCGCGGTGCGGCTGCCGTTCGCCGAGCTCCGCGTCCTGCTACGGGGCACGCCATGGTGGTGGTGGACCGGTGCGGCGCTGCTGGCCCTGCTGGGGCTCGCCTCCCCGGTCGATCCCGGCTCCGTGCTCGCCGTCGTGTGGATCTGGCCGGTGATCCTGTGGTCGCGGCTGGGCACCCGGCGCGAGGCGGGGGCGATCCTCGCGGCGTATCCCGGTCCGCGTCGGCGCCTTCTCGCCGAGTTCGCCGCGGGTGTACTGCTGACGGCCGGCACCGCCGCGCCATCGGCGATCCGGATGGCCGTCGAGGCGGACCGGGCGGGCCTCGCGGCCTGGGCGGCCGGCGCGCTGTTCATCCCGGCGCTCGCCCTGGCCCTCGGCACCCTCACCGGCGCCGCACGCACCTTCCAGGCGGTCTACACGATCCTCTGGTACATGCTGATCAACGACGTCGCGGCGGTGGACTTCATGGGCGCCCTGCCCTCGGGCGGCCCGCCGCCGGCTCTGGTCGCGGCCTCGGCGCTGGCGCTGCTGGGAATCGTGTTCTTCTTCCGGACCGTCAGAACATTCGGCGGCCGTGGAAGCGTCTGTTGGGGGTGACGTTCGAGGAGTTCGTGCACAGCAGGGGCGCGGCCCTGGTGCGCTTCGCCCGGCTGCTGACCGGCGACGAGCACCGGGCCGACGACCTGGTCCAGGAGGTCCTGGCCAAGGCGTTCGTGCAGTGGCGGCGGGTGTCGGCGGCGGAGCGCCCCGACGTCTACGTCCGCCGGATGCTGGTCAACGCCAACACCTCCTGGTGGCGCCGTCGCTCCAGCGGCGAGGTCACCGTCGCCCTGGTCGCGTCGCCCACCGCCGCCCCTGACATCGGGGTGGCGGTGGCCGAGCGGGACGCCCTGTGGCGGATGGTCCTCGCCCTGCCGGTGCGCCAGCGGGCGGTCCTGGTCCTGCGCTACTACGAGGATCTCGACGACGTCGCGATCGCGGAGATCCTCGGCTGCTCGGCCGTCACCGTCCGGACCACCGCGTTGCGCGCCCTCACCACCTTGCGCGCCCGTCACCAGCCCTCTTCCTCCCGGAGCGTCTCATGAGCACCCAGCTCGAGCAGGACCTGGCGGCCACGTTCGGCGCCCACGACGGCGACGTCGTCGACACGTCCGCCCTCGCCGACGCCGCCGCCCGCCGGGGCCGCCGCTTGCGGGCCCGCGCCTATGCGGTGCGCGGCGCCGCGCTCGTGGCGGTCGTCGCCGCCGCCGGCGCGGTCACCGTCTCGCGGTCCCCGGGCGTGCCCGGCCCGGCCGCGCAGGCGTCCCAGAGTGCCGGCGCCGACTGGATCAGATACCCGCCGCCGGGCGGCTGGTCCGTCCCCGGCCTGCCCGCGGTCGCGGTGCCCGCCGACCCGTCGAGGATCGGCACCGACCCGGCGCTGCTGCACTTCACCGTCGACGAGTGGAGCGTGGTGTCCCCGTACGCCACGTGGCGCTCGACCGGCGGTGTCGAGACGATCGAGTTCGCCCGGGACGGCGCGACCTACAAGGTGTCCCTGGCGAAGACGACCGCCCTCCTCGACCGGCTCCTGGAGGACGAGAACCGCGACCCGGCCGGCCACCTGCCGACCGCCACCGACCGGGGCGACGGCCTCTTCGTCTTCACCTCCGGCCCCATGCAGCGCTTCTACTACCAGCGCTGGCAGCCGGTCCCCGGCGTGTGGGCGCAGCTCTTCGCCGAGGACGCCGCCACCGCCGACGCCGCGCGCATCAAGGCCCGCGTCCGCCTGGACGTCACGCTGCGCTGCGCCGCGCCCGTCCAGCTCACCGCCCTACCGGCCGGCGCCGGACTCCTCGGCTGCGAGACCACCCTCGCCGGCAACGACCTCCCCGGCCGCCTGCTCTTCGCCACCCTCTGGGCCGGCGAGAACACCGTCGACCGCGCCGAGATCTCGATGATGCGCGTCGGCCTGTCGGCCACCTCGGCCGCACCCACCCTGACCATCGGCGGCCACCCCGCGGCCGTCTTCACCGACGACCGGTTCCGCCCCTCCGTCGAGTTCCCCGACGTCAACGGCCTGCGGATCCACATCGCCGGCACCGGCACGTACACGAGCCCGGCGCTCCTGACGATCGCCGAGGGCATCCGGGTGGCCCGCGCCCCCTTCGACCCGTCCACCTGGGCCGACCGGCTCGTCACCTGACGCGCCGGCGCGGGCCTGTCACGCCACGGTGCCGGTGTCCCAGGCCCAGACGGCGATGCCGACGCGGTTGCGGACGCCGAGCTTGCGCTGGATGGCGGCGACGTGGGTCTTCACCGTGCCGGCGGAGATGAACAGCTCGGCGCCGATCTCCGCGTTGGTCCGGCCCGCCCCGACGTGGGCGGCCACCTCCAGCTCCCGCTCGGTCAGCGCCTCGACCGGCGCGGGCCGGGCCGGGCGGGGTCCCGTGACGTGCTTCAGCAGCCGCACCGTGATCGACGGGCTGATCAGGCTGTCCCCGGCGTACGCGGCGCGGACCGCCTCGGCCAGCAGGGCCGGGCCGGACCGCTTCAACAGGAAGCCGGACGCGCCGTCGCGCAGCGCCGGGTACACGTACTCGTCGAGGTCGAACGTGGTCACCACGACGACCCGGGTCGGGCCGCCGGCGAGGTGCCGGGTGACGGTCAGCCCGTCCATCCGTGGCATCCGGATGTCGAGCAGCGCCACGTCGGGGGCTAGCTCGCGGGCCAGCCGCAGCGCCTCCACCCCGTCGGCCGCCTCCGCGACCACGTCCAGGTCGGGCTCGGCGCCGAGGATCCGCCGCAGCCCGTCGCGGACCATCGGCTGGTCGTCGGCGATGAGCACCCGGATCGTCACAACTGAGCAGCCTAGGCGAGCTGCGCCGCCCCGAACGACACGGAGAAGCGCTTGCACCAGATCGTCACGGAGCGCAGGCTCGCGAGGTCGGTGCCGGCGGGGATCGCGTAGGCCTGGTCGCCCTTGTTGCCCTTCAGCCTGCCCAGCTCGACGTACCTGCCGTCGTCGAAGACCGACCAGCCGGCCTTGCCCGCGACGACGGGCTGGTCGGTGAGCCAGACGCGCAGGTCCGGCCCGTCGGAGGTGCTCAGCCCGGCGATCTCCAGCCGGTGGGTGCCGTCGGCCGCCCGGACCAGCCGCGCCGTCCCCGACGTCTCGTGCTCATGCGTGACGAACGTGCCGCTGGCCACGACGACCGGCGCCACGACGACCGGCGCGGCGGTGCCGCTCTGCGTCGCGACGGCGCCGCCCTGCGCCTGGCCCGTCGCGGTCGGCCCGGTCGGCGCCGTCAGGGCCTCGTGGACGGTGGTGTCGGTGAACAGGCGCCACGGCGCGAACCAGTACAGGCCGAACCCCAGCACGGCGACGAGGACGACGGCCGGGACGGCCAGCTTCCATCTCATGCGCTTCAGTGAACCGGCCACCCGTTCCGCGCGGCCAGCCTCCGCGTGCTTACCGGGTGCTTACGGTTCGCCTCATGAGGGCAGGATGCGGGCCGCCGCGGCGGCGGTGTGCCAGCGGCTGACGAAGCCGAAGATCTGGCCGTACAGGTCGTCGTCGGAGAACTGGTCGATGTCGTCGATCGGGATGAAGCCCGCGTTGTCGACCAGGCCGCCGCGGACGTTGTCGAGGCGGGCGAGGACGCCGTAGTCGGCCACGCCGAGGCCGAGGAACATCCAGTACACGGGGCGGTCGCTCGAACGGACCAGCAGCTCGGTGATCTGCTTCTCCGCGTGGACGCCGCCGTCGGACCAGAACAGCACGAGCGTCGGGTGGGGTGACGGCTCGGCGGCGGTCCAGTCCAGGATCTCCCTCATGACGCGGGGCTCGAAGTTGCCGCCCTCGGCGCGCTTCTTGTCGGCGGCCAGGCGGTCGAGGTAGTCGTCGGCGTCGGCGACGCGGACCGGGGCGGAACGGACCGGGAAGTCGCCGAAGAACCACACCTCCATCTCGCCGTTGTCGTCGAGGAGGTCGGCGATCACGACCATCCGCTCCAGGGAGCGCTGCATGACGCCGCTGCGGAAGAGCTTCTTCGTGGAGCCACTGCAGTCGATGGCCAGCACCACGCGGAACGTGCGCCCGTCGAGGCCGCTCTTGACGAGGGAGACGGCGACGGCGTACTTGCGCAGGTCGACGTTCGACGCGCCGGGCGCGGGCTTGGCAAGGCTGATCTGCTTGGCCTTCGTGAGGCCGACGGCCGGCGCCGCAGGCGACGGGCCCGCCGACGGTGGCGCCGGCGCGAAACCGACCGGCGCGGCGGCCGGAGCGGGCGGCGGCGCGAACCCAACCGGAGCCGCGGCCGGAGCAGGCGGTGGCGGCGCGAAACCAACCGGAGCCACGGCCGGAGCGGCCGAGGACGGTGGGGGCGCGAAAGCCGGGGGCGCGGGCTCCTCGTCGACCGTCAGGCCGGCGTCGGTGACCAGGCCGCGCAGGCCGTCGGTGAAGCCGTCGCCGACGCAGCGGACCTTGATCGCGTCGCGGTGGCGGTAGACGTCGCCGACGATGAGGGCGTCCTGGACGTCGGGGGTGCCGAGGTCGAGGCCGTACAGCTCGCCGTCCGGACCGTGCACCGAGGCGCGCAGCCCCGGCACCGCGGCGAAGGTGCCACCGGCGACGGTCAGGCCGATTCTGACCCGGACCGTGGAGCCCGACCAGCCGCCCGGGGTGACCTGGAGTTGGTGCCGGGTGACGCCGGCGACGGTCTGCGGCGGCATCCACCGCGCCCCCGCCCCGCCGGGCTGGTTGTAGAAGACCATCGCTTCGTCGCCGGGGGCCCGGCCGGACTCGTCGAGCAGAAACGCGACCAGGTCGACCTCGGGTCCCGCCGAGTGGCTCACTTCCACGGTGTACGACGCCGCCACCGGCAACGCCGTGTTCTGCCCTCGGGCCAGGATCGCAACGGTCACGCCGATGATTGCACCACAACGAGGCCAGCCCCAGTCCGGCCTGACCGGACGAACTGTCATGCCGCTCGGGTGGGGTGCGTGCTCGCGCACCGCCGGAATGCTGGAACCCGTAAGCGCACGGGCCGACGCCATGGCCCGTGACGACGGATCGCTGATCAGGGAGTACCCATGACCAGTTCCACTGCCGAGCGTGGCCGCACCGAGACCAGCGAGCGCGAAGAGGAAGGCCCGCTGCACCCGCTGCTGCTGGCCGCGCTCATGTCCCGCCGCGAGGAGCGCGGCGAGGGCATCTTCGAGCACCCGCTGCTTCTCGCGGCCCTCGCCCGGCGCCGCGGCGAGGAGGGCGAGGGCAGCATGATCGAGCACCCGCTGCTGCTCGCGATGCTCGCCCGGCGCCGCGGCGAGGAGAGCGAAGGCAGCATGATCGAGCACCCGCTGCTGCTCGCGATGCTCGCCCGGCGCCGCGGCGAGGAGAGCGAAGGCAGCATGATCGAGCACCCGCTGCTGCTCGCGATGCTCGCCCGCCGCCGCGGCGAGGAGAGCGAAGGCAGCATCATCGAGCACCCGCTGCTGCTCGCCGCGCTCGCCTCGCGGAAGCGGCGGGGCAAGAACATCGTCGAGCACCCACTCCTGCTCGCCGCGCTGATGGCGCGCAACTGACCCGATCATCCCGGTCCCGTCCCCGGCCGTACCGCGGCCGGGGACGGGACATTCGCCGATTTCAAGGGAGGCACCATCGTGGCGGCTGAATCGTCGACACCACACGATCCCGACCAGCCACAGCAGGTCGAGGCGCTCATCGACGAACTGATCCTGGAGATTCTCGACAGCGCCGACCAGGGACAGATCACGAAGGCCCCCGGCCGGGCCCGGGGCCGCGGCCCGATGCCGGGAGGCCTGCTGGAGAGTCTCCGGGCCGGCATGGCACAGGGCGGCATGGCACGGGGCGGTTCGACGCTGGAGCGGCTGCTCATGGCCGAGGCCCTCGCCGGGGTGCTCGCCGACGCGCTCGCACCCGCCCTGGCGGAGGCGCTCGCCCCCAGGATCATGAAGGTCCTGCAGGGCAACGCGGAGGACGAGCCGGCCGGCGACGCGCGGACGCCCGCGAAGACGCCGAGCCGGTCACACACCCGCAAGTCAGAGTCGAAATAGCGCGGCGGCCGCTCCCCCACAGGAGAGCGGCCGCCTTGCTCGGCACGTGCATGCTGTTTACGGGTGGGCCACCGGCCGGACCGCGGCGGCGTCGCGGCGCATGACGAAGGCGCACGCGATCTCCGCGCACCCGATCACCAGCGCGCTGATCCCGGCCAGCAACACCATCGCGGTGAGCGTGGCGCCCGGCCACATGACGAACACGAGCCCGACGACCAGCGAGGCCACGCCCATGGTCGTGAGCCACACCCGCGTCCTGCCGTGCGTCATCAGCCCGATGCCGATCTCCGACAGCCCGGTCAGCAGCCAGGCCAGCCCGACGATCAGCGCGAGGGCCGTTACGCCGGCGATGACGTCGCGCAGGCACGCGATGCCCACCACCACCATCGCCGCGCCCACCACGCCGGTCATCAGTCGCCGCCCCGCCGCCTGATGGTCGGTCAGAGCCGCCGCGAGCCGCATCACGCCCGCGACGAGCAGCCAGATGCCGACCAGCGCGCCGAGGACCCGCAGGGTCTCGCCCGGCCAGACGAGCACCACGAGCCCGAACAGCGCGGTGGCCACGCCGAGCACCAGGGTCTGCCGGAACGGCACCGCCGCCGCCTGCGACGACTTCTGAACCGCACCGCCGTGTCTCGCTGAGAACGTCGCCATGTCCCCTCCTTCTCATGTTCGTTCCACCCCACGATTCACCCGCGCACGGGCCACGTCATCGCCCGCGGAGGGTGGGGATGTCAGAAGGCGAGCCAGACGGCTGCCGCCGCGGCCACGAGCAGGCCGATGTTGAGCCCGATCAGCCGG
Organism: Dactylosporangium maewongense; assembly: GCF_039531485.1. Lineage (NCBI taxonomy): Bacteria > Bacillati > Actinomycetota > Actinomycetes > Micromonosporales > Micromonosporaceae > Dactylosporangium > Dactylosporangium maewongense. The sequence goes on along the minus strand of NZ_BAAAQD010000002.1, from coordinate 530,413 downwards.
GCCTCGCCGCGCGACAGGTGCACCGCGATGCCGCCGACCTGGATCAGCACCAGACCCGCCGCCGCCGCGACGGCCAGCCACGGCGCGATCCCGGTCAGCCGCGGCAGGATCAGGCCCGCCGCGCCGAGGACCTCCAGCACGCCGATCGTCCGGACGAGCGGCATCGGGACCCGGTCGACCCAGCCCATCATCGGCAGCAGCCGCTCCTGGCTCTGCGTGATCTTCTTGCCGCCGGCGTACAGGTAGAACACCGCGAGCAGCCCGCCGACGATCCAGTACGCGATCTCCATGTGCGCCCCTCACCAGGATGGTTACCAGTCGTAAGTGACCACATGGTGCGTCACTATTGAGGGGCTTACAAAAGGCACACGCGTGTGCGTGACGCACAAGGGATGGTCATGTCCGAGTACGAGCACACCTGCATGATCCGGGGCGACGGCGGCCGGACGATCCGCGCGATCCTCGACCAGATCTGCAACAAGTGGACCCTGCTGATCGTGGCCACCCTCGACCAGGGCACGCTCCGCTTCACCGACCTGCACCAGCAGATCCCGGGCATCTCACAACGGATGCTGACCCTGACGCTGCGCCACCTGGAGCGCGACGGACTGGTCGCCAGGACGGTGCACGCCGAGGTCCCGCCCCGCGTCGAGTACACGCTGACCCCGACCGGCAAGAGCCTCATCGGACCCGCGCTCGCCCTCGCCGGCTGGGCCATGGAGCACGTCCCACACATCGAGGCGAGCCGGGCGGCCTACGAGGCGCGGTCCTGAGCGATCGGGCGGCCCACGAAAAAGGTCAGTACTCGTCCTTGCGCCGCCACCAGATGCCGGTCTCGTTGCGCCCCAGCGGCGCCCGGTCGAGCCACTGGTACATGCCCCAGATCGCGTCCACGCCGCGCTCGTAGGTGGAGTACGTGTGGTGGACGACGCCGTCCTCGTCGCGCACGAACGCGCTCAGGCCCGGGCCCTGCTGCCGGTAGGTGGACCAGTCGACGCCGACCCCGCCGGCGAGCTCGAGCACGTCGGGGCGCATCTCCCCAGACTCCGCCGGCCGGACGTCCATCTGCCGGTAGTTGTACTCCACGCTGCCGGACCGCCACTCCTCGGCGGAGTGCGTCACGCGGAAGTCGTAGTTGAAGTCGCTGCCGGCCGACGACGCCCACGGGAACGTCCAGCCCATCCGCTCCCGGTAGGCCAGCAGCTTCGCCAGCGGCGCCTGCGACACGGCGTGCAGCGTCACGTCGTGGTTCGCGAGGTGGACGACGGACCCGTTGAAACCGTCCGCGATCGAGGAGCACGACGGGCAGCCCGCGGTGTAGTCCGGCCCGAACATGAAGTGGTAGATCAGCAGCTGTGACCTGCCGCGGAACAGGTCGGCGAGGGTCGCCGGCCCGTCCTCGGTGTCGAAGCGGTACTCCTTGTCGATCCGCACCCACGGCAGCTCCTGCCGCTGCCGGGCCACGGCGTCGCCGCGCCGGGTGAGCTCCTTCTCGGCCTCGAGCAGCTCCAGCCGCGCCGCCAGCCACTCCTCGCGCGTCCCGACCTTGTGGTCGATCATCTCTTCCCCCTGACTCCGGTCTCCTGTAGCAACCCAACGGTTGCACAATCTCGGACTGAACGCAACCAGAAGGTTGCGTCAGTTTTCGTGTAAGCAATGCGACACGGGCTTGCGAACCGGTCGCCGACTACGACAGCGTGCACTCGTACTTTCACTGACCGCGATGTATCCGTACGCCTTGCACAGTCACGGGGGTGACCGAGCTTGACGGTTGAGTTCGCCGCGGTTCCCGAGGGGGAAGTGCTCGCCAGGCGATCGGCGCGGCAGCTCGCGGAGTCGGTGGCGGCGCTCGCGCTCATCGTGCTCTTCTCGCCGCTGCTGCTGGCGGCCTACGCCGCGGTCGCACTGACCAGCCCCGGGCCCGCCCTGTTCCGGCAGGACCGGGTCGGCCTGCGCCGCCAGGTCTTCACGATGTTCAAGTTCCGCACCATGTACGACGGCAACGACGACACCGAGCACCGCCGCCTCATGCGCGAGCAGCTCGTCGCCGAGGTGCCACCCACCGGCGGCGAGCCCGGCATCTACAAGTTCGCCCGCGACCCCCGCATCACCCCGGTCGGGCGGCTGCTGCGCGAGTACAGCGTCGACGAGCTCCCGCAGCTGTGGAACGTCGTGCGCGGCGAGATGTCGCTGGTCGGCCCGCGCCCCTACGTCCCGTGGGAGGCGGAGCTCTTCCCCGCCGACGTCGAGCGGCGCTTCAGCGTGCGGCCCGGCATGACCGGGCTGTGGCAGGTCAGCGGCCGCAGCACGCTCGACTTCCGCAGCGCGCTGCGGCTCGACGTCCACTACGCCGACAACCGGTCGCTCTGGCTGGACCTGCGCATCCTCGCCCGCACGGCGATCGTCGTGTTCGACCGCTCGGCGAGCCGGTAGCCGGATGCCTCGGCCTCCCCGCCGGCCGCGGGTCCGGCACATCGCGATCGTCGTGGCCAACCTGCCCGCCGAGCGGGACCGCCGCGTCATCCGCGAGAGCCTGTCGCTGGAGTCGCGCGGCTACGGCGTGACGATCATCGCCCCGCGCGGCGCCGCGCGCGGAACCCTGCCGGGCAGCCGCGACGTGCGCCTGCGCCCGTATCCGCTGCTGGTCACCGGCTCCGGCGTCGTCACCTTCGCCCTCGAGTTCGTGTGGTCCTTCCTCTGCGTCGCCGTCCGCCTCGCCGGTGAGGTCCTCCGCGGCCGCGCCCACGCGGTGCAGGTCTGCAACCCGCCCGACGTGTACTGGCCCCTCGCCCTGGTGTTCCGGCTGCTGCGCCGCCCCTGGGTCTTCGACCACCACGACCTGTGCCCCGAGATCCTGGCCACCCGCAGCGGCTCGGACGGCGGGGGGCTCGCGTTCCGCGTCCTCGTCCTCTTCGAGTGGCTCACCCTGCGCACCGCGACCGCGGTCTTCGCCACCAACGAGTCGTTCCGCGCCAACGCGCTGCGCCGCGGCGTCCCCGCGCACAAGGTGACCGTCGTGCGCAACGGGCCGTCGGCGCGCGAGGTCGGCGTGGCGTCCCCCGCTCCCGCGGCCGAGCACCGGATCGCCTATCTCGGCGTGCTGGGCCCCCAGGACAACGTCGAAGGCGCCGTCCTCGCCGCCGAGGAGCTCACCCGCCGCCGCGGCCGCACCGGCTGGCGCATGGTCATCGCCGGCGACGGCGAGTCCAGGCCCGCCCTCATGAAGCTCACCGCGGACCGCGGCCTGGCCGACGTCGTCGAGCTGCCCGGCTGGCTCGACGCCGTCGAGGTCGACGCCCTCCTGCGCACCGCGACCGTCGCCATCCAGCCCGACCTCCCGACCCGCATGAACGACCGGTCCACCATGGCCAAGACCGTCGAGTACCTGGCCCGCGGCGTCCCGGTCGTCGCCGCCGACCTCACCGAGACCCGCCGCACCGCGGCCGGCGCGGCGCTCTACGTCCCCGCGGCCACCCCGGCCGCCTTCGCCGCCGCCCTCGACGCGCTGCTCGACGACCCGCCCCGCCGGGCGGCCATGAGCGCCGTCGGCCGCCACCGCTTCGAGACCTTCCTGTCCTGGGACCACCAGGCCGAGCCCTACCTCGCCGTCTGGTCCCGGCTCCTGCCCACCCTTCCGCCCACCACTGCCACCCGGATCCCCGCCCAGCGCCCGGCGCCCGGCCCGGCGCTCCGCCGCAGGTCAGACGCAGATGACGGCGACGCCGGTGGCGCGGACGGCGGCGAGCTCGGCGGGGTCGGCGGTGGAGTCGGTGACCAGGGTGGAGACCTCGGCCAGCGGGGCGATGGTGGCCAGGCAGTCGCGGCCGATCTTTGAGCCGTCGGCGACGACGATGACCTGGGTGGCGCGGCGGAGCATGGTGGCGTTGGTGTTGGCCTCGATGTCGTCGTGGGTGGTGAGGCCGCCGGCGGCGGTGATGCCGTCGACGCCGATGACGGCCACCTGGAGGTGGAGTCCGTTCAGGGTGCGGTCGGCGATGGGGCCGACGAGCTCGTAGGACTGGGTGCGGGTGACGCCGCCGGTCATGATCAGCTTCAGCCGGGGGCGCAGCGCCAGCTCGGCGGCGATGTTGACGGCGTTGGTGACGACGGTGAGGTCGACGCGGGTCGCCAGGAGCCGGGCGAGCAGGTGGGTGGTGGTGCCGCCGGTGAGGCCCAGGGTGAGCGGGCCGTGCGGGAGCAGCTCGAACGCGCGCTGCGCGATGCGGGCCTTGGCCTCGCGGTGCTGGCCGGTGCGGTAGCGGACCGGGAGCTCGGCGAGGGACGGGGACGCGGCGACCGCGCCCCCGTGGGTGCGGGCGAGGAGCTGCTGGTCCTCGAGCGTCTGCAGGTCGCGACGGATCGTGGCGGTGGAGACGCCGAACTCCGAGGCGAGGGCGCCGGCGTCGATGGAGCCGCTGCCCGAGACGCGGGACAGGATCGCCGAGACGCGGTCGGCGCGGCGGCGGCTCACCCGATCACCGAACAAAACGCGCAGTTCAGAATGTCCACTTGTGCAAGATACCTTGTGAAGCGAACAGGAAACGCGCAACCCTGGTTGGCATGACGGACACCGCGAGGGAGATCGCCAGCCAGCCCGAGACCTGGGCACGAGCGGCGACCGTGGACGGCAGCGCGCTCACCGGACGGGGCGAGCGCACCCTGGTGCTGGGCTGCGGCACCTCGTGGTTCATGGCGCAGAGCCTGGCCGAGCTGCGCGAGGCCGCCGGCTTCGGCGAGACCGACGCCGTGTGCGCCTCCGAGTTCGTGCCGCGCCGCCGGTACGACCGGGTCATCGCCCTCACCAGGTCGGGCACCTCGACGGAGGTGCTGGACGCGCTGCGGCGCCTCCCGGGGAGCCCGCACCGGGTGGCGGTGACGGCGGTGGACGGGGAGCCGGTCGACGACCTGGTCGACGAGCGGATCCTGCTGGACTTCGCCGACGAGCGCAGCGTCGTGCAGACCAGGTTCCCGACGACGCTGCTGGCGGTGGCCCGTCACGCGTACGGCGAGAACCTGTCGCACCTGGTCGGGGACGGCGCGGCGGCGCTGGCGGCGGAGCTGCCGGCGGGCGTGCGGGACGTCGGGCACCTGGTGTTCCTCGGCACCGGCTGGACCGTCGGGCTCGCCCACGAGGCGGCGCTCAAGGTCCGCGAGGCCGCGCAGGCCTGGTCGGAGTCCTACCCGGCGATGGACTACCGGCACGGCCCGGTCGCGGTCGCCGGGCCGGAGAGCCTGGTGTGGGCGTTCGGCGCGGTGCCGGACAGCCTCGACGACACGATCCGCGGCGCCGGCGCCACCCCGGTGCGCAACGGCCTCGACCCACTGGCCCAGCTCGTGCTGGCGCAGCGCTTCGCCGTCGCGCTCGCGGAGCACAAGGGCCTCGACCCGGACCGGCCGCGACTGCTGACCCGGTCCGTGATCCTTACCCAGCCATGATCCTCACGGTGACGCTGAACCCCGCGCTCGACGTCACGTACACGGTGGACGCGCTGGTGCCGCACGCCACGCACCGCGTCACGGCGGTGCGGGAGCGGGCCGGCGGCAAGGGGCTCAACGTCGCCGCGGTGCTGCACGCGCTCGGCGAGCCGGTCCTCGCCACCGGGCTGCTCGGCGGGATGACGGGCGCGGCCGTCGCCGCCAGGACCGCGGTGCCGCACAGCTTCACGGCCATCGGCGGGGAGACGCGGCGGACCGTGACGGTCGTCGACCGGGCCGACGCGACGGGGCTGTGGGAGCCCGGGCCGGCCGTCACGCCGGACGAGTGGGGCGCGTTCCAGGAGCACTACGCGGCGCTCGTCAAGGACGCCGAGGTGGTGGTGCTGTCCGGGTCGCTGCCGCGGGGTCTGCCGGCGGACGCCTACGCGACGCTGGTCGGGCTCGCCCGCCGGTACACCTGCCGCAGCGTCCTCGACTCCAGCGGCGACGCGCTCCGGATCGGCGCCGCCGCCGGCCCGGACGTCGTGAAGCCCAACGCGGCCGAGCTGAACGACATCCAGACACCGCTCCGGGCGGTCGTCGAGACGCACGGCCCGCGAGGGCTGATCGCGCGGACGCCCGAAGGGTCGTGGCGGGCGACCCCGCCCGAGGTGGTGACCGGCAACCCGACCGGCGCCGGCGACGCGTGCGCGGCCGCCCTCGCACGGGGGCTGCGGGACGGCACGCCCTGGCCGGAGCTGCTCGCCGACGCGGTCGCCCTGGCGGGCGCCGCCGTCGCCGCACCGGTCGCCGGAGAGATCGACATCAACCACTACCGAGCAACGAGGGAACGGGTCCATGTTCAGCCCCACGGGTGAGATCGTCGAAGCGGCACGCAGCGCGAACGTGGGCGTCGGCGCGTTCAACGTCATCACCGTCGAGCACGCCGAGGCGATCGTCGCGGGGGCGGAGGCGGCGGGCTGCCCCGTCGTGCTGCAGATCAGCGAGAACGCGGTGAAGTTCCACGGGGGGCGCCTGGCGCCGATCGCGGCCGCGGCCCGCCGGGTCGCCGAGCTGTCGTCGGTGCCGGTGGCGCTGCACCTCGACCACGTGGAGAGCGACGAGCTGTTCGACCAGGCCGCGGCGCACGGGTTCGGATCCGCGATGTACGACGCGTCGAAGCTGCCGTTCGAGGCGAACGTGGCCGCGACGAAGGCGGCGGCCGAGCGGGGCCGGGCGGCCGGGATCTGGGTGGAGAGCGAGCTCGGCGAGGTCGGCGGCAAGGACGGCGCGCACGCGCCCGGCGTGCGGACCGACCCGGCGGAGGCGGCGGCGTACGTGGCGGCGACCGGCGTCGACGCGCTCGCCGTCGCGGTCGGGTCGAGCCACGCGATGACGACCCGGACGGCGGCGCTGGACCACGCACTCATCGCCGCCCTGACGGCGGCGGTGCCCGTCCCGCTGGTGCTGCACGGCTCCTCGGGCGTGCCCGACGACGAGCTGCGCGCGGCGGTCCGCGGCGGCCTCGTGAAGATCAATATCGGCACGGCGCTGAACGTCGCGTTCACCGGCGCGGTGCGGTCGGCGCTGGAGGACGCGGCCGTGGTCGACCCGCGCAAGTACCTGAAGGCCGCGCGGCAGGCGATGGCCGACACGGTGACGCACGCATTGCGGGTCGTGACCGAGCTTTAGGCCACCTTTACGTTCGACTTAGATCTCCCCGGAACGCTTGAGAGAGCGCTCTCCTGGTGTCTACGGTCGCGGTGCTCGCATCGACCAGACCCGTTCCGGAGGGCTCATGCCGACCCAGCGGCAGACCAGACGACGCACCTTGCTCGCACTTCTCGCCGTGCCGGTCGTCGGCGCGGTCGCCACGACCGTCATCGTCACCACCACCGCCGGCGCCGAGCAGGCCGACACCGCCGGGCTGCTGCAGGCCGAGGCGTGGAGCGCCCAGTCCGGCGCCAGGACCGAGAACACCGGCGACACCGGCGGCGGCAAGAACGTCGGCTGGCTCGCCAACGGGGACTGGATGCGCTACGACGGCGTGGACCTCGGCGGCACCGGCTCGCTGACCGCCAGTGTCCGGGTCGCCGCGGCCAGCCGCGCCGGTGGCACCGTCGAGCTGCGCGCCGGCACGCAGACCGGTGAGCTGCTCGCCAGCTACCCGGTGAACTACACCGGCGGCTGGCAGACGTGGACCACGAAGACCGCCGTCAGCCCGACCGCGCTGACCGGCAAGCAGACGGTCTTCGTCGTGCTCAAGAGCGACCAGCAGAGCGACTTCATCAACATCAACTGGCTGCAGTTGAAGCGGACGCCGACGGCGACGGTCCCCGGCTCGCCGACCGGCGGCACCACCACGCCGCCGACCGCGCCCACGACCAGGCCGCCGACCAGCGCGCCGCCGGCGCCGCAGACCGGCTGGCCGACCGTCGACCCGGCGAAGCAGGCCGCGGACACCGCCGCGTTCTTCGCCCGCAAGCCGAAGCCGGTCACCAACAACCCGGTGAAGGTCCCCGAGTTCAACGCGCAGTGCACGGTGAGCCACCACAACAACGACGACCCGATCGTCTTCCCCGGCCTGACCGGCGCCGCGCACAACCACACGTTCTTCGGCAACAAGACCACCGACGCGGCCTCGACCACCGAGAGCCTGCTGGCGGGCAACACGACCTGCAACCCGACCGGCGACCACTCGGCGTACTGGATCCCGACGCTGTACCAGAACGGCAAGGTCGTCGACCCGAAGGGCGCGGTCACCGTCTACTACGGCTCGCGGCTCAAGGACCCGAGCAAGACGCAGCCCTTCCCGACCGGGCTGCGGATGATCGCCGGCGACGCGAAGACCCAGACGGACACGCCCGACAAGCAGGGCAACCACTTCTGGTGCGCGGGCATCGGCGGCGCCACCGGCCGCACGCCGGACGGCGAGTACCCGGTCTGCGCCCCGACGGCCGAGCTGGTCCGCCAGATCACGTTCCCCGACTGCTGGGACGGCGTGCACCTGGACAGCCCGAACCACAAGGACCACATGGCCAACGGCGACTACACCGGCGCCTGCCCGAAGTCGCACCCGGTGCCGATCCCGTCGGTGTCGTTCGTCATCGCGTACCCGCTGAACACCAACACCACCGGGATCACGCTCTCGTCGGGCAACGGCTACTCGATGCACGCGGACTTCTTCAACGCGTGGGAGCCGGAGGAGCTGGCCCGGCGGGTCCGGGACTGCCTCGACCAGGGCTACAAGTGCAACTCGGCGGGCAACTTCTAGCCGCTTCCCGCAAGAACTCGGAATGGCCACCCGCCGCCACGGGTGGCCATTCCGCTGTTCAGGGATGGCCGGGTCCACAGCCGGGTTTCACAGCCGGCTGCCAACCTCGCCGGACCGTGTGCACAGGGACGGGGCCGAGAGTTGCTTCCAGCGGCCCTCCGGGAGCGGGCCGACCGAGACCGGGAGCGACATGATGACCAGCACCGAGCAGCCCACCCCCGTCTGGGCCACCCCCGTCGACAACACGCCTGTGCCGGACATGACGGCCCCGGCCTACCAGGGCCAGACTCCGGCCGCGGTCATCGAGGGGCCACCCGCACAGCGCCCGGCGGCCAGGTCGTCGCGGCTCAAGACGGCGATCGTCGGGGCGGTCGCGGCGCTCGTCATCGGCGGCGGCGGGTTCGCGGTGATCAGGGCGTCCGAGGACAGCGCGGCGCCGGCGAGCCAGCAGGCCGGCGCGCAGAGCGGTCAGGGAGCGCAGGGAGCCCAGGGGGCGCAGGGGGCTCAAGGGGGGCAGCAGGGAGCCCCGGGGGCGCAGGACGGTCAGGGGGCCCAAGGGGCGCAGGGCGGCGCACCGGACGGCGGTCAGGGTGGGCGCGGCGCGATGGGCGGCGGGATGGGGCGGGGTGCCGGTGGGCTCGCCGGTGTCATGTACGGCGACTTCGTCGCCTCCGACAGCAACGGCGGCTACGTCACCAGGCGGATGCAGACCGGAACGGTCACCGCGGTGAGCGCCACGTCGATCACCGCGAAGAGCGCCGACGGCCACGCGACCACGTTCGCGGTGACGTCGGCGACGACGGTCAGCGGTGGAGGCACGATCGGCGACGTGCAGGTCGGCGACACCGTGACCGTGGTCGGCACGGTCACGGGCGACACCGCGAGCGCCACCGCCATCACCGCCACCGTTCCTGCGGGGAACTGAGGAACATCGGGGGGATCAGGCGTCGGCCAGGGCGCGGGTGCACAGCGTGCGGGCCCACTGGATGCGGTCCAGGGCCACCTCGGGGCGGTCGCCGAAGACCTCGGCGGCGCGGGCGTAGCACTCGTCGGGACCGAGCTGATCGAGGGTCCGGTCGACGGTGTCGCGGACGGTCGCGTCGTCCAGGTCCGCGTGGTTGGGAGTGTCGGAGACGAACAGGGCCATGCACAGGACCGGGTCGACGAGGCAGGTCGTCATGGTGGCTCACCTCTCGGAGAGGTCGTTGTTGTCCTGTCCACCGTCGCTCGGGTGAGGGGGCGGGGCATCTGCGCCAGCATGCGTCCGGGGCTGCGGGTTTCCGGACCCGGAGATACCGGCTGGCAGCCACCGGCATCTCAACTGGCCTCACCCTTCACGGACTCGTCCCTCAGGGGAATTCTGCAGGACAATGTGGTGCCGTGACCGGGCCGGCTGGCGATGTGCATCGTGCCGCCGAGCGCGGCGATCCGGTCACCGAGGCCGATCAGGCCGGTGCCCAGGTGCGGGTCGGCGCCGCCGGCGCCGTCGTCCTCGATCGAGAACTCCAGCGCGCCGCCGTCGAGGTCGTCGGCGACGGACCCGCGGACGGAGATCAGCGTGGGGTGGGCGTGCCGGATCGCATTGGTGAGCGCTTCGGCGATCACGTAGTACGCGCCGATCTCGATCTTCGTGTCGATCCGCGTGGGCAGGTCGAGCCGGACCTCCACCGGCACCGGCGACCGGCGCCCCAGCGACTTGACCGCCGGCACCAGCCCGCCGTCGGACAGGATCGACGGGTGGATGCCGCGGGCGAGCTCGCGCAGCTCGTCGATCGCCTCGGCCAGGTCGGTGCCGATGTGCGACAGCCGCTCCCGCAGCTCGCCGCCGGCCTGCGTCTCGGTCGCCCGCAGCTGCAGCAGCAGCGCGATCAGCCGCTGCTGGGTGCCGTCGTGCAGGTCGCGTTCGATCCGGCGGCGGCCCTCGTCGGTGGCGGCGACGACCCTGGCCCGCGAGGCGGTCAGGTCGGCGCGGGCCTGCGAGCTGGCGATCGAGCTGGCGACCAGGTCGGTGAACTCGGCGGCGCGGGCGGCGTCGTGCTGCAGCAGCGGCCGGGCGCTGGTCGACAGGGCCTTCAGCACGCCCCAGGTGCGGCCGGCGACGAGGACCGGCGCGCCGATCGCGGAGCGGATCGAGAGGTCGCCGAACTCCCGGGCGAGGAAGCCCGCGTTCGGGGGGGCCTCGATGTGGACCGGCTTGCCCGAGTGCAGCACCCGCCCGGCCACGCCCTCACGATCCAGGATGACCTTGCCCGGCGAGATGCGGTGCGCGGCGTCGGCGCTCCAGGTCGCCACGACGGTGCCCTCGCCGTCGGGTTCGAAGCGGACCAGGGCGGTGGCGTCGGCGCCGAAGAGCTTGCCGGCCTCCTCGGTCACGGCGCCGAACACGGCCACCGCCGGCCGGCCCTTGGCCGCGACGGTCGCCACCCGGCGCAGTGCCGCCTGTTCGGCGGCCACCGAGCTGAGCGTGGTGCGGCTGCGTCGCATGGCGCCGACCATCGAGTTGAACGTGCGCTGCATGCTGCCGATCTCGACCGCCCCGTCGGTGGCGACCCGGACGTTCAGGTCGCCGCGGGCGACTTCGTCGGCCGCCGAGACGAGCCGGCGCAGTGGCCGCACCACCATCACGGCGAGGGAGCGGGTCAGGATCGCGACGCCGAACATGGCGGTGGTGAAGCCGCCGATGCCCGCGACGAGGGCCCGCCGCCCGGCGAGCATCGACTCGCGGCGGCTCTGTTCGACGGTGCGGCGCTGGGCGGCGGCGAAGTCGTCGAACTCCTGGCGCAGCGCGGAGATCTGCCGCTGCCCCTGAAGGACCGATGTGGGGCTGATGTTCTTCGGCACGGCGCCCTCCTCCAGGGCGATGGAAGGGTCGGCGTAGTCGTCGAGATAGTCGGTGATGTCCAGGTTGAGCACGGCGACGCGGGCGGTCTGCACGCGGTCGCCGGCGACGGTCGCGGCCAGCTCCTGCTGCTGTGCCGGGATCTGCTCCTGGGCGGCCTTCCACGGCACGAGCACCGCGGGGTCACGGGTGAGCGCGAAGCCGCGGCGGCCGGCCTCGACGTCCAGCAGGAGCCGCTCGAGGGTGGTGGCGGCGGAGACCGATCGCTCGGCCCGGGTGACTGCGAGGACGGATTCGCGCAGCTGGTAGACGGACAGGAGGATGGCGGCGAACGCCGTGCTGATCAGCAGTGTGAACAGCGCGCAGGTGACCCCTAGGCGGAGCGTCAACCCCCCGTGCATGGGGTGTCCTTACCCCCTAACGCGGGGATATGTTGGATTTGATGACATCTGTGGTGGTCGCTGACGATGACGTGCTGCTCCGAGAGGGCCTCGCCAGCCTGCTCGACCGTCATGGGTACACCGTGGCCGGAGTTGCCGACGACGGATCGCACCTGCTGCGGCTGGTCGAGGAGGTCAGGCCCGACCTCGCGGTGGTGGACATCCGCATGCCCCCGACACACACCAACGAGGGGCTGGCCGCGGCACGGGAGATCAGGAGCCGGTTCCCGTCCGTGGCGATCCTCGTGCTGTCGGCGTTCGTCGAGGTGGAGCACGCGATCGAGCTGCTGGCCAGCGGCGAGCGGATCGGGTACCTGCTGAAGACCCGGATCACCGACGTCGAGGAGTTCCTGGAGACGCTGCACCGGGTGCAGGACGGCGGGACCGTGGTCGACCCGGCGGTGGTGCAGGAGCTCGTCGCGGCGCACCGGCGGCGGGACCCGCTCGACGTGCTGAGTCCCCGGGAGCGGGAGGTGCTCGCGCTGATGGCGGAGGGCCGGTCCAACGCGGGGGTGGCGAAGCAGCTGTGGGTCACCGAGGGCACCGTCGAGAAGCACGTCAGGTCGATCCTGACCAAGCTCGACCTGCCGGAGACCGACGAGACCCACCGCCGGGTCCTGGCGGTGCTCACGTTCCTTGAAGCCGCGTCAGCAGGCACTTGATCGCCGCGGCGGACAGGTGCTCCTTCGGCAGGAAGCCGATCGCCCGGCTGTCCGCGAGCAGGTCGGCCACCTCTTCCGCGGAGAACGCCGACACCATGATGACGGGGCTCTCCTCGATCCGGGCGGCGAGGTCGAACCCGCTCTCCGCCCCGAGGCCGACGTCCACCAGCACGACGTCCGGGCGCTGCGCGTCGATGGCCTGCAGCGCCCCCCGGCTGTCCGCCGCGTCCCCGACCACGGCGATCCCCTGCGCGGTCAGCAGACGTTTGGCTCCCGCGCGAAAGCGCTCCGAGTCGTCGACGATGACGCAGCGGATCGTCATACCTTGAACGGTGCCAGCCCAGCCGCCCGCTGACCTTACGGCTAGCCGGAAAGACCGGATGTCACCACCACGCCTACCACCCCGGGGCCGGCGGTGCGGCCGATCGCCATGAGCCCGGCCGCCACTGTTGCCGGCCCCCGGACGCGGCCCGGGCGAGGCGCCGGAGCGCCCCGCCCGGTGTCGAAGCGGAAGCTAGACGGTCACGAGATCAGCCGCCGGCTCCGCCGCGGCGGGGCGGCGAGCGGTGCGCAGCGCCGCCAGGCCGGCGAGGGCCAGGCCGAAGGCCGCCCAGCCGAGCAGGACCCAGACGTGCCCGGCGGCGGCGTGGCCGTCGAAGAAGGCGGTGCTGCGCAGCAGGGAGCCGGCCGCCCCCGGCGGGAGGAACTGGCCCAGGGCGCCCCAGCCCGACGGCAGCATCTCCGGGGCGCTGGTCAGCCCCGACAGCGGGTTTCCCAGCAGCATCATGGTCGCCGCGCCGAGGCCCAGGCCGGCCGGGCCGAGCAGGGACTCCAGGCCGAGGATGGTCAGGGCGGTGGCGGCGATGCCGAGGGCGACGGCGCCGGCGTTGAGCCAGTAGGAGCCCTCGACCGAGCCGAGCCAGAACTGCAGGATGCCGACGAGCGCGAGCCCGCCGGTGACCGAGAAGGCGAGCGCGCCCGCGAGGCGCCGGCCGGCGCCGACGACGAGGGTGGTGAGCAGGCCCGCGGCCGCGATCCCGCCGAGGACGAGCGGGAGCGCGCCGGCGGCCAGGCCGGCGCCGCGCTGGTCGTCGGCGGGCAGCGGGACCAGGTCGCGGACCGGGACCGCCGGCTCGGTGGCGCCGAGCGCCTGGGCGACCTGCTGGAGGGCCTGGGCGACGGACGGGCTGGCGGCCGAGGCGATGATCAGCTGCGGCCGGCCGGTGGAGAGGTCGATGGCGCCGTAGACGTCGCGGTCGAGGATCAGCCGCTCCGCGGCGGCGGTGTCGCCGACGACGGTCACGTCGAAGGTGCCGGGGCGCTTCGCCGCCAGCTGCTGGGTGACCTGCGCGGTGGCGGCGGCCGGGCCGGCGACGGCGATCGGGATGTCGTGCACGCTGGAGCGGCTCGCGGGCCAGGCGAACGCGATCATCATGACGCTGAGCAGCGCGGTGAGCAGGAGCACGAGCGCGCCGACGCGGGGCCAGGCCGACGGTGGTGCGGCGGTGGTTGCCATCGGAAGTCTCCTAAAAAGAACGTTCGTTCGCGTACAACGAGCATGCGCCGCCCCCTGGGACGCGTCAAGAACGAACGTTCGCTTTGGCGGCGTGGTGTACGACACTCCGCGTCGCCTTCGGCAGCGTGAACGCGAACCTGGTGCCGCCGCCGGGGTTGTCCACGGCCACGATCTGGCCCCCGTGCCGCTCCACGATCCGCTTGCAGATCGCCAGGCCGAGGCCCGTGCCGGCGTAACCGGCGGAGCGGTGCGCCCGGTGGAAGTTGTTGAAGATCGCCTCGTGCTGCCCGGCGGGGATGCCGATGCCGTTGTCGGCGATCTCGACCCGGACCAGCTCCGCCTCGACGCGCTCCGAGCCGATCTCGATCCGCGGCACGACGCCCGGCGCGGTGTACTTCACCGCGTTGCCGACCAGGTTGTCGACGAGCTGGCGCAGCAGCACCGGGTCGGCGTGCACGTCGTGCAGCCGGCCGAGGACGAACTGCGGCGCGGCCGCGGCGCCCGCCGCCGCCAGGTCCGCGCGGGCCATGGTCACGTCCGCGACGAGGTCCCGCAGCGGGACGTCGACGGGCGCGATGACGGCGCTGCGGGTGGTGGTGTACGCGAGAAGGTCGTTGATCAGGTGCCGCATGCGGCCGGAGGCACGCACGATCCGGCTGAGGCTGTCGGTGGCGTCGTGCCGCTCGGCCGACTCGGACATGCCGCGCAGCGTGTCGTCGAGGTTCTCGGCCCAGCCGTCGATCGTGGTCAGCGGGTTCAGCAGGTCGTGCGCGACGACCCCGGCGAAGGACGCCAGCTCGTCGCGCTGCCGGCGCTCGGCCGTGACGTCGTGGAAGACGACCACCACGCCGTCGTCGCCGTGCAGGCGGCGCGCGCTGACGCTCACGATCCGCCCGTCGGGGACCCCGCTGTTGCGCACCAGCAGCTCCACGTTGCGCACGTCCTCGCCGGCGAGGGCGCGGGTGTGCGCCATCTCCTCCTGCGGCAGCCGGGTGCCGTCGGGGAGGAAGAGGCCGTAGTGGTCCGGGTCGGCGATGGCGGCGGTGCCGCTGGTCACCCCGCCGAGCAGGGCGACCGCGGCCGGGTTGCGCATGACCCAGCTGCCGTCGGCCCGGATCACGGCGAGGCCGTCGCTCATCGAGTCGACGATCGTGGTCAGCAGGCCGGCCTGCGCCGCCGCAGCCCGGCCGGTCTCGGTCAGCCGGTCCAGCAGCTCGGCGCGCTCGTCGCGGCCCAGCGCGATCGACAGCCCGACGATCGCGACCATGCCGACGAAGGCCTGCGCGACCAGCGCCCGCGTCTGGTGCGACGCGATCGTGGCGAAGGGGCCGTCGCCGTGCAGCGTGAACAGCACGGCGAGGGTGCCCAGGCACAGGTCGTGCAGGACGACGAACGTGGTGTGCAGCCGCAGCGCCGCCCAGACGGTGACGGCGAGCAGCGGAAACGCCAGCGGCAGGCCGTGGTTGAGGGCGAAGCCGACGACGTACGCGCTGATCGAGCACACGACCAGCGCGAGGTACTCGGCGAGCCGCACCGGCGCGACCCGCCTGAGGCGGATGCCGTTGCGCCAGTGGTGACCGACCCGGAGCCCGACGGCCAGGATGAGCAGGATGCTCACGGTGTTGCGGGTAAGCCAGACGGCCGCGTCCATCCAGGAGAAGTGGCCCGAGACGAGCCAGACCGCGGTCGGCCCGATCGTGGCGCCGGCGAGCGCGCCGGCGCCGGTCGCGACCAGCATCCGCCAGAGGTCGGAGGAGCGGGCGAGCGGCTCGTCCCCGCCGGCGCCCCACAGCCGCGGGCTGAGCCGCGCGTGCACCCGCAGGAACACGGCGACCTGGACCAGGTTGGCGACGAAGAACCACAGCGCGAGGACGAGCGGCGCGCCGGTCGCCACGTTGGCCGCCACGGTGATGACCGCGAGCATCACCGGGTCGGCCCAGCGCAGCCGCGCCCTGCGCTGCATGGAGAACCACAGGACGGTGACGCCGGCGGCCGGCCACACGAGGCTGAGGCTCGTGCCGTCCATGATGGTGAGCCGCCCGGCGAACGTGGCGAGGAGGCAGAGCAGGGACCAGGCCGCGGTCCGCGCGAGCGAGCCCGTCATCCGGGCACCAGCACCATGTCGAGCGCGGTGCGCAGGCTCTCGCTGGTGAAGGGTTTGCGCAGGTACAGCGCGCCGGTGTCGCGGACCCGGGCCACCACCGTGCCGTCCCACAGCACGGTGAGGAACATGGCGGGCAGGTCGGCGCGCTGCCGGCGGAGCAGGTGCAGCAGCTCGATGCCGTCCATGCCGGGCAGGTCGACGTCGAGGATCGCCGCCTCGGGCAGCCCGTGCGTGGCGACCGCATCGAGTGCCTCGGCGCCGGTGCCGGCCGCGAGGACCTCGTGCCCGTCGGCGCGCAGGCGCTTGACGATCAGCTCGAGGACGTCCTGCTCGTCGTCCACGACGAGAATCCGTGCCATGTCGGCCCCCTGCCTGTCCTCCTGCTGATCGACAGGCGGGGGGCCGATGTTCAGCGTTTCGTGGGAACGACGTCCTGCAGGTGGCGGCCGTTGACCGAGGACCGGCGGCCGGCGTCGACCTCGCGCTTCCAGGTGCGCACGTAGTTGGACGCGGTCAGCCGCTCCACGTCGTTGAGCTCGAGGAGGTCCCCGACGAACGAGGTCAGGGCCATCGTGTCGCGGGGGTCGTTGTCCGGGACGTGCTCGTGCAGGGCCGCATGCACCTGGCTGCGCAGGGACCCCTCCCGGATCGACCTGGTCGGCGTCAGCGTGGGCTCCTCGGCGATGTCGACGGTGGTCGTCACCTTGGACTGGCCGCGGGGGCGCCGGGGCGTCGGCGGCGGGAGGATCTCGGCGATCTCGCCGCGCCACTCACCCAGCGGCGAGGCGGCGGGCTCCCGCGGCTCAGCCGCGGGAACGGGCGCGGGAGCGGGCGCTTCAGGCGCCTCGGCGACCTCGGGCGCCTCGGGCAGGGTCAGCTGCTCCTCGGCGGGCTCCTCGACGGGCTCCTTGACCAGGGCCTCCGTGAGCGCGGGGCGCCGCGCGGGCTCGTCGACGACCGAGATCACCCGGGCGTCCGACGCGAGGCGGGCCGGGGACAGGTCGGCGGCGATGAGCGCGGTGAGCCCGTCGTAGTCGGCGCCGTCGGCGAGCCGCACGGCGATCTCGTCCAGGTCGTAGACGGCGACCGCGATGTCCGCCGTCGTCGGGTCGACCGCGGCGCGGATCTTGCGGTGCAGCACCTTGGCGATCGCCTTGGTGCGCACCTCCTTGCGCTTCTCCGCGCGGGCCGCGGCCAGGGACGTGTAGAGGCCGAGCCGGTCGTCGGCCTTCGCCAGGTTCTTCGCGCGCAGGGTCATCCAGGGGTGCCGGATCCAGTGGCCGACCACCTCGTACGCCGGCGTCGTGGGCGGCAGGTCGCCGGTGGCCCGCAGCCGGTCGCGGCGCTGGTTCTCGGTGTGCATCAGCCACACCAGGTAGCCCAGCGCGGACATGCCCGCGAAGAAGCCGGCGAGCAGCTTGTTCTCGTGCGCCAGCCAGTTGAAGGCGACCGCGAAGCCGGCGATGGCGGCGGACAGCACCCGCGAGGCCGTCGCCCGCTCGCCGAGCCGGCGCCGCACGTCGGCGTTGGCCAGGACCACGATGCCGCCCAGCTCGAGCGCGCCGACGGCCGGGACGGCCCACAGCAGCGGGATGCCGAGCGCTTCGACCGCCCCGGACACCTGCCCGGCGAGGGCGACCAGCAGCACCACGAAGTAGAACAGCTGCCGCATGTATGACGTGCGCCGGACCGTGCGCTGCAGGTCGGCGTCGAGTTCGACGATTCCGGGTCGTGAGGTGCGGTGGGCGTCCGGTGCGGTCACCGGTTTCTCCTGTCATCCGTTGCCGGCAGCGGGTAACCCCGCGCCGCGAGGAACTCGGCCAGCGCGAGGTCCACGGAGCTCTGCACCGTGGTGTTGTGGTCCTCGACGAAGCGCTGCAGGGCCTGCTCGATCTCGACCCTGACCCGGGTGTTGAGCTGCACCCGCTCGGACCGGGCGCGCTGCGGCGGCATCGCCACCGCGTTGTCTGTCAGTTCCAACCCACACTCCTGCTAGCCGTTTGCTAGCGGGGACGCTAGCAAAGGACGCGTCGATATCCTCAATCGACGCGCCGACCCCGCAGGGCGACCCCGGTGAGTAAGGCACACGTCACTCCACCGGCCCCGGCGATGATCAGCGTCGCCGGGGCGCCGGCGGCGTCGATCAGCAGGCCGCCGGCCACGTAGGACAGCGCGGCGGCGGCCCCGACGGCGCCGTACAGGTTGGCGAAGACCCGCCCGAGCAGCGCGTCCGGCACGAGCCGCTGCAGCAGCGTGTTGCAGCCCACGTCGATCGCGGCGATGCCGAGCCCGCGCGCGGCCTGCATCGCGAACACCACCGCGGCGGCCCCGGCGACGTGCGCGAGCGCGCCGGTGAGGAGGTTGCCGGCGGCGCTGACCGCGAGGCCGGCGGCGAAGAGCACGGTCATCCGCGCCCGGCCGGCGTGCCCCGAGAGCAGCGCGTAGCCGGCGGTGAGGCCGAAGCCGACCGCGCCGAGCAGCAGCGCCGCCACGGAGTCGCCCGCCCGCAGGTCGTCCTTGGCGAGCACGACGAGGGCGACGTCGTCGACGCCCGTACACAGGACGACGGCGCAGAAGCCGAGCGCGACGACCCGGACCGTCCGGTGCCGGGCCAGATACCCCAGACCGGTCCGGGCGCCTTTCCACAGCGACTCGGCGTCCAGCACGGACGGCCGGATGCGCGGCAGCCCGGTCAGCAGGGCCGCCGAGACCACGAACGACGCCGCGTCGGCGGCGAGCACGCCGCGGGTGCCGAGCCACGGCAGCAGGGCGGCGGCGAGCAGCGGCCCGGCGAGCTCGGCGACGTTGGTGACCAGGCCGAGCCGGGCGTTGCCGGCGGCGAGCCCTTCGGCCGGCACCAGCGACGGCACCGCCGCCCGCGACGCCGACTGGAAGATCTGACCGGCGACCGCCCGGGCGGCGACGAGCGCCAGCAGCAGCCACAGCGACGGCAGGAACAGCGCGATGGCGGCGACCACCAGCGCCTGGGCGAGCTCGCAGCCGATCATCAGCCGGCGCCGGTCGAACCGGTCGGCGAGCGCCCCCGCGAACGGCGCGACGAGCGACGGCACGAAGTCCCCGGCGAGCAGCAGCGCGGCGACCGCGAGCCCCTGACCCGTCGCGCCGGCGACGTGCAGCATCAATGCGACCATGCTGAGGGTGTCGCCGGCGTACGAGATGCCGCGCGCCCCGAGAAGGACACCCAGACCCCTCGGGGTTGTCTCGGGGTCGCTCCCTGATGCGTCTCTTATCCGCGCGGCCATAGCGTCATCCACATGACCGAGTGGCTCGAACCGCTGTACAGCCTGCCCGCCGCCCTGCTGGGGCTGGCGCTGGGGCTCGTCATGCTGCTCGACTCCATCCCGCTGCTCGGCATCCTGATCCCGGCCGACGTCGCCATCCTCACCACGGCCGGCGCGGCCGACCCGGTCAGCAGCCTCGGCTGGATCATCGCAGGCTGCCTCGCCGGCTGGTCACTGAGTTTCCTGGCCGGCTGGGCCTTCGGCCAGCGGTTGCGCGAGGGCCGGTTCGGCCGCTGGATCGGCGAGGCGCGCTGGGCGAAGGCCGACCACGTGGTGCGCACCGGCGGCAGCCGCATCCTGGTGACCGCGCCGTTCCTGCCGTTCCTCAACACGCTGGTGCCGCTCGCGGCCGGCGGGCTGCGGATGCCGTACCTGCGGTTCCTGCGCTCCGCCGCGCTCGGCTCCGCGCTGTGGGGCGGGCTCTACGTCGGGCTGGGCGTGCTCGCGACCCGGCTGTCGGGGCTGCTCCCCACGGGCAACCTGACCACGGTCGCGACCATCGGCTTCGGCCTCACGTTCGGCTGGGTGGCGCTCTTCACGACCCGCCGTATAGTCGCCGTAAACGGTGCAGAGCTGGCGGCTACGGTCAGTAACTGATCGGACGCATTTCTCGGTCCTGTGCTTCCGGGTGACAGTCGGTAATCTGACGGCTGACCAGCCCCCGGAAGGGACTCCGTTGCGCAAGCGCATCATCGCCTCGCTCCTCGCGGCGCTCATCGTGGTCGGCGGCTGGGCGGTGCCGGCCGGCGCGGCGCCCGGCGACCCGACGGCCGCCCCCGACGAGGGCAGCGCCAACATGACCCTCGGTGAGCTGCTGGACAAGGCCAACGGCGAGTTCCTGGACGCCCAGGGCATCCTGGAGGTCTCCAAGCAGCGCCAGGCGGAGCTCACCACGAAGGTCGCCGCCATGCAGGCCGAGCTGGACGTGATCCTCGCCGAGGTCAACATCATCGCCGGCGCCGCCTACCGCAGCGGCGGCATCCGCACCACCGCGGCGCTGATCCAGAGCGAATCGACCGAGTCCTTCATCGAGCGCACGATGATGGTCAACACCGTCGCCCGGTACAACGACCGGAAGATCGGGCAGCTGACGAAGCTGCAGAAGGAGCTCGGCGAGGCGAAGAAGGCCGTCGACGCGGAGGTCGCGCAGCAGCAGGCGCAGACCGACATCATGGCCAAGAAGAAGAAGGACGCCGAGACGGCGCTGGTGAAGATGGGCGGCCGGGCCAACGGCTACGTCAACGCCAACTCACCGCTGGCGACCCCGGCCCCGCGCAACGCCAACGGCTCGTGGCCGAAAGAGAACTGCATCATCGACGACCCGACCACGACCGGCTGCATCACTCCCCGGATGATCCACGCGGTGAAGGAGGCCCAGAAGGCCGGCTTCACGCGCTACTACTCGTGCTTCCGGCCCTCCGGACCGTATGAGCATCCGAAGGGCCGGGCCTGCGACTTCGCCGCCCAGTCGGGCGGCTTCGGCGGGGTGGCCAGCGGCGGCGACAAGACCTACGGCACCAACCTCGCCGCCTACTTCGTCAAGAACGCGAGCGCGCTCGGGGTGCTCTACGTGATCTGGTTCCGCCAGGTGTGGACGCCGGCCGCCGGCTGGCACTCGTACAGCGGCGGCAACGGCGACCCGTCCAGCGACCACACCAACCACGTGCACCTGTCAATGATCTGACCGCCTACAGGGGCAGCCGCCAGCCGAAGGGGTCCTCCTCGGTGCCGCGCTGGATCCCGACGAGCGTGTCGCGGATCTTCGCGGTGAAGGGGCCCTCGACCGCGCCGGCGATGGCGAACTCGCCGTCGGCGGTGCGGGCCGTGCCGATCGAGCTGATGACGACGCCGGTGCCACTGGCGAAGGTCTCCTTCAGCCGGCCGGAGCGGGCGTCGTCGCGCCACTCGTCGAGGCTGTACGGGCGCTCGGTGACCGTGTAGCCCAGGTGGGCGGCGAGGCGCAGCACCGAGTCGCGGGTGACGCCCGGCAGGATCGAGCCGTTGAGCGGCGGGGTCACCAGCTCGCCGTCGTAGACGAAGAACAGGTTGTTGCTGCCCGCCTCCTCGATGTACCGGCGCTCGACCGAGTCGAGGAACACCACCTGGTCACAGCCGGCCTCCTGGGCCTGCGCCTGCGCGCGGAGGCTGGCGGCGTAGTTGGCGGCGGTCTTCACCGCGCCGGTGCCGCCGGGCGCGGCCCGCGAGTACTCCTGCGAGACCCACATCGTGACGGGCTTCGCACCGCCGGCGAAGTAGGCGCCGGCCGGCGAGGCGATGACGGCGTACAGGTACTCCGACGACGGCCGGACCCCGAGGAACGGGTCGGTCGCGATCATGAACGGGCGCAGGTAAAGGCTCTGCCCCTCGCTCGTCGGCACCCAGTCGCGGTCCGCCTCGACGAGCACCCGCAGCGACCGCAGGAAGAGCTCCTCGGGCAGCCGCGGCATCGCCAGGCGCTCCGCCGTGACGTTGAGCCGGCGGGCGTTGGCGTCCGGGCGGAAGAACGCGACGCCGCCGCCGGGCTGGGCGTAGACCTTGAGACCCTCGAAGATCTCCTGCCCGTAGTGCAGGGCGGCGGTCGCCGGCGAGAGCGCGAGCGGGCCGAACGGCTCCAGCTTCGCGTCATACCAGCCCTTCGTGTCGGCATACCGCACGGTGACCATGTGATCGGTGAAGACGCGACCGAAACCGGGGTCGCTCATCAGGGCGGCGCGCTCCGCGGCAGAACGGCGGGTGGCGGCGACGGTGGCGAATTCGAGCATCCCGCGACTGTATTCGCTCACTGAACGATGCCTAAGCTCCTTCCCGGGGACTGGGCGGTAGCTTCCGCGGCGGTGATTCAGCGGCGGTGGTTCAGCGGCGGTCGCTTCAGAATAGGTCCTTCGGGGGCAGGGGCGACTGGGTGGCGACGTCGTCGGTCACCACGCGGGCGCCGGCGACGAGACGGTCCAGGTCGTCGCCGTGGACGAGCCGGGCCGGGAACGCGTCCCCGGCGCCCGCCCGGGCGAAGCCGGCGACGGGGAGCGGGGCCGCCGACGCGGCCAGCACGACGTTGCCGAAGCGGCGGCCGCGCAGCACGGCCGGCTCGGCCAGCAGGCACACGTCGGCGAAGAGCCGGCGCAGCGTCGCGACCTGGCCGCGCGCGAACGCCAGGCCGGTGCCGTCGGCGAGGTTCGCGGCGTACACGCCGCCGGGGCGCAGCAGCCGGGCCGCGGCGGTGACGAACTCCAGTGACGCGAGGTGCGCCGGCACCCGGGCGCCGCGGTAGACGTCCGTGATGACCAGGTCGAAGCGGCCACCCGACATGGACTCCACGGCGGCCCGGGCGTCCATCGCCCGGACGCGGATGTCGGCGCCCCGGGGCAGCGGCAGCTCCCGCCGCACCAGGTCGATCAGCGCCGCGTCGAGCTCGACGACCCGCTGCGACGAGCCGGGCCTGGTCGCGGCGACGTAACGGGCCATCGTCAGCGCGCCGCCGCCGAGGTGCAGCACCGACAGCGGGGTGCCCGCGGGTGCGATCCCGTCGACGATCGAGGCGAGGCGGCGCATGTACTCGAAGTCCAGCCGGCTCGGGTCGTCGAGGTCGACGGCCGACTGCGGGTAGCCGTCGACCAGCAGCGTCCACCGGCCCGGCCGCCCGTCGTCGGGGAGCAGCTCGGCGACACCGCCGTCGATTTCACTGACGATGCCGGACCCACGCTTCTGACGACCCATGGATCACACCGTAGTTACAGTTCACGAGAAGAATTTTTGTCATCGGGTGTTGTTCAATGTCGCCTTTAGGACGAACATCGTCCCGTTGGTGCCCAAACGACACTCCTCACGCGGAGGCGCGATGCAAGTACCCGCCGCATTCGAATACGCGAAAGCGACGACGGTGAGCCAGACCCTCGAACTGCTGTCCCAGTGGGGCGAGGACGCCCGGGTCATCGCCGGCGGTCACAGTCTGATCCCGATGATGAAGCTCCGACTGGCCCGGCCGACCGCGCTGATCGACATCAACGACGTCAGCGAGCTGTCCTACATCCGGGTCGAGGGCGGCGAGCTGCGGATCGGTGCGCTGACCCGGCACGCCGATCTGCTCGACTCCGCGCTCGTCGAGGAGCACTACCGAATCTTCCGCGACGCGGAGCGGGTGATCGCCGACCCGATCGTGCGCAACCGCGGCACCGTCGGCGGGTCGCTGTGCCAGGCGGACCCGGCCGAGGACCTCTCCGCCGCGTTCGCCGCCGTCGACGCCTCGGTCGTCATCCACGGTCCGCGGGGGTCGCGCACCGTGAAGCTGACCGAGTTCCACGTCGGGCCCTACGAGACGGTCGTCGAGGCCGGCGAGCTGCTCACCGAGGTGCGCGTGCCGATCCGCCCGGGTGGCGGCTCCGCGTACACGAAGGTCGAGCGCCGCGTCGGTGACTGGGCGGTCGCCGCGGCCGGCGCCGCGATCTGGACCGACGCCGCGGGCACCGTCAGCAACGTCGGCATCGGCCTGGCCGCCGTGGGCGCCGAGCACTTCCGGGCCGCGGAGGCCGAGGCGTACCTCGTCGGCAGGCCCGCCACGGAGGAGAGCTTCGCCGAGGCGGGGCGCATCGCCGCCGAGCACAGCAACCCGGTCGCCGACCAGCGCGGACCGGTCGACTACAAGCGCCACCTCGCGGGGGAGCTGACCGTGCGCGCGCTGCGCGCCGCGGCCGCCCGCGCGCGTGGGCAGGAGGCCTGATCATGCAGATCACCGTGACGGTGAACGGCGAAAGCCACACCCGCGACGTGGAGCCCCGGCTGCTGCTGGTGCACTTCCTGCGCAACGAGCTCGGCCTCACCGGGACGCACTGGGGCTGCGACACGTCCAACTGCGGCGTGTGCACCGTGACCCTGGACGGCGTGCCCGTCAAGTCCTGCACCGTCCTGGCGGTGATGGCCGACGGCAAGCAGGTCGGCACCGTCGAAGGGCTCGAGCGTGCGGACGGCCTGGACCCGGTCCAGCAGGGCTTCGTGCAGTGCCACGGGCTGCAGTGCGGCTTCTGCACCCCCGGCATGATGCTCACCGCCCGCTGCCTGCTCGACAAGAACCCCGACCCGTCGGAGCAGGAGATCCGCGAGGCGATCTCCGGCCAGCTCTGCCGGTGCACGGGTTACGAGAACATCGTCCGCTCGGTCCGCTGGGCGGCGGAGCACGAGGCTGCAGCGAAGGCCGAGGTGACGTCATGACCGTGACCGAGACCCCCATGGGCTTCGGCCGCATGCACCGCAAGGAAGACGCGCGGTTCGTGCGCGGCAAGGGCAACTACGTCGACGACGTCAACCTGCCCGGCATGCTGCACGGCTCGTTCCTGCGCAGCCCGTACGCCCACGCGAAGATCGTCTCGATCGACACGAGCGCGGCGGAGGCGCTGCCGGGCGTCAAGGCCGTCATCACGGGTGCCGTCCTGGAGACGCTGAAGCTCGCGTGGATGCCGACCCTGTCCTACGACACGCAGGCCGTGCTCGCGACCGACAAGGTCCGCTTCCAGAACCAGGAGGTCGCCTTCGTCGTCGCCGAGAACCACTACATCGCGCGGGACGCGCTCGAGCTCATCGAGGTCGAGTACGAGCCGCTGCCGGTCGTGGCGGACGCGAAGCAGGCCCTCGCCCCGGACGCCCCGGTCATCCGGGACGACAAGGAGGGCAAGACCGACAACCACATCTTCGACTGGTCCGCCGGCGACGCGGAGAAGACCGACGCGGTCTTCGCCTCGTCGGAGGTCGTGGTCAGCGAGGACATCCTGTACCCGCGGGTGCACCCCTCGCCGCTGGAGACGTGCGGCGCGGTCGCCGACTTCGACAAGGTCAGCGGCAAGCTGACGATCTACTCGACCACCCAGGCGCCGCACGCGCACCGGACCGTCTACGCGCTCGTCGCGGGGCTGCCGGAGCACAAGATCCGGGTCATCTCCCCCGACATCGGCGGCGGCTTCGGCGGCAAGGTCGGCATCTACCCCGGCTACGTCCTGGCGATCGTCGGCTCCATCGTCACCGGCAAGCCGGTGAAGTGGATGGAGGACCGCAACGAGCACCTGACGGCCACCGCGTTCGCCCGCGACTACCACATGCGCGGCGAGATCGCGGCGACGAAGGACGGCAGGATCCGCGCCCTGCGGGTCAAGGTCCTCGCCGACCACGGCGCCTTCAACGGCACCGCCCAGCCGACCAAGTTCCCGGCCGGCTTCTTCCACATCTTCACCGGGTCCTACGACCTGGAGGCGGCGTCCTGCGACGTCACCGGCGTCTACACCAACAAGGCCCCGGGCGGCGTCGCGTACGCCTGCTCCTTCCGGATCACCGAGGCCGCGTACCTCGTCGAGCGCATGATCGACGTGCTGGCGTTCGAGCTGAAGATGGACCCGGCCGAGCTGCGGCTGAAGAACCTGCTCAAGCCGGAGCAGTTCCCGTACACCACGCCCACCGGCTGGGAGTACGACTCCGGCGACTACCCGCGCGCGCTCCGGCTCGCCATGGACATGGTCGAGTACGACAAGCTCCGCGCGGAGCAGGCCGACAAGCTCAGCCGCGGCGAGTACATGGGCATCGGCATCAGCTTCTTCACCGAGGGCGTCGGGGCCGGCCCCCGCAAGCACATGGACATCCTCGGCCTGGGCATGGCCGACGGCGCCGAGCTGCGGGTCCACCCGACCGGCAAGGCGGTGCTGCGGCTGTCGGTGCAGACGCAGGGCCAGGGCCACGAGACGACGTTCGCGCAGATCGTCGCCGAGGAGCTGGGCATCTCGCCCGACGACATCGACGTCGTGCACGGCGACACCGACCAGACCCCGTTCGGCCTCGGCACCTACGGCTCGCGCTCGACGCCGGTCTCCGGCGCGGCGACCGCGATCGTGGCCCGCAAGGTCCGCGACCGGGCCCGGATCGTGGCGTCGGCGATGCTCGAGGTGTCCCCGGACGACCTGGAGTGGGAGAAGGGGAAGTTCTTCGTCAAGGGCGACCCCGACCAGGCCAAGACGATCCAGGAGATCGCGATGGCCGCGCACTCGAGCCTGGAGCTGCCCGAGGGCGTCGAGGGCCACCTGGACGCGACGACGGTCTACAACCCGCCGAACCTGACCTACCCGTTCGGCGCGTACATCTGCGTCGTCGACGTCGACCCGGCCACCGGCCAGGTCAAGGTCCGCCGGTTCATCGCCGTCGACGACTGCGGCGTGCGGATCAACCCGATGATCGTCGAGGGCCAGGTGCACGGCGGCCTCGCCGACGGCATCGGCATGGCGCTCATGCAGCTCATGGCGTTCGACGAGGACGGCAACCACCTCGGCGCGTCGCTCATGGACTACCTGCTGCCGACCTCGCTGGAGTGCCCGTCGTGGGAGCTCGGCGAGACGGTCACGCCGTCGCCGCACCACCCGATCGGCGCCAAGGGCGTCGGCGAGTCCGCGACGGTCGGCTCGCCGGCCGCCGTGGTCAACGCGGTCCTCGACGCGCTGAAGCCCCTCGGGGTCCGGCACGCCGACATGCCCCTCACCCCGTCCAACGTGTGGCGCGCCACGCAGGGCCGCCCGATCCGAACGGACCTCGCCATCTCATGACCGACCTCCTTCATCGCGCCGACCGGTTGCGCGCCGACCGCACCCCGTTCGTCCTCGCGACGGTCGTGCGGGCCGAGCGGCCGACCAGTGCCAAGGCGGGAGACCGCGCCCTCGTGCTGCCGGACGGCACGATGGAGGGGTTCGTCGGTGGCACCTGCGCCGAGTCGACCGTCCGTCTCCAGGGGCTCCGGCTGCTGGAGACGGGCGAGTCGACGCTGCTGCGCATCACGCCCGACGGCGCCGACGTCACCTCCGAGCGGGAAGGTCTGCTCACCGTCTCCAACCCGTGCCTGTCCGGCGGGACCCTCGAGATCTTCCTGGAGACGATGATTCCGGCGCCGCTCGTGTACGTGCAAGGCGAGGCTCCCGTCGCCCGCGCGATGGTGGACGTCGCGCGATCCATCGGCT
The DNA here is from genome assembly GCF_039531485.1 of Dactylosporangium maewongense. Taxonomy (NCBI): domain Bacteria; kingdom Bacillati; phylum Actinomycetota; class Actinomycetes; order Micromonosporales; family Micromonosporaceae; genus Dactylosporangium; species Dactylosporangium maewongense. Next base: position 502,885 of record NZ_BAAAQD010000002.1, on the reverse strand, counting down.
GGGAAGCGGTCAGCGGGCCCGCTTCGGCGGTGCCGCTGGACGCGTCCGCGGTCGTCGTCGCCTCCCACGGGCGCGACGAGATCGAGTCCCTCACCGCGGCGGTCAGGGCGGACGTGCCGTACATCGCGCTGGTCGCCAGCCGTAAGCGGGCTCTTGCGGTCATCGGCGAACTGCCGCTGACGGACCTGGAGAAGGCGCGCATCCACGCGCCGGCCGGGCTGGACATCGGCGCGCGGACGGCGCCGGAGATCGCGCTGTCCATTCTCGCCGAGGTCATCTCCAAGCGGCCCCGGCAGACCGCCCCGCCGCCCGGCCGGATCGAGCTGCCGTTGCTCCAGCCGGTCGCCAAGGCCGCTGTCTCCAAGGTCGCGGTCGCCAAGGACGTCATCTGCGCGATGGACGTGGCGATCTCGCCGGACGCGCTGCAGTACGAGCACGAGGGCACCATGTACTACTTCTGCGGCTCCGGCTGCCGGCGGGCGTTCATCGACAACCCGGCCCGGTACCTGTGACGGCGTCGGTCGAGGAGCTGGTCGACGGCCTGTCCGAGCAGGGCTACCTCGCCGACCAGGGGCTCGCCACGGCGCTGTTCCTGTCGGTGCGGCTCGGCCAGCCGATCCTGTTGGAGGGCGAGCCCGGGGTCGGCAAGACCGCCGCCGCGGGCGCCCTCGCCGCGTCGCTGGACACCCCGCTCATCCGGTTGCAGTGCTACGAGGGGCTCAGCGCCGCCGAGGCCCTGTACGAGTGGAACTACCCGCGCCAGCTGCTGGGGATCCGGCTCGCCGAGGCGCGCGGCGAGGTGCCCCGGGAGGCGGACCTGTTCGCCCCCGAGTACCTGCTGCGCCGCCCGCTGCTCGCCGCGATCGAGCACCCCGGGCCGCGCCCGGCGGTGCTGCTCATCGACGAGGTCGACCGGGCCGACGACGAGTTCGAGGCGTTCCTGTTCGAGCTCCTGGCCGAGGGCTCGGTGACCATCCCCGAGCTGGGGACGCGGACCGCCGTGGTGCCGCCGATCGTCGTGCTGACCAGCAACCGGACCCGCGACCTGCACGACGCGCTGCTGCGGCGCTGCCTGTACCACTGGATCGGCTACCCCGACGCGCACCGGGTCGCGGCGATCATCCGGCAGCGGGTGCCGGGCGCCGACGAGCTCCTCGCCGCCCAGGTCGCCGGCGCGGTGTCGCGGCTGCGCGGGCTGGACCTCACCAAGCCACCCGGCGTCGCCGAGGCGATCAGCTGGGCCAACGCGCTGCGCCTGCTGGGCCTGCCCCTGGACGAGAAGTCCGCCGGCGCGACCCTCGGCGCCGTCCTGAAGTACCGCGAGGACGAGGAGCTGGCCCGCCGGACGGGACTGGCGGACCTTGCCACGGGGTGACCTGGCCGGGCTCGTCGCCGCCTTCGGCGCGGCGCTGCACGACGCGGGCCTGCCCGTCGGACCGGACCGCGGCGAGCGCTTCGCCCGCGCCGTCACGCTCCTCGCACCTACCACCACCGCGGAGCTGCACCGCTGCGCGCGGGCGACGCTGACCTGCCACCCCGAGCAGTTCGAGATCCTCGACCGGGTCTTCGACGCGGTCTTCCGCGGCTACGCCGACGACCCGGCCGACTTCCGCGGCGACCCCAACGCCACCGGCACGTCCACGACCACCAGGTCCGGCGGCTTCTCCAGCGCGGGCCCGTCGTCGGAGTCGCCGTCCTCCTCGCAGGCGCCCGCCCGCGAGGTCGAGATCCCGGTCGCCACCGTCGGCAGCGCGGCGGAGCGGCTCGCCTCCCGCGACTTCGCCACGCTGACGCCCGAGGAGCTCGCGGCGCTGCAGGACCTGATGCGGCGGCTCGCCGTCGCCACCCCGCCGCGCCGGACCCGCCGCATGCGCGCGAGGCCGCTCGGTGCCGCCGTCGACCTCCGGGCCACCCTGCGGCGGGCCAGGCGCTCGGGCGGGCATCCGGTGCGGCTGATGCGCCGGGAGCCCCGGCTGCGGCCGCGGCGGCTCGTCGCGCTGTGCGACATCTCCGGATCCATGGAGCCCTACGCCAGGGCGATGCTGCAGCTGCTGTACTGCGCGGCCGGCACCTCGCACGCCGAGGTGTTCACGTTCGCAACCCGGCTGACCCGCCTCACGAAGGTGCTCGCCCGCACCCGCCCGGCGGTCGCGCTCGCCCGCGCCGGGCAGGCCGCCCCCGACTGGTCCGGCGGCACCCGCATCGGGGCCGCGCTGAAGGCCTTCAACGACGGCTACGGCCGCCGCGGGATGGCCCGCGGCGCGATCGTCCTCATCGTCTCCGACGGCTGGGAGACCGGCGACCCGGCGCAGGTCGGCGTCGAGATGGCCCGGCTGTCCCGCCTCGCCCACCGGATCGTGTGGGTCAACCCCCGGACCCAGAGCCCCCGCTACCGGCCCCTCGTCGGTGGCATGGCCGCCGCGTGGCCCTACTGCGACGCGGTGGTCAGCGCCCACTCCCTCACCGCTCTCGACCCCCTCCTGGCCGCGCTCGAAGGCCATTCTCGAAGGACGTGACCGTCAATGCTGCTCACCAATGAGTTCGTCGTCCACCGGCCCCTCGAAGAGACCTGGGCAGTGCTGACCGACCTGGAGCGGATCGCCCCCTGCATGCCCGGCGCCCAGCTGACGTCGGTGCAGGGGGACGAGTACCACGGCAAGGTCAAGGTGAAGGTCGGCCCGATGACCGCCCAGTTCTCGGGCGTGGCCACCTTCAAGGAGCGCGACGACGCGGCGCACCGGGCGGTGATCGACGCCCGCGGCCGCGACGCGTCCGGCAAGGGCCGCGCGTCGGCGCTCGTCACGGCGGTGCTGACGGCGGAGGGCGAATCGACGAAGGTCGCCGTCGAGACGGATCTGACGATCGCGGGCCCCTTGGCGCAGATGGGCCGCAGCACGATCGGCGACATCAGCACCCGGCTGCTCGGCCAGTTCGTGACGAACCTGGAGGCGCAGCTGGCTGAGTCCACCCCCGCGGCCTCGCCTGCAGATCGTGTGGAGGAGGTCGAGGCGGTTCTGCCGACCGCTCCCGTCCCCGACGCGAACGGCGTGACGACCGCGCCCGCGCAGCAGGCCGTCCGCGTCATCGACGGTCCTGACGCGGCACCCGTCAACCTGCTGGAGACCGCCGGGACCACGAACCTCGTGAAGATCGCGGTGCCGGTCGTCATCCTCGTCGCGGCGGTCGTCGCGCTGGTCGTCTGGCTGGTCTGAACAGGCCGAGGGGCACCGGTCGGATCGCGACCGGTGCCCCTCGCCTTTCCTCACCCCATCCGATGCGGCCGCCCAATCAACCGCAGGTGAAGACCGCCGGGGCCGCGTTCGGACCCCACGCCACCTTGCCGACGAGCAGGATCGTCGTCGACTCGCCCGGCCTCAGCCGGCTCTGCCACGGCTTGACCTTCACCGAGGCGCCGGTCTGCGTCGCGGTGCCGTTGACCGCGAGGTCGACCTTCTGCGTGCCGGTGTAGGCGAAGCCCAGCGCCCAGTCGTTCAGCGTCTGGCGGGACGTGTTGCGGACCGTCACGGAGGCGATGTAGACGCCGCCGAGGTCCAGGACCCTGGTGTAGGTGACGGTGCACGGCTGCTTCGCGACCGCGCCGCCCTCACCCTGGTCCGCCAGGAACGACGCCACGAACGACAGCGCCGAGTTCCAGTTGATCGTGATCTCGTTGGTCGACCACGACTCGATGTCGTCGACGTAGCAGAACTGCGGCTTGCAGCCCGCCAGGATCTTCGACGCGACCGGGTCCTGGATCGAGGAGTTCGGCCCGCCCGACAGCGACCCGGCCGGCGGGTTGGGCAGCGCCGGGTTGAGCTGGTGGGCGTACATCCGCGAGTGCTGGTTGTGCGACGCCCGCTCGCCGTAGCCGGTCACGTAGGACTGGTTGAGCGCGTTGCGGCCGAGGAGGTAGTCCATGCCCGTCAGGACACCGTCGCGGAACGCCGTGTCGCCGCTGATGTCGTACGCCGTGGCGATGACGGCCAGGTTGTTCACGACCAGGCCGTTGGAGCCCCAGTCGAACTTCCCGTTGGACGGGTTGTAGGCGATGTTGTACGCGTTGCCCCGCAGCGTCTGCAGGTAGCCGCGGGCACCGTCCACAACGGACTGCCGCACCCGCGCCCGGTCGGCCAGCGCGTTGGGCACGGTCGCGAGGTCGAGCCGGCCGGCCGTCGCGGTGAACTTCCAGTCGAAGCCCTCCGGGCGGAACACGTCGGCGGTGTGCCACGGCGACGCCACGACCGCGTCCTGGTAGACCTTCTCGCCGGTGCTGATGAACAGCTCCGCCGCGGCCCAGTAGAACTCGTCGGTCACGTTGTCGTCGTCGTACGCGCCGCCGCCGGTGCCGTCCGTGACGAGGGCGTAGCGGGCCGGGTTGGCGACCGCGGCCGCGTACGCCGTCTTCGCCGCGGCGAGCAGCTTCGCGGCGAACGCCTTGTCGTAGGGCTGGAAGAGCCGGGCGCCCTGGGCGGCGGTCGCGGCGAGGTTCAGCGTCGCGGCCGTCGACGGTGCGTGCAGCTCCCGCGGCTGCGGGTCGGCGGCGGGGTCGAGCGGCAGGCCGGTCCAGGCGGCGTCGTGCACCTTGTGGTGCACCATGCCGGCCAGGGGCTTGCCCGCCGGGACCTGCATCCGCAGCATGAACTCCAGCTCCCAGCGCGCCTCGTCGAGGACGTCGGGCACCTGGTTGCCGTGCTCCGGGACGCGCAGCGAGCCGTCGCCGAGCTTGTCCGCGCGGGCGCCGGCGGCGACCTTGGTCCGCTCGAAGGTGCTCAGCAGCTGGTACACCGAGATGCCGCCGTTGACGACGTACTTGCCGTGGTCGCCGGCGTCGTACCAGCCGCCGCGCACGTCGAGCCGGTAGTCGCACAGGCCCGGCTGGCACGGGACGTCCGTGTCGCCCTGGTTGGGCGCGACGCCGAGGTGGCCGGCCGCGCGGCCGTAGCCGGGGGCGATGCTGTCGAGGATCTCGATGCCGCTGCGCTGGGTGTAGTACCAGGACAGCGAGTCGGTGCGCAGCTTCTCGTAGGCGGCGTTGACCCCGATGTCGAAGGGCACGCTGGTCTCGCCGTCGGCGGTCAGCGTGTATCCGGCGCCCTTCACCCTGTACGAGCTGAAGTCGGCCGTCTGGACGTTCTGGCCGGAGGTGGCGTCGACCCCGGCCGGCGTGGTCGTGCCGGTGGCGACGACCGTGCCGGCGGCGCTGCGCAGCTGCCACGGCAGGCCGGTGGTCGCCTCGGTGACGACGGTGGCGGCCTTCGGGCCGTCGGCGAGGTAGCCGACCTGGTTGACCCGCACGCGGGGGCCGGTGTCCGGGACGTACACAGGCGGCGGAGCACCTCCCTGCAACGAGATGTCGTCGAGGCACAGCGTCCAGGCGGTCGCGCTGCCGCCGACCTGGAACGCGACCTGGCCCGCGTCGGTGTCGGCCGCCGCGGTGAACGTGTAACTGTAGGACTGTTGCGCCGCGGTGAGGGCCGGTGCCGCGGAGAGCTCCTGGGTATAGGGCGGCGCCGCGAGCTGGACGTTGGCCCGGATCGTCACCGGCGTGCTGGCGCTGGCCTTGAAGGCGAGCTTGTACGACTCGCCGGCCTGCAGCTTGACGGCGTTCTGCCCGATGATGGCGTCCCACGGGTTGGTGGTCCCGGCGGGGATGGCCGCGCACAGCTGCCCGCCCACGACGGAGGCCGGCGCGTTGCCGGTCCACCACCACGGGTCGGTGCCGCTGTCGAAGGTGCCGTTGACGAGCTGTTCGGCCGGATCGGCGAGTGCGGCGGACGCGGTCATCGGCACGACCAGGACCGCCGCGACTAAGGCGAGCGAGAGTTTGCGCTTCACACAGACACCCCTTGTGGCGGAAGGGAATTGGGAGCGCTCCCACTGTGTCTCACCGCACACAAGGGTGTCAATACTCAAGCTGCCTAGCGTTTCAGGGTGGGAAACACGTACCAAACCAGCACGAACAACACCCCGAGCGTGGTGGCCGCCACGATCGCCCACGAGACCGCGACGACGACCTCGAACACGAGGAACACTGCGCCGACCACGGAGAGCCACAGGAACACGAGGCCGATCTGCGCGAGCGTGTCGCTCGTCTCGACGAGCTGCTCCTTGCGCCCCCGGCGGAACAGGATCCGGTGATGGCTGACCGGGGCGATCAGGCACAGCGTCGCCAGGGCGGTGAGCACCAGCGTCACGATGTACGTTCCACGCTGGACGGCCGTGATCTCCGCGAACCGCTGGCTGAACGGAATCGTCAGCAGGAAGGCGAACAAGATCTGCACGCCGGTCTGCGCGACCCGCAGCTCCTGCAGCAATTCGGTCCAATTCCGGTCGGAACGCTCAACGGGGCTCTCGTCGCGATCGGCCATGCGGGTTCTTTTACCCAACCGGTCGCCAGAACGAAACTGGCGATCGGGTCAAACCCGGCGCGTCGGGGCTGCGACCGGTTGCATGCTGGGCATATGGTCGCGAACGTGAGCGCACCCTTCGATGAGTTGACGTCCGGTCGACGCGCGTGGATCGCCCGGGCCGGGCTGGCCGAGCTCGCCTCCGCCGTCGGGCGCCCCGGCCGTGTGGCGGTCTCCATGCGGCCCGACCTGCTGGCGCGGGTCGACCAGCACGCCGCCGCGGTCCGCGAGTCCCTCGGTGGCACGCTGCTCGACCCGGTGGCCCTCGCCGGTTACGCGGCGGCGATCCGCGACGCCGCCAGGGACGCGGGCGAGACCCTCGACGACTGGTCCCGCCCGACCTGGGCGATGCTCCGCCTGCTGGCGGTCTGCTCGCTGATCCCCTCGTAGGCGCCTACTTGTTGCTCGCCTCAGGCGCTTACTTCAGGAAGCGCTTGTCGGCGTGCAGCGGGTCCGTCAGCCGGATGGTGATGAACTCGTTGTTGTCAGGCTGGCCCGGCGTGCGCCCGTTGGAGAACGGGAAGTTGTTGTCGTTGACCACGCCGAGGGTCTTGTCGTCGAGGATGACGACGTCCTCGATGGTCTGGAACGGGAACGTGAAGGTGCCCGTGTCCCCACCGAGGTGGCGCGGGTCGGCGAGGTTCATGAGGTCCGCCACGAGGGTCTTGTCGAGCTTGCCGTCGCGGTTGCGGTCGCGCTTGTCGGCGAGGTAGATCCGCTTGAACTTCGCGGTCGCGCCCTGGCCGTTGTCGCGCTCGATGACGAGGAAGCGGTCATCGTCGACGGCGATCGCGTCGCCGATCGCGTTGGCCGGGTCCTCCAGCTGGTAGATCCAGCGCTTGCCCGTGTACGCGCGGGACGCGACGTCGAACTCGTTGAGCCGCAGGCCGCCGGGCGCGTCGCCGGCGACGACGCCCTCCAGCAGCGCGTACAGCTTCCGGCCGTCGGGCGACTGGGCGAGGCCCTCGAAGCCCTTGCTGCTGTTCAGGTTCGGGTTGCCGGCCGGGTTCTCCGGCGCGCGGACCCCGTCGAGCGGGATCGGCGCCTGCAGCAGCCGCCCGGCGCGGTCGAAGTGCAGCAGGTACGGGCCGAACTCGTCGCCGATCCAGTACGTGCCGTCCTTCGCCCGCTGGATCGACTCGACGTCGAAGTCCGAGCCGGTGAGCACCCGGTCGGGGCGGGTCAGCGCGAACGGCACGAGACCGTTCGGGTCCGTGAGGTTGATGCCGCCGACCACGTCCACCGTGTGGTTGCCGTAGTCCGGGGCCACCCGGTGGATGCGCAGCACGAAGTCGGCGCTGTTGGCCTTGTTGCCGTAGCCGTTGTCCGAGAGCACCTCGAACGTGCCGTCCCCAAGCTGGGCGATGCCGCTGAAGCCCTGGACCGGCTGGTCGGCGAACGGCGGCGTGATCCCGTTGGACGGCGTGCCGCCCAGCAGCGAGCCCGACGGGTCGCTGGCGGAGACGAACGTGGCCGCCGGCAGCGCGGCGAAGCCGGTCAGGGTGGCGCGGCCGTAGGTGTCGTGTGCTTCAGCGCTCGGCGCGGCGAGGGCCAGCGTCAGCACGCCGATACCCAGGCCGGCACCGGCACGTCGGAGATTCCTCATGGGCCGCGACGCTAGGCGGCCCGGGTGAACCACCCAGGTGCTTCCGGTGATCGGCCTACGTTTTCTTGGTGATCGCTTCCTGGAGCGTGCGCAGCCGCGCGACGACGGCCGGCCCGTCGGTGATGCTGCCGCCGCCCTGGTAGTACACGAACGACACGCGCACGACGAGCTCGCCGCTGGCGGCCTCCACGTACGCCTCGCCCTCACCGGCGACCGAGAACGTCGACGCGTCGATCGACTTCGCGTCCTGCGCCGCGTTCTTGTCGTAGGCCACCTGCTGCGCGGCGCCCGACGAGGGGCGGACCAGCGTCAGGAACAGGTAGAAGTCGCCGGAGGCGCCGTCGACCGCGCACGCCTTGAGCGAGTCGGTGTCGCGGCGCTCCCTGGTGCCCGGCGCCTCGCCGAGCGCGGCCTTGAGCTGGTCGTCGGTGGCGATGCTGCACATGTCGGCGGTGTCGTAGACGGCGCCGTTGCGCTTCGCGTCCTGCGGACTGCCCTGCCCCGCCGGGTCGTCGCCGCAGCCGGCGAGCGCCAGTACGACGCCCGCCGACAGCACGGCTTTACGAATGGTCACGCAGTGTTTCTACACGGTTTTCAGACGCGGCCGAAGTCCTGGGTCCAGTACGGGGTCCCGTCCGCCTTGTACGCGAGGCCGACACCGACCGCGACGCTGCTGCAGTTGAGGATGTTGGCCCGGTGGCCCTCGCTGTTGATCCAGCCGGTGACGACCTCCTGCGGCGACCGGTAGCCCCAGGCGATGTTCTCCGCCGACGCCCCGGTGGTGTACCCGGCGGCGACCTCACGCTGCACGAACGTGCTGCCGTTGGACCCGGTGTGGCTGAAGAAGTTGTTCGTCACCATGTCGGTGCTGTGGTTGCGCGCCGCCGCGACCAGCCGCGAGTCGATGCGCAGGGCGCCGCAGCCGTTGGCCTTGCGGTAGTTGTTGGTCAGCGTCACGACCTCGCTCTCCAGCGAGCTGCTCTCCACCGGCTTGGTGGCGGGCGTCGTGGGCGCGGTGGTGGGCGTCTTGGTGGGCGTGGTGACCGGCTTGGTGGTGGGCTTGGTGGTCGGCTTCTTCGTCGGCGTGGTGACCGGCTTCTTGGCGGTCGACTTCTTCTTCTTATTCTTCTTCTTGGACACCGCGGCGGTGACGTCCGCACCGGCGACCGCGTCACCGGCGGCGGTGACGACCTGCGCGGCGGCGGGGGCGGCCGTCGCGGCGGTGGCGGTGAGCGTGAAGCCGAGCGGCGCCGCGAGCAGCACGGCGGCGAGGATGGTGGCACGGCGAGGGAACCGGGTCACGATGGGAAAACCTTCCGTCGGTGAGCTTGACGGAGTTGGTATCGGGTGCCTCGCAGCGCTCGTGAGCAGGTCAACTGGCCCGCAACGGTCGGCAACCGACCGGCTACCCGTGCGGGTGGGTCCCTAGTGGACCGGCCGCCGAAGTTCCATCAAAGGTTGGAGGGCGACGGCCCCGGGCATTCATACCGTTGAGCTACAACAACGATCCGCCCGTCGAAGGAGCAGCAATGTCCACTCTGGTCAGGCCCCGGGACAACCGTTGGATCGCCGGCGTCTGCTCCGGCCTCGCCCGCCGGTTCGGCATGTCGCCCAACGTCATGCGGCTCATCTTCCTCATCTCGTGCCTGCTGCCGGGCCCGCAGTTCGTGATCTACATCGTGCTGTGGGTCCTGATGCCCGACGAGTCGAAGTCGCCCAGTTACAACTGAGGTCCGCACGGGTGCGCTCCGGGTTCGCCGGTCAACCGGCCGGCCGACCGGTCGAACTCGGAGGCATGTTCAAAGACCTCGCCGAAGCCACCCGCCACACCGCCGCCCGCGCGACCCTGAACGGCCTGATGACCTGGCTCGGCGAGTCCGGCCTGGCGGCCGCCGCCGCCTCGGCCGGCCTCCAGGCCGCGGTCGACCAGCACGCCGCCTCGGTCCGCGACGCCCTCGGCGACCCGGAGCACGGCCCGAACGCCGTCGCCCTCGCCAGCTACGCCACCGGCGTCCGCGACGCTCTCATCGAGGCCCAGTGGCAGCTGCCGCCGACCTCGGAGCTCGACTGGTCGAAGGCCGAGTGGCCCACGGTCCGCCTCATCGCCATCTGCACCCTGGCCCGCTCCGCCGGCCACAGCTGACCCACCTCCCCCACCTCTTCCGGACCGCTGCTAGCCGGGCGGCGGAGGGGTTTTGCGTGGGCCGCCGATGAACGCGGCCGCGACGGCGCCCGCGAGGCAGACGGCCGCGGTGATCAGGAAGATCTCGCGGTACTCGGTGCGTAGGGCGTCCTGGAGTGCGTTCGCGTACGCGGACATCAGCCGCCGCTGCTCCTCGGCCGGCTTGCCGAAGACCAGCGGGAAGTCGAGGTTCGCGGTCAGCTCGTGGAACCGGTGCAGTCCCCACGCCGTCAGGGCGGCGACCCCGATCAGCATGCCCATCGTCCGTGCCACGACCACCGCCGACGAGGCCACCCCGTGCTGCGACGCCGGGGTCGCCCGCAGCGCCGCCGCCGACAGCGGAGCGATGACCAGCCCCAGCCCGAGCCCGGCGAGCGCCAGGTCCGTGTCCAGCCGGGGCAGGAACCCCAGGTGCCGCGCGGCGAGCACGTCCTCCGGCCAGCCCGCGATGAGCAGATACGCGACCGCCGCCAGCACGAGCCCACCGACGGCGACCGCCCGCTCGCGCACCCGCCCCGCACCCCACCCACCAGCACCGCCACTATCACCACCGCCACCGCCACCGCCAGCGGCACCGGCGCCAGCACCGCCACTACCACCAGCGTCGCCGCCACCGCCACCGCCAGCGGCACTGGCACTGGCAGCAGCACCAGCGCCGGCATCGGCAGCACCGGCGCCAGCACCGGCGGCATCGGGGCTGCCCACGGCCGGAAGTTCGGCAGCGCCGAGCATGGCGGCGCCGGGGCGGGCGGGGCTGTCCCACGCGTCCGGGCCGCCCGGGGTGAGCCGGCCCTCGCCAGCGGGAGCGGCGGCCAGGTCGAGGGCTCCCGCGCCGGAAGGGACGTCCCGCACGGCTGCCCGGCGGGACTGGCGGAGCAGCAGGCCGCCCAGGACCGCCCCCACGGGGAGGGCGACCAGGAAGCGGGTCAGCACCAGGGTGGCCTCGACGCCGGACTTGCGCAGGAGGGTCTGCGCGACCAGCTCCACGTCGACCAGCGTGACCATGAGGGCGACGCCGGCGCACCAGCTCGCCACCAGGACAGCGAAGAACGGCAGCTTGGCAGCGCCGGTCAGGTCCAGCAGGCGGGTGCGGGCCCGGCGCTCCCACAGCGCGAACAGCACCGTCACGACCGCGGCGCCGGCGAGGACGGGCCAGCCCCACGAGGGCAGGACGGAGCGCTCGGGGTCGGGGTTGTACAGCGCGGCGACCACCGCGCCGAGCGCCACCGCCAGGAGCAGCCCGCCGACCAGGTCGGTCCTGCGCGGGGCGGACGACCGCGGCGGGCCGCCGGGCACCGTGCGCCAGACGAGGACGATCGCGACCGCGACGAGCGGCAGGTTCAGCCAGAAGATGCCGCGCCAGGTGCCGAGGGCGGCGGCGACCGCCACCCCGTACAGGGGGCCGAGGACACTGCCGAGCTCCTGCGCCGCCCCGATGTTGCCGAGGACCAGGTGGCGGCCGCGGTCGGGCCACAGGTCGCTGACGAGGGCGACGGTGACGGGCAGCAGCGCGCCGCCGGCGATGCCCTGCAGCGTGCGGCCGCCGGTGAGCAGCCAGATCTCGCCGCCGGAGGCGGCCGTGAGCACGCCGGACGCGGCGGTGAGCGCGGAGCCGGCGGCGAACCCGAGCAGGCTCGCGACCAGCAGCGCCCGGCGGCCGAACCGGTCGGAGAGCGACCCGAGCAGCGGCATCCCGGCGACGTATCCGAGCAGGAAGCCGGTCACGACCGGGGTGACCCGCTCCAGCCGGGTGTCGGCGATGTGCAGGGAGTCCATGATGTCGGTGAGGACCCCGACGATCACGTAGGCGTCGAGCGCGGCGAGCAGCACCGCCACCCCGCCCACGCTGACGGCGAGCCGCCGCCGCCCGCCCCCGGAGGCGGGCGCAGTCGACGTCATCTGCTTACTTCGGCGGGGCGATGGTGGCCGGGGCGTCGAACTCCTTGAACGTGATGGTGACCGTGCCGCCCTTGGCCTCACCGACGGCGGGCAGGGTGAACGCGGCCTTCAGCAGCTTCTTGCCGTCCTTGGCGATCCAGAACTTGCCGGGCACGGAGCCGGTGACGCCGGGCACCACGTTGGCGAGGGTCTGCGAGGAGTTGTCGGTCGAGACCCGGTAGGCCTCCTGGCCGTCGACGCTCTCGGTGGCCTCGGTCTTGCCGTTGGTGGCGGTGCCCAGGACCTTGGCGATGCCGCGGTCGGGCGAGAGGATCGCCGACGGGTCGTAGACCGACGCCGCGAGGGCCAGCGGAAGCTGCTGGTAGTCGCCGGTGGGACCCTTCAGCCACATGGTCTGCCCCACGATGGTGAAGGCCATGTCGACCGTCGCGCCCATCTGCTCGACCTGGGCGGTCCCCTGCGCGTTGCCCTCCTTGGTCAGCACGCCGTCGGCGCGCTTGAGCGCCACGCCGGCGATGGTGCCGTCGGCGGTGATGAGGAACTTCGCGGACGTGATCCCGCCCATCGCGGTCGCGGACTCCTTGAGCAGCCCGTCTGCGGCCGGCAGGTTGGGATCCGCCTTCCCGGCGTCGTCCTCTTTGGACTTGCTGGTGCAGCCGGTCAGGACGAAGAGCAAGGCCGTGAAACCGGCCAGCAGAGCACGAGTGCGGGGCATACCGGCATGCTAGACCGCGCAACGAAACAACGGGCGAGCCGTGACCCTGGGCAGCGGCGAAGTCACCGAGCGGCAGGTCTAGCGCCCCGCGAGCAGCTCCGCGACCGCCCGGCCGGATGCGGCCGTCGCGCCGAACGTGGCGATGTGCAGGTCGCCCCGCGGTGCGGCGGGCACGCCCATCTCGACCACGACCGCGTCGGGGCGCACGGCAAGGGACGCCTTCAGCGCGTCGGTGATCCACGGGTAGCGGTGCGGGTCCCGTACCACCAGCAGCAACGGACGACCGATGGACGAGCGCAACGCGTCGGGCAGGCCCTCCTCCGAGGACAGCCGCACCCCGGAGGTGTCGGGCACCAGCTCGGCGAGCGGCGCGATGAGCCCCCACGGCGTCTCCGGGGCGATCGCGAAGTTGAGCTCCGGCTGGAACTCGATCACGTACGCGGGCGCGGCGAGCGGGAACGTGGCGTCGGGCGCGGTGATGCGCAGCGCCCGGCGGGCCGCGGACAGCCCGAGGGCGCCCGCCTGCGGGTCCGGCGGCGTGCGGGACGCGTTCAACGACCAGGCGGCGAGCCGCGCGACCCTGGCGGCGGCGTCGGCGAGCCGCGACTCGGGCAGCTCGCCGGAGCGCACTGCGGCGACGATCGCGTCGCGGAGCAGGTTGGCCGTCTCCTCGTCGGCGTGGTCGCCACCGACGCAGATCGCGTCGGCGCCCGCGGCGAGCGCGAGGACGGTGGCCTGCGCGAAGCCGTAGCGGTCGGAGATCGCCCGCATCTCGATGCCGTCGGTGACGATCAGGCCGTCGAAGCCGAGCTCGCCGCGGAGCAGGTCGGTCATGATCCGCGGGCTGAGGGTGGCCGGCAGGTCCGGGTCGAGCGCGGGGACGCGGAGGTGGGCGCTCATGACGGCGCGCACGCCGGCGGCGATCGCCGCACGGAACGGCACCAGCTCGGTCGCGTCGAGGTCGGCCCGCCCGGCCTTGATGATCGGCACGTCCAGGTGCGAGTCGACACTGGTGTTGCCGTGCCCGGGGAAGTGCTTCGCGCAGGCGGCGACACCCGCCTCCTGCAGGCCGGTGATCCACGCGGCGGTGTGCCGGGCGACGCGCTCGGGCTCGGCGCCGAACGCGCGGGAGCCGATGACCGGGTTGTTGGGGTCGGAGTTGACGTCCGCGTCGGGCGCGTAGTCGAAGGTGATGCCGACCGAGGCGAGGTCGCGGCCGATGTGGCAGGCGACCTCGCGGGTCAGCGCGGTGTCGTCGACGGCGCCGAGGGCGAGGTTGCCGGGCCACGGGCTGCCGCTGTGCGCATCGATGCGGGTGACGTCGCCGGCCTCCTCGTCGATGGCGACGATGACGTCCTCGCGCTCGGCGCGCAGCGCCGCGGTCAGCTCCGCGACCTGGTCACGGTCGACGACGTTGCGAGCGAAGAGCACGACGCCGCCGAGCCCCTCGGCGAGGCGGCGGCGGACCCACGGCGGGGGCTCCTTGCCCACGAATCCCGGCTGAAGCACGGCGTTCGCCATGCCGACCAGGTCGTCCCCCGTGCTTGCGTCCATGCGTCAACCACCCTTCGCGCCTGGCGAGAATGGTCACATCACAGCTCCGTAATAGTCAAGAAACCTTCCAGTAGTTAACGGCCCGGTCATCGATGGGGGCGGATGGTCCAGACCACTGTCATCTCGGTCGTGACGGCGCCGTCGGCCCTCGTGACCTCGATCGCGACGGGAAATTCGGGGCGCTCGCCGGCGGCCAGCTCCGCCAGAACCTCGCTGACGGGCCGGCCGAGCCGGGCGACGGCCTGGACCGGCCCGGCGGCGAGCTTTCGGTACGCGATGTCGGACCGCACCGCCAGCGGGGTGCCCAGCGCGAGGTGCTCGCCGAACGCCGCCATCACGACGGCACCGGATGCGGTCTCGCCAAGCGTGAAAATAGCGCCGGCGTGCGGCCCGGCGACGTGGTTGTGCAGCCGCTCCTCGTCCGGGAGCGTGGCGGTGGCGCTGATGTCGTCGCCGTCCACGCGCACGTCGGTGATCTCGATTCCGACGGTGCGCGCGAACGGAACTGCGGAGATCAGGTTGGTCGCCAGTACCTTGGCATCAACGGTCATGCGCCGAGGTTACCGACCGGTAGCAAGACTTAGAAGAGCTCGCCGATCGTGTGGATGATGTTGACGTAGAAGTTGCCCTCGATCGGCCGGAACACCTGGAACGGCTCGTGCGGCTCGCCGACGAACGGTCGCAGCGTCCACGCGAGCTGGGTGCCGACGAAGCCGAAGAGCAGGATCCACACGTGCAGCAGCGTCATGCTGGCCGGGCGCTCGCCGGGCGCCAGCGTGACGGCCCCGGTGCGCGGCGTGGGGAGCGGCGGCGCCACCGGGAACGCGTAGCGGCCGTCGGGCAGCAGCAGCGGCTGCTTCGGCGGGTACACCACCGGCGGCGCCGCCGCGATCTGGACCGCCCCGTTGGCCTGCGGAGACGATGCCGCGGCCCCGGCCGACACCGACGCGGCCGGGACAGCCGCCTTGTCATCGTCTGCGGCGTCGGCACCGGCGGGCGCCGGCGACACCGGTGCGTCCTGCGACGCGTCGGCCAGCTCGGCCATCGCCTCCGCTTCGGCCCGCTCCCGCGCCTCCCGCGCCTCCTGCTCCGCGCGCCGCGCCGCCGCGACCGTGGCCGTGTGGGCGTTCAGCGCGTGCATGCCGCTGGTGAGGAACTTCAGCCCGACGAACGCCGTCATGGCCAGGATCGCCACGTTGAGGATCTTGTAGAACGAGTAGCTGAACGCCGTCAGCAGGAAGAACAGGCTGATCGGCGCGAACGCCAGGGACAGCACCGCGGTCACCGTGATCGTGACCATGACCAGCGCGAGTGCCTGCCGGACCTGCAACCTGGCGCCGAACACCAGGTTGAACAGGTACAGCGTCGGCAGGCAGATCGCGAGCGTCATCAGGAACAGCAGCGGCAGCTTCAGCGCGGACAGGCCCGCCTGAGCGAAGCTGTGCGAAGCCCCCAGCACCGCGCCGTAGCAGGCGAGCGCCAGCACCGAGCTGGTGAGCATCTGCAACGTCAGCTTGCCGAGGTCCCGCTCCTCACCGATCTGGCGCCAGATCGACTCCCGGTCGCGGAGGATCCGCTCGATGATGAGCAGTCCGCTCCCGGGTTGTTGACCGCCGCCCGTCGTGCCGTATGCCGCCATCGGAGCATCCCCTATGTCGGAGGGCCAGTTCGCCGCAGGCTAGAGCAGCCGCGTCACTCAGCGCCACCCCACATCGATGCGTTGTCCCCTTTCATCGAAAAAGTGCAGCGCTTCCATGCGCACAGCGACGGTCAGTGGGTGACCGTGCGTGACCGCCGGGTACGGCGCGAGGCGCACCGCGAGCTCCGCCGGGCGACGGTGGTGCCGGCCCGGGTCGCTCAGGACGCTGTCGCGCTGGGGGGCGCGCCGCCCGTTGCGGCCGCCGCCGGCGCCGACCAGCTCCAGGTCCTCCGAGCCGCCGCGGCCGGTGAGCTTGCCGACGAAGCGCTTGAGCCCGCCGCCGTTGATCGGGATGTCGGTCGGCGGCGCGCCGATCTCGTCGACGATCACCGCGGTCGCGCCGATGTCCAGGAACGCGAGCGACTCGTGGCCGTGGTGCTCCAGGTACCGGATGCGCCCGCGCAGCACGTCGCCGCCGGTCGTGTCCGGCACCGGGGTCAGCGCTTCGGCCCGCACGCCGATGACGATCCGCTCGCCGTGGAAGTGCGCGACCTGGCGCGAGCGCAGATCGTTCCACGGCAGGTGGAGCACCTGGTCACCCATGTGCAGCGCGATGTGGCGGTCGAGGTGCACGTAGACCTCGGCCTCCAGCAGGTTCATCCGGGGGCTGCCCAGGAACGCGGCGACGTAGAGCGTGGCGGGCCGGCCGTACACCTGCGTCGGCGTCCCGACGTCCTGCAGGACGCCCTTGCGCAGGATCGCGACCCGGTCCGCCATCGTGAGCGCCTCGGCCTGGTCGTGGGTGACGTAGATGGTGGTGACACCCAGCTCACGCACGAGACCGGAGATCTCCGCCCGCAGCTCCGCCCGCAGGCCGCTGTCCAGGTTGGACAGCGGCTCGTCCATGAGGAAGAGCTTCGGGCGGCGCACGATGGCACGGCCCATCGCGACCCGCTGGCGCTGGCCACCGGACAGCTGCCCGGGCTTGCGGGCCAGCACGTCACCGATGCCCAGCGCGCTGGCCACCTCGGCGACCTGCTCGGCGCGCGGCTCCGGCTCCACCCCCGACAGCCGCAGGGGGAAGCCGATGTTCTCCCCGACGGTCATGTGCGGATAGAGCGCGAAGTCCTGGAAGACCATGGCGACCCCACGCTCGCGCGGCGGGAGATCGTTGGCGAGGTCGCCGTCGAGCATGATCGCACCGGAGGTGGGGTCCTCCAGGCCCGCGACCATGCGCAACAAGGTCGACTTGCCGCAGCCGCTGGGACCGAGGAGCACCATGAACTCGCCCTGTCCCACGTCAAGGTTCACTCGGTCGACGGCCACCGTGCCGTCGGCGAAGACCTTCATCACATCTTTGAGTGCGACGGTAGCCACCGTCACCTCCACCCCGAGTCAGCAGTGCAATTCGCGGATAACTCAGTCACCCCGAGTCAAGTACTGTGACGAGGGGCACGCAAGTTGGTCCATCGGGTAAATGACCAGTGTTCAGCGTGTTACCACACAACTACTGGTAGGAAAGTTGGCAGTGACGGCCGCCGCTCACGACGCGGGGAAGTTTACGGTCACCGACGTGTACCCGAGAGCCCCGAGGAACTGCTGCAGCATCTTCCTGGTGTTCTCCTCGGCCCGCTTGCTGAGACCGGCCTCCTTGGCGGCCGTGCCGATCTTCTCCTCGGCGAGCTTGTAGACCTCCTGCAGCCGGTTCGGGTCCGACTTGAAAGCGTCCGCCAGCCGGTTGAACAGCCCGCGGTCCTCCTGGTAGACGTAGCTGCGGTCGTTGTTGATCCGCACCGGCCGCAGCTGCGGCGCCGGCAGCGTGATCTCGACCGTCCGCCGGTCGTCGGACTCCTTCACCGCGCCCTGGCCGATCCCGGCGAAGTCGACGTAGACCTCCACCGACCCGGCGGCCACGAACAGGATCCGCTCGTTGAGCAGGAAGTCCGGGATGTACTTGCGGTCCTTCTGCACGTCGACGATGACCTCGAAGTTGCCCTCGGCCGCCACGTACTGGCTCAGGTCCTGCACGGACTTGAGCAGCGCGGGGCCGCTGCGGTCGGTCTGCTCCTTCGCGAACGGGTTCTTCAGGTCCGGGAACAGGCCGATCGTCTTCGCGCCCAGCACCAGCGCGACGACCAGCCCGATCGTCGCCACCAGCCAGAACAGGCCCCGCATCGCCCCGCCGCCGGCCTTGACCGGCACGACGATCGGCGCGTCCCGCTCATCGCGCCCACGCGGGTCGACCGGTTCGCCGATCTTCGGCGACCAGCCCTTGCCCTTCCCGGTGGTCGGCGCGTCGTCAGCGGGCCCGGACGCGATCGCGGGGTATTCGGAGGTCTTCGGGTCCGACCCGCGCCGTTGCGTCGGCACGTCGTCCGAGTCGTCGGGGGTCACGGTTTCGTCGTTGCGGGCCATGCTGACTCCTCCGGGAGGATCTTCTTGCTATCACGGTAGAGGGGTCCGCAAAGGGCCGCGAATCGATCTCAGCCGAACGCCGCCAGCCCGGTCAGCTTCTGCCCGATGACCAGCTGATGGATCTCCGACGTCCCCTCGTACGTGAGGACCGTCTCCAGGTTGGCCGCGTGCCGCATGACCGGATACTCGGCGCTGATGCCGTTGGCGCCGAGCACGGTCCGGCACTGCCGGGCGATCGCGAGCGCCTCCCGCACGTTGTTCAGCTTGCCGACGCTGACCTGCTCCGGCTTGAGCACCCCGGCGTCGGCCCGGCGCCCCAGGTGCACCGCCAGCAGGTACCCCTTCTGCAGCTCGACGGCCGCGTCGGCGAACTTCGCCTGGGTCAGCTGGAACCCGGCGATCGGCCGGCCGAACTGCTCCCGCGCCCCCGCGTAGTCCAGCGCGGTGTGCAGGCAGTCACGGGCCGCCCCGAGCGCGCCCCACACGATGCCGTACCGCGCCTCGGTCAGGCACGACAGCGGCGCCTTCAGGCCCTTCGCGTCCGGCAGCAGCGCCTCCCCGGGCAGCCGCACCCCGTCCAGCACGATCTCGCCCGTACACGAGGCCCGCAGCGACAACTTGTGCTTGACCTCGCGCGCCGTCACCCCCGGCGTGTCCATCGGCACCACGAACCCGCTGATCCCCGCCTCGGTCCGCGCCCACACCACCGCCACGTCGGCGACCGGCGCGTTGGTGATCCACATCTTGGTGCCGTCGAGAATCCAGTCGTCGCCGTCCCGCCGGGCGCGGGTGGTCATCGCGCCCGGGTCGGATCCGTGGTCGGGCTCGGTCAGCCCGAAGCAGCCGATCAGGTCGCCCGCGGCCATGCCGGGCAGCCAGCGGTCCTTGTGCTCGTCGGAGCCGTACTTCCAGATCGCGAACATCGCCAGCGAACCCTGGACGCTGACCAGGCTCCGGACACCCGAGTCGCCGGCCTCCAGCTCCAGACACGCCAGCCCGTACGCGACGGCACTGGCCCCGGCACACCCATACCCGCTCAGGTGCATGCCGAGCAGCCCGATGGACGCGAACTCCTTGGCGAGGTCCCGGACGGGCACCTGCCCGCGCTCGTACCAGCCGGCCACGTTGGGCCGCACGTGGTCGTCGACGACCCGCCGCACCACGGCCCGGATCGCCAGCTCCTCCTCCGAGTGCAGCGCGTCAACGTCCAGCAGGTCCAGAGGCCGCATCGTCATAACTAACACTGTAAGTCAGCCGCCACCTCTCCCGCCCAGACGCCGCCCAACCCCCCAAACCACCCCACCCGACAGCACTCGCCACCCAACTCGCCGGCCGACCCCCACCGCCCAATTCCCTCCTTGGATCACAGAGCGACCGGCGGAACACCCGGGCGGACACGACGCTCAACACAGCCGACGTGATCCAAGTCGCCAGGCGGCTACCCCAACAACCAGTCCCATCCTTGGATCACAGCACGCGCGGCGGTCACCCCGCCCGGCACGAGACTCGACGCGGCCGGCATGATCCAAGTCGCCAGGCGGCCACCCCGACGACCAGTCCCGTCCTTGGATCACAGCACGGACGGCGGGTCACCCGGGCAGGCACGAGACTCGACGCCGCGGGCGTGATCCAAGTCGCCAGGCGGCCACCCCCGCGACCAGATCCGTCCTTGGATCACGGGCGAACGGCGGAACACCCAGGCGGACACGAGGCTCGGCGCGGCCCGGCGTGATCCAAGTCGCCAGGCGGCTGCCCCGACGACCAGTTCCATCCTTGGATCACAGCACGGGAGCCGGACCGCCGAGCGGACACGAGGCTCGGCGCGGCGGGCGTGATCCAAGTCGTCAGGTGGCTGCTCGGGCGACCGGACTCGTCCTTGGATCACGGGCCTTGCATGTGGGAGGAAGGCAAGCCGGGGGGCCGTTCTGCAGCGGTCAACCCCGCGGACCGGCCGCGTCGGTGGGGCGTGCGAAACAGCAGGACGCGAACGTGCAGAGGCGGAGACGGCCTCTCGAAGGCGACCGTCTCCGACCCTTGGCACCGAAGGCCCGCCCGCACCGGGGCGCGGGTCTCAGGCCTGGAGGACCCGTGCGTGGATCGAGGTGCGTTGCTGCAGCGCCGCGCGTAACGCGCGGTGCAGGCCGTCCTCCAGATACAGCCCGTTCTCCCACTGGACCACGTGCGGGAACAGGTCGCCGTAGAACGTGGAGTCCTCGGCGAGGAGCTTGTCGAGCGCCAGCTCCCGCTTGGTGGTGATGAGCTGGTCGAGCCGCACCGGGCGCGGCGGGATCTCGGACCACTGTTTCAGCGTCAGCCCATGTTCCGGATAAGGCCGACCGTCGCGGACCGCCTTGAAGATCATGAACGTCTCACCCCCCTGACCGTGTCAGGGTACCGACTAGGTGCGACAGAATCGCCGCCGAGCGTGTTCAAGACCCCCAGCGGCCGCGGTGCGTGACGGTGCCGGACTCGCGGCGGCCCCGTTTGAGTGACGGCGACTTCACGTCCGGAGCCCGGTAGCCGATGGTCATCGCGCCGATCGGGGTGTACTCGGGAGGCACCCCGAACGCCGCCCGGTAGGCCGCGTCGGAGGCGGGCGGGATGCCGAAGAAGCACGCGCCCAGGCCCTCGTCGACGGCGCCCAGCAGCACCAGCAGGCTCGCCATCCCGGTGTCGATGTGCCAGTAGGGCACCGGCCAGCGGGCCTCGTCGCGGTCGGTCCAGCCCTTGTCGGGCTCGGCGTACCGCGAGAGGTAGGCGTCGCGGTGGCTGTGCGGCACGACGATCACCGGCGCCTGGCTCATCCCGTCCAGCCACGAGGTCGTGGCCGTGTCGGGCGGGGAGGTCGCCGCCCAGAACCTGGCCCGGTCCTCGTCGGAGGTCAGGACCAGGAACTCCCAGCCCTGCGAGAACCCCGCCGAGGGGGCGTGCGTCGCGTACCCCAGCAGCTTGTCGATCACGGCCGGGTCCACCGGCCGCGACGCGTCGTAGTTTCGGACCATCCGCCGCCGGCGGATCGCCTCAGACAGTTCCACGGATCCCCCAAACCCCGTGCCAGGACGCTCCCGGCTCCAGGGTCACCACATCACGCCCGGACCGGAACGCGTCAGGGGGGCAGGTCATCGGCTCGATGGCGAGCGCCTTGCGCAGCCGATCGGCGGGAAGCGTGTCGGAGGAGTACACCTGCCACCAGCCGAACGACGAGTCGGCCCAGACCGTGACGCCGCGGCCGTCGGGGGCGGTGACCGTGACCTGCGAGCCGCCGTCGGCGTCGGGGACCACCTCGCCGAACGCCGTGTCCAGGATGGTGCCGCCGAGCCGGCGGCCGTCGAGGAAGTCGTACTCGCTGCCGGCGACCCGGGCGGCGCCGATCGGCAGGAGACGCGCGTCGACGAGCAGGCGGCTGCGGGCCGGGACCTTCAGGGTGAGGTCGTCGACCGCGACGCCCGGCACCAGCACGTACGGGTGGGCGGCCAGCCCGAACGGCGCGTCCTCGGCGCCGACGTTGGTCACCTCGTGCTCGGCCCGCAGGCCGCCCTCGCCGACCGACCAGGTCGTGCGCAGGCGCAGCGGCCACTGGTACCCCGGCTGCGGCACCAGGTCGTGCTCGACGGTCACACTGTCGGGCGCGGCGTCGACGAGCCGCCAGCGGACCCAGTTGACCAGGCCGTGGATGGCATTGTGACGCTCGGGCTCGGTCAGCGGCAGCTGCAGGTGGTCGCCGCCGAACGCGTACTGCCCGTCGCGGATGCGGTTGGGCCACGGGGCGAGGACCTGGCCGGCGCAGCCGACCGCGTGCTCCCCCTCGGCGTAGCCGGCGACGACGTCGGCGCCGTCGACGGTGTAACTGCGCACGCCACCGCCGACCTCGACGATGACGGCCTCATGGCCGCCCGAGGCGATCGTCCACTGTGTACCGGAAGGGGCGTGCGAGAGCTGCGCGGCGGCGGCGGTGTCCATGGCCGCGACAATATCGTCAGTCCGACCGGTCGGTGTACCGAAGCAGGACGGGAAATGTCAGGCCCAGGAGGACGGCCACCGCGGCGGCCGCGATCCCGCCGCTGACCCAGGAGAACGTGGCGCCGGTCGCGTCGGCCATCGAGCCGGCCCGAAGGTCACCCAGACGTGGACCTCCTGCGACGACGGCGAAGAACACGCCCTGCAGCCGCCCGCGCATCTCGTCGGGGGCGCTGAGGAGCACCGTCTGCCGGTACACCCCGCTGATCATGTCCGCCGCACCGGCCAGCGCCATGAAAGCTACACACGCCCACAGCCACGGGACCGCGCCGGCGGCCGCGACCGCGAGCCCCCAGCCGACGACGGCGAGCACGAGCGCGACGCCCTGCCGGTGCACGCGGCCGATCCAGCCGGACGTGAGACCGGCGAGCGTCGAACCGATGGCGATCGACGCGTACAGCCAGCCCAGCGACGCCGGGCCGTAGCGCTGATCGGCGACGACGGGGAACAGCGCTTTCGGCATCGCGAGGACCATCGCGGCGATGTCGATCGCGAACGTCAGCAGGATCACTTTCGAGCCGGCGAGGAACCGCAGGCCGTCGCGGATGTCCCGCAGCCCGCCCGTGGTCTTCGCGACCCCGGCCGGCGGCAGGGCCGGCAACCGCAGGGCCGCCCACAGGACGATCGTGAAGAGGACGGCGTCGACGGCGTACGCGACGGCGAAGTCGGCGTTGGCGATGACCAGACCCGCGCCGACCGGGCCGAAGATCGAGGAGACGCTGGAGGCGGTGAAGCTCAGCGTGTTGGCCGAGGCGACCTCGCCCTCGTCGATCAGCGCCGGGATGATCGCCTGCCGGACGGGGCTGTTGACGCCGAACGCCGCGGACTGCGCCGCGATCAGCGCGAGCATCAGATAGGCGTTGTCCACGTGCAGGACCGCCTGCGCGAGCAGTCCGAGCGTCGTCAGCCACATGAGGGTCGAGCTGGTCAGCAGCACCTTGCGCCGGTCGAACGCGTCCGCGATCGCGCCGCCCCAGATCGAGAACACGATCAGCGGCACCAGGCCGACGAAGCTGGCGATGCCGACCCACAGGGCCGACTTGGTGATCTCGTACACCTGCACCGGCACGGCGACGGCTGTGAACTGGACGCCGAAGAAGGACACCGCGTTGCCCACGAACAGCCGCCGGTAGGCCACGTGCCGCAGCGGCCGGACGTCGATCACGTGCTTGCGCAGGGCCTCCTGCACGCTCAAGGCGCGAGCCGTTCGACCTTGCCGCCGGTGTACCGGAGGCGGTCGTGCAACCGGCTGGGGCGGCCCTGCCAGAACTCGACCTCGTCGGGGCTGACCCGGTAGCCGCCCCAGTGCGGGGGTGCCGTCAGCGGGCCCTCGGCGGCCTCGACCGACGCGACCAACGCCTCCAGCTCGTCGCGGGATCCGATGACCCGCGATTGTGGACTTGCCCACGCCCCGACCTGGGCACCGTGGGGGCGGATCGCGAAGTACTCCTCGGTCTCCTCGCGGGACACCTTCTCGACCGCGCCGATGACGATGACCTGGCGGTGCAGGGGGTACCACGGGAACACCAGGGAGGCCCGCGGGTTGGCCGCGATGTCGTGGCCCTTGCGCGACTCGTAGTTGGTGAAGAAGGTGAATCCGCGCTGGTCATAGCCCTTGAGGAGCACCGTCCGCGCGCTCGGCCGCCCGCTGCCGTCGGCGGTCGCCAGCAGCATCGCGTTGGGCTCGGGAAGGCCCGCCTCGACCGCGTCGGCGAACCAGGTGGCGAACTGCTCCAGCCACGTCCCGGCGAGTCCTTGCTCGGTCAGCTCGCCGCTGTACTCGTTTCTCATCCGCGACAAATCTTGCGGCGATGTGCTGGGTCTCACGCTCACATCCTTCCTCCGACGGTCGCAAATGCGTGAAGATGTGTCACGGAAGACACATTGAGCCCCCGTTCAGTCGGCGCTGGCACCCCACCGGGGCGAAGATGACAAAAGGGAACACCGGCGGGTAACAAACCTAGTCAGACACCCCAGACCAGCAGGAGTGCGAGATGTCCGATTTCAAGCCGGGACTCGAGGGCGTCATCGCCTTCGAATCCGAGATCGCGGAGCCCGACAAGGAAGGCGGCGCGCTGCGCTATCGCGGCGTCGACATCGAGGATCTCATCGGCCAGGTGTCGTTCGGCAACGTTTGGGCGCTCCTGGTCGACGGCAAGTTCGGCCCCGGCCTGCCGCCGGCCGAGCCGTTCCCGGTGCCCGTGCACTCCGGTGACATCCGGGTCGACGTGCAGTCCGCGGTGGCCATGCTCGCCCCCTACTGGGGCCTCGGCCAGCTGCTGGACATCGAGACCACGCAGGCGCGCGAGGACCTCGCCCGGGTCAGCGTCACCGCCCTGTCGTTCGTCGCGCAGGCCGCCCGCGGCCTGGGCCTGCCGGCCGTGCCGCAGAAGGAGATCGACAAGGCCGACACGATCGTCGAGCGGTTCATGCGCCGCTGGCGGGGCGAGCCCGACCCGCGGCACGTCAAGGCCGTCGACGCCTACTTC
This sequence comes from Dactylosporangium maewongense, assembly GCF_039531485.1. NCBI lineage: Bacteria > Bacillati > Actinomycetota > Actinomycetes > Micromonosporales > Micromonosporaceae > Dactylosporangium > Dactylosporangium maewongense. The sequence continues at coordinate 477,962 of NZ_BAAAQD010000002.1, read as the reverse complement.
ATCTCCGCCGCCGAGCACGGCATGAACGCCTCCACGTTCACCACCCGGGTCGTCGCCTCCACCGGTGCCGACGCCGCGGCCTGCATCTCCTCCGGCATCGGCGCGCTCTCCGGCCCGCTGCACGGCGGCGCGCCGTCGCGCGTGCTGGGCATGATCGAGGCCGTGGAGCGCAGCGGCGACGCCGAGGGCTACGTGAAGGGCGTCCTCGACCGCGGCGAGCGGCTCATGGGCTTCGGCCACCGCGTCTACCGTGCCGAGGACCCGCGCGCCCGCGTGCTGCGCCGCACCGCCAAGGAGCTCGGCGCGCCGCGCTTCGAGATCGCCGAGGCCCTGGAGAAGGCGGCCCTCGCCGAGCTGCACGCCCGCCGCCCCGACCGGGTCCTCGCCACCAACGTCGAGTTCTGGTCCGCGGTCGTCCTCGACTTCGCCGAGGTCCCCGCGCACATGTTCACGTCGATGTTCACCTGCGCCCGGGTCGCCGGCTGGAGCGCGCACATCCTCGAGCAGAAGGAGCTGGGCCGCCTGGTCCGGCCGTCCGCGACGTACGTCGGCCCCGGCCCGCGCAAGCCGCAGGACGTCGAGGGCTGGTCCAACGTGGCGTGACGCGCCGCGCGTCCGGTGTGACGCGCGTCGCCCTCGATGCTGAATCGACCTGGATCGCGGCGGCGGAGGTGGCAGGATTCGCGGGGTACCCGTACCTGCCCGCCCGCCGCCGCATCCCGGAGTACCCACATGGTCGACATCCGCATTCCCGATGAGCTGAAGCCCGCCGACGGCCGCTTCGGTTCAGGCCCGAGCAAGGTCCGGCCCGAGGCCGTGCAGGCCCTCGCCGGTGTCGCGACCTCGTACCTCGGCACCAGCCACCGGCAGAAGACCGTCCGCGACGAGGTCGCCCGCCTCCGCCGTGGCTTCGCCGAGCTCTTCAGCATCCCCGACGGCTATGAGGTCGTCCTGGGCAACGGCGGCAGCACCGCGTTCTGGGAGATCGCGGTCTTCGGCCTGATCCGCGACCGTGCGCAGTTCGCGAGCTTCGGCGAGTTCGGCGCGAAGTTCGGCAGCGCCGCGAAGAAGGCGCCGTTCATCGGCGACCCGACGATCGTGAAGGCCGACCCGGGCACCGCCGCGTTCCTGCGCGCCGAGGCCGGCGTCGACACGTACTGCTCCCCGCAGAACGAGACCTCGACGGGCGTCTCCGTGCCGGTCCAGCGCGTCGACGGCGCCGACGAGGGCGCGCTGGTGCTGACCGACGCCACCTCGGGCGCCGGCGGCCTCGAGGTCAACGTGTCGCAGACCGACGTCTACTACTTCGCCCCGCAGAAGTGCTTCGGCTCCGACGGCGGCCTGTGGATCGCGATCATGTCGCCGGCCGCGATCGCCCGGGTCGCGGAGATCAAGGAGTCCGGCCGGTACATCCCCGACTTCTTCGACCTCCAGACGGCGATCGACAACTCGCGCCTCGAGCAGACCTACAACACGCCGGCACTGTCGACGATCTTCCTCACCGCCGAGCAGGTCGACTGGATGCTGGCCGGTGGCGGCCTGTCGTTCGCGACCAAGCGCAGCGCCGAGTCGGCGTCCATCCTGTACGGCTGGGCCGAGCGCTCGCCGGTCGCGACGCCGTTCGTCGCCGACGCCTCGGTCCGCTCCAACGTCGTCGGCACCATCGACTTCGACGAGTCCGTCGACGCGACGGCGCTGGCCAAGGTGTTGCGCGCCAACGGGATCGTGGACACCGACCCCTACCGCAAGCTCGGCCGCAACCAGCTCCGGATCGCGATGTTCCCGACCGTCGACCCCGCCGACATCGAGGCGCTGACGGCGTCCATCGATTACGTCATCGAGCGACTTTAGTTTGTGTGTACGAATGCCCGCCGCCTGTTTGCTGAGGTGGCGGGCGTTCCTGTTTGCTTTCTGTCGGCGCGGCACACTTCGTTCCAGCTAGGGTTACGCGTACTGTGACCGAGTGGTGCCGGGAAAGTCGGCGCCGATGCGGGTGGGACGGAGGCACGCTATGCGGCCTGTGCGATTCGTCGCCCTCTCCGAGGACGGCCAAGCGTTCGTCCTCGCCGATGAGGTCGGCCGACTGCTCGCGCTCCCGATCGACGACCGGGTCCAGAGCGCGCTGCGCCCCGACCAGAGCCATGCGACCGCGACGATGGAGACCGCCGCCTCGCAGCTCGCGCCGCGCGACATCCAGGCCCGCATCCGCTCCGGCGAGTCCGCCGAGGAGGTCGCCCGGGTCGCCGGCGTCCCCGTCGACCGCGTCCTGCGCTATGCCGGCCCCGTCCTGCAGGAGCGGGCGATGCTCGCGCAGCACGCCCGCCGCACCCGGCTGAAGACGTCCGACAAGGGCTCCTCGCTCGCCGAGGTCGTCGACGCGCGCCTCGGCCAGCACGGCATCGACACCGAGAAGATCTCCTGGGACGCGTACCGGCGCGAGGACGGCACCTGGCGGATCACCGCCACGTGGCCGAGCGGCAAGGCGACCGCGCAGGCCGTGTGGGAGCTCGACAAGGCCCGCCAGCAGGTCGCCCCGCACGACGACATGGCGCAGTACCTGTGCACCGAGCGCGCCCCGCACGTGCTGGGCCAGGAGCCGCCGGCGCCGGACCGCGCCCTGCCGAGCCGCGGCGAGACCAGCCGCGGCGACCTCGGCGTGCGCCCCGACCCGCTGCGGCACGGCAGCGGCGGGCACGACCTGATCCGCCCGTCCAACGTCCAGCCGTCGACCGTCCAGCCGGAGCGCCGCGGCCGCGGGCTGGGCGCGCTCACCAACGACCCGATCCGGGCCGGGCGGGACGCGCTGCTCGCGTCGCTCGACCGTCCGCTGGGCGCCGCTCCCGGCTCCTCCGAGGAGCCGGCCGCGCCCGCCCCGGTCGCGCAGGGTGAGAACCGGGCCCGCGGCGCCGCCGCGCTGATCGGCCGCTCCCCGTTCGACGACGACAGCGACCAGAGCAAGGAGATCCCGGCGGTGCCGTCGCTCGCCGTGCTCCGCCCGCGCCGCAACACGCCCTCGGCCGCCTCTCCCGAGCAGCCGGCCACCGCGGAGAAGCCGCGCAAGCGCCTGCCGAGCTGGGACGACGTGCTGTTCGGCGGGGCGCCTTCCGCCGCTCGGGAAACCAGCTGAGGTTTGCGGGATAGGTTGGTGGTCATGGAGTACACCAACCTCGGGCGGACCGGCCTCTCGGTCAGCCGCCTGTGCCTGGGCACCATGAACTTCGGGCCACAGACCACCGAGCCTGACAGCTTCGCGATCATGGACCGGGCCCTGGACCACGGCATCAACTTCTTCGACACCGCCAACGTCTACGGGTGGAAGCTCGGCGAGGGCGTCACCGAGCAGATCATCGGCCGCTGGATCGCCCAGGGCGGCGGCCGGCGCGAGAAGGTCGTCCTCGCCACCAAGGTCTACGGCAAGATGCAGGAGTGGCCCAACGGTCAGGGCCTCTCCGCGCGCCACATCATCGCCGAGGCCGATGCGTCGCTCAAGCGTCTCCAGACCGACTACATCGACCTGTACCAGATGCACCACATCTCCCGCAGCACGCCGTGGGAGGAGATCTGGCAGGCGATGGAGGTGCTCGTCGCCCAGGGCAAGGTCCTCTACGTCGGCTCGTCCAACTTCGCGGGCTGGCACATCGCCCAGGCCCAGGAGTCGGCGCAGCGCAGGCACTTCCTCGGCCTGGTCGCCGAGCAGTGCATCTACAACCTCATGGCCCGCACGGTGGAGCTGGAGGTGCTGCCGGCCGCCCGCCAGTACGGGCTGGGCGTCATCCCCTGGTCGCCGCTGCACGGCGGCCTGCTCAGCGGCGCCATCGCGAAGGCCGCCGCGGGCTCCGCCGGCCGGTCCTCAGAAGGCCGCGCCGCCGAAGGCCTGGAGAAGCACCGCGCCGCGATCGAGGCCTACGAGAAGCTCGCCGCCTCGCTCGGCGTGGACCCGTCCAACCTGGCCCTCGCGTGGCTCCTGGCCCAGGACGGCGTCACCGCCCCGATCATCGGCCCGCGCACCGTCGAGCAGCTCGACTCGACGCTCGGCGCCCTGTCGCTCCCGCTGGACGAGGCGACGCTGCAGCGGCTCGACGAGCTCTTCCCGCCCGTCGGCAACGGCGGCCCCGGCCCGGAAGCCTGGGCCTGGTAAAGCTTCACGTGTCCCGGGCCGTGGCCAGCACCTCGTAGGTGGGCCGCGGCCCGAGTTCGCTCTTCATCAGCCGTACGTCGTCCGCGTGCCACTGCGGCCCCTGATACCCGTGCAGCGTCTCCAGGTCGCTCTCCAGCTCCCCCGCGGGCAACCGGTCCCCGGGCCGGGCGATCGTGACGTGCGGCTGCAGCGGCCGCCGGTCGAACGGCAGCCTGCGCTTCTTCAGCTGCCGGCGCACCGCGTCGCCGAGCGGCTGCACCTCCCCGTCGACCTTCGCGACCAGCGTGGTGAACTTCCCCCGCCCGAACCTGCCACCCCCGGCGATCCGCACCACCGGCCCCGGCCCCTGCTCCCGCAGCCCATGGACCAGCTCGACCGCGTCGTCCTTACGCTCGTCCTCGACCTCACCGAGGAACGCGAGGGTCAGGTGCCACTGCCCGGCCGGCACGAGCCTCACGGAGCGCCCCTCCGGCATCGGCCTGGCCACGTTGAGCCCGCCGACCATCCCCGCGAAGTGCCGCTCGACCTCCGCCGGCAGGTACGCCGCGATGAACAACCTCACCGCTGCCCGGTTTTCGTGTCGCGCAACGCCAGCCCCGCCCGCTGCAGCTCACCCTCGACCCGCAACCGCTCGACCTCCAGATCGACCCCGCTCACCTCGCCAAGGTACTGGTCGACCCCCAACTGTCCGCACGCGACCCGCAACGCTTCGTCATAGGCCCGCTGCACCGCGTTGAACCACACGGGCGACCTGGTCGCCACTCCCATCCGCAGCCTGTTGAGCCGGCGCAGGTCCCCTGCCAGCTGCTCGATCGGCGGCCCCGCCGGCGCCGGCGGGCTCTCCGCGGCCACCGTGTGCAGCACCCGCCCCGCCCAGCTCAGGTGCCACCACCGCCGCACCCGCCCGTCCTGCCACCCGGGCCTGCCCGCCTTCCGGACGAGCACCTTCCTGATCCCCCGACCGATCCCCCGACCGCCCCGCTTGACCGCCCGCACCCCGCGCTCCAGCATCTCGTCCGCGGAGATGAGCAGCAGGCACACCAGACACGGCGCCACGGCGATCAGCCCGATGGCACCGACGACCAGCAGGCCGTGCAGCACGCCCACACTCCGAGGCTAAGCCCCCGCAGACAGCGACCGCCACCGATCAACCCAACTTCGGCACCGACTCGCAACCATCCGCGCCCCACTTCCGCCAGCCCCCGCCCCCGACGAAACCGGGGCGGTCCGGTGGCACCCCTCGTCGCCACCGGACCGCCCCGCCGAGACCGTGCTGCCGTCCGGCCCTCGATCATCCCCACCCCCGTCAACCCTCACCCCGGCAGCCCGCCCCGCCACCGCGCTGACTCCTCCAGCGCCGCAGCGCCCGGCGGATGCCGGCAGGTCTGTGTCCGTGCCGCTGCCGGCTTCCTTGTGAGGCATCGCTGACCAGCGAATCCGGGCGCCGGGCTCGGACCCGTGGTCCTCGTGGTCCGGCTTGATCGAAGTGGTCGCTCCGGGCGCTGCCGTGACCGCATCTCACCCGGACGCGATGCCGCACGACGGCGCCTTCGCTGCTCGATCGGCCGCCCCCGTCGGTCGGCCGATCTCGCCCCACCAGCAACCGCAACCTGCTGCCGCCCGCACGCTCCCTTCTGAATCAACCGTCCCGACTGCCACGCCCTGCCCCACGACACCAGCGCGCCGGGGTAGTCCGAAGCCCCCGCGGCCGGCCGTGGCACGGAAGCCCGCAGTCCGACGCCCGACCTCCGAGTCAGGTGGCCAGACCCCCGTGATCCGCCCCCACGACTCGACCCCACAGCCCGAGCCCGCGCGACCCGAGCCCGTGAGGCCTGCCGCCCCCACAGGCCGATCCCACAGGCCGCCCCCACAGGCCGAACCCGCACGCCGAACCCGCACGCCGAACCCGCAGCCCGAACCCGTGAGGCCTGCCGCCCCCACGGGCCGATCCCGCAGCCCGAGCCTTTGAGGCCCTGCGCCCCCACGGCTCTCGCCCACCCGCCCCGGCCTTGCCTGCTCGCCCCGGCTTTGCCTGGCGACCGTCGCGCCCGTGCAGCAATCGCCATGCACCGCGCTCGCACAGCCGGCCACCGAGCCCCACCCGGCAACCGACCTGACAACCAACACGGCGGCCAGACTGGCGACCGGCCCGCCCGGACAGCGGCAGGCGGGCGTGACGGCGTGCCTACTGCGTCGAGGCCACCAGCAGCCCGCGCAGCTCGGCCAAGGCGGTGTCGTCGCCCTCGGGCACGACCTCCGAGACGCCCGGGGACTCGCGGGACCAGAGCCAGCGCAGCACGCCCGGCGCCGTCCCGCTCACCGTGGCGTCCAAGAGCATCGTGGCGGACGCCGACGGGTCGGCGTCGGTGACGGTGGCGCCGGTCGAATCGGTGCGGAGCAGCCAGCCCGGCCCGCCGTTGACGCCGACGATCACCGTGCGGCCCTTGGCGTCGGCGAGCACCGACTCGAACTCCTCCCGCCACGCGTGCGACCCGTAGTCGACGAAGAGCTTCAGCACCTCGTCGATCCCGTCGATCGCCAGGTCGTCGGGGATCTCGGCGACCGGCACCCCGAGCGCCAGCTCGGCGTCGAGGCGGTGGATGACAGTCTCCTGTGCCATCCGCCGGACCCAGAAGCCGACGGTCTGGTCGGGCTCGTGCCAGGTGCGCGACGGCTCGTCGGAGGCACGGGCCGCGAACTCGGCGACGAGGTCGGCATAGCCCCGGTCGAGCAGCGCGATCGGCCCCTCGGCGTCGAGGCCGGCCGGTGGCCAGGGGTCGGGGAAGGCGTTGAGCCGCATGGACTCGGCCTTGTGCAGGTAGACCTCGGCCACGTGCCTGACCAGGTCGGCGACGGTCCAGCCGGGACAGCTCGGCACCGCCGCGGTCAGGTCCGACGCCGCCACCTCCCGAAGCCGCCCGTAGTCAGCGGCAAGACACTCCAGCAATCGCGATCGCTCCATGCCCGCGACCTAACCACATGGGTACGACAAAAAATCAGCGAACGGCCGGGACCCGCAGCTCAAAGGCGGGGGTGTCCTTGCGGGCCGGTTCGAAGACGTGCAGGTGCGGGCTCGGCCGCAGGTGCACCCGCACCTTCCCGCCGACCCTGCGCAGCTGCATGGCGCCCATCACCAGCGTGGCGAGGACGGACACCAGCCCGCCGACCCAGATGCCGGAGCGCGGCCCGTACCGCTCGGAGCACCAGCCGATGACCAGCGCGCCCAGCGGCGTGGTGCCGAGGAAGACCAGGACGTACAGCGCCATCACCCGCCCTCGGAACTCCGGGTCCGTCCCGAGCTGGACGCGCTGGTTGGCGGCCTGTGCGAAGTAGATCATGAAGAAGCCGGTCGGCAGGAGGAGCAGCACGGCCGTGACGAACGTGGGCGCGAACCCGACCAGCGTCTCGAACCCCCCGAAGAGCACCGCGGCGGCGAGCACCACGTAGGCCGAGGGGCGGGCGCGGCGGCGGGAGCTGGCCAGGGCACCGCCGAGCGCGCCGACGGCGAGCGCGGTGGTGAGCAGGCCGAAGTACTCCGCGTTGACCTTGAACTCGACCTTGGCGAGGACCGCGAGGGTGAGCTGGAAGTTGAAGCCGAACAGGCCCACGACGAGCACCAGGAGAATGGCGAGACTGAGGTCGGGGCGGCGCTTCACGTAGCGGAGTCCGTCGGCGGTACGGGCATCGCTGGCCGACACCGGCGGCCGGTCCACCCGGAACAGCTCGGCGGTGCGCATGCGGGAGAGCCCCACCAGCGGCGCGAGACACAGCCCGGCCGTCAACAGGAAGATCGGGCCGGTGCGCTCGTGCAGCAGCCCGATGACCAGCCCCGCGACCGCCGGCCCGACGACCCGTGCGGCATTGAACGTGGCGGCGGACAGCGAAAGCGCGTTGGGCAGCAGCTCTGGACCGACGAGCTCGGAGACGAACGCCTGCCGCACCGGCGTCTCGATCGCGCTGATCACGCCGAAGAGGCCGGCCGTCACGAAGACCCACCAGAGGGTCACGACGCCGGTCACGACCAGGACGCCCAGCAGGGTCGCGACCAGAGCCGATCCGGCATTGGCGAAGAGGAGCAGCCGGCGCTTGTCGAACCGGTCGGCGAGCTGCCCTCCGTACAGTGTGAGCAGCAGAACGGGAGTGAACTGCAGCGCGGTGACGACACCCAGCGCAGTCGGGGAGTTGTGCGAGAGCTGCAGGACGAGCCAGTCCTGCGCGACGAACATCATCCATGTGCCGAGGAGCTTGACCAACTGTCCGGTGCTGAACAACCGGTAGTTGCGGACCCTCAGCGAACTGAAGACGCTCATTCGCTTCGACCTAATCGGCCGAGGATCTCGGCCGCCTTCGCGAGCGTCTCGCGCTCGTCCGGGGAGAGCGAGGCAAGCCGCCTGGCCAGCCACTCGTCGCGGGCGCGGCGGTGTTCGACGACGACCGCCCGGCCGGACTCGGTCGCGGCGAGGATGACCTGCCTGCCGTCGGTCGGGTGCGGGGTCCGCTGGACGAGGCCGCGTTCCTCCAGCTTCGCGACGATCTTGGTGAGCGTCGGCGGCTGCACGCGCTCCGCGTCGGCCAGCTCGCGGGGTGTCAGCGCGCCGTTGAGTTCGAGGCTGGTCAATGCGGATAGCTGGGTGATCGTCAGGTCGCCGATCGGCCGGGCCTGCCGCAGCCTGCGGTTGAGCCGGGTGATGCTGTCCCGCAACGCCGCCGCCAGCTGCGCGCCAGTGATCTTCGGAGTTCGCACCATCACAATCGTTAGCTTACCTAATAAGCTTGGCTAACGACCTGTGTTCGCGATCACGGGAGTACCGTGTCGGGCGTGACCAGCCAGCCGAAGCCGCTCGACCCGCCGATGGTGCCGTTCGCCCTCGCCGGGATCGGCTTGTGGATCCTCGCGGTGCTCGTGATGCTGCCGTTCCGCGACGAGCTGGCCGACGCCGGGCACGGCGACTGGTTCGGCATCGCGGTGGCCGGAGTGCTGTGGGGCATTCCGGGCGGGCTGACCATGGTCGTCCACGACCGGAACCGCAAGCGCCGGCGGGCGGCGTCCGATTCGTTCAAGACCGGGGAGACCGGCGGCGCCTAGCCTCTGGGGTATGGCACCCACACTGAACTACATCGGCATCGTCGTGACGGACATGGCCAGGTCACTGGCCTTCTACCGGCAGCTCGGGCTGGACATCCCGGCCGATCAGGACGCCGCCCCGCACGCCGAGTGCAGCCTGGGCGGCGGCATGAGGATCGCGTGGGACACGGAGGAGACGATCCGCTCGTTCGACCCCGAATGGACGCCGCCGGTCGGCACCGGCCGGTCCGCCATCGGCTTCGAGTGCGACACGCCCGCCGAGGTCGACAAGGTCTACGACTCGTTGATCTCCGCAGGGTACGGCGGGCACAAGGCACCCTGGGACGCCTTCTGGGGCCAGCGGTACGCGATCCTGCACGACCCCGACGGCAACCCCGTCGACCTCTACAGCGCTATCCGATGACCTCCCGCAGCGGCGCGCCGGCCAGCGCTTTCACCTCCCGCGAGAGGTGCGCCTGGTCGGCGTAGCCGCTGGCGGCGGCCACCAGGCCGAACGGCATGCCGCCGCGGGCCAGGTCCAGCGCCGCGTTGACGCGGAGGATCCGGGCGAGGGTCTTCAGCCCGTACCCGAAAAGGCCCAGGCCACGGCGGTGCAGCTGGCGCTCGCTGAGGCCCACGTCCGCGGCGATCGCCGCGACCGGCCGCCGTGCCCTGAGCCGCTCGACCACCGCTGGCACCCACAGCTCGTCCGGTTTGTCGTTCCTTTCGGATGCCGCCCCTTGGAACGCGTCCTCGAGCGCGCGAGCCGGGTCGGCGGCCTCGTCGAGCAGCTCGGTGAGGCGCCTGACGCGCGCGGAGGGCCACAGCGCCGCCAAGGGCACCCGCTGGTCGCGCAGCTCGTCCGCGGGGACTCCGAGCAGGCCCGGAGCGGTCCCCGGATCGAAGCGGATCCCCGTGTACGAGAGGCCGGCCGGGCTCCTCCCGAGCTTGGCGACCGTGTCGGGGCCCGCCACCAGCAGCTCGCCGCCCCGCTGATGGATGACGTCCATGCAGCCGTCGGGCAGGATGCGGAACTCGCCGTCCTCGTTGCCCGGGTCCGGGCTCAGCCGCCAGACCGTCGCGGCCAGCACCCGCGACGGTCGCTCCTGATAGCCGGACTCAGCCGTGCCCATAGGGCTCGGCGGGCTCGGACTCGTCGACCGAGCCGTGCGCCCGGCTGACCGACACCGACTCGACCTCGCTGTCGTCGAACACCGTTGGCAGCTCGTCGACCGCCTGGACCTGCTCGATCAGCACCTCGGAGTGCGCGCCGCAGCCGTGGTCGACGGAGACGACCTGGGCGTCGTCGGGCGCGTACTCGTTGCCGCACACGCCGAACGCCTGCCGCATCGAGCCGGCGAGCTGCATGTAGAAGCCGCACGACCCGCACCGGGCGGAGCTCGGCGCGGCCACTGAGATGGGCGCGTTGGGGCCCCGGTCGCCGTCATACCACCGCTGCGCGGCGTCCAGCCGCCCCTCGCGCGACAGCACGCGGACCCGGCCGAGACCGAGCTCCCAGTTGACGTCCTCGACCGCCGGGTCGTCGGACTGCACATAGCCGGGCGCCAGTCGTACATCGTCCGGCGGCGTCGGCAGCAGGTCGCCGACACCCAGGTCGCCGGGCTGGAGCCGCTCCTGCCAGGGCACCCACTCGGGGGCGCGCAGCGCCTCGGGGCCGGGCAGCAGCGTCGACTCGCAGATCGTCACCTGCTTGCTGCGCGGGATCCTGGTGACGCTCACCGCCCAGCGCCAGCCCCGGTATCCGGGCAGGCCACAGGCGAAGAAATGTGTGACGAGCCGCTCACCTTCGGAGACGACGCCGAGATGCTCGCCGATGTGCTCGGGATCGACGACGTCCAGCCCGAGGCGGGCGATCTCCACGGCGTCCGCGCAGACCTGGTCGGGCTTCCCCGCGCGGCCGCTGGAACGGGTCTGGGAAGTCGAGGCTGTCACCCCACCATTGTTCCTCATCGCCACGCCCGGCGAGCACGGTGGCCCCGGCGTGGCCGGAAACTGTCGCACCCATGGTTCAGGATGGGGGCATGTCGGTGATTCGAGGTGTGGCGCAGACCGTGGTGACGACCGCGCGGGCAGCACGGGTCGCCACCGTCGGCGGCGCCAAGGCCAGCCGCTTCGTGGGGCGCAACCTGCTGCGCGTCCGCCAGAAGGGCGCCGGCGGCGAGACCGGCATGCTCCGCCTGCTCGATTTGCACGCGGCCTCCTGCGCCGGCGACACCCTCGTCGCGCTCGGGCTCGCCGGCACCATCTTCTTCTCCGTCCCGGCGGGCCAGGCCCGCGACCGGGTCGCGCTGTATCTGATCGTGACGATGCTGCCGTTCGCGCTGCTGGCGCCGATCGTCGGGCCGGTGCTCGACCGGTTCCGGCACGGCCGCCGCTACGCGCTCGCCGTCACGATGCTCGGGCGGGCCTTCCTCGCGGTCCTGATCTCCGAGCACCTCACCGGCTGGGCGCTCTATCCGGCCGCGTTCGGCATGCTCGTGCTGTCCCGGGCCTATGGCGTGGCCCGCAGCGCCGCGGTCCCCCGCGTGCTGCCCAAGGGGCTCGGCCTGTCCGAGGCCGGCGCCCGTGCCTCCGTCTACGGCACGTTCGCGGGCGCTCTGGTGCTGCCCGTCGGCCTGATCGCGGCCCAGTTCGGCCCGCAGTGGCCGCTGCGACTGTCGATCATCGTGTTCTTCTACGGGATGGTAACGTCCCTGCGGCTGCCGCCGCGCGCCGACTCCGACCCGCCCGAGCAGGTCCCGCGTGTCCTGCAGCGGCCGAGCCACCGCGGCGCGAAGGTGCTCGCCGGCCGGGTCGTCATCGGCGCCCTGATCGGCAGCGCGACCCTGCGCGCGCTCTATGGGTTCCTGACGCTGTTCCTGGCGTTCGCGATCAAGGAGCGCTCGCTGCCGGTCGGCCTCGGCCCGTGGCAGCTGTCCGAGAAGGTGGCGGTCGTGATCGTGGCCGGCGCACTCGGCGTGGGCTCCTTCCTGGCCACCGCCGTGGGCACCCGGCTGCGCATCCATCGGCCCGCCCTGCTGCAGGCGGTCGGCATCGGCCTGACGGCGTTCGTGGCGCTGATCGCCGCCGACCGCGGCTCGCTCGGCGCGGTCGCGCTGTTGTGCCTGGTCACAGCCATCGCCAGCGGCCTGGCCAAACTCGCCGTCGACGCCTCGATCCAGGAGCGCGCCGACGAGCAGGTGAGGGCCAGCGCCTTCGCCCATTCCGAGACGCTGCTCATGGTCGCCTGGGTCCTCGGCGGCGCCGTCGGGCTCATCCCGTTCACCGGCGGCTGGGGCATGATCGTGGCCGCCGTGTTCATCACGCTCGGCGCGGTCAAGGCCGTCTGGTCGGCGGTCGCCCTGCGCAAGGAGCGCCTCCGCGGCGCCCCTCTCGACCACGACGAGCAGGCCACTGACCCTGTCGCCGCCGGCAGCTCGGCCAGCGGGCCTGGTGCGCCCGGCGGCGGTTCCGCCGGCTCGGGTGGCTGGTCGGGCAGGCCGGGCGGTTCCGGCAGCGGTTCCGGAAGCGGGTCCGGAAGCGGCGGCGGGTCCGGCCAGCGGGGCGGGTCCGATGCCACCACCGTGCCCCGTCCTGCCGGCTCGGCGTCGGGCGGCGGGACGGGCGCTGCGACAAGTGGCTCCGGCGGTTCCCGGGCCGGCGCTGGGGCTGGGGCTGGGGCGACCCGGCGGATGCCGTTCCAGTCCCGCACGAGCGACGAGACCCAGACCGTCGATCAGAGTGCCGGGGGCGATGGCTCCCGCCGCCGGTTCGGGTGGCGCCGCCGCTCCGCCGACCCCGCGAACACACCGGCCGGCACCGGCCCAGCCGCCGGCTCCGGCTCGAGCTCTGGTTCTGGCGCAGGTGCGGGCTCGGGTGGCGGCTCCGGCTCGCCGGCACGGGGTGACTCGCCTGCGGGTGGCCCGGCCGGGCCGCGCCGGCCCACCGACGCGACCCGGCGTATGCCCGCCGTCGACGTGGACGACGGGACGGCGCCGCTGGCACCTCCTGGATACTCGCTGTACCGCCCGTCTGGCATCGACTCGACCAGGTCCCTGGAGGATGACGACCGATGAGACCGTTCCTGGGACATGACCGCGCGCTGATCGTCACCGCTGTCGAGGTCGAGCGGGCCAAGGTGCTCGCCGGCCTCGGCATCACCGACCCGCAGCCCGACGACCTCGAGTCCGGCGCCCCGATCGTCGTCGTCGCCGCCGGGGTCGGCCCCGCCGCCGCGGCGGCCGTGACGGCCCAGTTCGCGACGACCGCCGTTCACGACGGCCGGCCCTTCGGCGTGATCCTCTCCACCGGGATCGCCGGTGGCTTCGCCGGGCGCGTCGAGATCGGCGGCCTCGTCGTCGCCACCGAGAGCATCGGCGCCGACCTGGGCGCCGCCGGCGCCGACGGCTTCGAGAGCGTCGACGACCTCGGCTTCGGCACCAGCCGCTACGACGCCGACCCGGCCCTGCTCCGCACCCTGCGCCAGGCCCTCCCCGAGGCGGTCGGCGGCCCCGTCCTCACCGTCTCCACGGTCACCGGCACGGCCGAGACCAAGGAGGCCATCCAGAAGCGGCACCCCGACGCCGTCGCCGAGGCGATGGAGGGTTTCGGCGTCGCCGCCGCCGCCCGCCTCTGGCCAGGCACCGCCTTCGGCGAGATCCGCACCATCTCCAACGCCGTCGGCCCTCGCGACCGAGCCGCCTGGCGCATCCCCCAAGCCCTCGAAACCCTCCGCGAAGCCTTCGCCACCCTCGCCGGCCGCTGACCCCACACCCGACCACGTCACTCCGCACCACCACCGACCGGCCGAACCCACTCACGCCCCACCACCGACCCAGCCAGGCCGGATCACGCCACCTCCGCACCACCGACTCGGCCGCGCCCAGTCAAGCCGCCCGCACCACCGACTGGCCGGACCGGATCACGCCGCCTGCACCGGCCGCAAGTCCTCGGGCCTGAGTCGACGGCGGCCAGCCTCCGCCGCCACCGCACAGCCAGAGCCCTTGCCGCCACCAGTACAAGACCGACCCCGCGGCTGCCGGAGAGATCGCCCATGCCTTGACGGCCCACACCCCTGCTGCCTGGATCCGCCATCTTCAGATCACTGCGCGTCACCCGTGACCGTGGCCAGCCTCGGCGGGCGCCGGGTGACGTCGCCCACTCGGCGCCCCAGGTGATCGAGGACGCCGAGCCGTGTCGGCCCCAGCGCGGCGCCGCCTGGCACGCCATTGACTGGGTGGTCGGCGAGCAGCGCGGCTCTGGCGGTGATCCTCGCCCCGGGCACAGGGCGGGATTCACGGGTGTCGACTGCGTAGTAAGGGTCACACTGGGCGTTTCGCGACTCGTCGTGCGGTGGCGGCGAACGGCGTTAGATTCGGGGTTGTGACGCTCTCGCTCGCATTCTCGCCGTGCCCCAACGACACGTTCGTCTTCCATGCGCTCGCGCATGGGCTGGTGCCGGGGGCGCCCGCGTTCGACGTGACGTTCGCCGATGTCGACGTCACCAACACCGCTGCCGAGCGGGGTGCGTTCGACCTGGTCAAGGTCAGCTATGCGGCGCTGCCGTGGCTGCTCGACAAATACACGCTGCTGCCGTGCGGCGGGGCGCTCGGCCGGGGGTGCGGGCCGCTGGTGCTGGTGAAGGACCAGGCGATCACCAGCCTGGAGGGCAGGACGGTGGCGGTGCCGGGTGACCGCACCACCGCGTATCTGCTGATGCGCCTGTGGTCGGCCGGGGCGCCGCCGAAGAGCGTGGAGATCGTGCCGTTCGCGGAGATCATGCCGGCGGTGGCCAAGGGGCAGTTCGACGCGGGACTGGTGATCCACGAGGCGCGGTTCACGTTCCAGCGGCACGGCCTGCACGCGCTCGCCGACCTCGGCGAGTGGTGGGAGGGTGACACGGGGCTGCCGATCCCGCTCGGGGCGATCATCGCGCACCGCGACCGCGTCGACCCGGAGCAGGCGACCGCGTGGATCAAGGAGTCGGTCCGGCAGGCGTGGGCCGACCCGTCCCGCAGCCGTGACTACGTGCTGGCGCACGCCCAGGAGATGGAGCAGCCGGTCGTCGACCAGCACATCAACCTGTACGTCAACGAGTTCACCTCGTCGCTCGGCCCGGACGGCCACGCAGCGGTCGACGCCCTGCTGACCAGGGCCGCCGCCGAGGGGCTGGTCCCAGCCACACCCCTCGTCGGCGCCTGAACAAAGCACTGAGCAAGCAACAGCAACCCAGACGAGCAACAGAAACCTAGACTTCCAGCTCCCGCGCCACGAGGTGGACCGCCTCGGCGACGGTCTTCGCGATCTTGCGGTCGGGGTAGCGCCCCCGCCGCAGGTCAGGCTGGATCTTCGCCTCGAGGACCTTGATCATGTCCTCGATCAGGCCGTGCAACTCGTCCGGCTGGCGGCGGCTGGCGACAGCGCGGGCCTCGGTCACGGAGGGCGGCGCATCGACGAACTTGACGTGCATCGCCTGAGCGCCCTTGCGGCTGTCAACCACCCCGAACTCGACCCGCTGGCCGGTCTTCAACTCACCCGCACCAGTCGGCAGCGCCGCCTTGTGCACGAAGACGTCGCCGCCATCGTCGCTGGTGAGGAACCCGAAACCCTTCTCCTGGTCGTACCACTTCACTCGACCCGTCGGCACGCTGTCCTGCTCCCCAGTGATTGACCCGTCCCACCCACAACACCTCAAGGCTAGTCACCGCTTGGCGGACGGCCAACCGAGATCACGCCCTTGAGAAACGAGGGGAACGCGTGCAGGTCGGCGGCCACGGCCGTCGCGCCCGCGGCCTGCAGCTCCGCGGCCGAGCAGGGTCCGGTGGTGACACCCAGGACGGGCACGCCGGCCAGGACTCCGGCCTGCATGTCGGCGACGTGATCCCCGACGTACGCCGTCGCGCCCACCGCCTTCAGTACCGTCGACTTCTCCGCGGCGAAGACGTCGCCATGCACCTCGTCGACCGGAATGTCCAGATGCGCGAGATGCAGTGAAGCGAGCCTGCCGAGCTTCGACGTGATCACCACGATCCGGCCTCCGGCCGCGCGCACCGCCGCAAGGGCGGCCAGGGCACCGGGCAGCACCAACGCCGGAGCGATCGCGTGATGCTCGTACAAACTCCGATAAATAACGACAGCCTCCTCGACCGACTCAGGAGGGAACCACTCGGATAGTTCCGTCCTGAGCGGTGGTCCGAGACGGGACACCGCCAGATCGGCGTCGACATGGACGCCAGTACGCGCTGTGAGGGCGCGATACGCAGCCGCGATTCCTGGCCGAGTGTCGAGGAGCGTCATGTCAAGGTCAAAGCCAATGACAACCGGTTGTTGAGACACCCTTAAGGATGCCCAGGTCACGATAGGTAAGCCATCGAAATACCCACCGGTCACCAGTTGACGAGGTGAGACTTCGGCCACTAACGTCTCCAATACTTTTAGGAAAGTTTCCTAAAGGATCATCCAGGAGACGCGATGAAACGATCCGTCCGCAACGGCCTCATCGTCGCCGCCGCGCTGGCAGTGGCCGGGGCCGTCGTCCCAATCGTCACCACTACCGCCAACGCCGCCGGCAACCTCAGCGCAACGTTCACGGTCGACCAGGACTGGGGCAGCGGCTGGGGCGCCACGTACAAAATCACCAACGGCACCTCAAGCGCCATCAACGGATGGACTCTCGAGTTCGACCTGCCCACGGGCGGTCAGATCACCAGCTTCTGGGACGCCGACGTCGTGCGCACCGGCCAGCACTACGTGGCGAAGAACAAGTCGTGGGCCTCGTCGCTCGCCGCCGGCGCCAGCTTCAGCTGGGGCATGAACGGCAGCGGCGCGAAGCCGCCGACCAACTGCAAGATCAACGGTGTGACCTGTAGCGGTGGCACCCCCACCACCAACCCGCCGACCACGACGCCGCCGACCTCCAAGCCGCCGACGTCGAACCCGCCCACCTCGAACCCCCCGACCTCCAACCCGCCGACCACGAACCCCCCGAGCGGCCAGAAGGTCGTCGGCTACTTCGCGGAGTGGGGCGTCTACGGCCGCAACTACCACGTGAAGAACATCGACACGAGCGGCTCGGCGGCGAAGCTGACGCACATCCTCTACGCGTTCGGCAACACCACCGGCGGCCAGTGCTCCATCGGTGACAGCTACGCCGACTACGACAAGGCGTACACGGCGGCCGACTCGGTCGACGGCGTCGCGGACACCTGGGACCAGCCGCTGCGCGGCAGCTTCAACCAGCTCAAGAAGCTCAAGGCGAAGTACCCGCACCTGAAGGTGATCTGGTCCTTCGGTGGTTGGACCTGGTCGGCCGGCTTCACCCAGGCCGCCGCCAACCCGACCGCGTTCGCGAACTCCTGCTACAACCTGGTCAACGACCCGCGCTGGGCCGGTGTCTTCGACGGCATCGACATCGACTGGGAGTACCCGAACGCCTGTGGCCTGCAGTGCGACGCGAGCGGCCCGGCTGCGTTCAAGAACGTGATCTCGGCGCTGCGCGCCAAGTTCGGCACCAGCAAGCTGGTCACCGCGGCCATCACGGCTGACGGCAGCAACGGCGGCAAGATCGACGCGGCGGACTACGCCGGTGCGGTCGGCAACCTCGACTGGTTCATGCCGATGACCTACGACTACTTCGGTGCGTTCGCCGCGCAGGGCCCGACCGCCCCGCACTCGCCGCTGAGCTGCTACTCGGGCATCCCGCAGGCCGGCTTCTGCTCCGAGGCCGCGATCGCCAAGCTCAAGGCGAAGGGCGTCCCGTCCAACAAGCTGCTGCTCGGCATCGGCTTCTACGGCCGTGGCTGGACCGGCGTCACCCAGACCGCGCCCGGCGGCACGGCGACCGGCGGCGCACCCGGCACGTACGAGACGGGCATCGAGGACTACAAGGTCCTCAAGAACACCTGCCCGGCCACCGGCACCGTCGGCGGCACCGCGTACGCCAAGTGCGGCAGCAACTGGTGGAGCTACGACACCCCGGCCACCATCGCCGGCAAGATGAGCTACGCCAAGCAGCAGGGCCTCGGCGGCTCCTTCTTCTGGGAGCTCTCGGGCGACACCACCAACGGTGAACTGATCACCGCGGTGAGCAACGGTCTGAAGTAACAACCCCTTCGAAAGAGGGCGGGGCCGTCGGCCCCGCCCTCTTTTGTCATACGGGGCGGTTAGCGTATGAGGTGAGATGACTACCTCGCTCGCAGACCACTTCCGCGCCCTGCCCGACGACGGGCTGATGGCGCTCATCCGGTTGCGCCCGGACCTGGTCATCCCCCCGCCGTCGGACTTCTCGGCGCTGGCGCACCGCGCCCAGTCCCGAGTGGCGGTGGCCCGGGCGCTCGACGGGCTCGACACGTTCACCCTCGAGATCCTCGACGCACTGCGGTACACACGCATCGGCCACACCACGTCCACCGAGACGGTCCTGGCGCTCACAGCGGCGTCCGGCGTCGAGGCGGCGAGGGTGCGGGGCGCGATCGACCTGCTCCTGCAGCACGGCATCGTCTTCGGGCACGACAGCGCGCTGCGCATCGTCGGCGCCGTCGACGAGGTCTGTTCGCCTTATCCGGCGGGGCTCGGCCGGCCCGCCGCCGAGCTCGACCCGCTCGCCGGCGCCCTGGTCGCCGACGCCGCGAGGCTGCGCCGCACGCTGCTCGCCGCGCCACCCGCCGCCCGCGCGGTGCTCGACCGGCTCGCCGCCGGCCCGCCCGTCGGCACCGTCACCCCAGCCAGCCTGCGCTCCGACCCCGACTCCCCCGTCCGCTGGCTGGTCGAGCAGCACCTGCTGGTCGCCGTCAGCCGCGACGCCGTCGAGCTGCCCGTCGAGGTGTCGCTCGTGCTGCGCCGCGACGGCGGCCCGCTCGGCCAGCTGCACCCCGACCCGCCACAGGTCGACACGCCGACCCGCGACGCCGCCCAGCTCGACCGCGCCGGCGCGGGCCAGGTCCTGGAGCTGGTGCGCAATCTCGAGACGCTGATCGAGGCGGTCAACGCCGACCCGCCGTCGGTGCTGCGCTCCGGCGGCATGGGCGTGCGCGAGCTGCGCCGCTTCGCCAAGCTCGTCGGCGTCGACGAGCAGGCCACCGCCCTCATGATCGAGATCGCCGCCGCCGCCGGGCTTCTCGGCGAGGAGATCATCGACAACAAGCGGGTCGAGAGTGTCTTCCTGCCGACCGTCGCCTATGACGTGTGGCGGGCGTGCGGAATCGCCGCCCGCTGGCACCGCGTCGCCGTCACCTGGCTGACGATGACCCGCGCCCCGTCGCTGATCGGCCAGCGGGACGACCGCGACCGCCCGTTCAACGCGCTGGCGCCCGAGCTGTCCCGCCCCGGCGCACCCGCCCAGCGCCGCGCCGCGCTGCAGGTCCTGGCCGAGCTGCCGCCCGGCGCCACCATCGCCCCGTCCGACGTGGTCGACCTGCTGTCGTGGCGCACCCCGCGCCGGGTCTCCCGCGGCGCCGCCGCGGTGGTGGAGGCCAATCTCGCCGAGGCCGCCCTCCTCGGCCTGATCGGCTATGACGGCCTCACCGGCTATGGCCGGCTCCTCCTCGACGAGGTCACGTCGGGCAGCGTCGACACCGACGACCCGCTCGGCCTCAACGCCCCTGACGGCACCGCCCTCACCGGCTCCGCCGCCCTGCTCGACACGCTCCTGCCCGCCCCGGTCGACCACGTCCTGCTGCAGGCCGACCTGTCCGTCATCGTCCCCGGCCCACCCGAGCCGACCCTCGCCGGCGAGCTGGAGCTCCTCGGCGTGCAGGAGTCCGCCAGCGTCTTCCGCATCACCGCCGACTCGGTCCGCCGCAGCCTCGACGCCGGTTACAGCGCCGCCGACCTGCACGCCCTCCTCGCCCGCCGGTCCCGCACCCCCGTCCCGCAGACGCTCACCTACCTCATCGACGACATGGCCCGCCGCCACGGCGGCATGCGCATCGGCTCCGCCAACTCCTATGTCCGCAGCGACGACGAGTCCCTGATCGCCGAGGTTCTCGCCGACCGCCGCCTCCAGCCGCTGACGCTGCGCCGCCTCGCACCGACCGTCCTCGCCAGCCGCCACACCCCCGCGAGGCTGCTGGAGGCCCTCCGCGACGCCGGCTACCCGCCCGTCCAGGAAGACTCGACCGGCGCCGCCGTCCTCACCCGCCCGAAGGCCCGCCGCGGCCCACCCCGCCCCAGCTGGGCACACCGCGGCATCGAGGACCCGGCCGCCGCGGCCCGCCTCTCCAGCCCCCGCCTCGCCGGCGTCATCGAGCAGATCCGCAAGGGCGACGCCGCCGCCAGGGTCGCCCGCCGCGCCCCCGTGACCGTCCGCGCCAACGGCTCCAGCACGTCGTCCCACACCGAGGCTCTGGAGATCCTCCAGCAGGCGCTGCGCGACAAGACCCGCGTCTGGGTCGGCTATGTCGACTCCCACGGCGCCACCGCGTCCCGCCTGGTCAGGCCCGTCTCCATGGGCGGCGGCTACCTGCGCGCCGAGGACGAGCGGACCGAGATGCTGCACACGTTCGCCCTCCACCGAATCACCGCCGCCGCACCCGAAGAGGGCCCCGCATAGCTGGTCTTTCATGGCCGCCGGCCGGGCGCCTCCGCGACCCACCCGGCCAAGGCCACGACGCGACCTTGCGGTCGGCCGCTGCCATGACCCGCCCACCAGCCCCGCGACGCCAACATTCCCGGTCGGTGAGGTCGTCGCCCGGCGCGGCGTGGTGCGCGTGTGAGTACGGCACCTACCGGCGGTGCGGCCTGTCATGGCGGATAGCGATCAGCTCGCCGGTGGGTGTGGGGCGTCAGCCGCGGCCGGTGGGGTCCGATGCGCGGGCGGCGCCGATGATGGAGACGATCAGCAGGATCGCGGCCAGGCTGCCGACCGTCTCGCCGATCGCGTCGGTGAGCGGGCTGCCGAGCACGAGCCACGAGACGAGGAACCACGTCAGGCCCAGCGCGCTGACCGCGCCGACGCCGAGCAACGCCGACAAGGAGAAGCCGGACCGGGCGGCATCGTCGACGGACGATGCTTGCGTGCCCTCCAGGTCGGTCACCTTCCACAGCGTACCGACTCATCGCCCACTGTCACGGTCCGAAATCAGCCGCGACGGATGGAGCCGATCACCGAGACGACGAGCAGGAGGACGAGGATCGCGCCGAGTGACTCGCTGACAGCGGTCGCCACGTCGGTGTGCGCCACCTGGGAGGACAGCAGGAACCAGCCGACGGCCACCGCCGCTGCGGCGAACCCGCCGAACGTCAGGGCAGCCTTGTCACCCAACCGCCGGCCCACACCGACCAGTCTAGGAGGTGGAGCGGACGCCGCGCCCACCCCCGATCAATGATCGGAAGGCAGCGGTCGCCAGCCCCCGCGACCACACCGCCATCTTCCGATCCGAACGCGGACGTCCGGCTCCACCACCGACTTGCGGGCACTGCAGTGACAAGACAAGCGATGGAGGCGAATCTGATCGCATCCATCGCGTGGCCGTCACAAGCACAGACGCGATTCGACCCCCGGATGGTTGCAGCATTTCCAATCCTCCCACATATCGGGAACTGTCAGAGGTGCATGCGACACTGGTGCCGTGCCCGAAGGTCCACTGATCGTCCAGTCCGACAAGACCCTGCTGCTTGAGGTCGACCACCCCGACGCGCTCGCGTGCCGGATGGCGATCGCGCCGTTCGCCGAGCTGGAGCGCTCGCCGGAGCACGTGCACACCTATCGCCTGACGCCGCTCGGCCTGTGGAATGCGCGTGCCGCCGGGCACGACGCCGAGGGGGTCGTCGACGCGCTGCTGCGGTTCTCCCGCTATCCGGTGCCGCACGCGCTGCTCGTCGACATCGCCGAGACGATGGACCGCTATGGCCGACTCCAGCTGCTCAACGACCCCGTGCACGGCCTCGTCCTGCACGGGCTGGACCGGGCGGTGCTGATCGAGGTCGCGAAGAGCAAGAAGCTCGCCGGCATGCTCGGCGCCAACATCGACGCCGACACGCTCATCGTGCACGCGTCCGAGCGTGGGCGGCTCAAGCAGGCGCTGCTGAAGCTGGGCTGGCCGGCGGAAGACCTCGCGGGCTATGTCGACGGCGAGGCCCACCAGATCGACCTCGCCGAGGACGGCTGGGTCCTGCGCTCCTACCAGCGCGAGGCGGTCGACTCGTTCTGGGCCGGCGGCTCCGGCGTCGTCGTCCTTCCCTGCGGCGCCGGCAAGACGCTCGTCGGTGCGGCCGCGATGGCAGAGGCCAAAGCCACCACCCTGATCCTGGTCACCAACACGGTCGCCGGCCGGCAGTGGAAGCGCGAGCTGATCGCCCGCACCAGCCTGACGGAGGAGGAGATCGGCGAGTACTCCGGCGAGCGCAAGGAGATCCGCCCGGTCACGATCGCCACGTATCAGGTGCTGACCACCCGCCGGGGCGGCGTGTTCCCGCACCTGGACCTTTTCGGCGCCCGCGACTGGGGCCTCATCGTCTATGACGAGGTCCACCTGCTGCCCGCCCCGATCTTCCGGTTCACCGCCGACCTGCAGGCCAGGCGCCGCCTCGGCCTGACCGCGACCCTGGTCCGCGAGGACGGCCGGGAGGGCGACGTGTTCTCGCTGATCGGCCCGAAGCGTTATGACGCACCGTGGAAGGACATCGAGGCGCAGGGCTGGATCGCCCCGGCCGAGTGTGTCGAGGTCCGCGTCACGCTGACCGACGCCGAGCGGATGGCCTATGCGGTCGCCGAGCCCGAGGAGCGCTACCGGGTCGCCGCCACCGCCCGCACCAAGCTGCCTGTGGTCCGCGCCCTCGTCGACCGCCACAAGGACGAGCAGATCCTGGTCATCGGCGGCTACATCGACCAGCTGCATCAGCTGGGCGAGTTCCTGGACGCACCGATCGTGCAGGGTTCGACCACCAACAAGGAGCGCGAGCGCCTCTTCGACGCGTTCCGCACCGGCGAGCTCAAGACCCTGGTCATCTCCCGCGTCGGCAACTTCTCGATCGACCTGCCCGAAGCCGCCGTGGCGATCCAGGTCTCGGGCAGCTTCGGCTCCCGCCAGGAAGAAGCCCAACGCCTCGGCCGGGTCCTGCGCCCCAAGGCCGACAAGCGTCAGGCCCACTTCTACACGGTCGTCGCCCGCGACACGATCGACACCGAGTATGCCGCCCACCGGCAGCGTTTCCTGGCCGAGCAGGGCTACGCGTACACCATCACCGACGCCGACGACGTCTTAGCCCCGTAGACCGCAGCCGCTACCGCCCGGAGTCCGACCACTCGCAACTCCGGGCGGTAGACCTCACGACCCAAGCTCCGCTCCGAATCCGACTCCACCCCCACCGGCCTCGCGGCGGCCTGGCCCGTGGGGCCTGGTCTGCGGAGGCTGGTCTGCGGGGGCTGGTCTGCGGGGCTGGTCTGCGGCGGCTCGGCTCGAACTGCCCTGGCTGGTCGGGCCGGGTCGGGCGGCGGTTGCAGGCTGCACTGCTGAACCAGGTCCGCGCCGGCCTGCGTCGGGCACTCGAACTGAGGGCGATGCGCTCGAGCTGGCACGCCCAACCGGCTCGCCGCCGACGGCTAGGGCCTTGACAGCC
The DNA here is from genome assembly GCF_039531485.1 of Dactylosporangium maewongense. Taxonomy (NCBI): domain Bacteria; kingdom Bacillati; phylum Actinomycetota; class Actinomycetes; order Micromonosporales; family Micromonosporaceae; genus Dactylosporangium; species Dactylosporangium maewongense. Next base: position 454,203 of record NZ_BAAAQD010000002.1, on the reverse strand, counting down.
GACTCGATCCCGGACCAGGCCGGTCTGGCCGGACCAGGTTGGACCAGGTCGAACCAGTCGGACCAGGTCGAACCGGCAAGACAGGAGGACCAAAGTCGGACCGACCGGACCAAGTCGGATCGGGCGGACCAAGTTGAACCGGCCGAACCAGGTCGGACCAGCCATCAGAGCCACACGGAGTCATGAGGAGCACCCCACCCAGCCACTGCGGAGGGCGACCACCGGATGGATGCGGCGCGCATGCGCCGCTTGGCCTGCCTCGCGCCTCAGCGCGGGCAGTGCGTCGCGAAGCGGCGCATTGGGGTGCGGGTGAGAATCCCCGCCGGGCCCCGCCGCGGCAGCGGTGGGGGAATTACAGCATTACAGCTTTACAGCATTACAGCGCCTGGAGCTCTTTGGAGAGGAGCTCGGCGATCTGGGCAGTGTTGAGGGCGGCGCCCTTGCGGAGGTTGTCGCCGGTGACGAAGAGGTCCAGGGCGCGCGGGTCGTCGATCGAGCGGCGGATGCGGCCGACCCAGGACGGGTCGGTGCCCACGGCGTCGATCGGCATGGGGAACTCGCCGGCGGCGGGGTCGTCCACGAGGATCACGCCGGGGGCGTGGCGGAGGACCTCGCGGGCGCCTTCGGCGTCCACCTCGACGCCGAAGACGGCGTGGATGGCGACGGAGTGGCCGGTGACGACGGGGACGCGGACGCAGGTGGCGGAGACTTTCAGGTCGGGCAGGCCGAGGATCTTGCGGGACTCGTTGCGCATCTTGAGCTCTTCGGACGACCAGCCGGCGTCGCGGAGGGAGCCGGTCCACGGGACGACGTTGAGCGCGAGCGGGGCCGGGAAGGGGCCCAGGTCGTCGCCGACGGCCTGGCGGACGTTGCCGGAGCGGGAGCCGAGGCTGCGGTCGCCGCTGACGCGTTCGAGCTGGCTGAGCAGGGTGTCGACGCCGTCCTTGCCGGCGCCGGAGACCGCCTGGTAGGACGCCAGGACCAGTTCCTTGAGCCCGTATTCGCGGTGCAGGGGGGCGAGCGCCACGATCATCGCGAGGGTGGTGCAGTTGGCGTTGGCGATGATGCCCTTGGGGCGGTTGCGGGACTGTTCGGGGTTGATCTCCGGTACGACCAGCGGGACGTCCGGATCCATGCGGAACGCACCGGAGTTGTCGACCGCGATCGCGCCGTAGGAGACCGCGACCGGGGCCCATTCGGCGGAGACCTCGTCGGGGACGTCGAACATCGCCACGTCGACGCCGGCGAATGCGTCGCCGGACAGCTCCTGGACGACGACCTCCTCGCCCCGCACGACCAGGGTGCGGCCGGCGGAGCGTTTGGAGGCGATGAGGCGGATCTCCCCCCACATGTTCTTGCGGGAGGAGAGCAGCTCACACATGACGGTGCCGACGGCGCCGGTCGCACCGACGACGGCCAGCGTTGGTAGCGCGCCCATAAAGAGCGAACCTACCGTCCGGTCCCCGCATAAACCACGGCTTCCTCGGACCCGCCCAGCTCGAAGGCGTCGTGAATGGCACGGACGGCCACGTCGAGGTCGGTGTCGCGGCAGACGACGGACACCCGGATCTCCGAGGTGGAGATCATCTCGATGTTGACGCCGGCCTCGGCGAGGGCGGCGAAGAGCTTGGCCGCGACGCCCGGGTTGGAGCGCATGCCGGCGCCGATGAGGGAGACCTTGCCGACGTGGTCGTCGAACAGGATCTCGCGGAAGTCGACGGTCGCCTTGACGCGCTCGAGCGCGGCCTTGGCGGTGGCGCCGTCGGTCTTCGGCAGCGTGAAGGAGATGTCGGTGCGGCCGGTGCCCTCGGTCGACACGTTCTGCACGATCATGTCGATGTTGGTCTCCGCGGCGGCGACCGTCTGGAAGATCCGCGCGGCGACACCGGGCTGGTCGGGCACGCCGACGATGGTGATCTTCGCTTCGCTGCGGTCGTGCGCGACGCCGGTGATGAGTGCTTGCTCCACAGAAAGGTCCTCTATCGATCCGGTGACCATGGTGCCGTTGGCGGTCGAGTATGACGAGCGGACGTGGATCGGCAGGTTGAACCGCCGCGCGTACTCGACGCTGCGCAGGTGCAGCACCTTCGCGCCGCAGGCGGCCAGCTCGAGCATCTCCTCGTACGTGATCTGCTTGATGTGTCTTGCGTTCTTCGCCACCCGCGGGTCGGCGGTGAAGATCCCGTCGACGTCGGTGTAGATCTCGCACACGTCCGAGCGCAGCGCCGCGGCGAGCGCGACGGCGGTGGTGTCCGAGCCGCCCCGGCCGAGCGTGGTGATGTCCTTGGTGTCCTGCGACACACCCTGGAACCCGGCGACGATGGCGATCGCACCCTCGTCGAGCGCGCCGCGGAGGCGACCCGGCGTCACGTCGATGATGCGGGCCCGGCCGTGCGTCGACGTGGTGATCACGCCCGCCTGGCTGCCGGTGTACGACCTTGCCTCGTACCCGAGATTGTTGATGGCCATCGCGAGCAGCGCCATGGAGATCCGCTCACCGGCGGTGAGCAGCATGTCCAGCTCCCGCCCGGCGGGGACCGGGCTGACCTGCGACGCGAGGTCGAGCAGCTCGTCGGTCGTGTCGCCCATGGCCGAGACGACCACGACGACCTCGTTGCCGGCTTTCCGCGTGTCGACGATCCGCTCGGCGACGCGCTTGATGCGCTCGGCGTTGGCGACGGACGACCCGCCATACTTCTGCACGATCAGCGCCACGCCGTCGAGCTCCTTTCCACCCGTACGGGCGATGTTGACGCAGCCGAGCGTACCGGCGCCGGGTATCCCCCGGGAGTGGCGTTCCCACGATCCGGCCGCACGACAGGCGAGAATACGCACGTGCGCGCACGTAGAGGCCGGGTATCCGCGATCACTGTGACCACCGGCACGGCGCTCGCCGCGGTCACCGGGCTGCTGCTGACCGCCTGCGGCGGCGGCGCGCCGGTCGATGCGCCGTCGGATCCGGCGACCGGGGTGCCCGCGCAGCCGGACCCCCGCGGCATGCTCGCCGCCCGGGTCGCGGTCGCCAAGGACCAGCGGTACGTCGCCGCGTACACCCTCGTCGTACAGGGCAAGGCGCCCCGATCGGTGCTGGTCACGGTCGCCAAGGACCGCACCTGGCGGGTCGACATCCAGGGTGGCGCGCTCGGCGGGACGGCGGACGTCGCGATCGCCAACCGGCCCGAGGGCGTCTACCAGTGCGCGATCAACCCCCCGACCGGCTGCGTGAGGGTCGGCGCCACCAACAAGAAGCTGCCCGTCTCGATCGACCCGAGGCTGCAGTACGTCTTCATCGCCTGGCTGGACGTGCTCCTGGACCGGCAGGTCCCGCTCGCGGTGTCGCCGGCCGAGCCGCTGGCCGGCACGTCGGCGCCGTGCTTCGCCGTCGAGCCGGGCGTCACCGCCGTACAGCCGCCGATCGACGCAGGGGTGTTCTGTTACAACGACAAGGGCATCCTCGCGGCCGCCAGGATCCCGCTCGGCCAGCTCATGCTGACCGGGGAGCCCGCGCCGGCCCCCGACACGATCACCCTGCCCGGACCGGTCGTCACGGTCCCTCCGCTGGGCACGTCGGCGCCGCCCCCGCCGAAGCCGTCGTCTTCGTCACCATCGGCCGCACCGTCGATCTCGCGCTCCCGTTGAGTGATACGCTGGCGCTCGACATGTGGCAGACGGTTCTCCTTCTTCGTCGCCGCGACGAGGCCCGACAGGCCGGCACCTCGTCGCGGGGTTGAGTCGCGTCTGCGCTCCTGCCGGTCGACCCTTCTTGGTCCCGACCACCTTTCCAGGAGCATTGAGCCATGTCCGAGATCGCCAATCAGACCAGCAGCCGGATGCCCGTCGAGCGCTACCGGCCGTTCAGTGAACAGTTCCCGGTCCCGCTGACCGATCGTCAGTGGCCCTCCCGTGAGGTCACCGTGGCGCCCCGCTGGTGCGCGGTCGACCTGCGCGACGGCAACCAGGCGCTGATCGACCCGATGTCCGTGGAGCGCAAGCGCCGCATGTTCGCGCTGCTGGTCCGCATGGGCTACAAGGAGATCGAGGTAGGTTTCCCGGCGGCGTCGCAGACCGACTTCGACTTCGTGCGGACGCTGATCGAGCAGGACCTGATCCCCGAGGACGTCACGATCCAGGTCCTGACCCAGTGCCGCGACACGCTGATCGAGCGGACGTTCGAGTCGCTGCGCGGCGCGAAGCGGGCGATCGTGCACTTCTACAACTCGACCTCGACGCTGCAGCGGCGGGTCGTGTTCGGCCTGGACAAGGCCGGGATCACCGACATCGCGACGAGCGCGGCCCGGCTGTGCCAGAAGTACGCCGAGGCGATCACGCCCGACACCGAGATCTACTACGAGTACTCGCCGGAGTCGTACACCGGGACCGAGCTGGACTACGCGTTGGAGGTCTGCAGCGCCGTCATCGACGTGCTGCAGCCGACCCCCGACCGGCCGCTGATCGTCAACCTGCCGGCGACGGTGGAGATGGCGACCCCCAACGTCTACGCGGACTCCATCGAGTGGATGTCGCGCAACCTGCCGCGGCGCGAGTCGGTCGTGCTGTCGCTGCACCCGCACAACGACCGCGGCACCGCCGTCGCCGCCGCCGAGCTGGGCCTGCTGGCCGGCGCCGACCGGGTCGAGGGCTGCCTCTTCGGCAACGGTGAGCGCACCGGCAATGTCGACCTGGTCACCCTGGGGCTGAACCTGTTCTCCCAGGGCATCGACCCGCAGATCGACTTCTCGAACATCGACGAGATCAAGCGGACCGTCGAGTACTGCAACCAGCTGCCCGTGCACGAGCGCCACCCGTACGCCGGCGACCTGGTCTACACGGCCTTCTCCGGCTCCCACCAGGACGCGATCAAGAAGGGCTTCGACGCGCTGCACCGCGACGCCGAGACCGCGGGCGTCGAGGTCGACCGCTTCACGTGGGGCGTGCCCTACCTGCCCATCGACCCCAAGGACGTCGGCCGCTCCTACGAGGCGGTCATCCGGGTCAACTCGCAGTCCGGCAAGGGCGGCGTCGCCTACGTCATGAAGACCGAGCACCACCTGGACCTGCCGCGCCGGCTGCAGATCGAGTTCTCCGGCGTCGTGCAGCGGCACACCGACGACGAGGGCGGCGAGGTCAGCCCGCAGGCGATGTGGGACTTCTTCTCCGGTGAGTACTTCTCCGACAAGAGGTTCGCGCTGCAGGGGTACGAGGCGGCGACGGTCGACGGCAAGGTCACCCTCACCGCCGACGTCTCGGTCGACGGCGCCGTCCGGTCGGTCACGGCCACGGGTAACGGCCCGATCGACGCGTTCGTGCACGCGCTGGGCGACTTCGGCGTCGACGTGCGGGTCCTGGACTACGCCGAGCACGCCCTCACCGCGGGTGAGAGCGCACAGGCCGCGGCGTACGTCGAGTGCTCCGTCGACGGGCAGACCTTCTGGGGTGTCGGGATCGACGCCAACATCGTGACCGCATCGTTGCGAGCCGTGCTGAGCGCCGCGAACCGCGGCTGATCCACCGCCGCATCCCGGAGTTCCTCCGGGGATCGTTCGGGTTACTCCGGGCTGCTCAGGCTGCTCGGGTTGCTCAGGGTTGCTCAGGGTGAAAGGCCGGCCCCCGCAATGGGCCGGCCTTTCCGTCTATGTGGGTCCTGCCCAGGTCTTCGTCGTCATGCCACTGATCCTGCGGGACCCGGTGTCCCGGGCGACAGGGACACCGGTCCCGTTCTGTGGTCCCGCCCGTTTCATGGGGATATGCGACTGTTCGTGTCGGGAATCGCACCGTGGCGCTGCGAGCGCGGCGTGCGCCGATGCCGCACAGTGGTGGGCGTGCGCCCCTCCAACGGCAAAGCCGTCCTCCTCGCCCTCGCGCTAGCAACGGTGCTCACCGGCGCCGCCAGCTGCGAGGTCTCCTCCACGCCGGGCGCGGCAGCGCCCAGCTCGACGTCAACGACCGGCAGCGGTGGCACCGCCAGTGCGACGAAGCCACCGGCCGGCAACCCGGCCAACGCCACGGCCGCGCTCGATCAGCTCACCGTCGCGGCCGCGGGGTCGATGGCCGGGTACAGCCGCGAGAAGTTCACCCACTGGATCGGCCAGGGTGACGGCTGCGACACCCGCGACGTCGTGCTCAAGCGCGACGGCAAGGGCGTCAAGGCCGACGCCGAGTGCAAGATCACGGCGGGGACCTGGTACAGCCCGTACGACGACAAGACCCTCACCGACGCGAAGGCCCTCGACATCGACCACATGGTGCCGCTGGCCGCCGGCTGGCGCTCGGGTGCCAGCAAGTGGACCGATGAGCAGCGCAAGCAGTTCGCCAACGACCTGACGCGCCCGCAGCTGTTCGCCGTCAGTCTCCAGTCGAACCGCTCCAAGGGTGACCAGGACCCGTCGACGTGGAAGCCGCCGAACAAGGGCTACTGGTGCACATATGCGCAAGACTGGGTAACGGTGAAGAGCTTCTACAAGCTGACCGTCACCGCCGCCGAGAAGTCGGCACTGACGGAGATGCTCGCGACCTGCAAGTAGGGTTCTTTTTCCGGGTTTTCGCGCGACTGAAGGGCGGCCGAGATGGCAGACGCAGCACCGGTGCCGGGAGCGGCACCGGGCACTCCGCAGGCACCGGCCGCCCCCGCCGCGACCCCGGCGGCGCCGGCCGGCACTCCGACGCCGGCCGCGGCTCCCGCGACGGCGGCTTCGGCACCCGCTTCGACTCCGGCCTCAACCCCGGCGGCGGCTCCGGCTCCGGCAGGCGCCGCTCCGGCCGCGGCCCCTCCCGCCGACGCCACTGCGGCCGGGGCCACCCCGGCCGCTCCGGCTGACGCCGCTGCTGGAGCCGCTCCCGCTGGGGCCGCGGCTGGCGCTGACCCGGCCGCCGCACCCGCTGCGGCTCAGGCGGGTGGCGGGGCAGCGCCGCTGACGACCGACATCATGGCGGGCCCCGGCGGGGTCATGACCGACGAGGTCGGCGTGGTCACCGGCGAGCTGACCCTGCGCTCCGAGGTCGACGCCACCGGCGCCGCGCTCGTCCGTGTCCAGTACAAGGACGCCGAGGAGTGGTACGTGGTGACCGGCACCAAGACCCACCTCGCCGACCCCGCCGACCTCGCCGCCGTGCACGCCGTGGCCGTCGGCATCCTGAACCGCCCGGAAGGCTAGCCCGGGCTAGACCGCCCGCCGTCCCTCGAACGCGCGGCCGAGCGTGATCTCGTCCGCGTACTCGAGGTCGCCGCCGACCGGCAGGCCGCTGGCGAGCCGGGTCACGGTGAGACCCATCGGCTTCACCAGCAGCGCCAGGTAGGTCGCGGTGGCCTCACCCTCGGTGTTCGGGTCGGTCGCCAGGATCAGCTCCTTGCAGGTGCCGTCCGCGAGTCGCATCATCAGCTCGCGGACCTTCAGGTTGTCCGGCCCCACGCCCTCGAGCGGGTTGATCGCCCCGCCGAGCACGTGATACCTGCCCCTGAACTCGCCGGTGCGCTCGATCGCCACGACGTCTTTCGGCTCTTCCACGACGCAGAACACCTCGTCGCTGCGGCGCGGGTCGCGGCAGATCCGGCACAGGTCCGACTCCGCGACGTTGAAGCAGCGGGTGCAGAAGCGCACGAGCTCCTTCACCCGCGTCAGCGCCTGGGCGAGCCGCTTCACGTCCGACGGGTCGGACGACAGCACGTGAAACGCGATCCGCTGCGCGCTCTTCGGACCGACGCCGGGCAGCCTGCCCAGCTCGTCGATCAGGTCCTGGATGGCACCTTCGTACATCTGCGGCGGTTAGAATCCGGGCAGCCCGAGGCCGCCACCCAACCCGCCGAGGCCCGCGGTCAGCGGTCCCATCTTCTGCTCCGTCAGATCCTTCGCGGCCTGCGCGGCGTTGTGCAGCGCCGCGACCACGAGGTCCTCGAGCGTCTCCACGTCCTCCGGGTCGACCGCCTTCGGGTCGATCTTGATGCTGACGACCTCCCCGGACCCACGCACGACCGCCGTGACGAGGCCGCCGCCGGCCGTGCCGGTCAGCTCGGCCTCGGCCAGCTCGGCCTGCGCGGCGACCATCTGCTGCTGCATCTTCTGCGCCTGCTTCATCATCTGCTGCAGGTTGGGCTGTCCACCGGGGCGCACGATCTGCTCCTCTTCGATATTCGGTCAATGCTCAGCTGGTCTTACCCTGGCACGCCCGGCCGGTACACCTCGGCCGCCGCACCGTCCTGCCGTGCCGCTGGGCCGGTGTTTCTCGGCCGCCGCACCGTCCTGCCATCCGGCGGGTGACCCTCGGCCGCCGCGCCGTGCCGCTGTGCCGCCCTGCCGGGCCGCCGCCGCCGTGCCTGTCCTGCCACCCGGCCGGTGACCCTCGGTCGCGTCGTCCTGCGGGCCGGCCGGTCTCACTCGAAGCCCCGCCCGCCGGCTCAGCTCGTGGTCTCGCCGATCTTCTCCGCCCCGAGCGCCTCGCTGAGCAGCCGTAACGCGGCTTCTTCGCTCGACTCGCGGACGGAGCTCGCATCGTCGAGCAGCTCATCCCCCGGGTCCAGCCCGGGAAACCGCGGATCGGCGACCGGCCTGTCGTACTCCGGGTCGTACGGCGGCTCGTCCGCCCCCGCGCCCTCCCACGCCGACTCGGCCACCGGCGCCGCGGCCGCCCGCCGTGGTGCGTTCGCCGCCCTGCTCGCCGCCTCGCGCGCCTGCTCGATGGCGCTCCGCGGTCGTGCGCCGTTCTGCTGGCGGGCGCCCCCTTGGGTGCGCGCGCCGTTGGCTCCTTGACCGCCACCTGCCCCGGACGGGCCACCACCGTTCGGCGACGCACCCGCCGCCTGCCCGGCGCCGGGCTGCCTGGTCGCCACCTGCGCCGATCCAGCCGCCGCGGATCCCCCGGGCGTGGCCGTCGCGGGCCACTCGCTCGCCTGCCCCTGACCCCCCTGGGCCGCACCACCTGGCGTGGCGATCGCGGGCCAACCGCCGCCCTGGCCGCCGCCGCTGACGTGCATCTGGTCGCCGCCCGCCGATCCTCCGGACAGGCCGCGCGGATCTGCCAGCGCCCCACCCGACGGTGTGCGAACCACCCCACCGGGCACGGCCGTCGCCGGCCAGCCGTCCGGCTGCGCCGCCCCACCAGGAACCGCAGGCGTCGGCCAACCCGCCTGCCCACCGCCCTGAGGACCAGGCGCACCACCGCGCGCCGCCCCGCCGGCCTGACCCGCGTAACCACCCTGGGCCGGGTGCCCGCCCCCATGACCTGCGTCGGAAGCCTGGACAGTCGTCGTGGCGTGGGTCCCGTGAGAGCCGCCGGTGCCGGGCACGGCCGCCGGAGTGGGCCAGCCGTCGCCCGCTTGGGACGGACCACCCGGAGAGCCAAGCGCCCCTGACGAACCACCTCCATGGGCGAACGCCCCTGACGGACCACTCGCAGGGGTGAAGCCACCTGACGGGCCACCCGGAGCGGAGTGCCCGGAGGGGCCACCCGCGTGAGCGTCGACGGGGACCGGGTCGCCCGCGGGGCGGGCGGGCGTCGGCCAGGCCTCCGCGGCCTGCTGCGGGACTGCCGCGCCGCCGGGACCGCCGCCCGACGGACCGCCGTGTCCCGGTGCGCCGCCGGGCGCCTGGCCACCCGGAGGGGCGCCGCCGGGGCCGGACGGCGTCGGGCGGGGTGGGGTGGGACGGGTGCCGCCGCCACCGCCGCCGGGCTGGCCGCCGACCTCGCACCTGACCTGCCACCTGCCGCCGAGCAGCTCGCTCAGCGCGGCGATGAGGACGTCGGGTGAGGCGTTGAGCATGTTGGCGTGCGCGGTGTGCTTGAACCCGAGCACGAGCGTGGTGCCTTCGACGTCCTGCACCGTGGCCTCGCGGACGATCGCGGCGGCCTTCTTCGACTTCCCGCTCACCAGGGACAGCACGTCGGTCCACACCCGCCGGACCGCGCCCGCGTCGAGCGCCCCGACACCCTGCGGGGCCGGCTGCGGCGGCACAGGAGGCGCGGCGGGAGGTGCCGGGGGTGCGGTCGGATGGGCCGCAGGCTCATACGCGACCGGAGCCCCACCACCCGCCGACTGCTGTGCGGCCCCGGCAGCGACCTGCTCGGAAGCGTGGGCAACCGGCGCCGACGCATGACCGGCCGCCGAGGGGGCGGAACCAGCCGCCGGCGCGGAGCCGTGATCGGCCGCGGAGGCGTGACCCTCCGCCTGTGCGGGAGCGTGACCGGCCGCGGAAGCAGGACCGGACCCAGCGGGAGCACCCGCCGCGGGTGCGTAACCGGCCGCGGAGGCAGGGCCAGGCCCTGGGGCGGGCGCGGGCGCGTATGCGGGCGCCGCCGTTGGACCGGGCACCGGGGCGCCGCCGGCGAGCAGGCGGCGCTCCATGCGCTCCAGCCGCTGCAGCAGCGCGCCGCTGGAGTCGTCGGCGCCGGGCAGCAGCATGCGGGCGGTGATCAGCTCCAGCAGCAGCCGCGGGGCGGTGGTGCCGCGCATCTCGGTCAGCCCGTCGTGGACGATGTCGGCGAACCGCGACAGCGTCGCCTGCCCCAGCTGGGTCGCCTGGGCGCCCATCCGCTCCAGCTGGTCGTGCGGCGCGTCGAGCAGACCCTTGGCCACGGCGTCGGGCACCTGCTGCAGGACGATGAGGTCGCGGAGCCGCTCGAGGAGGTCGGAGGCGAAGCGCCGCGGGTCGTGGCCGGCCTCGACGACCCGGTCGATCACGCCATAGGCGCCACGGCCGTCGTCGGCGGCCAGCGAGTCGCACATCTCGTCGATGAGGGCGACGTCGGTGACGCCGAGCAGCGAGACGGCCCGCTGGTAGGTGACGCCGTCGGCGCCGGCGCCGGAGATCAGCTGGTCGAGGACCGACAGCGAGTCACGGGCGCTGCCCGCGCCGGCGCGGACCACCAGCGGGAAGACGGCGGGCTCGACCTTGACGCCCTCGGACGTGGTCAGCTGCTCCAGATAGGGCCGGAGCACCCCCGGCGGAATCAGCCGGAAGGGGTAGTGGTGGGTGCGGGACTTGATCGTCCCCAGCACCTTCTCGGGCTCGGTGGTCGCGAAGACGAACTTCACATACTCCGGCGGCTCCTCGACGAGCTTGAGCAGCGCGTTGAAGCCGGCGGACGAGACCATGTGGGCCTCGTCGATGACATAGACCTTGAACCTGCTGGAGACCGGCGCGAAGAAGGCCCGCTCCCGCAGGTCGCGCGCGTCGTCGACACCACCGTGGCTGGCGGCGTCGATCTCGATGACGTCGATCGAGCCGGCGCCGTCGGGCGCGAGCGCGCGGCACGAGTCGCACTCGCCGCACGGGTCGGGCGTCGGGCCCTTCTCACAGTTGAGCGAGCGGGCGAGGATGCGGGCGCTGCTGGTCTTGCCGCAGCCACGAGGGCCGGAGAACAGGTAGGCATGGTTGAGCCGCCCCGAACGCAGCGCCTGCGACAGCGGCTCGGTGACGTGCTCCTGCCCGATCACCTCGGCGAACGTGCGAGGCCGGTACTTGCGGTAGAGCGCGAGCGCCACCAGCGGTCCCTCCGTTCGCCTCGCTCAATCGGGCCGGCACCACGGTACCCCCAGGCACCGACAAAAAGCTGCGCCGCGACCGACCGGGGCCCGGACATGAAGGCGCCACCCGTGCACCCGTCAGAGCTCACTTATCCTTGCTGCCTTCCGGCCCTGGGGAGGTTCGTAAGATGACGCCGCACGAGTGGCTTGAGGAACACAATACCCCGTAGCGCGGAGCCCGTGAGGCATGGGTATCCTGGCGCACGGAGGATTCGCCTAGAGGCCTAGGGCGCACGCTTGGAAAGCGTGTTGGGATAAAACCCTCACGAGTTCGAATCTCGTATCCTCCGCCGGTCTGACCAGGCAAAACGCCGGGACGCCCCACCAGGGCGGCCCGGCGTTCGTCGTTCAGGGCCCACACCGGAGGCGTTCAGGGCCCACACCGGAGGCGTTCAGGACTCACCCCGGAGTCACCCCGGGAGCCCACCGAGAGGCGCCCAGGCTCATCCGAGGACGGTCGAGGGCGGAACAAGACCCACCCGAACGGCGGACCACCCGAAGAGCCGACACCGCGCCGCCCCCCGCGCGACAGGCAGTCTTCACGCTCAATCTGCCATATAGCTGGTTGGGACCTGGCGCCCTGTGACACCACATGCGACCATGAGTGCATGGCCAGCCGGCTAGGGGGCGAGAAAACACAACAGCACCCGGCGGCCACCGGGTGCTGTTTGTGATCGCTTCCACCTCTACGACTACGCGGAGGGTCAGCGGTGATACCCACAGCAATCCTTGCGCATCCTGCACCCCTCCGCAAGACCGAGAGGGAAAGGGAGATGCGCACCTTCTACCGGAGTCCGGACATCCTGGTCACAAGCGACCATTTTTCTGTCCTCCGCCCACGCCCTGTCCGCTTCCGGATCAGGGACCTCAGAGCTGCCTACATCGTCCGGCACGGATCGCCCTCACTTCGCCCGCAGCTGGAGATTCGCGCGGGTTACGGGGCAAACGACGTCCGGCTCTTCATCACCACCGACTCGCGGACCTTTGGACAGGTCCGTCGCGCACTCATCCGCGCCCTGGAGCAGAGCAAAGCAGCACGTAGTTAGGCCCCAAATGACCGCGCGCGAGCCGACGGACTCGCGCGCGGCATCTTGGGTTCATCAAGATGATGCAGAAGTGCAACTTGCAATATCGCTACCTGGTGGATGGCCTGTCGTTACCATCCCCGGGGCGGCGGACGGTGCGAGCCACCCGCAGGCGACCTCCCCGGAGGTCGGTGCGCGGTATAGCCTGTATTTTGGCATTCACCACATCCGCCCAACCGTCTGCGCGTAGCGTCACGAAGTGGCTCCCTACCTGCAATGTCGCTGGTAGGCATACGTCCCTTGGAGGGGCTGGACATGGCACCGGGTGACACTCCCGCCGTGGCCCGCCGCGCCGTCCGCTTGGCTATCAAGGACGCGCGGACGGCGAAGGGGCTCACCCAGTCGCAGGTAGCCGAGGCCATGGAATGGTCGCTGTCCAAGGTGATGCGCATCGAAAGCGGCGAGGTCACCATTTCGCAGAATGACCTGCGCCCTCTGCTGAGCCACCTCGGAATTCGCGACAGAGCACGCGTCGACGAGCTCGTGCAGGCCGCCAAGGCATCAAAGCAGCGGCAGCAGTGGTGGGACCACAAGCGCTACGCTGGAATGCTGACGCCGGCGATGAAGCAGTGGTTCAGCTACGAGGCCGAAGCCAGCTCCATGCGGCTCTTTTACTCCGCGTATTTTCCGGGGTTCCTGCAGACCCCGGAATTTGCGCGTGTTCTACTTGAGTTCTTCGTCGACGACCTCACACAAGACGAGATCGCGGCGCGCATCGAGACGCGGACCCAGCGTCGACAGGTCCTTGAGCAGCGAAGAGGCCGACCCAACGTCCATCTGCTGCTCGACGAGTCAGTGCTTCGCCGGACCCTCGGCCTTCCGGAAGTGCTGGGCCGCCAGTTGTCCGCCGTGCTCGACGTCATCAACGAGGGCTGGCTGACAATTCGCGTCGCACCATTCACCGTCTTCAACATCGCCATCGGAAACTGGGATCTTTTCTATCTCGGCTCCGAAGATCTCGACCATGCGGTTCTCTATCGCGAAAACGCCACCCGGGACGAAATCATCGACGACGCCGTCAGTCTGCAGCGGCATCTTGTCCAATGGGACAAGATCTGGCACGCGTCGTATGACGAGACCCACAGCAAGGAAATGATCGAGAGTCGCGCCCACGAACTCCTCGCCATTCATAACTCCCCAGGACGCGAACCTGCGGGATAGGGCACCTCAAGCCTGAGGTGTCGACTCCTTTTCCGAGAGGAAAGAAGTATAGTGCAGCCTACTGTGGCGCCACTTGTGTGGCGCAGAAGCCAGGCGTGTGCCAGCTCGGCATGCGTCGAGGTCGCAGAACACTCGAGCTCATTCTTCGTCCGCGATTCGAAGAATGCCGCAGGCTCGGTGCTGACCTTTGACCGGGCGGAGTGGGGCGCTTTCATCACCGGCATCAAGACCGGCGCGCTCACGACGTCCGTTTGACATAACGAATGGTGAGGTTGAGTGCGACGAACGTTCAAGACGCCGCAGCGCCCAACCTCACCGGCTCATTCGATTCGCCCCTCACGCACCGCCCCGATGAACGATGCCCAATCGTCGGCGCCGAATCCCAGGCGAGGGCCTTCAGGATTCTTCGAATCGCGGACCAGAAAGCGGTCCTCGGCCCGCGCCACCTCGACGCAGGCGGCACTTGCGCAGGACCGGCTCTTCCGCCAGGTCAGCCCGTTCACACCGTCGGCCACAGGGTCCTCCTCCCTTTGGACCTGCCCTCCAGGATACGGACGGTCACAAGCGGCGCCACCGAGATTTCATCGATTTGCATGAGTTTGGCATGTGTGAATGCCTCATTCATGCGCAAACCGGGGCCAAAAGGCAACGATCGTGCCGCCTGCGTTTTGCAAATCGCAGGCGGCACGATCACCCAGGCCACTAGAGGGTCTGGTTGAGTCTCCGGAAGGCCTCGTCATAGCCGGCCAGATCGCGCCGGTCCATGCTGCGGGAACGGGCCTCGAACGCGCGCATCAAGGCTCGCTTGACCTGACCGAACACGAGCATGTCGGAGGAGCTGAACAACGTGACCGGCACGCCCAGGTGGTGACCCACCAGGTGCAGCGTCCGGGGGGTGAGCGCCCGCGACGTCGAGCCGACCATCGGCGGCGCGACGATCGCGGCGAACGCGAACAGAAACTCGCCGGCCGAATCGATCAGCGGCCAGGCGACGAGCACCGCGAGGACGGCAAGACCTCCGAGCACCATGAGAACGATCCGGGCCGGGTGAATCGAACCGCGGACGACGTGCACCCCCTGCACCTCGTCCAGCACGTACACCTGCGGCTCCGGCGACCAGAGGGCGAAGATCTCCTCAGTGATCATCAGGTCGGTACTTCGGTAATACACCGTCGTTGACATTGCTCCCCCTCCCTGTCGGGCAAGTCAATCGCGGTCGTCCGTGCCGCGAGGTATTCGGCGGGTCCCCATCCGCATGTGAATCACCCCGCGTAGTCAGAGTCGGCTGTCGATCACAATTCCGGCCCCCACCGGAGACTCTGGCCGTCCATCCGCCCTACCAGTATGGATGAGGTGCCTCACAGATCGCCAGACTTCAACCAGCTATATCGCAGATTGACGTACCACGGGTGGCTGTCACGCAACCAGCCGTGTACGGACGGTTACAGCTAGGCGTACCAGAGAACGACGGCGAATGAGAGCACAATCACATAGCTGGTCGGACGGCACGCACCGTCTTGCCGTCGTCGGCGACGGCGGAGACCCAGCCGCCGACCCGTCCCAGCCGCAGCAGGACGTCGGCCCGGGCCGGGAGGTCGGCGGTCTCGCCCGGCGTGGGCGGCCACGCCTGCCGGGCCGCGTGGCCGGGCGTCAGCCACGGCACCAGGGTCGTGATCGGGTCCGCGCCGTCGAGGGCGGCCCGCGCGGCGGCCAGGTCGGCGAGCACCGCGTCGAGGGCGTCCAGAACCGCCTCCGCGTTGCCGCCGCACATGGCCGCGGTCAGCTCGGGGCGGGCGGCGGCGACCCGGGTGCCGTCGCGGAACGAACCGGCGCCGAGCGTGCCCGCCAGGGGGTCGGCGGCGATCCGGGCGGCGACGGCGGCGGCGACCAGGTGCGGTACGTGGGAGATCGTCGCGACCGCGCGGTCGTGCTCCTCGGCGGTGGCCGGGACGACCCGGGCACCGAGCCCGGTGATGAGCGCGGCGAGCTCGATCCAGTCCCGCAGGCCGGCGCCGTCCTCCTCAAGGCACAGCACCCAGGCGCAGCCGTCGAAGAGGCGCGGGTCCGCGGCGGTGAAGCCGGAGGTCTCGCGGCCGGCCATGGGGTGCCCGCCGATGAACGTGGCGAGGGCCTGCCCGCCGGTGCGGAGCCGGTCGAGGGCGAGGTCGCGGACGGGGCCTTTGACGGAGGTGACGTCGGTGACGACGCCGACGTACGCCAGCGACGCCAGCTCGTCGAAGACACTCCCGACGGCCGGGAGCGGCACGGCGACGACCGCGAGATCGGCGTCGCGGACGGCGTCGGCGACCGTGGCGGTGACGTGCCAGCGGGCGTCGGCGGGCGCCTGAGCCGCGGCGGTGCGGGCGGTCGCCCTGGTGGCGGGGTCGGCGTCGTAGCCGGTGGCATGGTGCCCACGCGCCGCGAGGGCACGCAGGACCGATCCGCCGATCAGTCCGAGCCCGATCACCGCCACGTTCAACGTCGCATCACGCACTGCGGAACTCTCGCACACCTGCCGATCACCCGTTCGGCTCGGGACGACCACCGAACAGCCTTAAGGAGCCGATTCATTCCTATTTGGGCGGTTACAACCCGTTAGCGTGCTCACATGCGACTTTTCCGGCAATTCGTGAGGACCGCCCTCGTGGCGGCCGCCGCCACGGCGGTCTACGGGCTCTCCGGCGGCGGCCAGGCGCACGCCGCGGTGGTCGAGAAGACACCGCTGCTGTCGCCGTCGTTCGACGGCACCGTCTGGGCCGTGGCCTACTCCTCCGACGGCGGGACCGTCTACGTCGGTGGATCGTTCAGCAAGGCGATCGTCAATGGCAAGAGCATCGCGCGGAGCCGGCTCGCGGCGATCAACACCCGCACCGGCGCGCTGCTGGACTGGGCCCCCGTCGCCGACAACACGGTCCGGGCACTCGCGGTCGACGGTAACTCTGTGTATGCGGCCGGTGACTTTTCGAAGGTCGCGGGGGTCAAGCGGGACTCGCTCGCCGGGCTCGACGCGACCACCGGCGCGGTGACCACATTCAGCCACGAGGTGTCCGGCTCTCCGGTCACCCTCGGGGTGGGCAGCGGCCGCCTGTATGTCGGCGGCAAGTTCAGCACGATCGACACGGCGAAGCGGACCAACCTCGCCGCGTTCAGCCTCGCGACGGGCGCGCTCGACGCGGACTGGGCGCCGACCACCGACGACAAGGTGGAGGCGCTCGCCGTGACGAGCAGCCGGGTGTACCTCGGCGGCTCCTTCCACAAGACCAACGGGGTCAGCAACGCCTTGCGGCTCACCGCGGTCGACTCGGTGGACGGCAAGCTGGACAAGACCTTCATGCCGCGGCCGTCGGCCATCGTGCTGGCGGTGGCGGTCGGCCCGGACGGCGTCTACGCGGGCATCGGTGGGCAGGGCGGACGTGCGGTCGCCTACACCACCGCCGGCAAGGCCCGGTGGACCCGGGTCTTCGACGGCGACGTCCAGGCGGTCACGGTGCTCGACGGCGTCGCGTACGTCGGCGGGCACTACGACAAGGCATGCACCACGAACAGCAACGGCTCGCAGGGCGCGTGCACCGACGGGTCGGTGTCGCGGGTGAAACTCGCCGCGATCGACGACCGCGGCAAGCTGCTCGACTGGGCGCCGCAGGGCAACGGCGTCGCCGGGGTGCGGGCCATGGCCGCCAACCAGGCGCTCGGCCAGGTCGTCGCCGGCGGCGAGTTCACCACCATCGGCGGCGTGACGCAGAAGCGGATCGCCCTGTTCGGCTAGGAATTCGGACCAGACATCGGTAGGTCGCTGCGCAGCCCGGTCGTCCCTCTGGGACGGCCGGGCTAAGCTCTTTTTCGTGGCAGTGAACGAGTCGCCGTGGAGTTCGCCGGACGCGTCGCGCCCCGCGAGCCCGGCACCGGCGTTGCCCAACAACCCCCAGCCGGTCGCGCCGGGGCTGCCCGGCAGCCCTCAACCGGTCGCGCCGGGATTGCCCGGCGGGCCCAAGCCGGTCATGCCGGGGTTGCCCGGCAGCTCCCATCCCGTCCCGCCGCCCCCGCACGGGGCGCCGAGCCTCACGGCAGGCCGGCCGTGGCCGGGCGCCAGCGGGCCACCCGTCATCGGGCCCCCACCACGCCTGAGCGCCACCCGCCCGCTCACCCCCGCCGCGTCCTATGGCGCCTGGCAGGGCGTGCTGCGGCCACCGCCGTTCGTGGTCTCCCAGGGGCCGCTTCGGCCCACGTACCGTGAGCCGCTGCCGGTCCGCAGCCCGATGGTCACCGCCGGCGCCGCCGCCGGGGCCGCCTGGATGCTGCTGTTCGGCCTGCTCGCCACGGGCGCCCGCGGGTACATCTGGCTGACGATCATCGCCGGGGTGCTCGCCTGGGTGGCGTCGTTCATCCTTGCGAGGTTCGGCGACCGGGGCGTCGCCGTGGGCGTGGCGGTCTCCAGCGGCATCGCCGTGGCGATCGCCGGCATCGTCGTGGCATACCGGCTCGCCGGCGGCGACTGGGTCCTGTGGTGAGGCGCGAGCACCGCTGAAAAGCGTCGGCCGAACACGTTCGGTAGCTGGCACAAGGACTTTCCCGCGCGGGCTTGACGTGGATTGCGGCGAGGATCACTCTCAGCAACATGGCTTTGAGGCTGCAGCGGCTCGATCCTGAGCGGCGTCGTCGGCGGCTCGCGCTGCTGGTCGAGCTCGCGGACGCGAAAGCGCTTCGCGAGCGGCTCCATCCACGCCGTCTCCGCGCCGACCGGATCCGCGAGCTCATCGCGACTCGCCGACGACTCGCCGACTAGCCCTGCGCCAACCGCCGATCTGCTCGAATAGTGTTCTCGGGTAACGACGAACACCGACCGGGGGGACCGTGTCGCACTTCGCTGCCGCTGTCACACGCGGCTCCAAGAGCTGGGCCGCGGCCGAGCTCGACCTCAGTGGCGTCGCCGACGTCGAGGAGGTCACCGAACGCCTACGCGACACCGACCCGGACGCGACGGTGTCACTGCTGTTCGTCGAGTCCGACGACGCGTATCTGGTGATCCTGCGCCTCGACGACGGCGAGGATCTGCGGATCTTCGGCTCCGACTCCATCTTCGCCGCCGAGTCGCGCCTCGGCGCCATCCTCCTCGGCGACATCGAGGAGCAGCTGCCGGAGATCGTCGACGAGGAGGCCGACACCGACGAGGAGGATGACGAGGAGCGGCCGTCGGCCGAGCCCGACATCGAGCCGGTCGGCGATCCGGAGCTCCTCGCCGACCTCGGGCTGCCCGGCGGGCGGCTGCTGGAGCTGTGCGCCCAGGAGGGCATGCTCCCGGCCGACCTGACCGCGGAGATCTGCCAGGCGATCGGTGCCGGCGACGAGATCGAAGAGCTGCGCGAGGCCTGAGGCATTGCACCAGCGCTGGGAGCCGGCGATGCGGCGGGCCCTGGCGGTCGCCGCGTCGGCCGGCGCCGACGTGCCGATCGGGGCGGTCGTCCTCGGCCCCGACGGCACGGAGCTCGGCGCCGCCCACAACGAGCGGGAGGCCACCGGCGACCCGACCGCGCACGCCGAGCTCCTGGCGCTGCGCCGCGCCGCCGTGCGCCTCGGCGCCTGGCGGCTGGAGGACTGCACCCTGGTGGTCACCGTCGAGCCGTGCACGATGTGCGCCGGCGCCCTCGTGCTCGCCAGGGTCGGCACCGTGGTCTTCGGCGCGTGGGAGCCCAAGACCGGCGCCGTGGGCTCCCTGTGGGACGTCCTGCGCGACCGCCGGCAGACCCACCGTCCTGAGGTGTTGGCAGGTGTACTGGCGGCGGAGTCCGCGACCCTGCTCCGGACGTTCTTCCACCAGCAGCGCTGACGCCAAGGCAACGCCGACGCACCGGCGGTCGTGACACCCGGGGCCCCACGATGCGCCGGCGGCCCTGACGCACAGGCGGCGTCGATGCACGGGCAACGCACCGGCGGCACCGGCGCCCCTGCGGCAGCGCTGCGCGCCGCCGCGTCAGGTTCGGAAGCGGCCGGCCAGTTGCTGGAGCTCGTCGCTGAGGCGGGTCAGGTCGGCGACGGCCGCGTCGGCCTCGGCGAGGTTGGTCGTGGTCTGCTGGGTCGCGTCGGCCACGCCGGTGATGTTGGTGGCGATGTCGGTCGAGGAGTCGGCGGTGTCGGCGACGCTGCGGCTCATCTCCTTCGTGGTGGCGCTCTGCTGCTCGACGGCCGCGGCGATCGTCAGCTGATACTCGTTGATCCGCGCGATGATCTCGCTGATGCGGCTGATCGCCTCGACGGCCTCGGCGGTGTCGACCTGGCTGGCGCTGACCTGCTCGGAGATCTGGCCGGTCGCGCGGGCGGTCTCCTGCGCCAGGTCCTTCACCTCGCTGGCCACCACGGCGAAGCCCTTGCCTGCCGCGCCGGCGCGGGCCGCCTCGATCGTCGCGTTGAGGGCGAGCAGGTTGGTCTGCGTCGCGATGGCGGTGATCGTCGCGACGATGTTGCCGATCTCCGCCGACGACGCGCCGAGCTGCGACACGGTGTTGGTGGTGGTGGCCGCGACGCTGACCGCCTCGGCGGCGACGGTGACGGCATCGTTGGCGTTGCGGGCGATCTCGCGGATCGAGGCGTCCATCTCGTCGGCGCCGGCCGCGGCGGCCTGGGTGTTGGTGGAGACGCTGCCCGCGGACGACGCGACCAGGCCCGCCTGCCGGGCCGCCGCCGACGCGCTGCCGGCGAGGAGCTTGGTGACGGACGTCAGCCGGGAGGTGTTCTGGCCGAGCGTCCGGGAGCCGGCGGTCAGCGAGGAGACGGTGTCGCGCAGCCCGGTGCGGGCCGCGTTGACCGCGGTGGCCATCTGGCCCAGCTCGTCCCGCCCGCGCACCTCCGCGGACGTCGTCAGGTCACCCGCGGCGACGGCACCGAGGGCCGCCGACACGCTCGACAGCTGGCGTCTCGTCAGCCGTGCGGCCCAGACGGCCAGGATCAGCGCGAGCAGGATGCCCACGGTGTAGGCCACGATCATCGTGGTGCGGGCATCGGAGAACCGGGCCTCGACCTGCGCCGACCGCGCCTCCGCCTCGGACAGCTCGAGGTCCTGCACCTTCTGTACCGCCGCAAGCAACGCCGACTCGATCCGCTCCGCCTGCTGTTGCTGCTGGGCGGCCGGCACGGGCGAGCCGGCGGCGGCCGCGCCCTCGCCCAGGAACGCGGCGTTGCGCAGCTGCCGGTAGGCGAGGATGGTCTTCTCGAGCTCGTCGGCGGCGGCGAGGCGGGCCGGTGAGGCCTCGGCGGCCTTCCGGTATTCGGCCAGGTTCTGGTCCGTGTGGGCGTCGGCCTTGGTGATCTCCTCCCGCGCCGCCGCGAGCCGCTGCGCGTCCGGCGCCGGTGCGGACTTGGTCAGGATGTAGACCAGCACGGTGCGGTAGAGCAGGCCGATGTCGCCGCGCAGCTCGGAGAAGGTGCTGAGGCTGTCCACGTGGTGCGCCTTGATCGTGCGTACGTCGCTGCGCATGCCGAGCATCGTGGTCAGCGACGCGGTGCCGATGACCAGCGCCGCCAGGGCGACGACGCCGACGACGAGGGCGTTGCGCGCGTTGAGGCCGAGGTCCGCCAGCAGGCCGGTGAGCCGCCCCCGCGGCACGGTCACGTGGATGTCGGACCGACGCTGCATGGTGAAGGCACCTTCCGTCCCGGCGATCGATACCGGACCGCATCGGCGACGACCTTCAGGAACTGAGCAAAGTGCTCGCGTGGGTGCGGGCGTCCTCGCTCCACGGCGCGGGGCGCAGCGTGCGCGGGTCGAGCTTCACGTTGACGCGCCGGCCCTCCGCGTGGACGGTCAGGCCGTCGGCGGACAGGATGCGGAAGCGGTAGACGGCGCTCGTCTCGCCGAGCGTCTCGATCCAGAAGTGGACGCCGATCTCGCCGGTGCCGCGGACGGGCGCCTTGTAGGAGATCGAGTACTCCGCGACGGCGTGCATCACGTCCGGCGTGGTCGGCCGGCCGCCGGCGTAGGAGTGGCCGCGCTCGGCCCACCACTGCGACAGGGCCCGTTCCAGGAACACCGCGTAGCGGGCGTTGTGCACGATGCCCATCGCGTCGAGGTCGTCGAAGTGCACGACGAACGGGGCGACGTGGCCGGGCAGGACGGTGGTGGTCATGTCAGCGCCTCCAGATACGGGACCAGGGCCAGGGCGCGCAGCCGCTCCAGGGCGGCCGTCCGCGCATACGTGTAGATCTCCTCCGCCCGCAGCAGCCGCGACTCGTAGACCGCCGCGGTGCCCAGCGCGTTGAGCTCGAACGCGAGCCGCGGAGGGTGGACGTCGGCGGGCAGCTCGCCGAGCTCGACCGCCTCGGTGATCAGCCGCTCCAGCAGGGTGTGCCAGTCGGCGAGGGCGGCGCTCAGCGCGTCGCGGACGCTGCCGGGCCGGACCGTGAACTCGAACTGCGCGTTGGTGAAGAAGCAGCCGCCGGGCAGGGCGCCGCTGGCCATGTCGGCGAGCCGGCTCTCCTGCAGCGCCCACAGCCGGCGGATGCCGCGCGGCGCCCGCAGCGCGGGCCGCACGACCACCTCGGTGAAGCGCTGCGAGGCGTGGGCGACGGCGGCGAGCTGCAGCTCCTCCTTGGTCGACCAGTGCGCGAACAGGCCCGACTTGCTGACCCCGGCCCGCTCCGCGAGCTGGCTGAACGACAGCCCGTCGAGGCCGGACTCGGTCGCGAGCGCGACCGCGACGTCGAGGGTCGCGGTGCGGGCTCGTTCGCCGCGCGCCAGGCGGCCGTCGACGGTGGGCACGCCCCCGACGGTACCAACTAAACGACCGACCGATCGGTTAGTTTGTGTGTGGGCAGGGTCACCGTGACGATGAGCCCGCCGCCGTCGCGGGGCCGCGCGTCGACCCGCCCGCCGTGCGCGACCGCGACCGAGCGCACGATCGACAGGCCCAGCCCCGTGCCCTGCGCCGACCCGGTGCGCCCGCGCAGCCGGCGGAACGGCTCGAACAGCCGCGGCACCTCGTAGGCCGGGATCACCGGGCCGGTGTTCTCCACGACGAGCTCCGCCGAGGCGCCGGCCGTGCGGGTGCGCACCCACACGTCGCCGCCCTCCACGTTGTACGCGAGCGCGTTGTCGACGAGGTTCTGCACCACCCGCTCGAGCAGCACGGGGTCGCCGACGGTCGGCGCCGCGCCCGGCGACACGTCGGTGGCGACACCAGCCGTGACGTGCCGCGCGATCTCCGCGAGGTCCACCGTCTCGTGCACGGTCAGCGCCTGCTCCGAGGCCACCAGGGTGAGCAGCCCGTCGATCAGGCGCTCGTGCCGCGCGTTGACCGCGAGCAGCGTCTCCCCGAGGTGCACGAGCTCCGGCGGCGGCGACGGCCGGCCCAGCGCGACCTCGATCAGCGTGCGGTTGATGGTCAGCGGCGTGCGCAGCTCGTGCGAGGCGCTGGCCACGAACCGGCGCTGCCCGTCGAACGCGCCGTCGAGACGCTCCAGCATCGAGTCGAACGTGTCCGCCAGCTCCTTGATCTCGTCGGCCGGACCCTGCAGCGCGATCCGCTCGTGCAGGCTGCCGCCGGCGACCCGGCGCGCCGTCTCGGTGATCCGCCCGACCGGCCGCAGCGCCCGCTCCGCCATCAGCCAGCCGAACCCGACGCCGATCACCGTCACCGCGCCCAGCGCGATCGAGCCCTGGGTGATCAGCGCGTCGAGGGTGTCCTGCTCGATCCGCGCCTGGCGCGCCGCCAGCTGCTGGACGAACTCGTTGACCGCCACGTTGCCGATCTTGATCTCGGCCGGCAGGTCCGCGGCCGTGCCGGCGCCGCGCTGGTGGATGTTCTCCCGCACCAGGAAGTAGGTGACGCCGAGCAGGATCGTCCCGCCGAGGAGGAAGAGCACGCCGTACAGGACGGTCAACCGCGTCCGGATCCCCAGTCTGTTCATCGGATCTGGTACCCGACGCCGGCCACGGTCTCGATCACCGGCGGGTCGCCGAGCTTGCGGCGCAGCGTCATCACCGTCACCCGCAGCACGTTGGTGAACGGGTCGATGTGCTCGTCCCAGGCGCGTTCGAGGAGCTGCTCGGCGCTGAGCACGGCGCCGCCGGCCCGCAGCAGCTCCTCCAGGACCGCGAACTCCTTGCGGGTCAGCGCCACGTAACGCCCGGCGCGGAACACCTCCCGCCGGTTGGGGTCCAGGCGCAGGTCGCCGCGCTCCAGCACCGGCGGGGTCGCCGCCCTGGCCCGCCGGCCGAGCGCCCGGACCCGCGCGACCAGCTCGGCGAACGCGAACGGCTTGCCGAGGTAGTCGTCGGCGCCGAGGGACAGCCCCTCGACCCGGTCGAGGACCGCGGAGGCGGCCGTCAGCATCAGAATCCGGGTCTCCGGCAGCTCGGCGCTCACCCACCGGCAGACGTCGTCGCCGCCGACCGACGGCAGGTCCCGGTCCAGGACCAGCACGTCGTACTCGTTTACCCCGAGCCGCTCCAGCGCGCCGTCACCGTCGTAGGCGACGTCGACCGCGAACGACTCCCGGCGCAGCCCTTCGGCGACCGCGTCGGCCAGCAGCTGCTCGTCCTCGACCACCAGTACCCGCACGCGATCCATGGTGCCCGCCCGCCGCGTAAGCCCGGGATAAGCCCGCATGCTCACGGCCCGTTTATCGCCGGAGGCGTCTGCTGCCCGCATGAGACGCATCCTGCTGACGACGGCGCTGCTGCTGGCCGCCTGCTCGTCCACCACCGGCCCGTCCGTGGCCACGGCGGGCGGCGGCGCCGCCGCGTCCGCGTCGCCGTCCATCAGCCAGGCCGAGGCCAACCGGCAGTTCGCGCAGTGCATGCGGGAGCACGGCGTCGAGGTGCCCGACCCGGGCCCCGACGGCAGGCTGGAGTTCGGCCCCGGCGTCAACCGCGACAAGGTCGCCGAGGCGATGCCGGCCTGCCAGCGGCTGCTGCCCAACGGCGGCACCCTGAGCAACCTCACCCCCGAGCAGCTCGAGCAGGCCCGCCAGTTCGCCAGGTGCATGCGCGAGCACGGCATCGACATGCCCGACCCTGACCCCGCGACGGGCGTCGGCGACATGGTCAAGCTCGTCGGCAAGCCCGGCTTCCAGGAGGCGGCGAACGCGTGCAAGGGGGTCGTGGGCCGGTGAGGCGCACCCTGCTGATCGCCCTGCCCGTCCTCGCGCTCGCCGGTGCCGGCGGGTGGGTGCTCCTCGACCGCGACCCGGCGCCGGCCGCGGACCGTCCCCCGGCGGCCACGACGAAGATCACCCGCGGGACGCTCACCGAGACCGAGGACGTCGACGGGACCCTCGACTTCGGCCCCGCGACCACCGTGACCGGCCGGCTGCCCGGCATGGTCACCGGCCTGCCCGCCGAGGGGGCCACCGTCGAGCGCGGCCAGCCGCTGCTGCACGTCGACGGCCTGCCGGTGCTGCTCATGTACGACGCGGCGCCGCTGCACCGGTCGCTCCGCGCGGGCGACTCGGGCGCGGACGTCGCGGCGTTCGAGCGCAACCTCTCGGCGCTCGGCTTCAAGGGGTTCACGGCCGACGACTCCTTCACGTCCTCGACGGCGTCGGCGGTGCGGGACTGGCAGGAGCGGCTCGGCCTGCCGGAGACCGGCGTCGTCGAGCTGGGCCGGGTCGTCATGGCGCCCGGGCCGGTCCGGATCGGCGCCGTCAAGGCCCACCTCGGCGACAACGCCACCGGCCCCCTGCTGGAGTGGACCGGGCGGACCCGGCAGGTCACGGTCAGGCTCGACGTCACCAAGCAGCGTCTCGCCTCGGTCGGCGACCAGGCCACCGTGAAGCTGCCCGACGGCGCCACCGTGCCCGGGACCATCACCGCGATCGGCGCCGTCGCCACCGTGCAGCCCGGGCCGCCGTCGATCGTGACCGTCGACGTCACCGTGACGCTGCCGTCCCAGGACGCCCTCGGCGCCTACTCGTCGGCGCCCGTCGACGTCACGCTGGTCTCGCAGCGGCGCGACGGCGTGCTCATCGTGCCGGTCGGGGCGCTGGTCGCGCTCGCCGAGGGCGGCTACGGGCTGCAGCTCGTCGACGGCCCCGCGATGCGCACGGTCGCCGTCACCACCGGGCTGTTCGCCGCGGGCCGGGTCGAGGTCTCGGGCCCCGACGTCCGCGAGGGGCTCACCGTCGGGACCGCCGGATGATCCGCCTGGAGGACGTGCGGAAGTCGTACACCGGCGGCATCACGGCACTGGACGGCGTGTCGTTGTCGGTCGAGGCCGGCGAGATGCTCGCGATCGTGGGTCCCTCCGGCTCCGGGAAGTCGACGATGCTCAACCTCATCGGCACCCTGGACCGGCCCACCAGCGGCTCGGTCTCGATCGACGGCCTCGATGTCGGGACGCTCCCCGACGACCGGCTGTCCCGGCTGCGGGCGACGACGATCGGCTTCGTCTTCCAGCAGTTCCACCTGGCGGCCGGGGTGCGCGCGGTCGACGACGTCGCCGACGGGCTGCTCTACGCGGGGGTGCGGCTCGCCGATCGGCGGCGGCTCGCCCTGGTGGCGCTGGACCGGGTCGGGCTCGGGCACCGGGCCACGCATCGGCCGCACGAGCTGTCCGGGGGCGAGCGGCAGCGGGTGGCGGTCGCCCGGGCCGTCGTGGGCTCGCCGGCGCTGCTGCTGGCCGACGAGCCGACCGGCAACCTCGACACCGCGGCGGGTGCCGGCGTGCTGTCGCTGTTGCGCGAGCTGCACGCCGCCGGGACGACCGTCGTGGTGATCACGCACGACCTGGACATCGCGGCCGCCCTGCCCCGCCGGGTGCGGATGCGCGACGGGAGGATCCTGTGAGGCTCTCGTTCTTGGATGTCGTGCGCGTGGGCACGGCCGGGCTGCGGACGCGGCCGCTGCGGGTGGTGCTGTCGGCGCTGGGTGTCGCGATCGGGATCGCGGCGATGGTGGCCGTCGTGGGGATCTCCACGTCGAGCCGGGCGTCGCTGGACCGGTCGCTGGACGCCCTGGGCACCAACCTCCTGACCGTCGGCCCCGGGAAGTCGTTCTTCGGCGAGGAGTCGCACCTGCCGTCGTCGGCGCCGGCGATGGTGTCCCGGATCGGGCCGGTGACCTCGGTGTCCTCGACCGGGCGGGTCGCGTCCGCGCGGGTGTACCGCACGGACCGCATCCCCGCCTCGTCGACGGGCGGCATCGCCGTCCTGGCGGCGTCACCTTCGCTGCTGCCCACCGTGGGCGGCGCGGTGGCGTCGGGCTCGTGGCTCGGCTCCGGCGCCGCGCCCGTGGTGGTGCTGGGCTCGCGGACGGCGTCCCTGCTCGGCGTCTCGTCCCCTGGGCTGCGCGTATGGCTGGGAGAGCGGTGGTTCACCGTCGTGGGGGTTCTTTCGCCGGTACCGCTGGCGCCCGCGCTGGACACGGCTGCGCTCATCAGCTGGTCGGCGGCCGCCCAGCTCGACTTCGACGGCTACCCGACGACGATCTACGCCCGCACCCGCCCGGACGCCGTGACCGCGGTGGCGTCGGTCCTCGCCGCCACCGCGAACCCTTCGGCTCCTAACGAGGTGCAGGTCTCCCGCCCGTCGGACGCCCTGGCCGCCCGTTCCGCCGTGGACCGGGCGTTCACCGGCCTGCTGCTCGGCCTCGGCGCGGTGGCGCTGCTGGTCGGCGGGGTCGGCGTCGCCAACACGATGGTCATCTCCGTGCTGGAGCGCCGCGCCGAGATCGGCCTGCGCCGGGCCCTGGGCGCCCGGCGGGCCCAGATCCGGCTGCAGTTCCTCACCGAGTCGCTGCTGCTGTCGCTGCTCGGCGGCCTCGGCGGCGCGCTGCTCGGCGCCGCCGTGACCGTCCTCTACGCGCTGCTGCGGTCCTGGCCTGCGGTGGTGCCTCTGTGGGCGGTGGGCGCTTCGCTGGTCGCCACGCTGATCGTCGGCGTGCTGGCCGGGCTGGCGCCCGCGGTGCGGGCCGCCCGGCTCTCGCCCACGCTCGCCCTGGTGTCGGCTACTTGACGATCGCCTCGAGGGCGATCTCGACCATCTGGCTGAACGTCTGCTCCCGCTCCTGCGCGGAGGTCCGCTCGCCCGTCTTGATGTGGTCGCTGACCGTCAGCAGCGTCAGCGCCTTCGCCTGGAACCGCGCGGCGATCGTGTACAGCGCCGCCGACTCCATCTCGACGGCGAGCACACCGTAGTCGGCGAGCTTGTCGTACAGGTCGGGCCGGTCCGTGTAGAACGCGTCCGCGGCCAGGATCGGCCCGACCCGCATGGTGATGCCCTTGGCCTCGGCCACGTCGACCGCCGCGCGCAGCAGCCCGAAGTCCGCGACCGGCGCGTAGTCGATCAGCCCGTCGAACCTGGCCCGGTTCATGTTCGAGTCGGTGCTCGACCCGATCGCCGCCACCACGTCCCGCAGCTGCAGCGACTCGACCAGCGCCCCACAGCTCCCGACCCTGACCAGCGACTTCACCCCGTAGTCGTTGATCAGCTCATGCGCGTAGATGCTGGCCGACGGCATCCCCATCCCGGACCCCTGAACGCTGACCCGCGTCCCCCGGAACGTCCCCGTGTACCCAAACATGTTCCGCACCGTCGAGTAACACGACGCCCCCTCCAGGAACGTCTCGGCGATCCACTTGGCCCGCAGGGGGTCCCCCGGCATCAGGACAAGTTCGGCGATCTCGCCCGGCTCAGCGCCAATGTGCGTGCTCATGCCCCCGATCCTGCCAAACGGCTATCCCCCGCGCAGACGCGGATGGGCATCCGGTAGCCTTCTCGGCGGTGGCGTGTCCGAGTGGCCTAAGGAGCACGCCTCGAAAGCGTGTGAAGGTGCAAGCCTTCCCGGGGTTCGAATCCCCGCGCCACCGCACTCGGCCAGCACGAACGCCCGGCATCTCCTAACGGAGACGACCGGGCGTTCGGCATTCCAGTCTCATTTCGTCTCAGTTGTGGCAGGGTGCTCTGTGCACCGTTGGCGGCCACGGAGCATCCAGGGCGACCAGTCGACGATCCTCTCCTGTACTTCGGTCGCCCCTCGCTGTACTACACGCAACGTGCTGTACTACACCGACCGTGTCATGCTGTAGTACAAAACACAGCTCTGTACTACAGCCTGTTGCACAGGCCCGCGAGAGGAAGCACGCATGATCCCGGCGGATGTTCCTGCCCTGCTCACCGAGCTACAGCAGCTCGGCAACGATCACTTCCTCTGCTAGGTCAAGCGGTCCCAGGGGGGATTGCCCGCCACACTCTGGGAGACGATCAGCGCGTTCGCCAACGCTCAGGGTGGCTGCATCCTGTTGGGTGTCGATGAAAAGTCCGGCTTCGCCGCCGTCGGTGTCACCGACGCCGGGGCGATGGAGAGCCAGATCGGCGCGGTGTGCTCCGAGATGGAGCCGGCCGTCCGGGCGGAGATCTTTACGGTCGCCATCGATGGCAAGAACGTTGTCGCCTGCTACGTGCCACCGACACCACGCGATCAGCGCCCGTGCCACAAGCGAAGCCTCGGACCCTGGGCCGGGTCACGGATCCGGGTCGGTGATGGGGACCGGCGGCTGACCGACTACGAGGTCGCTGTGCTGCTCGCGAACCGTACCGAGCAGAAGCACGACGTCCGGGCGATGTCAGATGCCAGCATCGCGGATCTGGACCAGGAGGCACTCGGTCGATTTCTTCACCGGATTCGCGAGACCAGGGGTGAGATCTTCCGAAAGGTCGACGACGAGCGCGCTCTGACCATGCTCAACGTCTTGACCGTTCACGACGGCAGGTCCGTGCCGACGCTGGCCGGCTTGCTGGCGTTCGGCGTCTATCCGTAGACCTTCGAGCCCCAGCTCAACCTCACCTTCGTCGCCTATCCCACCAGCGAACCCGGCGTGCTGGGCCCCGCCGGTGAACGGTTCACCGAGAACCGGTCGGTGGATGGCTCGATCCCGTTCATCGTGAACGAGTGCGTGCGCATCCTGAAGCGCAACATGAAGCGGCGCAGCATCATCTCTGGCATCTTCCGCATCGACGAGTGGGAGTATCCCGAGGAGGTCCTGCGCGAGGCGCTGGTCAACGCGCTGGTCCACCGCGACTACTCCGACTTCGCACGCGGCATGCAGGTCCAGGTCGAGATGTACCCCGATCGGCTCGTGATCCGTAACCCCGGCGGGCTCTACGGGCCGGTCGACGTCGGTGTGCTGGGCATTACCGGCGTCACGTCATCACGGAACAAGGCCCTGCTCAAGATCCTGGAGGACACGCCGTACTTCGACGGTCACATGGTGTGCGAGAACCGCGGAAGCGGAATCACCCGCATCCGGATCGCACTCACCGAGGCCGGCATGGAGCCACCGCATTTCACCGACTCGGTCTCATCGTTCACCGCAGAGTTCCCGAACCACACACTGCTCGACCAGGAAGCGCTCGAATGGTTGCAGTCTCTCGACAACCGGCCGCTGTCGCGGTCGCAAATGAGCGCCCTGGTGATGATGCGAAACGGTGTCGTGATGACGAACAGCGCCTATCGAGCGTCCACCGGCGTTCAGGACAGCCGAACGGTCACTCGCGAGCTACGGGACCTTGTCGAGCGGGGCCTGATCGAACAGGAGGGAACGCGGGGCACGACAACGTATCGCCTTCCGTCGAATGATCCGCTTCAGACGGAACAGACTGACGAGCCGGTAACGACGGATGACGACCTGACTCGGAACTCGGCTCGAGTGATGGCCGGGCTCTCCGCCGAAGGTTCGTCTCGAAGCGAGATCGAGGAGCGCACCGGCCTGAAGCCGCACCAGGTCTTTCGCGCCTTGAAGGCGCTTCGGGAACGGGGTCTGGTGGAGATGACCGGCCAGCCACGATCGCGGACCGCTCGCTATCGGCGGGTACCGCAAATTCCGGAAGCCTGAGGTCGCGCGCTCCGCCGCGAGAGCCAACCTTCAACCCATCGAGGTCGTCTCAGTTGTCGTCTCATTCGCCAGCGTCCACCGGCGGCCCAGGCGGTCCATGTCACCTTGCCGCACCTGGTCACGGACGGTGGGGACGGCTCCCGGACGCGGGTGGGCAGACCTCGAAAGCGTGTGAAGGTGCAAGCCTTCCCGGGGTTCGAATCCCCGCGCCACCGCACTCGGCCAGCTCAGACGCCCGGCGGTCCCCACAGACCGACCGGGCGTTTGGCGTTTCAAGATCGCTAGTCCCAGTTGAGCTTCGAACCGAGATGTGGGATCACTGCCTCACGCGGCTCAGGCTTTGACCGCGCAGGCCGTCCAGGCCCGAGCCCGGCTGCTCGCGACACTCCCTTGACAGACATTGGTCAATGCCCCGCTTTGCGGCTTTTGCTCCATAGACGTTGCGCGATCCACCCCCAGTTCGATCTCTGAAATAGGGGTGGATCGCGCAACGTCGATCCGGGAAAAGGAGTATTCCGGGGCATTGACCAACGTCTGCATCGCGGGAGCTCCGGGTACTCCAGCTGCGATGCCTCCGCAGGGCGCCGGACCCGCGGACGTGGATTTGAAGAGCACGACGGCCGGGATCAGCGTGCGCTCGGCCTTGTCGAGCAATGGCTGGCGTTGGAGTCCGCGCCTTGAGTCCTTCCCGGTTCGAGCGCCGGCGTGGGCTGGTCGGTGGCATCACGGTCGAAGATTGCCACCAAGGGCGACGCCTTGATCTGCTGAACGAGGGCGTCTGAAGCATCCTGCCGCTACCGCGGCGATCGCATCGTCGGGTTCACAGGAAGGCCGAGGCGGCCAGGCGCTGCGCCTCGGCGATGCAGGGTCGACAGTGGGACACCGAGACGGGCTGCGAGGTCGGTCGCCGGATACTCGTCGTGCGGGTGCAGGTAAAGCCAGGTCAGCGGCTCGGCCTGATGCCGCGAGCAGAACAGCGGCGGCAGGCTCGGCGCTTCACTACGCATAAACGCAATGTGTCTCCCAGTTGAGTGGAGCAACTCACGACACGGCGATGTCCCTGTGCGGCGACGCGGGCGTGCGACTTGTGGTCATTGCTCGAGTGCCGGGTGGGTTGCGGGGTGGGGCAGGCGCGAGGGGGCGGTGCGCGGGGAGTCGGCGGCGTGGTGGGCAGGGCGGGGTGGGGTGGGGTACCAGATGCGGGTGTCGGTGACGATGGCGGTGACCAGGGAGGCGGGGGTCACGTCGAAGGCGGGGTTCACCGCGGGGGTGGCTGGAGGGGCGGTGGTGCCGACGACTTCGGCCGGGCCGCGGTCCTCGATCTCCACGTCGGCGCCGGTGGGGGTGGAGAGGTCGACGGTGGATTCGGGGGCGACGCAGATGAAGGGGATGCCGGCGGCGCGGGCGCCCAGGGCGTGGGCGTAGCTGCCGACCTTGTTGACCACGTCGCCGTTGGCGCAGATGCGGTCGGCGCCGAGGATGACGGCGTCGATCTCGCCGCGGGCCATGAGGAAGGGGCCGGCGGAGTCGACGGACAGGCGGTGGGGGATGCCGGCCCGGGCGAGCTCCCAGGTGGTCAGGCGGGCGCCCTGCAGGAGGGGGCGGGTCTCGCTGGCGGTGACGCTCGCGAGGGTGCCGCGGCGGTGCAGCTCGAAGGCGACGGCGAGGGCGGTGCCGCCGACGACGGTGGCCAGGGCGCCGGTGTTGCAGTGGGTCAGGAGGCGGGCGGACGAGCCGCAGAGGGAGGTGACCAGGTCGGCGCCGCGGCGGGCCATCTCGGTGGAGGAATGGATCTCCTCGTCGCGCACGCGCAGCGCCTCGGCCAGCACGGCGGGGAAGGACGGCAGGTGGGCGGCGGCGCGGTCGACGCCGCGGGCGAGATTGACGGCGGTCGGGCGGGCGGTGGCCAGGCGGTGCACCAGGTCGCGGACGACCGCGGGGTCGGAGGACGAGGCGGCCGCCAGGGCGACGCCCATCGCGCCGGCCACGCCGAGGGCCGGTGCGCCGCGCACGGCCAGGCGTTTGATGGCGTCGACCAGTTCATCCACAGTGGACAGGCGGAGGTGGACCAGCTCGGACGGCAGCAGGGTCTGGTCGATAAGGACGACGGCGTCGTCGATCCAGTCGATCGTTCGCATGTCAACTCCCAACGGTCATGATTTTCGGAAACGGCCAACACGAAACGTTGACGGGCGTACATTCGCGGTTATGAGCACCGGATTGGCGCTCGCGACGGTCTTGGGTCTGATGACGGTTGGGCCGGTCGCGTTGATGAGAATTCCGACAAACCTGCAGCTGACGGTCACCGACACGGCCCTGGTCATCGAGCCGCAGGGGCTGGACAGCTGGTGGACGGGGACAGGAAGGGTCGAGGTGCCGGTCGAGGAGATCGCCTCGATCAGGATCGTGCCGCGGTCCGAGGCGCCGGCGGTGGCCAAGCGGCTGCGGCCGGGGGCGCTGCACATCGACGGGGTGATCACGGCGGGCGTGCACGACGGCACGTTCTGGGACGTGCGCGGCGGCGACCAGCTGCTGATGATCACCTGCCGGCCGGAGTCCCGGCACAAGGCTTTGGTGCTGCAGTTCGCCAACCCGTTCGCGACACTGACGAGGACACGGACGGTGGTCGCGCACCGGCCGTCGAGGAGCACTACCTTCTAGAGCATGAGGGATCCGCTCGCCGATCTGCGGCGCATCGCGTTCCTGCTGGAGCGAGCCGGCGAGAAGACCTACCGGGTGCGCGCGTTCCGCGGCGCGGCGGCGACCCTGGCGAAGCTGCCGGAGGGCGAGCTGGCCGCGCGGGCGGGCAACGGCACGCTGAAGGACCTGCAGGGCGTCGGCGAGGTGACCGCCCGGTGCGTGGTCGAGTCGCTCGCCGGCGAGGAGCCGGTCTACCTGCGCCGCCTGGAGTCGACCGCCGGGCAGGACCTCGACGAGGCGACCGCCGCGATGCTGGCGGCGCTGCGCGGTGACTGTCACGCGCACTCGGACTGGTCCGACGGCGGGTCGCCGATCGACGAGATGGCCCTGGCGGCGGCCGCGATCGGGCACGAATACCTGGTGCTCACCGACCACTCGCCGCGGCTGACGGTGGCCCGGGGGCTGTCGGCGGAGCGGCTCGCCGAGCAGCTCGACGTGGTCGCCGACCTCAACGCGGGCTTCGCGGAGCTGGGCATGCAGTTCCGGATCCTGACGGGCATCGAGGTCGACATCCTCGCCGACGGCTCGCTCGACCAGACCGACGAGCTGCTGGAGCGGCTCGACGTGGTGGTCGGGTCGGTGCACAGCAACCTGAAGGACGAGCCGGACGTGATGACCCGCCGCATGGTCACCGCTCTGGCCAACCCGCACCTGGACATTCTGGGCCACTGCACCGGGCGCCTTATCACGGGCGGTCGTGGCACCAGGCCAGAAAGCCGGTTCCATCCGGAGCAGGTCTTCGAGAAGGCCGTCGAGCACGACAAGGCGATCGAGATCAACTCGCGGCCGGAGCGGCTCGACCCGCCGAAGCGCCTGCTTCGGGTCGCGCTCGAGACGGGGTGCAAATTCTCGATCGACACCGACGCGCACGCGCCCGGGCAGCTCGACTGGCTGTCAAACGGCTGCGCGCGTGCCGTCGCCTGCGGGGTGCCGCTCGACCGGATCGTCAACACGCTTCCGGCCGCCGACCTTAAAAGCTGGACCCAATCGCACAAATAGCCCCTGCGAGATGCCGACGCCGCACAGGACGATGATGCCGCCGACCGGCTGGTTCCAGGTCAGGTGCTCGTGCAGGACGACGACGCCGGCCACGGCGCCGACGAAGGGCGGCAGGTAGGTCACCATCGAGCCGGTGGTGATCCCGGCGGTCCGCACGACGTGGTTGTTCAGGGCGAAGGCGATCCCGGTGCCGAACACGCCGAGCGCGACGACCGCCAGGTAGACCCGCGGCGAGTGCGACAGCGGCGACGGCGGCGCCCCGGCGATCAGCGGCGCCGCGACCAGCAGCTGCAGCGTCGACATGGTGAGCTGACCGACCGACAGCTGCAGGGCCGACAGCTCGAAGTTCTTCATGAGCCAGCGGGTGTAGTTGAACGCGATGCCGTAGCAGGTGACCGCGCCGAGGAGCATCAGCTGGCCGGCCAGCGACGAGCCGCCCACCCCGTTCCAGACGCCGAGGACCACCAGTACACCGGCGAAACCGGCGAGAAGTCCGAGGATCTGCCGCCGGGAGGGGCGCTCGGACCGCATCGCGACCAGGGTCACGACGAGCGTGGTGAGCGGGGCGGTGCCGTTCCAGATGCCGGCGAGGACCGACGGGACCCGCTGCTCCGCGTAGCCGAAGAGCGTGAAGGGCACCGTGGTGGCGACGGTCGCGTAGACGAACAGGTGGACCCAGAGGCGGAGCCCTCGCGGCGGGCGCAGGCCGCGGGCGAACAGGAAGATCAGCAGGGTGAGCGCACCGAGAAGGATCCGGTAGCCGGCGACGTACACCGGCTCGAGCTCGACCAGCGCGTCCTTGATGAACATGAAGCTGGTGCCCCAGATCAGGGCGACGGCCAGGAAGGCCGGAAGCCAGCGGGACGCGTCAGGAGCAGGAGACGTCATGGGCCTTACTTTGCTCCCGTCGAAAACAAAAAGTCGCGCGGATTTCGGACGTCTGGGCGCAGGTCAGTCCACCAGTTGCGAATTGGCCTCGACAAAGGCGACAGCGCCGGACGCAGTCCCGTAGGGTCGGCGCGTGGGATCTATCGATGACATCGCCAACAGCTATGTCGAGCAGTGGGCGCCCCTCGACCCGACCGGGGCGACCTTCGTCGGAGTGGCCGGGTATGACGACAGGTTGACCGACCTGTCGCCCGACGGTTTCGCAGCCCTCGCCGACCTGGATCGGCGCACCCTGGCCGCCCTCGCGGCGCAGACGCCCACCAGCGAGAGCGAGCGGGTGGCCAGGGAGGCCATGCAGGAGCGCCTGGGGCTCGCCCTGGAGCGGTTCGAGGCCGGCGACATGACCAGCGACATCAACGTCATCTCCAGCCCGCTGCACGGGGTGCGGAGCTCGTTCGACCTCATGGCGACCGAGGGCGAGGAGGCCGCGACCAACGTCCGCGAC
This sequence comes from Dactylosporangium maewongense, assembly GCF_039531485.1. NCBI lineage: Bacteria > Bacillati > Actinomycetota > Actinomycetes > Micromonosporales > Micromonosporaceae > Dactylosporangium > Dactylosporangium maewongense. The sequence goes on along the minus strand of NZ_BAAAQD010000002.1, from coordinate 418,530 downwards.
CGCCTGGCCGAGGTACCGGTCGCGCTGGACCAGTGGCAGCGCTCCCTGCTGCACGCCGCGCAGCAGGGGCACGTCGCGCCGGCCCGGCAGATCATCGAGGTCGCCAAGCAGTGCGAGGTCTGGGCCGATCCCGAGGGTGACAACTTCTACCCGGACCTGGCCGCGAAGGTCGGCGCCGGCAACAAGACCACGCTCGCCGAGGAGCTGGCGCGCAACGCGGTGGCGGCCCGCGCCGCGACCGTCGCGCACGCGGAGTTCCTGCGCCGCGAGCTGGCGCCGCTGGGCCGGGAGAAGGAGGCCGCCGGGCGCGAGCGCTACCAGCTCGCCTCCCGCTACTTCCTCGGCGCCACCGTCGACCTCGACGAGGCGTACGCGTGGGGCTTCGAGGAGCTCGCCCGCCTCGAGAGCGAGATGCGCACCGTCGCCGACAAGATCGTGCCCGGCGGCTCGGTCGACGACGCGGTCGCCGCGCTCGACGCCGACCCGGCCCGCACGATCCGCGGCAAGGAGGCGTTCCGCGACTGGATGCAGTCGCTCGCCGACGCGACCGTGAGCGAGCTGCACGGGCGGCACTTCGACATCCCCGAGCAGGTCCGGCAGATCGAGTGCATGCTGGCGCCGACGTCCGACGGCGGCATCTACTACACCGGCCCGAGCGAGGACTTCTCCCGCCCGGGCCGCATGTGGTGGGCGGTGCCGCAGGGCATCGAGGAGTTCTCCACCTGGCGCGAGGTCACCACGGTCTACCACGAGGGCGTCCCCGGCCATCACCTGCAGATCGGGCAGACGTACGTGCGGGCCGAGCTGCTCAACCGGTGGCGCCGGATCCTGGCGTGGTCGTCCGGCCACGGCGAGGGCTGGGCGCTCTACGCGGAGCGGCTCATGGACGAGCTGGGCTACCTCGCCGACCCGGGCGACAAGCTCGGCATGCTCGACGGCCAGGCGTTCCGCGCCGTCCGGGTGATCATCGACATCGGCATGCACCTGGAGCTGGAGATCCCCCGCGACAACCCGTTCGGCTTCGCGCCGGGCGAGCGGTGGACCCCGGAGCTGGGCTGGGAGTTCCTGCGCGCGCACTGCCGGGTCGAGGAGAAGAGCCTGCGCTTCGAGCTCAACCGCTACCTGGGCTGGCCCGGCCAGGCGCCGGCGTACAAGCTCGGCGAGCGCGCCTGGCTCGCCGCCCGCGACGACGCCCGGGCCCGCAAGGGCGCCGCCTTCGACCTGAAGGCCTTCCACCGCGACGCGCTCAACCTCGGCTCGCTGGGCCTGGACCCGCTGCGGGCCGCACTGCAGAGAATCTAGAGCGTGGGCCCCCTCGACGGCATCCTCGTCGCGGACTTCTCCAGAGTCCTCGCCGGGCCGATCGCCACCATGACGCTCGGCGACCTCGGCGCCGACGTCGTCAAGGTGGAGCGGCCCGGCGCGGGCGACGACACCAGGTCGTGGGGGCCGCCGTTCACCGCCGACGGGCGCTCGACCTACTTCCTGTCCGTCAACCGCAACAAACGCGGGCTGGCGCTGGATCTGGGCACCGACGACGGCCGGCGACAGGCGCTCGAGTTGGCGTCGGCGGCCGATGTACTGGTGGAGAACTTCGCTCCCGGCACGATGGAGCGCTTCGGTCTGGGCTACGAGCAGATCGGCAATCCCAGGCTCGTCTACGCCAGCGTCACCGGCTTCGGCCGGCAGCACCACTCTCCCGGGTACGACTTCCTCGTGCAGGCGGTCGGCGGCCTGATGTCGATCACGGGCGACCCGGCGGGCGCGCCGACGAAGGTGGGCGTCGCGCTGGTGGACGTGCTCGCCGGCCAGCAGCTGACCGCGGGCGTCCTGGCGGCGCTCTACGCCCGGGAGCGGACCGGCCGGGGGCAGCGGGTCGAGGTGGACCTGCTGTCCAGCCTGCTCGCCGGGCTGGTCAACCAGGCCTCCGCCCACCTGAACGCCGGCGTCGTGCCGCAGCGGATGGGCAACCGGCACCCGAGCATCGCGCCCTACGAGACGCTGCGGGCGAGCGACGGCGAGTTCGCGGTGGCGGTGGGCAACGACCGGCAGTTCGAGCGGCTCTCAGCGGCGCTTGAGCTGGCGCCGGACCCCCGGTTCGCCACGAACGCCGGCCGGGTCGCGCACCGGCAGGACCTCGTCGACAGGATCGAGGCGGTGACGGTACAGCGGCCGAAAACGCACTGGATCGAGCTGCTGCACACGGTGGGGGTGCCGTGCGGGCCGGTGAACACGGTGGCGGAGGGGATCGCGCTGGCGGAGCGGCTGGGGCTCGCGCCGGTGGTGGAAGTCGACGGTGCCAGGTCGGTGGCGTCCCCGATCAGGTTGTCGGAGACCCCGGTGACCTATCGACTCCCACCACCTGATCAGGACGCGTAGGCGATGCTCAGCCCGGGCGCCCGCAGGACGTTGGACTGCACGTAGACCAGCTCGATGTTGCAGTTGGTGTAGTACCCCGGCAGCGGGATCGGCGGCGGCGGGAACGACGGGGTGAAGGTCAGCGGCAGGATGCCCAGCACGTTCGCGGAGAACTTCGACGTGTAGAACTTCACGTCGCCCTCGACGGTCAGCTTGCTGCTCTTCGTCAGCAGCAGCTTCGGCGCTCCGGGGGTCCGCAGCTCGAACGGGGTCGACACCGAGTTCTTCATGCTGAACGCCAGCACCTTGACCTTGCTGCCGTCCTTCTTCGTCAGCTCCGCCACGCCGTCGTAGACGAGGCTGTCCATCGTCATCTGGTCGGCGATGAGGATGGACGGCGCCGACGCCACGAAGGGCTGACCGGCCGCGACCTGGGCCTTCTTGTCGTTCGGGGTGGCCGACGCGCTCGCGCACGGTGCCTTCGAGGGCGACTTCGTCGCCGTCGAGGTCGTGGCCGGCGCGGCCGGGGACGCGGTCGTCTCCGCCTGCGCCGCGGGCGGGGCCGCGGTCGCCGACGCGGTGGTCTCGGCCTTCTTGTCGTCGCCGCCGCCGAAGAGGCCGCCGAGCCAGTCGAGCAGGCCCGGCTTCTCCTCCGCGGTCTTGGTCGGCGACGGGCTCGGGCTCGGCGATGCCGGAGCGGGTGCCGACGTGGCGCCGCCGCTGGGCGCCGGCTGGGTGCCGGTGCTCGGCTTCACCGACGGGGAGGCGCAGGCGGCCGGCGCCGCGAACGCCGGCGTGCCGCCGTGGGCCGCGCCGAACAGGGCCGATCCCGCGACGGTGCCGGTGAGCAGCAGCGCGAACAGCGGGATGCCGAGCCCGCGCCGCCTCGGCAGGTCGTCGTTGCCCGACGGCGGCCGCTCGTCGTCGGCGCTGCCGGCACCACCGTAGGAAGGCGCCTCGTAGGACGGCGCGTCGTGCAGGGGGCTGCGCTGGGAGATCGGCAGCGAGTCGGTCAACACGCCCGACGAATGCCGGGGGAGGGGCTGCTCCCGGGTCGGCTCGTCATGAGCGATGTCATGACCGGCGTCGGTCTCCTTGCGCAGCGACGGGCGCTCGTAGCCGGCCGGCTCGTCCGGCTCGTTGCTGAGCAGGTCGTCGAGCTCCGCCGGCTCGTAGGTCGCCGTGTCGTCATCTTCGGCGGTGGTGGGCTCCGCGGGGGTCCCGGGCGACCAGGAGGCGGCCAGGCCGCCGCCGATGACGCCGAAGGTCATGCCGAGGAAGAAGCCGCCCAGGTTGAGCCCGATGATCGAGTACAGCGCGGTGAGGGTGCCCAGGATGCCGTAGAACAGCCGCTGCGCCGGCGACAGCCAGGTCAGCAGACCGCACAGCAGCAGCATCGCGGGAATGACGTAGGACAGGAAGCCCGTCGGACCGAAATGGACCTCAAGGGCGAGCTGCAGGTTTGCGCTGAGGAACAGTTCCAGCCCCGACAAGAGCAGGAACAACCCACCCCAGAAAGGACGCGAGTCGCGCCACTTGCTGAAGCCACCGGCACGGCGCTTGACGTGCGAAGGGTGGGGAGTGGTCACGGAGCCCTCCAGCTGAAAAGACTGACTGCAAACAACTGGGCCCGCGGGTGTGACGCCGCGGGCCCAGGCGGTGAGGCTAGAAGCACTCGAAGGGGGTGCCACCGGTGGAGAGGCTCAGGTCGAGACCGGTCAGCTTGAACGTGCCGGCCGTGGTCGACCAGGCGACCTGCTTCAGGTTGGTGATGACCACGCTGTCCGCCTGCTGGGCGAAGCTGCCCTGCAGGCCCTTGGCGTTCGGGCCGCCCTTGCTCAGGTCCGACGCGTCGATGCCGATCTGGATGTTCTCGAACGTGGCGTCACCCTTGAGCGACGTCAGGTCGATCAGCAGGTCGGTCGCCTCGGCCGGGGCGCCCGCGGCCTGACCGGCGTGGATCACCATGCTGACGGGCAGGCCGGGGACCTTCACCGACTGGCACAGGTTGTAGAGCTTGGCGGACTTGATGCCCGAGACCGCGACGAAGTGGTTCTTCGGGTCGGCCGGGTTGGCGGGGTTGCCGCCCTTCTCCGTGGCGAGGCCGCCGTACTGGACGAAGCCGGTGCCCTCGAGCTTGTCGGCGGAGACCTTGAACTGCTGGCCGGAGACGCTGAACGACGCGGCGATCGCGCCGGTCGCCTGGCCGAAGACGATGGCGCCGGCGATGAAGGCGGAAGGCACGACGACGGTTGCGAAACGCTTCCATCGCGTGCGGCCCTTCACCGCGCTGCCCTGAGCTACGGACACGAGAAGCTCCTCTTGGGTCGCGGGGGTGCGTGCGGTGCTGCGCTCCTGTCACTGCGGGCGCTCGCACCGGCCTGGGTGTCTCGACGCCCCGGCCGGCCCTGCGTGCGCAGGGGGTGGAACCGGGGATTGGGGCGTGCGGACGATGTTGCCGCCTGCGTCGAGCGCGGACAAGGCCCGTAGTTACTCGCCGGTAACGGCTCAAGTCCAGAATTCTTACGTTCCGTGATCGGTTACCGGAGCGTTTCCAGCGCGTGACCGCGCTCCAAAGCACGTAAAGACGGACAAAAATCGCGTGTGACGGTTACCACATGTGAGCAATCTTGTAAGAGGTCACGGTTTTATAACGACAAACCTCAGGGGTTCTCAATGTGCACATCGACTGCCATGAGTTTTCCGTAGAACGACAGAAATGCCGCATCTCGAAAAACTCGGCATTGCCGTTTGTGACCCGCGATGGTTAGTTAGCTCTGATAACTAACACGGTGGCCGCCATCCACCGCGCAGTTAGTTCCCGCCCGCGCGCGCGAAGGGTCGGCGCCCCGGTCGCGAGCGGTCCTCAGGTAGCGCGATCGGCGCGCGTCTTGCCTGGCTGGCACCCCCATCAGCCCAGGAAGGACACCCCGCATGGCACCATCCCAGCGCCGGTGGAGAAGGCTGCTCACCGCGGCCACGCTCGCCGCCGGCAGCTCCGCAGCGGCCGCGTTCGTCCACGCGCCCGCCGCCTCGGCCATCCCCCTCCCCGCCTCCGACTATCAGCACGTCCAGCTGGCCCTCGGCAGCGCCGAGCTCGGCGAGCCGATGTCCCTGGCGGTGATGCCCGACCGCACGGTGATCCACACGGCCCGTGACGGCACAGTCCGCGTCACCGACGCCGCCGGCAACACCAAGCAGGCCGCCAAGCTGTCGGTCTACACCCACGACGAGGAAGGCCTGCAGGGCGTCGCCGTCGACCCCGGCTTCGCCACCAACCGCTGGGTCTGGCTGTACTACTCGCCGACGCTGTCCACCCCGGCCGGCGACGCGCCGAAGACGGGCACCGCGGCGGACTTCGCGCCGTGGCAGGGGCACCTCAACCTGTCCCGCTTCACCATGAAGGCCGACAACACGCTGGACCTCGCCAGCGAGAAGATCGTCATGACCGTGAACAACGACCGTGGCCAGTGCTGCCACGTCGGCGGCGACATCGACTTCGACGCGGCCGGCAACCTGTACCTGACCACGGGTGACGACACCAACCCGTTCGAGTCCGGCTCCTACGCGCCGATCGACGAGGTGACCAACCGCAACCCGCAGTTCGACGCGCAGCGGTCCTCGGCCAACACCAACGACCTGCGGGGCAAGGTCCTGCGGATCAAGCCGAACACGGACGGCACGTACGCCATCCCGTCGGGCAACCTGTTCGCCCCGGGCACCGCGAAGACCCGTCCCGAGATCTACGCGATGGGTCTGCGCAACCCGTTCCGGATGAGCGTGGACAAGCCGACCGGCATCGTCTACCTGGGCGACTACGGCCCTGACGCGGGCGCCGCCGACCCCAACCGCGGTCCCGGCGGGCAGGTCGAGTTCAACCGGATCACCGGCCCCGGCAACTACGGCTGGCCGTACTGCACCGGCACGAACACCACGGCCGAGACCTACAACGAGTGGAACTTCGCCACCAACACCACCGGTCCCAAGTACAACTGCACCGGCGGCCCGACGAACAACTCGTTCCGCAACACCGGTCTGACCACGCTGCCCGCGGCCAAGCCGAGCTGGATCCGTTACGGGTTCGACTCGACCCCGCCGGAGTTCGGCGGCGGCTCCGAGTCGCCGATGGGCGGCCCGGTGTACCGCTACAACGCCGGCCTCAACTCGGCCGTGAAGTTCCCGCAGACCCTCGACGGCCAGTTCTTCGCCGGCGAGTACGGCCGCCGCTGGATCAAGCCGATCAAGGTCAACGCCGACGGCTCCCCCGGTGAGATCTCCACATTCCCGTGGGCCGGCACCCAGGTCATGGACATGGCGTTCGGCCCGGACGGCGCGCTGTACGTGCTCGACTACGGCACCGGCAGCAACAACCAGGCGCTGTACCGGGTGGAGTACATCGGCGGCGGCAACCGTGCCCCGACGGCGAAGATCACGGCGTCGGTGACGTCCGGCCCCGCCCCGCTGACGGTGAGCTTCTCCTCGTCCGGCAGCTCGGACCCGGAGGGCGGCGCGCTCACCTACGCCTGGGACTTCGACGGCAACGGCACCACCGACTCGACGGCCGCGAACCCCACGTACACCTACACCACCAACGGCACGAAGACCCCGACGCTGACCGTCAAGGATCCGCAGGGGCTCACCGGCTCGGCGAGCACCGTCGTGACCGTCGGCAACACCGCGCCCAAGGTGACGCTGACGCTCCCTGCGGACGGCCAGCTGTTCAACTTCGGCGACACGGTGCCCTTCACGATCAGCGTCACCGATCCCGAGGACGGCACGATCAACTGCGCCAAGGTCAGCATGACCTACTCGCTGGGGCACGACAGCCACGCCCACCAGATCACCTCGAAGACCGGCTGCACCGGCTCGATCACGGTGCCGGTGGACGGCGAGCACGACGCGTCGGCGAACATCTACGGCGTCTTCGACGCGGCGTACACCGACAACGGCGGCCTGACCACGCACGTCATCCGCACCCTGCAGCCGAAGCACCGGCAGGGTGAGCACTACAGCAGCCAGTCGGGCGTGCAGATCGCCCCGCACGCCGCGGCCGAGGGTGGCAACACCGCCGGCTTCATCGAGAACGGCGACTGGATCGCCTACACGCCGTACCTGCTGAACAACGTCACCCAGTTCACCGCGCGGGTGTCCTCGGCCGGCGCCGGCGGCACGATCGAGGTCCGGGCCGGCTCGCCGACCGGGACGCTGCTCGGCACCGCCACGGTCGCCCCGACCGGGGGCTGGGAGACGTTCGCGAACGTGACGGCGAACCTGGCCGCCGGCCCGGCCACGGCCACCACGCTGTACCTGGTGTTCAAGGGCGGCACGGGCTACCTGTTCGACGTCGACGCGTTCACGTTCACGACCGGCACCGTCAGCACCGGGCCGACGGTCAGCCTCCGGTCGCTGGCGAACAACCAGTACGTGACGGCGGCGAACGCGACCACCGCGCTGATCGCCAACTCGGCGACGATCGGCACCGCTCAGCAGTTCGAGCTGGTCGACCTCGGCGGCGGCAAGGTCGCCCTGAAGTCGAAGGCGAACGGCCAGTTCGTCTGCGCGGAGAACGGCGGCGCGAACCCGCTCCTGGCCAACCGCCCCACCGCCGGGTCGTGGGAGACGTTCAACCTGATCCGCAACGCCGACGGCAGCGAGAGCCTGCAGGCGACGGTGAACAGCAAGTACGTCGTGGCGGAGAACAACGGCGCCGGCTCGCTCATCGCGAACCGCGACGCGATCGGCCCCTGGGAGAAGTTCGAACTCATCGGCGCCTGATGTTGGAAAATGTGCGGTCCTTTCCCGCGCTTGTGCGGGATATTGATGAGTGACTCTTGACACTCTTCGTTGGATCGTGAGGTTATGTGTTGGTCCGTGGGGACGTATGTCCCCACGGATCAGCCTCGGCCGCCACCGGGGCTGACGCATACCTCGAGGAGCCACTCGTATGAAGCTCTCCAGATGGTTCGCGCTCGCGCTGGCACCGTTGCTGGCCACGGCGGGCACCGTGATCGTCACGGCCGCCCCCGCGAGCGCATGGACTCCGAAGACGCCGCCGATGACCACCCCGTGGACCAATTCGGTGCCCACGGCGAACCCGCTGCCGGAGTACCCACGCCCGCAGCTGACCCGCACCGACTGGCAGAACCTCAACGGCATCTGGGACTTCGCGGTCACCGGCAGCGGCCAGACCAGCCCGCCCGGCACGTTCGGCGAGCAGATCCGCGTCCCGTTCCCGGTCGAGTCCGCGCTGTCCGGCATCCAGCGCAAGGTCACGGAGAACGACCGGCTCTGGTACAAGCGCACCTTCACCGTCCCGTCCGGCTGGGCCGGGCGCCGGGTCCAGCTCAACTTCGGCGCGGTCGACTTCCAGACCACCGTATGGGTCAACGGCACGCAGGCCGGCGCCGTGCACAGCGGCGGCTACGACGCCTTCACCTACGACATCACGAGCCTGCTCAACGGCGGCACCAACACGATCATCGTGGGCGTCTACGACCCGACCGACGCGGGCACCCAGGCGGTCGGCAAGCAGCGCCGCAACGACGTGCTCCCACACGCGGGCGGCGGCATCTTCTACACCGGCGTCTCCGGCATCTGGCAAACGGTCTGGCTGGAGCCGACCCCGACGGCCCGGATCACCCGTGTGGACCTGGTGCCGAACCTGTCGAACAACACGCTGTCGGTCAACGTGCAGGGCGCCGGCCTGTCCGGGCACACCGTGACCGCCACCGTCCTGGACGGCACCACCCAGGTCGGCACCGCCAACGGCGGGACGGGCACCGCGTTCAGCGTCCCGGTGCCGAACGCGCACCGCTGGTCGCCCAGCGACCCATTCCTGTACAACGTCCGCGTCGACCTCAAGAGCGGCTCCACGGTCGTGGACTCGGTCGGCAGCTACGCCGGCATGCGGTCGATCTCGATCGGTAACGTCGACGGCAAGCTGCGCATCCTGCTCAACGGCCAGTTCGTCTTCCAGTCCGGCACGCTGGACCAGGGCTACTGGCCCGACGGCGTCTACACCGCGCCCACCGACGCCGCGCTGCGCTCCGACCTGCAGGCGCACAAGGACCTCGGCTTCAACATGGTGCGCAAGCACATCAAGGTCGAGCCGCAGCGCTGGTTCTACCACGCCGACCAGCTCGGCCTCCTGGTGTGGCAGGACATGCCCGCCATGCCGACCGGCAAGAACCCGACGACGGCCGCGCGGACCCAGTGGGAGGCCGAGTACCACCGCATCATCGACCAGCACCGCAGCTCGCCGTCGCTGGTCATGTGGGTCGACCAGAACGAGGGCTGGGGGCAGTACGACCAGGCCCGCATCGCCAACGACGTCAAGGCCTACGACCCGTCGCGCCTGGTCAACAACATGAGCGGGGTCAACTGCTGCGGCTCCGTCGACGGCGGCAACGGCGACGTGATCGACAACCACATCTACGTCGGTCCCGGCTCCACGCTGCCGACCGCGACCCGCGCCGCGGTGCTCGGCGAGTTCGGCGGCCTGGGCCTTCGCGTCTCCGGTCACGAGTGGTCGCCCGGCAACGGGTTCAGCTACGAGGACCAGGGCAACGCCACGAACCTCAACAACCGCATCGTCGGCCTGTACGACCAGCTCCGCACCGGCGGCATGCCGGCGGGCCTGTCCGCGTCGGTCTACACCGAGATCACCGACGTGGAGAACGAGAGCAACGGCTTCCTCACCTACGACCGCCAGGTGATGAAGGTCGACGTGGCCCGGTTCCGGGCGGCGAACCAGGCGCTCATCAACGCCTCGACCAACCCGCCGCCGCCGGCCACGCTGCCGACGAACGTGTACCGGTCGTTCCGGGTCGTGACGCCGTGCTGCACCACCCGGTACATCAGGCACCAGAACAGCCTGGGCTACACCGAGGTCGTCGACGCCAACAGCAGCACGCTGCTCAAGCAGGACGCGACCTGGAGGATCGTGCCCGGCCTGGCCGACGCGTCGTGCTACTCCTTCGAGTCGCGCAACTTCCCCGGCCAGTACCTGCGGCACCAGGCCTTCCGGGTGCGCAAGGACCCGAACGACAACTCGGCGCTCTTCAAGGCCGACGCCACCTGGTGCGCCCAGCAGGGCACCGGCGGGGTGCGGCTGACCGCCTGGAACTTCCCCGGCCAGTTCCTGCGCCACCGGGCGTCGGAGCTGTGGCTGGCGACGCCGGGCGGGCCGAACGCGTGGGACAACCCCACCAGCTTCACCGAGGACACCACGTGGTCCGTGGAGAACCCCTGGGCTCCGTAGTGGTCCTGCTGTAGGGAGGGGGCGCTCTTCGAAGGGCGCCCCCCTCTTCATGCCCGCATGACCGTGGCGATCGGGATCCGCGCGGCGCGGATGGCCGGGATCAGGCCGCCGAGCAGGCCCGCCACCAGGCCCGCGATGACGCCGGCGACCCCCGCCTGCCACGGGAACGTCATCTCCTGCAGCTGCGGCACCCGCGAGCCCAGCAGCCCGGCGCCCACGTCGAGCGCCACCACCGCCAGGCCGATCGCGGCGGCCGCGGTCAGCAGGCCGGTCAGCAGCGTCTCCGCCAGGACGATGCCGGCCAGCAGCGAACGGGGCGTGCCGACGGCCCTGCGCAGCGCGAACTCCTCGACCCGCTCCCCCACCGTCGCCAGGCCGACGTTGAGGATGCCGGCGACGCCGATGAGCAGTACCAGGGCGGCCATGCCGAGGAAGATCCAGCGGATGATCGCCAGCTCGCCCGCGATGTCCTTCCGGGCGTTGACGGTCTCCACGTGCAGCATCTCCTGCGGTACGCCGAGGCCGGTGAGCTTGCGGATCACCAGCGCCTCGGTCTCCCCGGCACCGGGGGCGAACAGCAGCTGCAGGCCCGGGCCGTACATCTGGTTGGCCGACGGCTTCGGCATCCAGTTGCGCATCTCGTCGGCCCGCACGTAGGCGGTCGGCTGGGGGTTGCCGTCGTCGACGACGCCGATGATGCGGGGCGTCGGGTTGGCGGTCGCGCCCTCGACCCGCATCTCCGCCGGGATCTGGTAGCGGGTGAAGCCCTTCGCCGCCTCCTTGTTGATCACCAGGCGGGGCGAGTAGGAGGGGTCGCCGCCGAAGTCGAGCCAGTCGCCGCTGACCGGGCGGAACGGGCGGAACTGCCGGACGTCGCCGGTCAGGCCCTGCAGGACGACCTCGATCGCCTGCCCGCGGGGCGGCTGCGCGACCGGCTCCATCGGGCGGCACATGCCGGTCATCGGGTCGCAGTTCATCGGCATGCCCGGGCCGTAGTAGCCGCCCTCGTTGTTGTCGAACGGCGCGGCGCCCTGGTTGATCGGCAGCACGTCCGGCTCGCCGATGATCGCCTGGTAGCCCAGCATGCCGACGGCGCCGGGCTTGCCCGTGACGGTGGTGAGGGCGGCGTCCATCGCGTCGGGCATCGGCGGGATGTACATCTGCCGGGTGCCGTCCTTGCCGACGTGCAGCTCCAGGTCGGCGAGGCGCAGGGTCTTCGCCGTCTCCGCGCCGGCCTGGACGGTGACGACGGCGAGGACGCCCAGGAACAGGCTGATCATGGACAGGAAGGTGCGCAGCTTGCGCGACCTGATGCCCTGCCCGCCGATGATGAGCGCCGACCGGAGCCGGCCCGACAGCCGGATCATGCCGGCACCTCCGTCGCGCCCCAGCCCGGTGCCGTCAGCACTTCCGTCGGACCCTGGTCCGGTGCCGTCAGCACTTCCGTCGGGCTCTGGTCCGGTGCCGTCAGCACGCCGTTGGTGAGGGTCAGCACGCGCTGCATCTTGGCCGCGTGGGCGTGGTCGTGCGTGACGAGGATCAGCCCGCAGCCACGGTCGGTGGCGGCGCGCATGACCTCGATGACGAGGTTGCCGGTCTCGGTGTCCAGCGCGCCGGTCGGCTCGTCCGCCAGCAGCAGCTTCGGCTGCCGCACCAGGGCCCGGGCGACCGCGACCCGCTGCTGCTCACCGCCGGAAAGCTTCGCCGGGCGCTGCTTCGCCAGGTGCGCGATGCCGACCAGGTCGAGCGCCTCCAGCACGCGGGCGCGGCGGTGCCGGCGCGGCAGCCAGCCCTGCCCGTTGACCAGCGCCATCGCCACGTTCTGGGCGGCGGTCAGGTGCTTGAGCAGGAAGAAGCGCTGGAAGACGAAGCCGAACTGGGCGCTGCGCAGGGCGGCGGCCTTCCGCTCGGGGATGCGGGCCAGGTCGCGGCCGTCCATGAAGTAGTGCCCGTCGTCCGGCCGGTCGAAGAGCCCGATGAGGCTCAGCAGGGTGCTCTTGCCCGACCCGGACCGGCCGAGGATCGCGACGCTCTCGCCGGGGTCGACGGTCAGGTCGACGCCGTCGAGGATCACCCGGGGCTCCTGCTGGCCCTTCAGCGTCTTGGTGATGCCCACCATCTCGATGAGCGGGCTCATTTGCTGAACCCGGGCATCGGCTCCCCGCCGTTGTTCTTGGCGGCCGGCAGGTTCGGCCCGGGCACGGCGACCGTCTCGTCGCCGGTGAGGCCGCTCTTGATCTCGATGACCTTGCCGTCGCTGAGCCCGAGCGTCACCTCGCGGGTCTCCCGCGTCTGGTCGGCCTTGACGACGTCGACCTTTCCCTTGCCCTGCGAGCCGGCGACCGCCTCGACCGGCAGGACCAGCGCGTTCGCGGCGCGGGCGGTGATCACCTCGACCGTGGCGGCGGCGCCGTTGATCGCCTTGATCTCGGCCGGCGGCACGCAGACCAACCGCATGCCCGTGGGCTCGGAAGGCTGCTGCTGCTGGCCGGTGACCCTCGGCTGCGGCACCGGCGCGGCCGACGGGTTGGGCGTCGGCGTGACGGGCTCCGGGATCGTGCCCGCGGGCAGGGCGGCGAGCGTGCCGAGGACCGTGCAGGGGAACGGACCCGGGCCGTTCTTGATCTGCGCCTGCACCGACTCGAGCTGGTCGGAGATCTGGTACGCCTGGGCGCCCTCGATGTCCGCGACCACGCCGTAGCCGGCCTGTTTCGCCGAGACCACCGGCATCCCGGCGGTCACCTTGGACCGGTCGTCGACGAGGCGGCCGCTGAAGACGGCGCCGGCCGGCACCTCGATGGGGGTGGCCTTGCCGCCGGCCCAGATGTTGGCGACCTTGGTGGGCTTCGTCGGCGTGCTCGTCGACGCCTTCACGTCGAGGTAGCGGATCTCGCCGTCGATCGGGGCGACCAGGCCGAACGTCGGGCTCAGCTGCACCTTGCCGGTCAGGCTCACCTTGTTGGTCAGGTCCTGCCGGGTCGGCTTCACTGTGGTCATCGTGAGGCCCCGGTCGGCGAGTCCGGGAGTGCGCACCTCCTCCGGGCCAGATGCCGTGCAGGCGCCCAGTGCACTGATCGCACCGGCGGCGGCCACCGCGAAAAGGATTCGTCGCACCCGGGTTCACCCCCAGCAAGGATCGAAGTCCGGCAAAGGGTAGCGGTCGATCGGGTGAGGCGATGCCCCATCAAACGATTCATCCGGGTGAGGAAATGTACTCATCTCGACAGCACCGGGATGCAACCTTCGGAATGGGCAAAGCCGTCCCGCCCCCGGTTGCCCGGGTGCGGGACGGCCTTTTTCCTGCGGGTACGTCAGACCTTGTAGGTGAAGGTCGACGTCGTGGCAGCAGCGCTGGTGCCACCCTTCGTGATGACCTGGAGCTGGACCGGGCCCGCGGGGCGCGGCGGCAGGTACACCTTGAGCCTGGTGTCGGAGAGCCTGACGAACGAGACCGCGACGCCGTTGGAGGTGACCTTGTCGACGGCCACGAAGTTGCTGCCGGAGACCTCGACGGTCGTCCATGTCCTGGTGCCGCCGGTCGCCGGGGCCACCGCGGACACGACCGGCGCGGGCGGCGCGACGTAGGTGAACGGCGCCGAGACGCCCTCGACGGTGCCGCCGACGGTGGTCACCCGCACGGTCGCCTGGCCCGCCGCGTGGACCGGCATCGTGACCTTCAGCTGCGTGTCGGAGACCCGCTGGTACAGGGCGGCCACCCCGCCGACGCTGACCCCGGTGACGCCGCCGAGGTTGGTGCCGGTGACGACCACCGGGGTGGGCAGGTAGGTCGGGCCGCTGGTCACGCTCAGCGAGACGATGGTCGGCGCGGGCGGGTTGACGATCGCGAGCTTGTCGGCGGCGACCGTGGCGCTGATGCCGGACGGGGTCACGACCGTCACGTCGTAGATGCCGGGGACGAGCTTCGCGGGCACGGTGAAGGTGATCGTCGTCGGCGACAGCACCTTCACCTTGGCGGCGGGGTTGGCGCCGATGCGCACCGCGGTCGCGCCGTCGAAGCTGGCGCCGGTGACCGTGAGGACGTCACCGCCGACGACGGACGCGCTCGCGGCGCTGAGGCTCGTCACGACGGGCAGCGGCGGCTGGTACAGGAAGCGCGCCTGCGAGTTCAGCGTGCTGGCCCCGGCGACGTTGACGACGGTCACGTCGACGGCACCCTTGGCGTGCGCGGGCGACGTGGCTACCAGGCTGATGACGCCGTTCGTCTCGACCTTGCGGAACTGGGCCGCGGTCTCGCCGAACTTCACCGTCGTGGCGGTGGCCAGGTTGCCGCCGGTGATGGTGACCTCGGTGCCGCCGGTGATCGGCCCGCGGACCTGCGACAGCGTCGACACCGACGGCCGGGGCACGGTGACCTTCGACGGGGTGGTCACGCCGGAGATGGTGTACGCGGCCTGCACGTTGGTGTTGACGAACGCCCAGGCGAGGTGCGCGTCGCCGGAGGCGCCCCACGCGGTGCCCCACTGGTTGCGGATCCACACACCCTCGGCGTCGTACGCGTACGCGGTGACCATGTGCCCGCCGAGATTCGTGCCGCTGGTCGTCTGGTAGAGCGCGCCGCCGGTCAGGTACATGAAGTCCTTGAAGACCGGCATGCCGATCGCGACCGGCGAGCCGGCGGCGATCGCGGTCTCCACCGCGACCTGCCCGGCGGTGCCCTGGCCCGAGCCGGTCCACAGGGTCTTCCAGCTGGAGACCTTGTAGTTCTTGGCGTTCGCGATCTCCGCGGCGGTCGGCGGGATCGTGTAGTTGGTGGTGCCCTGCAGGTAGTCGTCCTGGGTGTCGACGCCGTTGACGGCGGCCTCGGTCAGCGCCTTCTCCGGCGACAGGCCCGCGTTCGGCGCGCCGCCCTTCTGCACCGACCGCATGTAGAGGTACAGCGGCGCGTACGGGGCGCCGGTCCCGCCGTCGCGCTTCGCGTAGTAGCCCATGATCGAGTGGGCGATGGTCCAGGCGACGCACGAGCCGATCTGGCCCTGGTCGCCGACTGCCGGCAGGTCGGCCTTCACGCTCGCGCTGTCCGGCAGCGTCCCGTACACGCCGGGCTGCGACTTCGCGTTGACCCGGGTGGTCGGCTCGGTGAACCCGCCGACCTTGTGCGGCAGCGCGGCCGGGGTGACCGCCGCGGCCGCCGCCGGGTTCACCGCCACAAGGGTGCCGCCCGCCGCCATCAGCAGGCCGAAGATGGTGCGTGCTCCAGGGTGCATCCGTGCTCCTCGAGGGTCGGTGACCGCGACGTGCGTGCCATCGACCCCACCCCCGGCGGCATGAGGCGTCACCGGAAAGCCCACCCGGCCGGTGTCCACCGGCCGGATGACACGCGCGCTAGGCTCCGGGGTCGTGCCGGTGATCGCGCTGCTCGCGGCGATGGGGGCCTTCCACGGCCTCAACCCCGGCATGGGCTGGCTGCTGGCGGTCGCCAACGGGGTGCAGGAGCGCAGCCGGGCCGCGGTGCTCCGGGCCCTCGCGCCGATCGCGGCCGGGCACGCCGCCTCGATCTTCGTGGTCGCCGGCCTGGTCAGCGCCCTGCAGTCGGTGGTCGCGACACGGGTCGTGGCGATCGGCGGCGGCCTCGTGCTCGTCGGCTTCGGGCTGTGGCGGGCGGTGTCGCGCCGGCATGTCGGCCCGCCGGGCCTGCACCTGTCCGCCGCGCAGCTGGCCGGGTGGTCGTTTCTGATGTCGAGCGTGCACGGCGCCGGCCTGATGCTCGTGCCCGTGCTGGTCGCCGACCCGCCGCCGGGTCTCGGGCACACCCACGCCGCCTCGGCTCTCGGTGATCCGCTGTGGGCGGGCTTCCTGGCCACCGGCGTGCACACCGCCGCCATGGTCACCGTCGCCGGCGCGATCGCACTCGTGGTCTACCAGACGGTGGGGCTGCGGCTCTCCCGGCTGGCCCGCGTCAACCTGGACACCGTCTGGGCGGTGGCACTGGTCGGCGCGGGCCTCGCGACGCTCGCCGCCTCCTACTAGACGTCCGTGATCCGGAGCTCCTCGCTCAGCGGGTGCGCGCCGGTCGCGGGTAGGCGCAGCCACACCACCCGGACGGTGCCGCCGGCCCAGCCCACGCCGAGCACGCCGGACCTCTCGCCCCGCGTGACCGGCGTCGTGCCGACCCTCCCGGTCGCGACGTCGATTCTGAACAGGGTCACGACCCCCGCGGGGTCGCTCAGCGCCACCGCGAGGGTGCGGCCGTCGGGCGAGAGCCGCATGACCCGCGTCGCCGCGCAGGGCAGGTATGCGACGAACAGCTGCTTTCCGGTGTCCAGCGCGACGGCCCTCAGCCCGCATGACGCATGCGGGGCCGCGAGGAGCAGGCCACCCTGGACCGTCAGGCTGTGCGTCTCCCAGGAGGGCACCGGTTCGAGGCCCGTGAGCCTGTGCTCGGCACCCGTCGCGAGGTCGTGGGCCATGATCCGGCCGGGGGTGCGGTACAGGTAGGCGGTCGTCGCGGTGGCGCCGAGGAGCTCGACGTCCTGGCCCTGGACGCGCACCTCCCGCTGCAGGCCGACCTGCCCGCCGGCGTCCAGCACCAGCAGGCGGATCGCGAAGTCGCTGACGTCGGGGCCGTCCTCGCGGCTGACGCCTGGCTTGAGGTTCTTGCCGCCGAGGACCACGGAGCGGCCGTCATCGAGCGGGACCCAGGCCCGGACGTCGTCGACGATCTCGGGGACGGGGGTGCCGTCCAGCCGCCTGTCGGCGCCGAGCTCGTACAGCGCGCGCACCTGCGGGACCGTGACCTTGCCGCCGTTCTTGTCCGGCCCCAGCGCCCAGCCGGCGTTGAGCGGCAGGCGCTGCCTCGGCCCTTGGTCTTGGTCTTGGTCTTGGATTGTTCGGCTTGGGGCTGCCGGCCCGACGGCCGGTCCGCCCGGATTTAACGCGATGATTGCGGTGACAGCCGCTACGGCCGTCACGGCGACCGCCCCGAGCGCGGCGGACGTCGCCTTGCGCCGGCGGTTGCGGTGGTGCCTTCGCAGTACAGCATCCAGATCCGAACCCGCGGCGGGCACCGCATCGGCGGCGCGGCGGATCACCTCGGTGATGTCTCCGGTCGTCATCCCTGCTCCTCACCCAGCGACTGGCGCAGCTCGGCGAGGCCGCGCGCCATCCGGCTCTTGACCGTGCCCTCGGCGACGCCGAGCACGATGGCGGTCTCCACGGTGGACAGGTCCAGCAGGACCCGGCAGACGATCACGGCCCGCTGCGGCAGCGGCAGCCGCCGCAGCGCGGCGAGGGCGCCGGCATGCGTGTCGGGCCCCTCCTTCACGCCGCCGACGGCGCCCGCGTCGGGGTCCGGATACGGCAACGGGCGCTCCCGCCGGACCTTGCGCCACCAGGAGGTGGCCCAGTTGAGTCCGACGCGGAACGCCCATCCACCCGGGTTGTCGTGGTCACGGACCCGGCCCCAGTGGGCGTAGGCGCGTGCCATCGCCTCATCCGCGGCCTCGCGGGCCAGCTGCGGATCGCCGAGGGTGACGGCGAGCGCGCGGTAGAGCCGATCGGCTTCGAACCGGTAGAACGACTCGAAGTCGTTGCTTGTCGCGGTCATTACTGGCGTCCCCACAGCACACACACGCCTGGGGGCGCCGACGCGTTCCCTAGCTCTTCAGACTTTTCAGCGCCGCCGCCACCGCGTCGGCGAGGGTCGTGGTGGGGCGGCCGATGAGCGTCGACAGGTCGGCGCCGGGCACGTCGAGGCTACCGGCGGCGATCGACGCGTCGGCCGCGGCCAGCAGCCGCGCGAACTGCTCCGGCAGCCCGAACCCGATCAGCGCCTGCGCGTAGTCGTCGGCCGGCAGGTCCCGGTACTCCACCTTGGTGCCGGACTGCGCGGTGACCTCGGCGGCGAGGTCGGTGAGCGACATGGTGGCGTCGCCGCCGGTCTCGTAGATCTTCCCCTCGTGCCCCTCGCCGGTGAGCACC
Organism: Dactylosporangium maewongense; assembly: GCF_039531485.1. Classification (NCBI taxonomy): domain Bacteria; kingdom Bacillati; phylum Actinomycetota; class Actinomycetes; order Micromonosporales; family Micromonosporaceae; genus Dactylosporangium; species Dactylosporangium maewongense. Next base: position 399,974 of record NZ_BAAAQD010000002.1, on the reverse strand, counting down.
GCGACAGCACCCTCGGCGAAGTCCTCGCGGGTCGCGGCGGCGACGCGGCCCTCGCCCGCGGCGCCGAGGATCACGCCGTGCTGCAGCGCGGTGGCCAGGCCGGCCGTGTAGTTCTCGAAGTACCAGTTGTTGCGCAGGAAGGTGTACGGCAGCCCCGACGCGACGATGAGCTCCTCGGTCGCCTTGTGCTCGGGCGCGAGCGGGTTCGCCGACGTGTCGGCCCTGGTGATGCTCGTGTAGACGATGTGGCCCACACCCGCCTTCACGGCGGCGTCGACGACGGCCCGGTGCTGGTCGAGCCGCCGGCCGGCGTCGCTGCCGGAGATGAACAGCAGCCGGTCGGTGCCCTCGAACGCCGGCACGAGCGTCTCCGGCTTGTCGTAGTCGGCGTGCCTGCCGCTGGCCTTCGTGGTGTCGCGAACCGCGGCGACCACGTCGACGCCCCGCTGCCTGAGCTGGTCGACGACCAGGCGGCCGAGCTGCCCGGTGGCGCCGGTGACGGTGATGGTCATGAGAACTCCCTCATCCTGTTTGCTATCTCCAAGAAAGCACTAACTTCTGGAAAGTGCAAACCTTGAGTTACCGTTGTCTCATGTCGTACGAGGAGCTGGTCTTCGACGTCTTCGCCAGGAACTGCACGTCGCGACCCGTCATGGACACGGTCGCCGGCCGCTGGGGCATCCTGTCGATGGCGGCGCTGCTGGGCGGCACGCACCGGTTCAACGAGCTGCGCCGCCGCGTCGACGGCGTGAGCGAGAAGATGCTGTCGCAGACCCTCCACGCCCTCGAGCGCGACGGCCTGGTCCTGCGCACGGTGCAGAGCACGATCCCGCCCCGCGTCGAGTACAGCCTCACCGACACCGGCCGCCGGATCGCGACGAAGCTCATGGAGCTGATCGACCTCGTGGAGTCCGAGATGCCGGGGATCTCCGCCGCGCAGGCCCGCTACGACGCCCTCTAGCTCGTGGCGTGGGTCTCGATCAGGTCCGCGACCCTCAGCAGCGGCGCGACCTGCCCGGGGATGTTGTCCGGCGCGCCGAGCCGCCCCTGGAAGAACGTCAGCAGCTCGTTGCCCTCGACGCTCCAGTCCGGCAGCCATCCGGCGACGTGCTCCGCCACGAGCTGGCCGCCGATCACCGCTCTGACCAGGCTCGGGTCGCTCGCGTTCACCCGGTACGCGCTGTCGAACGCCTCATACCCGATCGCCGTCGCCTTGTCCCCGAACAGCGACCGCCACAGCTTCGACCCGCCGCCCCGCTTGTGCACGGCCACCGTCGGCCGCGGCATCCGCAGCCGCACCACCACCGCGACATGATGGTGCGTGGTCGTCGTGGTGTGCGTCGTCCCGTTGGCATCCGTCGAGGTCGACGAGGTCGTGTACGAATAGTCGGCGATGCTCACCGGGCGCCCGCCCACCGTCCCGAACAGCGCGAGCGACACGCCCCGCCGGTTCCGCCCCGGCATCCGCCGTCCCCAGTCGACCTGCGGCCTCACCACGACCTGCCAACCGTGCCGCTTCGCCCACACCCGCAGCGCCTCGACCCGCTCCCGCTCCCGCCGCGCCGACACCACCGCCGTGACGACGATCAGCACGATCGCCACCCCGAAACAGGCGACACCACCGATGACGATGGCCGAGGAGTCCATACATCCACGCTAAAGTCCCGGTGCCAGTTCCGCTTCCCGGCGCTGCGCCACCTGCCGCGCCGCTTGTCCGCTCCGCACCTCCCCGCCCGCGAGGTTCACCGCATGCACCTGTTCGAGTCCCTGATCGAGCCGGCGGCTGCCCTCACGGTGATCCCAGAAGCCGCCGCGACCCGATCCCACCGCTACGGGGGCCTGCCCGGCCTGCCCCACGGGACCGACTGGCCCACCCACCACGGCACCCCCATGGTCCTGCTCGCCCGCCTCGACTGCGCCGACCTCGCCGCCGTGCTCCCGGACACCTGGACCCTCCCCCGCACCGGCGAGCTGCTCTTCTTCCACGCCGAGCCCCCAGCTGCCGCCCGATTCGGGAGCTCCTCCACCGCCGACCGGTTCAGGGACTCCTCCATGGCCGACCGGTTCGGGGACGGGCAGCCGTTCCCCCGCAACGATTCCGCCACCGGCCCGCAGCGGTTCTTCCGAGACGAGTCGTCCGCCGCCGGCCGGTCCGGGGACGCGCAGCCCTCCACCGCTTACCGGTTCAAGAACCCGCCGCCGTCCTCCCGCGACGAGCCCTCCGCCGACCGGTTCGTTGACGCGCGGCCGCTCCCCGGCGAGGAGCGCTCCACCGCTGACCGGTTCGAGGACCTTCGGCCGCTCCTCCGCGACGGGTCGTCCACCGCCGCGGAGGGCCAGTTCGGCGACGCCCTCGACGACGGCTGCCGGGTCCTGCACGTCCCGGCCGGGCTGCCCCCGCGCCCCGCACCGTCGGGGACCTGGGTCGTCCCGCCGCTGTGCCTGGCGGCGGACCGGGTGGGGTCCGTCCCGCCGTACGACGCGCCCGCCCTCGCCCACGTCTTCGCCCTCGACCCGGTCGCCGCGATGACCGCCCGCGAACACGCCGAGGACACCGCCGGCCGGCCGCCCCGCCACCAGGTGCTCGGCTGGCAGCGGGACGCGTTCCTGCACCTGCCGGGCCTGCGCCCGCTCCTCCAGCTGGAGGCCGAGCCGGGCACCGCCTGGGGCGAGGTCGTCAACGTCTCCTTCTGGCTCCCCGAAGCCGACCTCGCCACCGGCCGCCTCACCGCCGCCCGCCGCTACCTCGAGATCGCGTAGCCCGACCGGCACACCCACGCCACCGGCCACCTCACCACCGCGACCTCAAGGCCGCATCGCCCGACCGGCGGCCTCACCGCCGCCCGCCGCTACCTCGAGATCGCATAGCCCCGACCGGTCACCCCACCGCCAAGAGCGCCTCCAGGGCTTCCCCCGTCGCTGGGTGGTCGGCGAGCAGCGCCCGCACGGCGGACGGTCCCGGACCCGCCAAGCCCGCGGCGGACGCCTGCCCCGGGGCGGCGGACGCCGCGAGCAGTTCGAGGTCCGACCAGCCGGGGCTCGCGCCGCCGTCGCCCGGGACACCGAGCAGGCCGGCGATCCCGTCAGCCGAGGAAGGGTGCCCGGCGAGCAGCCGCATGACCGGCACGGCCGCGTCCCACCGCTCCGACCCGGGCCCGAACCCGTCGCCGCCTCCGGCGAGGTCACCGAGGCCGCCGATGGCGCCGCCGCCGTGGGCCGCGGCACCCGGGGCGGGCGCGGCGACGGTCCAGGGCGGGGCCCAGGCGTCGACGGCGGGCAGGGTGCCGGGGAACGTCCGGCCGGCCTCGCGGATCAGGACGGGCACGAGCTCGCCCGCCTGGTCGCGCAGCGTGGTGATGAGCGTCGGGAGCCACGGCAGCAGGACCGGGTCGGGCAGGTGGGCGAACGCGTCCGACATCACCTCGACCACGAACGCGGCCAGCTTCGGCACCGGCTCCAGCGCCTGGACGAACCCGCTCAGGTACTGCGGGAACGTCGGCACCACGAGCGGGTTGCCCAGCAGGTCGGCGCAGCGGGCCCGCAGGTCCGCCAGGGGCAGCAGGCCGAGCTGGTGCTGCGCGGCCCAGAGCAGCGCGACCTTCGCCGGTGACTCGGGGTGCGACTGCCGGACGGCGAGCTCCAGCTGGGCCCGGTCGCAGCCGAGCGACAGCGCCAGGCCCTCCATGGTGAAGAGGAAGCCGAGCATCGCGCCGACCTGCCGGACCCCGGTCTCGTCGTCGACGAACGCGGTCGGCAGGAGCGTGCAGTAGTGCGCGTAGCCGGTGGTGACGAACGACGCGCACCACGACGGCAGCTCCGGCTCGGTCGACCGGTAGTGCGCCAGCAGCCGGCGGATGCGCCGCAGGACGTCGGGGGCGTCGTCGACGGTGCGCTCGGCGGAGAGCAGCTCGACAGCCCGCGCGCCGAGCTCGTCGGTGAACCTGCGGCTGCCGAGGAACAGGATCGAGTCCTCGACGGCGCGCAGGGCGACGGCGGCGGTCGCGTCGGGCGCGTACACGGACCGGCGGAGCCTGCGCTCCACGACCTGCTCGACGGTGACGCCCTCATAGCCGAGCTCGATGATGTACCGCTGATGCTTGCCGATCGAGAGGTCCCAGCTCTCCTGGACCGACCGCTCGCCGAGCCGCCGCGAGCCCATGATCGGCCGGACGGCGCCGCCGGGCAGCAGGTACCGCAGCATCCACAGCAGATGGGAGCAGGGAACCAGCTCGGGCTGCCCGTTGAGGTCGAGCAGCGCCCGCTGCACCGTGCTCTTGCGCAGGTCGAGGCCGATCGGGGCGAGCCGGTCGTAGACGTCGCGAGCCAGTGGCGGCAGGGCCTCGTAGCCGACCTGGCCGACGCGGTCGCCGCCGAGCAGGATCTCGCAGAGCCGCCGCACGTCCCGGCGGCCCGGGACCACGTCCTTCTCGATGCAGGTGACGGCCGCGTCCTGGAAGTCGTACGGCGTGGGCCGCGCCCGGTTGCGCATGCCGGCGAGCAGGATCGACGTCTCGAAGACGGCGATCGCGTCGGCGGTGCTGGCGAGGTACCCGTTGCGCCGGGCCAGCCGGACGATGTCGACGGACCAGCCGAGCAGCTCCTCCTCGTCGAACCCGTGCAGGTCGGGCGGGCTGGCCAGGAACTGGGTCAGCTGGTCGGCGACGGGAGCCGTCTCGACCGGCGCGGCGGCCGGGCGGGCGGGCTTCTTCTTGCCGCCGCGCTGCCCCTCGAGCTGAAACGTGGCGAGCTTCGACCGGCTGACCGCCTTGGCCCAGGTCGCCGCCGCGATCGACACCGAGCCGGAGGCGAGCCCGAACTGGCCTTCGATCGCCGAGTGGCTGGACGGGATCAGCCCGTACAGCCACTTCGTCGCGGTGCGTGGGCTGATCTCGAACGGCGCCGCGTCCGGTCCGGTGCCGAACTGCTCGACCCGGCTGGCGGCGTGGAAGGCGCCGCACACGTACAGGCAGTCGGCCCGGTCGACGCCGGAGGTGGCGAGGTGCTCGCGCATGCGGGTCCACATGTAGCGCTCGCGGTCCTCGTCGACCGTGACCCGCTCGGTGTCGCTGGGCGCCAGCCGCCGGAAGAGGCTGCCGATCAGCACCATGACCTGCCGGTACGTCGCGTAGTCGGCGTCGACGAGCGGCTGCTCGACGTACTGGTCCCACCACTCCGACCAGTGCCGCACCTTGCCGTGGTGCAGCAAGTGCGTCTCCAGCTCGGCGAAGCGCGGCCGCAGGTCGCCGATCTCGATGCCGACCGCGTCGCCGTGCAGCGCGCCGGCGTCCTCGGCGTCCGACGCGTCGGCCTCGGACGGCGCGACACCCGACCCGGCGCCGGACGGCTCGGCGTCGGCCGGGGTTTCTTCGCCGGAAGCGCCGGACGTACGCGGCTGCCACTGGAAGACATGGTCGGTGGAGCGGTCGACCAGCACCAGCTCGACGCCGGGGGTCTCCAGCGCGTACGCGATCGCCTGGTATTCGGCGGACGCTTCCGTGATCGGCGCGATGACGCTGAGCGGCCCCCAGTCCTTCGGGAACGTGTCCAGCTCCGACGCGAACGCCTGCAACGCCACCGGCAGCCGGCAGTTGCGCAGCTCCGTCAGCAGCGGTGCCAGGTCCTCGCACAGCTCCAGGTAGATCACCTTGGGCTGCTTCTCGCGCAGCCTGCGGACCATGGCGAGGGCGGACGCCGGCGAGTGGTGGCAGACCGGGAAGATCTCCAGCTCCTCGCGCAGCGCCCGGTCGACGTCGTCCACGATCCCGGAGAGGATCCCGGGCACGGCGCCGGGCGAGCCGGCGAACGCCGTCGCCGCCTCGACCAGCTGCTGCCGCAAGGCCCCGAACGGCTCGCTCATGACAAGGTGGCGATCGCCTCGCGGCCGCCTTCGAGGAAGGCCGGCCAGTCCCCGCCGTCCTGCTTGCTGCGCGGCTCGACGACGCCGTGCCAGTACTTGTTGAGGATCGCGAGGTCCTCGGGGGTGCGGCGGGCGAGCGACCCGACGAGCGAACCGGCGAGGGTCTGCGCCCGCAGGGTCCGGTCGCCGAAGAACGTGCTGTGCAGGATCGCGTCCTCCAGCACGCCGATCTGCTCGGCGGTCGACAGCGCCGACTCGAGCTTCTCGTCGTCACTGGTCGCCGATGCCGCCGCGGTACGGAGGTCGGCGAAGCTCTGCAGCAGGATGTCGAGCAGGTTGGGCGGCACGTCGAGCTCGATCTGGTGCCGGCGCAGCAGCTCCGTGGTGCGGAACCGGACGATCTCCGCCTCGCTGCGCTTGTTGGTCACGACGGGGATGCGCACGAAGTTGAACCGGCGCTTGAGGGCCGACGACAGGTCGTTGACCCCGCGGTCCCGGCTGTTCGCGGTCGCGATGATCGAGAAGCCGGGCTGCGCGAACACGATGTTGTCGTCGTCGAGCTCGGGGATCGACACGTACTTCTCGGACAGGATCGAGATCAGCGCGTCCTGCACGTCACTGGTGGAGCGGGTCAGCTCCTCGAACCGGCCGATGACGCCCCGCTCCATCGCCGTCATGATCGGCGACGGGATCATCGAGGCGCGGGACTGGCCCTTGGCGATGACCATCGAGACGTTCCACGAGTACTTGATGTGGTCCTCGGTCGTGCCGGCGGTGCCCTGCACGACGAGCGTCGAGTTGCGGGAGATGGCCGCCGCGAGGAGCTCGGCGAGCCAGCTCTTGCCGGTGCCGGGGTCGCCGATGAGCAGCAGGCCGCGGTCGGACGCGAGCGTCACGATGCTGCGCTCGACGAAGCTGCGGTCGCCGAACCACTTCTGCGACACCTCACGGTCGAGGCCGTCCGCGCGCTCCGAACCGAGCACGAACAGGCGGACCATCTTGGGGCTCAACCGCCACGAGAACGGCTTCGGCCCGTCGTCGATCGACTCGAGCCAGTCGAGCTCATCGGCATACTTGACCTCGGCGGGGGCGCGGAGCATGTCGGTCATGTCGGGTCTCCTATGCGAGGAAGTTCTTGAGTTCGGTGATGAGCTTGCGGATGTGGCCGGAGATCACGGGCGTGCCCATGTCCTTGAAGCGCTGCCGGAACCACGGGTTGACGCTCTGCTGGCCGCCGCTGCTGACGGAGCCGATCGGGATGAACCTGACGCCGGAGCGGTGCACCGCCTGGATGCCTTCCAGCAGCGGCTGTGACCGGTCGAACTCGTAGAAGTCCGAGATCCAGACCATCACCGTGTTGCTCGGGTCGGCGATCTTCGGACGGGCCATCGCCATCGCGACCGGCCCGTCGTTGCCGCCGCCGAGCCGCGTGCGCAGCAGCACCTCGAACGGGTCGTGCACCCACGGCGTCAGGTCCAGCGCCCGCGTGTCATAGGCGATCAGGTGCACGTCGACCTTCGGCAGCCCCGCGAAGATCGACGCGAGGATGGTGCAGTTGACCATCGAGTCGACCATCGAACCGGACTGGTCGACCACGACGATGAGCCTCGCCGGGGTGGTGCGCTTCGCGGTCTGCCGGTAGAAGAGGCGGTCGACGTAGAGCCGCTCGTCGTCGGGGCTCCAGTTGGTCAGGTTCTTCCAGATGGTGCGCTCGAGGTCGAGGTTGCGATAGACCCGCTTCGGCGGCACCGACCGGTCGATCACGCCGGCGCTGCTCTGCTGCACCTGGGTGCGCAGCACCTCGGCGACCTCGTCCACGAACCGGCGGATCAACGCCTTCGCGTTGGCGAGGGCGACGCCGGACAGGTTGCTCTTGTCGCGCAGCAGCTGCTCGATGAGCGACATGCTCGGCGTCAGCTGCTTGGCGAGCGCCGGGTTGGCCAGGACCTCCCGCAGGTGCATCCGCTTGACCAGGTCGCCTTCGAGCCCGCCGAGCACCCCGGCGAGCCCGCCGGCGTTGGGCTTGCCGCGCAGCTCCCCGGGATTCATGCCGAGCGCCCGCTCGAACCACCCCGCGTCGGCCTGCCAGTTTGCCAGCTGCCCGGCGCTCACACTGCCGCTGCCGGTCGCGAACACGTTGATCAGCAGCTTGGACACCAGCGCGGCCCGCCGCACCTCGTCACCCGCCGCGCCCACCACGCTCAGCGAGGTGCCCGAAGCCGTGCCTGCCGGGGTGCCTGGCGACGCCGCTGCTCCAGCGCCCCCCGAAGCGTCCTCCCCGGTGCCCGCCGAGGCTTCCGGCCCGGTGCCGGCCGAACCGCCCGATGACGCGCCGGGTGCGGTGCCCACCGAACCGCCCGCGGGCGACCCCGGTCCAGACCCCACGGCAGAGCCCGGGCCGGTAGCCGCAGCAGAGCCCGCCGGCGGGCCCGAGAGCGAGCCCGGCGCAGCGCCCGCGGAGGCGCCCGGACCAGTAGCCACCGAAGGCCCCGCCGGAGTGGCCGAGGTCGGGTCGGCCGGGGTCATCAGGCCGTCGAAGGCGCCAGCCAGCTCGGGGTGGCGCTGGACCAGGTTGTCGACGGAGACGGCCGGGTCGAGCAGCGCCGGGGGCAGGCCGATGTCCTCGACGATGGCGACGCTCGCCGCCTCCAACGCCTGTTGCTCGTCGGTCTGGAAGACCCGGGACAGCATCCGCCAGTAGAGGACCTGGCGACGGTTCTCGTCGCTCATCGGCGCAGCAACCTTCCGGCCCGCTCGCGGAGGACCGCGACCGCGTCGCCGGCCGCGGCGGCCGCCTTGACGACCTTCGGGTCGGTGGGGCCGAGGGCCCAGTCGGTGGTGTGGGTCGCCACGGGCTGGCGCTTGACCATGGTGAGGACCGCGACCGGCTGCAGCGACCAGCCGCCGTCCCACCGCAGCAGGCCGATGCAGGCCTGCGAGGCGGCGACGAGCTGCGGGGTCAGCGGCCCGCACGACGGCAGCCGCGTCGTGTCGACGGCGATCGCCTGGTCGCCGAGCGTGAACGTGCCGCCGTCGGCCGCATAGCCCTCGACGAGGACAGGCTCGCCGATGCGGGCCGGGTGGCGCTCCAGCGGCGGCACCGCCGGTGCGACCGCGCCGGGCAGCAGCACCCGGGCGGTGGCGAACGGGTCGGCGGGCGGCCCGGCCTTGGCCTGCGCGTCGCTCCAGACCAGGTCGCCGCTGTCGAGCAGCGGCAGGTCGGTGACGTCGAGGGTCAGCCGCTCCGCGAGGGCGCCGAGCAGCACCGGGTGCCCCGCGAACAGCCGCCACACGGCCGGCCCGACGATCGTGTCGACCTTCGGGGCGGCGACGCTGGTGCGCACGAGGCGCGGCGCGGCACCGGGGGTCTCGAGGATGCCGTGCACCTGGATCTGCACGGCGGTCGCGTGCTCGTGGACGTCGGCGCCCAGCAGCAGGAGCCGGCCGCTGACCGGCTCGGCCGCGGTGGCCCGGCCGCCGTCCTGGGCCAGGAGCATCGCGCGGCTCCACAGGTCGCCCCACCGCCGCAGCGGCAGCCGGTCCATGGTGGCGATCGGGCTGCACGCGCGCAGCTCCGCGGCGAGCCCGTCGAGCAGCGTCGCGAGGCGGCGCAGCCGCGGCTCGGCGAGGGTCGCCGCGATGATCTGGCCGGCGGTGGTGACCAGGTCGTGGTCGACGCCGCGCCAGCCGGTGATCGCGAGCTCCCGCAGCCAGGAGCGGCTGCCCGCGAGCAGGTTGCCGGCGGCCGCGACGTCGTCGCCGGCGCGGGCGGGCCACTCCAGCCGGGTGCGGCCGAGCGCCGCGTCGGCCTGGGCGAGCAGCGCGTCGTGGACGGCGCCGAACAGCGCCGACCGGGCGCCGGCCAGGGCGAGCAGGTGCTCGTCGGAGATCGACCCGGCGGCGATCTTGTCGGCGGCCTCGGCGACCCGGTCGCGCAGCGGGCTGCCGGCGAACGCGTCGGCGAGGCCCGTGAACACGGACGGGGAGACCCGGGCGAGCCCGTCGGCGAGGGCCTGGTCGACGGAGCCGGCCAGGTCGAGGGCCTCGGGCACGCCCGGGGCGGGGTCGGCGAGCAACTCGCCGAGCTGGGTCTCAAGCATCAGCGGACCACCCGACCGGTCGCGAGACGAAATGAACAGCGCATCAGCGGGCCGCCCCGACCGACGGGAACCAGTGCAGCTCGGGCACGGGCTGCGTGGTGTCGGGCAGCTCCAGATAAGCCAGGTGGCGCAGGAAGCTGCTGAACACGGTCGCCGCGGGGGACGGCTCGTGGTGCGCGCGCAGCGCGCCGGCGAGGCTCGCGCCCGGCTCGGCGTCGATGCGCAGATAGCGGGCGACCCGGTCGGCGCCATACTGCAGCACCGCCTCGTCGAGCAGCGCCTGCAGGTGCTTGCACGGATAGGACCCGCGCAGCCCGCCGCAGGGGCGGTTGTTGTTGGTGCTGCAGCTCAGGCCGTGGCTGCCGGCCCCGATCGAGGAGACATAGACCCGCTCCACGTCGGAGCCGCTCGACACGACCCCCTGCAACCGCCCGTCGGCCAGCTCGACGAACGGCACCTTGGCCAGCTTGCGCGGCTTCACCGGCGGGATGATGGGCGCTACCGAGCGCCGCTCAACGTCCACAGCCATCGACCTCCAGCGTCGGACGATCCTTGACGCCGGTAGTTCTACAGCATCGGTACGACAAAATTTCCGACGGCGGCCTTCAAGCAGCTCGGGACGTCCTCGGCATGGTATGGCCATTCATCTGGCTCAATGTTAGCGAGGAAGTTGGCGTAGACGGCGGCGCCGAGCAGCGGGGCCACGGGCCGCAGCAGCGTCACCGCCCGTGACGGGTCGCAGCCGGGCACGGCGGCGCGCCACAACGAGGACCACCGCGCCAGCAGCGCCTCGGACGACTCGAGACCGCCGCACAGCCGGAGGATGTCGAACCCGGGGTGCCCGAGGTAGGCGTCGCCCCAGTCCAGCACCGCCGGCGGTACATGAGCCGCAGAACGCACATTGCCGGGGTGGAAGTCACCGTGGACGAGCGTCTCCGGCACCCCGCACGCGGCAACGGCCGCCAGCCGCGTGGGCAGCGCGTCGAGGACCGCCTCGAGCCCGTCGATCCGGCCGAGCCAGGGGGTGGCGGCCGCGGTGATCTGCTCCAGGAGGAGGCCGCCGCGGCGGTCGAGGATGCCGGGCAGCACCGGCTGGTCCCGCAGGAACCGCAGCTGGAGGTCGTGCAGCAGGTCGACCATCGGCAGCCGGTCGGCCTCGGGCGCGCCGAAGCGGTCCTCGCCGTCCAGGTGCGACAGGAGCTGGCGGCCCTCGTCGTCGGCGGCGAGCAGGGTCGGCGCGGCGCCGGGCGCCACCGCGTTGAGCCAGCTCAGCACGGCGGTCTCGGCACGCAGGAAGGCGGGCAGCTCCTTGAGCCACACCGTGTCGCCGCCGGTCTCCAGCCGCCACAGCGACGACAGGTTCCAGGTCTTCACCTGCACCATGTCCGAGATTTCGGAAATATGTGACGAAGCCCATTCGAGTGACCGTGTGGGCCCGCCCACCGCCGCGTAAGCAGCACGCAACGGATGCGACGACAGCATGCCGGAGAACGGCAGCACGCCCGCAGGCGCGGAAGGCGCGGAAGCGAGATACGTGACCGACCCGCCCGGCTGCTCCGGCAGCGACGTGGACAGCAGCCGCAGCACGGTGACCGTCACCCCGAACCGCGCACGGGCGGCGGAGACCACCGACGCGATCTCCGACCACCACGGTATCTCGACCTCGATCGGCGGCAACGCGCCGAGCACGTCGCCGCCGGACGAGACGAGCACAAGCGAGACGGTCCTCATGTCACAGCATGCTGGCGTGCGCGGCGACCAGCCGCCATCCGGTTTCCTCAGCGAAGGCCCAGGTCCGCGTGTACCGCATCCGCGCCGCGAACGAGGTGCCCTTGAACGTGCCGGCGAGCTGACCCAGGAAGCAGGTCACCCCGGTCCGGTCGTGGACGAGGACGATCAGGTCCTCCTCCTCGACCTTCGTGACCTTCTGCTCGCCGGAGCGGTGCAGGTGGAGGTCGTCGCCCTTGCCGTACAGCAGCCCGTCGGGGCCGGTGAAGACCAGGCGCTCGTCGAGCACCTCGTCCAGCACCGCCACGTCGCCGGCCAGCTGCGCGGCCTGCAGGCGGCGCTCGGCGGCCCGCAGGCCGTCCTCCGACGGGGCCGTCACAGCGAACGCGCCAGGCGGTCCGCGACCAGGCGGGTGAAGCGCGCGGGATCCGCGAGCTCCCCGCCCTCGGCGAGCAGCGCCACCCCGTGCAGCAGCTCCGCCGTCTCCACGAGCCCCTCGTCGTCAGGCGAGGCCGAGAACGCCGAGCGCAGCCCCGTGACCAGCGGATGCGTCGGGTTCAGCTCCAGGATCCGCTTGGTGCGCGGCAGCTCCTGCCCCATCGCGCGGTACATCTTCTCCAGTGTCGGCGTGATGTCGTGCTCGTCGCCGACGATGCAGGCCGCCGAGGTGGTGAGCCGCGAGGACAGCCGCACGTCCTTCACGTCGTCCTGGAGCTTCTCGCCGAGCCACTTGAGCAGCGGCGCGAACTCCTCCTGCTGCTCGGCCGGCGTCTCCGTGGCGCCGAGGTCGACCTGCCCCTTGGCGATCGACTGCAGCTGCTTGCCGTCGAATTCGGTGATCCGCTCGACCCACACCTCGTCGACGGGGTCTGTGAGGATCAGCACCTCGTAGCCCTTGGCGAGGAACGCCTCCATGTGCGGCGAGTGCTCGACCATGGCCCGCGACTCGCCGGTCATGTAGTAGATGTCCTTCTGGTCCTCCTTCATCCGCGACACGTAGTCACGCAGCGAGGTCAGCTCGCCGGACGCGGTCGACGGCAGGAGGAGCAGGTCGAGCAGGGCGTCGCGGTTGTCGGCGTCGTCGATCAGGCCTTCCTTGAGCGCCCGGCCGAACTCGCTCCAGAACCCGAGGTACTTCTCCTTGGACTCGCGCATCTCGGTCAGCGTCGAGAGCACCTTCTTCACCAGGCGCCGCCGCACGACCTGGATCTGCCGGTCCTGCTGCAGGATCTCGCGGGAGATGTTGAGCGACAGGTCGTGCGCGTCGACGACGCCCTTCACGAAGCGCAGGTACTGCGGGGTCAGCGCCTCGCAGTCGTCCATGATGAAGACGCGCTTCACGTAGAGCTGCACGCCGCGCTTGCCCTCGCGCATGAACAGGTCGAACGGCGCCCGCGACGGGATGAAGAGCAGGGCCTCGTATTCGAACGTGCCCTCCGCCTTCATGTGGATCGTCTCGAGCGGATCGGTCCAGTCGTGCGAGACGTGCTTGTAGAACTCGTGGTACTCCTCGTCGCTGACCTCGCTGCGCGGCCGCGCCCAGAGGGCCTTCATCGAGTTCAGCGGCGTGTCGGAGTCGCCGAGGCGGATGGGCCAGGCGATGAAGTCCGAGTAGCGCTTGACGATCTCGCGGATCTTCCGGTCCGCGGCGTAGTCGTGCAGCTGGTCGTCGGTGTCCTCGGGCTTGAGGTGCAGCGTCACCGAGGTGCCCTGCGGCGCGTCGTCGACGGGCTCGATCTCGTACGTGCCCTCGCCGGCGGACTCCCAGCGGGTGCCGCCCTTCTCGCCGGCCCGCCGGGTCACCAGCGTGACCTTGTCGGCGACCATGAACGTCGAGTAGAACCCGACCCCGAACTGCCCGATCAGCTCCTGCTTCGCGGCGGCGTCCTTCGACTCGCGCATCTTGCGCAGCATCTCGGCCGTGCCCGACTTCGCGATCGTGCCGATGAGCTGGACGACCTCGTCGCGGGACATCCCGATCCCGTTGTCCCGGACCGTCAGCGTCCGGTCCTCGGCCGAGACCTCGAGGGAGATGTGCAGGTCGGAGGTGTCGGCCTCCAGATCCTTGTCGATCAGCGACTCGAGGCGCAACTTGTCCAGGGCATCGGACGCATTGGAGATCAGTTCCCGCAGGAAGATGTCCTTGTTCGAGTAGATCGAGTGGACCATCAATTGCAGGAGCTGCCGCGTCTCAGCCTGAAACTCCAGCGTTTCGCTGCTCACCTGAAATCCCCTTCCGTGAAGATGCCGCAGAAAAGAATACGTGGACGCTGGGGTAGAAAGGTGACCATGCGGCAGTACCTGCTCAGCGTGATCGAGCCCAGCGAGGGCGAGCCCCCGTCGCCGGCGGAGATGGCGGCGATCGACGCGGACGTGACCGCGTTCGACCGGGAGGTGCGCGAGGCCGGCGTGTGGGTGTTCTCCGGTGGCCTCCTGCCGCCGTCGACGGCGACCGTGCTGCGGCCGGGCTTCGTCAGCGACGGCCCGTTCGCCGAGGGCAAGGAGCATCTCGGCGGGTTCTGCGTCATCGCCGTCGAGGACCGCGCGGCCGCCCTGGCGTGGGCGGACATGTTGATGCGCGCCTCGCGGCTGCCGATCGAGGTCCGGCCCTTCCGTTGACCTCGGTGGAGCGGGTCTTCCGGGAGCAGTACGGGCGCGCCGTCGCCGTCCTGGTCGGGCTGCTCGGCGACATCGACCTCGCCGAGGAGGCGGTGCAGGAGGCGTTCGCCGCGGCCGTCGCCCACTGGGCCACGGAAGGCCCGCCGCCGAGCCCCGCCGGCTGGATCATCACCACCGCCCGCAACCGGGCGATCGACCGGCTGCGCCGGGAGGCCAAGCGCTCCGGGAAGCACCAGGAGGCGGCGCTGCTGCACGGCCCTCCCGAGGAGGGTCCCGACCTGCTCCGGCTGATCTTCACCTGCTGCCATCCGGCGCTGTCGATGGGCGCGCAGGTGCCGCTGGCGCTCCGGCTGCTCGGCGGGTTGTCCACCGCGGAGATCGCGCAGGCGCTGCTCGTGCCCGAGACGACCGTCGCACAACGCGTCGTGCGGGCGAAACAGAAGATCCGCGACGCCCGCATCCCCTACCGGGTGCCATCGGACGAGGAGCTCCCCGCGCGGCTGCCGCCCGTCCTCGCCGTCATCTATCTGATCTTCAACGAGGGGTACACCGCCGGCTCCGGCGAACGGCTCGTCCGCGACGACCTGTGCGCGGAGGCGATCCGGCTCGGCCGACTGCTGCACCGGCTGCTGCCGGACGAGCCCGAGGTCACCGGGCTGCTCGCGTTGATGCTGCTCATCGAGGCGCGGCGACCCGCGCGCACCGGGCCGGACGGGGCGCTCGTCCTGCTGCGCGACCAGGACCGCGGCCAGTGGGACGCCGGCCTCATCGCGGAGGGCCACGGACTCGTCAGACAATGCCTGGAGCTCGACCGGCCCGGCGTCTACCAGCTGCAGGCCGCGATCAACGCCGTCCACACCGACGGGCCGAGCACCGACTGGCCGCAGGTGTTGCGCCTGTACGACCAGCTGCTGCACCTGTCACCCACACCGGTCGTGGCGCTCAACCGTGCGGTCGCCGTCGCCGAGGTGACCGGACCGGAGACGGCGCTGGCCCTGGTCGAGGCCCTCGATCTGCCCGACTACCACGTGTTTCACGCCGTGCGGGGTGATCTGCTGGGCCGGCTCGGCCGCGTCGCCGAGGCGCGGGAGGCGTTCGGCCGGGCCGCCGCATCGGCCGGCAACGATGTGCAGCGGGCGTACCTTATGACGCGTCGCACTTGAAGAACCGTGACAACCGGTGGCACGCTCGAATGGTGAACCACGCAGCCTTGGCCGAGATCCTCGCGATCACCTTCATGGTCGCCGTCCTCGCCCTTGCGATCGTCGCGGTCCCGGCACCGAAGCGTCGCGACGGCGGCGACGCGCGCGGGATGAGCGCCGACCCGCGCGCGTGGCGCGGCGTCTTCTACGTCAACCCGGACGACCCCGCGCTGTTCGTGCCGAAGCGGCAGGGCGTCGGGTGGACGCTCAACTTCGGCCACAAGTGGACGTGGCGGCTGGTCTGGTTGATGATCGGCTCGCTGGTGGCGTCCGTGGTGCTCAGCACGGCCCTGTCCCGGGACTGACGCTCACCCTTCGACCGCTTCAGCCACGGGGCCGCCCGGCGCTCTCGCCGAGGCGGGCGGCCAGCGCGCGCACCTCGTCGCGCAGCGCCTCCGGGCGCCTGATCGTGAAGTCCCAGCCGAGGCCGGCCAGCATCCGCGCCATCCCGTCGAGGCGCTCGGCGCGGCAGGTCAGCAGCACGCCGTCCGGGTGCACGGCGAGCGTCCCGACCGCCGGCGGGATCCGGCTCGCGGCGTCCGAGAGCTCGGCGCGTAACACCACCTCCACCTCGTGCCGGAACGGCACCGCCGCCAGTTTCCGCAGCACGTGCGCCACGGCGTCGAAGTCGGGCGGCGGCTCGAAGTACACCTGCAGGCTCGTGATCGACCGGATCCGGTCCAGCCGGAACGTGCGGATCTCGCCGCTGCGGTGGTCGTGCCCGGCGGTGTACCAGCGTCCGTTGTGGACGACGACGCCATACGGGTCGAAGTCGCGCTCGGTGTCCTCGTCGCGCCACGACCGGTATGCCAGCCGGACCCGCCGGTGCGCGCGGGTCGCCTCGCCGAGCGCGAGCAGCTGCTCGACCGGAGCCTTCTTCTCCGCGTGTACGGCGGTGAACCCCAGCGTCTCGCGGACCGCCTGGACCCGCTCGCGCAGCCTGGCCGGCAGGACCCGCTCGACCTTCGCCAGCGCCGCCGGCGCCCCCACCCCCTGCCGTTCCGCGGCCAGCAGGCCGAACACCACCGACACCGCCTCGTCGTCGGTCAGCATCAGCGGCGGCAGCTTGTACCCGGGCAGCAGCCGGTAGCCGCCGTACCGCCCGCGCTCCGCCTGCACCGGGACGCCCAGGTCGGCGAGGGTGGTGGCGTACCGGCGGACCGTGCGGCCGTCGACCTCCAGGCGGCGCGCCAGCTCGGGCCCGGTCAGGCCGGGCTGCGCCTGGAGCAGCTCCAGCATCGCGAGCACCTTGCCGGTCGACATGTTCTTCTTCTTATCAGGACTTTTATCAGGGCGTGATCCGCCCGGATATCGTCCTACGGTCGTGGCATGACGCACTTCATCCTTGTTCCCGGTATGTGGCTCGGCGGTTGGGCCTGGGACGCGGTCGCCGCGCCGCTGCGCTCCGCCGGCCACGACGTGACCGCGCTGAGCCTCGACCTGCGCGCGGGCGCCACCCTCGACGACCACATCTCGCAGGTCACCGCCGCCGTCGCGGATGCCGCGGAGGTGGTGCTGGTCGGGCACAGCTACGGCGGTCTGCCGGTCCGGGGCGCGGCGGACCTTTTGAAGGTTTCACGAGTGATCTATGTGGACAGCGGCCCTCTGCCGGACGGCGTCTCCCAGGCCGACGTGTCCCCGCCGGCTTCCCCTGACGGCGTGTTCATCCCGCCGCCGTCGTTCGACCCCGCTGACGACCCGGTGCAGTTCGCCGGCCTGCATCCGTCACAGTTCTCCCGTGCCGTCCCACACCCGCTGGCCAGCGCGTTGTCGCCGCTGCGGCTCTCGTCCGCGGCGCAGCCGCCGACCGACCTGATCTGCTCGACGTTCGCCGTTGCCGACGTCCACCAGATGATCGACGGCGACCATCCGTTCTTCGCCGGCCTGGACCGCGGCGACTACCGCGTCCACGGACTGCCGACCGGCCACTGGCCGATGCTCAGCCGCCCGGCGGACCTGGCCGCTGTGATTTTGTTTTGCGCAGGTCGGCACGGGGATTGACGGTGTGTGCGGCGATTTTTTGTCGGGGGGTAGGTGCAGACTGCTGGCATGGGTCCGGGGAGTCGTGGTCGTAGCCACAAACGCAGGCACCGTCAGCAGTCTGTCCACCGCCGCACGCCGCACCGGCGCGCTCCTTCGACCGCGGCCGGTCCGCCGGGCCTCTTCGCCGCGGTCGTGGGCGACGTCGACCCCCTCCTGCGGCGCATCCTCGGCGGGCCCGCCGCCCTGGTCCCTGACGACGACCCGACCGACGCCGAGTTCGCGGGCGCCGCGTTCGTGTCGATGGCCGCCCTCACCATCGGCGACCCGATGGCCCACGTCACTGCCGGCAGCACCCTCGAGGCCGTCCTGCTCTCCGACGTGATCCCCAGCTTCGAGCGCGCCACCACCCCCATGGCCCCAGCCGTCGTCCTCGGCCTCGGCAGCGTCGCCGGCGGCCGGGTCGCGTCCGCGGCCGCGGCCGCGGTCGAGCGCATGGTCGCCGCCGGCGCCCGCCGCCCCGTCTGGTCCCCGGAGCTCGCCGGCCCCCAGCGCGCGGGCGGCTGCCACCGCCTCGTCGCCGCCGACGGCACCGTCGCCGGCCTCGGGTTCTCGGTCGCCCGCGCGGGCTGGACCCGCTCCGTCGAGTGCTATCTCGACCGCGAGGACGGCCGCCTCACCCGCACCTACCTCACCTTCCTCGTCGGCGTCGGCTCCCCCGCCCACGAGCAGCAGCTCGGCGTCCGCCGCCACCTCCACGAGGCCATCCGCGCCGTCCGCGAAGACGTCCCGGCCGCCGCCTTCCGCACCTTGGTGGAGGACGCCCTGCAGCGCAGCGACCTCCACGACAGGCACCGCCCCACCCCGCTGATCGACCCCTTCATCTTCGCCGCCGACACCCTCACCTCCCCGATCGACGACGCCCCCGCCAGCCCGCTGGTCCGCACCGTCACCCCGCTGCTGCGCGCCTGGATGCGCGGCCTCCCCCGCGAGATCCGCCGCCTCCAGTGACCCACTTCCCCGACCTCTCACCCCCACGCGCCCACACCCGGCCGCGGACAGGAGGCCCTCACCAGACCGCAGACCCGTGACCTGAGCCAACGCCCCGCCCCGCCTCGCCCCGCCCCGCCCCGCCTCGCCCCGCGCCGCCTCGCCTCGCCTCGCCTCGCCTCGGGGAGTCTGTCCCGCCCCGCGTGTCGGAGGCCTGTGCCAAGGGTGGATGGCGGCGCCGGCAGCTGCGGGCAGGACGGACAGCGGCGCCCAGCTTGTATGCCTCCGTGGTAGCTGAGCCAGCACCCGTGGTCGCCGCTGGAGTGGGTGGCGGTCACCGGACCGTGCGCTTCCCAGGTGTGGGCCGGCACCCGCATCCAGTCGCGGGGCAAGGCGTTCGCTGCCTGCCACGCGTCCGCAGGTTCGAGCCGGCGCCTTCGGGTCGGCCGCGGGAAGCAAGGCTGGCAGTCGCAGGCCAGTCACCGGGACCGAGCGATCGTCGCGTCCATGTGCCCACAAGATATTGCCCCGGACTCCATGCTCAGCCGATCACGGCCGGCACCGCGTCCGGTCGCAGGCTGCCACGGTCCGGGGGTTCTTGATCGAAGGATGGATCCGGTCGTCGGGGTGGCCAGAAGCGTCCTTCGATCGAGAACCGCGGGCTCGGGGGGACCGGCGGGTTGCGGGGGCGCGCGACACTGGCAGGGCGCGGGGGTGGGCGGGCGCGACGTGAGGAATCGGCGGCAGTGGACGAGTTGCTCGAGGACGCGGCGAAGGTCGGCACCATGGGGCAGCTTGCTCGGGTGCTGCGGGAGCTCCGGGTGCGGGAGTCGGGGCGGGCGGGGCAGCCGCGGTTGACGTACCGGCGGATCGCGGCGCTGACGGGGTGGTCGCACGGGATCGTCGGGGAGTATCTGGCCGGGCGGGTGCTGCCGCCGACGGATCGGTTCGACGAGCTGGTCAGGCTGCTCGGGACCACGCCGGACGAGCAGCGGGCGCTGGCGTCGGCGCGGGACAGGGTGGAGGAGCTGCGGGCGGCCGGGGTGCCCAAGGGGGACGAGGCGCCGCGGCAGTTGCCGGCGGATCTGGTCATGTTCGCCGGGAGGACGGGGCAGCTCGCTCACCTCGACGGGCTGCTCGACCGGCGGCGGCGGGCGATCGTGGTGTCGGGGACGGCGGGGGTCGGGAAGACGGCGCTGGCCGTACATTGGGCGCATCGGATGACGAGCACGTTTCCGGACGGTCAGCTGTTTCTGGACCTGCGTGGGTTCGGGCCGAGCAGCCGCGACCCGGTCAGCCCGTTCGACGCGCTCGGTGTCGCGTTGGGGTTACTGGGGGTGCCGCCGGCGCAGGTGCCCGCGGACGCCGGGGCGCGGGCTCGGCGGTACCGGCAACTCCTGCGCGACAAGCGGATGTTGATCGTGTTGGACAACGCGTCGACGGCTGAGCAGGTGCGGCCGTTGCTGCCGGGCACGGGGGCGGCGCTCGCGCTGGTCACGAGCAGGTCGGACCTGACGGAGCTGGTGGCGGCCGACGGCGCGTATCCGGTGACGCTCGACCTGCTCGACGTCGGCGAGGCCAGGGCGCTGCTCGCGGGGCGGATCGGCGCGGTGCGGGCGGAGCGGGAGCCGGCGGCGGTCGACGCGATCGTCGCGGCGTGTGCGCGGCTGCCGCTGGCGCTGTCGGTCGTGGCGGCGCGGGCGGCGTTGCATCCGGACTTCAGTCTCGCCGCGATCGCCGCGGATCTGACGGGGGCGCGCAGCCGGCTGGACGCGCTGCGGTCCGACGACCCGAAGGCCGACGTCGAGACGGTGTTCTCGTGGTCGTACCAGCGACTCAGCCCCAACACGCAGCGGCTCTTCCGGCTCGGCGGCCTGCACCCCGGCCCGCAGCTCGGGATCGCGGCCGCCGCGGCGATCGCCGGGCTGCCGCGCGAGACGGTCCTGCCGCTGCTGGCGGAGCTTGTACGGGCGCAGCTGGTGATCGAGGGACGGCCGGGGCGGTTCGGCATGCACGACCTGCTGTGTGCGTACGCCGCCGATCTCACCCGCGTCGCCGACCCCGCCTCGGAGCGCGCCGCCGCGCGTAAGCGGCTGATCTCGCACTACGTCGAGGCGGCCACGGCCGCGGCGATGGCGCTCAATCCTTCGCGGGACCCGGCGGGGCTGCCCGCACCCGCCGCGCGGAAGGTCCCGGACGGGGAGGCGGCGGCGTGGTTCGAGGAGGAGCGGACGGCGCTCATCGGCACCGTGCAGCTGGCGGTGGCGTGCGGGGCGGACCGGGAGGCGTGGCGCCTGGCCTGGGCGATGGCCGACCACCTCGACAGGAGTGGGCGCTGGGGCGACTGGATCGCCACGCAGCGGGCCGCGGTCGGCGCCGCCGAGCGGCTCGGTGACCGGGCGGCGCTCGCACTGGCGCACCGCAGCCTGTCCGGCGGGTTGATCCGCAGCGGGCGGCACGAGGAGGCGCGGCGGCACCTGCGGGTTGCGTTCGACCTGTTCGTCGAGCTGGCCGACCACGCGGGGGCGGCCCGGTGCCAGCACGCGCTGGCCTGGCTGCTGGAGACGCAGGACCGGTTCGCGGAGGCAGTCGCGCACGACGAGCGGGCGCTGAAGCTGTTCGGGCTCGCGGACGACCCGGTCGGGCAGGCCCGGGCGTTGAACTCGGCGGGCTGGCACCGCGCCCGGCTCGGGCACCACGACGTGGCCCTCGAGTGCTGCGAGGAGGCGTTGGAGCTGCAACGGGCGCTCGGCGACGCGGCCGGTGTCGCGGCGACGCTGGACAGCCTCGGGTACATCCACCACCGCCTCGGCGACCATGACCGGGCGATCGAGCGCTATCAGGACGCGTTGCTGCGCTACGCGGAGCAGGGCGACCGGTTCAACGAGGCCGACACGTCGATCCGGCTCGGTGACACCTGGGCCGCGGCGGGCCGGTGGGATCAGGCGAGGGCGGCGTGGACCCGGTCGCTGAGCACCCTGGACGTGCTCGCCCACCCGAAGGCCGGTGAGGTGCGCAGCCGGCTGCAGCACCGCGGAGCGGGCCCGACGACGCTGTCGGGCCCGCTCCTCCCCATACCCGCGAACTAAGTCGAAACCGTCACGCCCACAGCGCCGGTACGTTCGGTGGCTCCCAGCCGACCTGCGAGGTGTGGCCCTGCAGGCAGCGGTAGGACCGGCCGCCGTAGGTGACGGTCGCGCCGGTCGCGTACACGGTGTTCGGCGCCCACGTCCCGCCCTGCGGCGGGCTCGTCGTCGTGGCCGTCGCGGTCGGACCCGGGCCGCCACCCGAGGTCACAAGGGTCAGCCCGTACGCCTGAAGGATCTCGTTGACGGGCTGGTAGTACATGGTGCCGCCGGAGGTGCAGTTGCCCGAGCCGCCGGAGGTCACGCCCTGCGCCTGGGTGCCCGACAGCCACGAGCCGCCGGAGTCGCCCGGCTCGGCGCAGGCGTTCGTGCGCACGAGCCCGGTCACGGTGCCTTGTGAGTACGTGACGGACGCGTTCTTCTGCTGGATCGTGCCGCAGTGCCAGCCGGTGGTGGAGCCGGAGCGGCAGACGGAGGCGCCGACGGCCGCCTCGGTCGACCCGGCGACGGCGACGGTGCCGCCGCTGTAGTTGTTCACCAGGCCACGCGGGGTGTTGCCGGCGTCGACCTGGACCCACGAGTAGTCGTTCCCGGGGAAGCTCGACCCGCGGAACGTGCCGCTCGGCTGGGTGGTGCGGGCGCCGGTGGTGCCGCAGTGGCCGGCGGAGACGAAGCCGCCGTTCACGGAGAAGCCGATCGAGCACCTGGTGCCGCTGCCGATGTAGTACGCGTTGCCGCCCACCACGTCGATGTACGGCTTCGGGTCCTCGCTGGTCGCCTCGACGCGGACCGCGGCCTGGTCGACGCCGGCCGCCGCCAGGAAGCCCTGCGCGCCGGATCCGAGGACGACGACGGAGTTGGTGGGCAGGTCCGCGTACCAACCCTTGACGGTGCGCGGAGCGGCGGACGACTGCCGGTCGAGCTTGGCGACGATCGCGTCGAGCTGCGCCTCGCTGCGGCTGACCAGGGTCGGGGTCGCGCCGAGGTTGCGGACGCTCTGCTGCTGGCCGGCGTCGGTGATGCCGACGGTGACGGTCCTGCCGTCGGCGGCGACCCAGGTGCCGCCGTAGCGGGCGCCGAGGGTCGTGCGGAGGACCTGCTGGGTGGTCGCGGCGCGGCCGTCGAGGGTGAGACGGTCGCGGGCCTGCGCCGGGGTGAGGTGCAGGTCGCGTTGCATCGCGCTGAAGACAGCGGGTGCGACCCCGGCCGGTGGCGCCGCCGCGGTGTCGGCGACGCCGGTGCCGGCCAGGGCGTTGTGGGTGAGTACGCCGGTCGTGACCAGGGCGGCGGTCACGGTGACGGACAGCACCAGGGCAGTTCTGCGCATCGCAGTTCCTTCCCGGAAGTGCAGCGTTGGGGGTGCTGGCGGTGGTGTCCGGCATCGGGACGGGGGAGGCACCCGGCATCCCGACGCCGGAGATCGTGGGAGGTGCGCAACTGGCTTGTTAACTCCAGTTACCGTCGTTGTTGCGTGAACGCTAGGACGCGCACAGTCGGCTGTCAATACACAGGTGATGTGGGAAGGTGACGCGGTGACGGAGGACGAGTCGCTCGGCGCTCGGATCAGGCGGTTGCGCCTCGACCGCGGGCTCACCCAGCGGGAGGTGGCGGAGCCGCGGTACACCCGCGCGTTCCTGGCCGCGATCGAGGGCGGCGTGCGCGTGCCGAATGCCGAGACGCTCGCCCACATCGCGGGCGCGCTCGGGGTCGACGCCGACGACCTGCGCCACGGCCGCCCGGCGGACCTGGCCGACACCCTCTCCGGCGAGCTCGCCGAGGCCCGCCGGGAGCTGTCCCGCGGCCGCACGGCCGAGGCGGCGGCGAAGGCCGACGAGATCGCCGAGCTGGCGCGCCGGTACGCGCTGCCGGAGCTCCAGTGCCGCGCGGTCCACCTCGCCGGGGACGTCGCGCTGCACCGCGGCGACGTGGGTGCGGCGATCCAGCGGTACGCCGGCGCGAAAACCCTGCTGGAGCAGCAGGACGTCACGCTGCGCGCCGCGGTGGTCGCGCGGGAGGCCTACTGCCTGCAGATCACCGGCGCCACGGGCGAGGCGATCACGCTGCTCGAGGCCGAGCTGCGCGCCGTCCGCGCCGCGGCCGACCCCGATCCCGACGCGCAGGTCCGGTTGACGAGCGCGCTGGTGTACACGTTCCTGGAGCTGGACTGGCGCGAGCGGGCCCGCCGGCTGGAGCGGGAGGCGCTGCCGCTGCTGCCGCGGGTGCGCAACCGCGAGTGGCTCGCGCAGTTCAGCGTCACCGTCGCCCAGCAGCGGCGCGACCACGACCTCGCCGACACCGAGCGACTGCTCGGCGAGGCCCTGGCCATCTACACCTCGCTCGGGCTCACCCGCGAGATCGGCATCTGCCAATGGGCGCACGGTTACGTGCTGCGCCGCGTCGGACGGGTCCGCGAGGCCGCGGAGCGCTTCGAGCAGGCCAGGGCGATCCTGCGCGAGGTCGGCGCCGTGCAGGACCTGGCCGGCGCGACCCTTGAGCTCGCGGAGGCGCGCCGGCTCGACGGCGACCTGGACGAGGCCGAGCGGCTCGCGGGCGAGGCCGTCGACATCTGCCGCCGCACCCCCCACCAGGAGTGCATGGCCGAGGCCGACCGAATCCTCGGGCGGATCGCGGGTGCCCGCTCCCCCGGGTCTCCTGTTGCGGACCAGCTGCTCAGTGCCGCCGCGGATCGTTACGAAGAGTCAGGTCTCGTTGCCGAACTCGTGACGACGAGCAGGTTGTTGGGCGAGCAACGGCGGGCCGGGGGTAACGTCGAGGGTGCGGCGGAAAGCTTCCGGCGGGGGCTGCTCGCCGCGGCCCGGCTGCCTGAGGGCGGATCGCTGTGAGCGGGGTCGGTGAACGGATCCAGGCACTGCGCACCGGCAAGGGGTTGACGCAGCGCGACCTCGCCGAGCCCAACTACACCGCCGCCTATGTCTCGTCCGTCGAAAACGGTCACCGCGTTCCGTCCAGCGACGCGCTCGCACACTTCGCGGCCCGCCTCCGCGTCGACGTCACGCAGCTCACCACGGGCCGCCACCCCGGCGACGCGCTGTCCATCGAGATCGATCTGCTTGAGGAGGTGCAGCCCCAGCCCTGGTACGAGCAGCTCGCCACCGACCCGACCGCGCTCGACACCCGCCGGGCGGCGGCGGAGGTCGTGCTCGGCCGGCGGCGCCTGACGGCCGGCGCGGCCGACGACGCCGTCGCGCACTTCGAGCGGGCCCGGCGGCTGGTCCCGCCGACGCTGGCCCATCTGCGGACTCCCGCGGTGGCCGGGCTCGCGCTGTGCGCACGGCTGCAGGGTGATCCGGGCTATGCCGCGTATCTGCTGACGGGTTTCCGCGACGAGCTGCACCGTGCCGGGCTGCCGGATCCGGCGTCGGTGCTGGCGGTGCACGCGCTGCTCGCGCTGTGCCAGCACGACCTGGGCGAGGACGCGGCACCGGCGGCGTCGACCGCGCTCGCGCTGGCCGGGCCTGGCGCCGAGGCGGTGTCCGCGTTCGTGGCGACGGCCCGGACCCTGGCGGCGTCGAGCCATCTGCCGGAGGCGCGGGCGGCGCTGACCGCGGCCGGGGCGGCGGTGCTGGAGTCGTGGCTGGCGGACGAGATCGCGGGCGCGTTCCGCATCCGCGCGCGGGCGCGGCTGTCGGCGGGCGACCTGGCGGGCGCGCTGGCCGATCTGACGGCGGCGCGGCAGCGGTCGACGGGGCCTGAGGCGCTGGACGCGCTGGTGGATCTGGCGGAGGTGCACCGGGCGCTGGGCGATCCGGCGACGGCGCGTGCCCTGCTGTCGGCAGCGGATCCTGCGATCGCGCCGGAAGCAGATCTTGTGGCCGAGCCGGACGCGGATGCTCTGATCGCCCCCGGCACCGGCGCTCACGGCGGCACTCACAGCGGCGGCGATGCCGACCTCGAAGGCCATCGCCGCGACCGTACCGGTGGCGGCGGGTCGGCGGGCGAGGTGCGCCGGGCTCGTGCGCACCGGGTCCATGCCTTGCTCAGCCAGGACGCCGGCGATCTCGAGGCGGCCGAGCGGCACCTCCGGGCCGCGATCGCCATCCATCGCGGGACCGGGCCGCGGCGGGAGCTCGCCCAGCTCTCCCTCGATCTCGCCGACCTGCTGACCGCGATGCGCCGGCCCGACGACGCCCTGGCCGTGCTCGCCGACGGCCTCACCGCCGTCGACACCCACGCCGGATAGCCGGGCAGGCCGCGACGGTCAGGCAGGCCGCGGCAAGCCGCAGGCCGTGGCGGGTCAGGCAGCCGTGGCGGGTCAGGCCAGTCGCGCGGGGAACCCACCCGTCGCGATCGGCCCCCACGACTCGATCGTGATGCGCAGCAGCGACTTGCCCTGCTGGCGCATCGCTTCCCGGTACTCGTCCCAGTCGGGATGCTCGCCGGAGATGCACCGGAAGTACTCGACCAGCGGCTCCAACGCCTCCGGCAGGTCCAGCACCTCGGCGACCCCGTCGACCTGGACCCAGGGGCCGTTCCACTCGTCGGACAGCACGACGACCGAGACGCGCTCGTCACGGCGGGCGTTGCGGACCTTGGCGCGCTCCGGATACGTCGAGATGACGATCCGGCCCTCCGCGTCGACGCCGCAGGTGACCGGCGAGGCCTGCGGCCGCCCGCCCGCGCGAGTGGTGATGATCAATGCCCGGTGCCGGGTGCGGAGGAACTCGATCAGTCCGGAGCGGTCCACGTCGGTGTTCGTCGCGATGGTACGAGCCATGCCTCAACCCTAGTCGCACCAAGGGTTGAAGGATTTCCGAACTGTGGTTAGGTCGGCTGGTGACCTCCGACGCACCTGGCTGGGACGCCATCGACGCCGCGCTCGACCGCCTCTACCCCGGCATCGAGCCCAAGCACTACGCCACGCTGCTGAAATGGTCGCTCGGCGGCCCGGATCCGCTGGACGGAATCAGCTTCTACGCCCGCGACACACCGGTCCCGCACTGGCACATCGTCAGCTACGGCATGAGCGAGCTGTATTCGGCGCCGAATCCAGACGCGGAATGGTCCGGCTGGGGCTACGAGTTCACATTCCGGGTGCGTCGCGCGCCGGGCGAGACCGAGCCGCCCATCTGGGCCGCCAACTTCCTGCAGAACCTCGCCCGGTACAACTTCAGCAGCGGCAACGGTTTCGCGCCCAATCATCAGATGGACCTCAACGGTCCGATCGCGCTGGAGTACCAGACCCGGATCCGCGCCATTTCCTTCCTCGAGGATCCGGAGCTCGGCGTCATCGACACCCCGTTCGGCAGAGTGCGATTCCTGCAGGTGTTCGGGCTGACCCTGGGTGAATACGCGGCGACCCAGACCTGGAGCACCGAGGCAGTGCTCAAGCTCGCCGCCGGATACGCGCCGCTGTTCATCACCGATCTGGGCCGCACCTCGTTCACCGACATTCCCGCGTTCGCCGAGAAGGTCGCCGCCGGCCGACGCCGCGACGGCTCCTCCACGAGCAGTCTGGCCGTCGCCGAGTTCGCCTGGCTGCCCGACGGCGACGGGTACCGCCTCATCGTCGGCGCCCACGCGGTCGAACGCATCGCCGCCATCCTCCGCGGCCGGCTGCGATTCGGCCGGACCCTGGTCATCGACGGCCCCGACAGCAGCGTCGAGTTCTCTTCCGGCAGTTTCGGCCTCGGCACCAACAGCGACGGCACCCTCTTGAGGATCGTCCTGACGGAAGAAGCCCTCGACAACCTGACCGGCGTCCTCGTCCCCTTGGCCGGCGCGTCCCCCGTCCCCGAAGCCCCCGGCCTCATCGTCGACGTCCGCCCCACCCTCATCCGCGACAGCGACGGCAACGTCGTGGAGCGCATCGGCTGAGCCCTTGGCCGGTCCCACGGAAATGTCGGTCGGTTTCTTAGAATGGAGGCATGCTCGACCATCTTGGGATCCAGGTCGCCGACTTCGATGCCAGCAAGGCGTTCTACGACGCTGTGCTGGCCCCGCTCGGCGCGAGACGCATGATGGAGTTCCCCGGCGTCGCTGGCTACGGAGTCACCAAGCCCGACTTCTGGCTCGGCCCGGTCACCGTCGACGTCGTCCAGCGCGAGGTCCACGTCGCGTTCTCCGCCGCTGACCGCGACACGGTCATCGCCTTCCACGAGGCGGGCGTCGCCTTGGGCGCCGAGGTCCTCCACGCCCCACGCCTGTTCCCCGAATACCACCCCAACTATTTCGGCGCCTTCCTCCGCGACCCCGACGGCAACAACATCGAGGCCGTCTGCCACCTCCCCGCCCCCTGACCAGCAACGCCGCGGAATCGGTGAGCGGGGCGCCCACCCCACACCGCAGCCTCGCCTGCCCACAACACCGCACCACGCTCGGCCTCAACGCCCGTCATCACGGCGGAGCGTCTCAACTCCCCTGACCCACGACGCTGCCCTGCAACCCACAACATCGCACCACGCCCGGCCACCCCCGAACCGCGACGCGCGGGACCATCACGGCGGTGCCACCCAGCCGCGGAATCGGTGAGCAGGACGCCCACCCCACACCGCAGCCTCGCCCGCCCGCAACCCACAACGCCGCACCACGCCTGGCCACCGACGCGCGCGGGACGATCACGGCGGTGTCACCCAGCCGCGCCCTCACCACGCCGCCCACGCTCCACCACACCCCAACCTCGGCACGGGTCATCACGGCGGAACGGCGCAAACCGTAACCCACGACGCCGTTCTGCAACCCACAACACCGCACCACGCCCGGCCACCCCCGAACCGCGACCCGCGCGGGATCATCACGGCGGTATCACCAAGCCGCGCCCCACCACGCTGCCCACGCGCATCCACGTCCCAGCCCCAACGCATGTCGACACCGGCGGGATCGGCCAAACCTGACCCGCGACGCGGCACAGGCGCTGCCGCGTCCAACCGTGACACGCGTCGGCGTGGCGGGACGGTCAGCCGGTGACCCACAACACCAAGCCAGCGAGTTAGGCGGGTGGGTGGGGGGTGTCTGACATCGCGGCGGCTACCTGGCGTTCGGGGGCCGTGCCGGTGGCGAGGGAGGCGCGGACGCCTGCGATGTCGGCGGGGGAGCGGTTCTGGCTGAGCTTCCACTTGGCTTCGATGCGGGTGATGGCGATCTCGACGCCGACGATGGCGCGGAGTTGGCCTTCGATGAAGGGGCGGGGGGCGTCGTCGACCGACCAGGGGGACGGGCGGGCGGACTCGTGGAGGGTGGTGAGGCGGCGTACCAGGGTCTCGGTCCAGGCGGGGTCGTCGTGGGCGACGAGCGTGCCGTAGACGTGGGCGGTGATGTAGTTCCAGGTCGGCACGACGCGGCCGTGTTCGTGCTTCGTCGCGTAGGCAGAGGGGGTGACGTACGCGTCCGGGCCGCGGACGATGACCAGCGCCTCGGTGGCCGTGTGCTGCCACTGGGTGTTGTTGCGGGCCACGTGTCCGAGCAGGGCACCGGCGTCGGGGTCGAAGAGCAGCGGCAGGGTGGTCGCCACCATCTGCCGGCCGTCCCACGTGACCAGGTCGCTCGCGGCCGGGCGGGACAGCAGCTCGTGGACCGCGGCCTCGGACGGGGCGGCGAAGTGCGCAGGCACGTACATGAGCTCAAGCCTAGAGACCCTCAGCAGCCCTGCCAGAGCACCGGCGCGGGGAGGCCCGAGGCGGTGGCGCTCCAGCCGGCCACCGTGTGGCCGTCGCCGACGATGGTCGCGGCGGCGCCGCGGGTGCCGCCGGTGAGCATCGGCAGCGGGACGACGGTGCCGTCCCGCCAGATGCCGGGCTCGTCCCTGCCGACGCGGCCGGCCAGGGCGCCGGCGGCGGACACCGAGGTGGGCACGATGCGCATGCCGTGGTCGAGGGCGCCGGTGCGCAGGTTCCAGCGCACGACGACGGACTCGGCGGTGAGCTCATCCTTGGCGTCCTCGCCGCCGCGGCTGGTGGAGGCGGTGCCGACCGCCCAGTCGCCGGCGACCGCCTGGCCCTCGCCGCCGCGGTAGCCGGACGGTAGCGGGAGGGCGGTGCCGGTGCCGGCCGCGGTCCAGCGGTACGGGTGCTCGCGGGTGCCGATGGTGCCGACGATCGTGCCGTCGTCAGCGACGCCGGCGGCGAAGGTGTCCTTGCCGCCCGACTGCAGCAGCTTGGGGGCGCCCTGGCCGGGGGGCCAGACGACGGCGCGGGCGGAGAAGTCCGGGGTGCCCGGGAGGTACGCGGTGCCGGCGATCTCGCCACGGGCGTTGACGGCGACGGCCTCGGACATGGTCGCGCCGGTGGGGGCGGGCAGGTCCACCACGGCGCCGTCGCGGAAGACGGCGGCCCGGCGGTCCTCCAGCCGGCCGCGGATGCCGGCGACGAGGCCGGAGGCGTTCACGGCGGTCCCGGCGAAGCCGGTCGGCAGCAGCCGGGGGGTGCCGTCGGTCCACAGGATCGTCACGGCGGGGGCCATGTCGTCGCTCGGGAAGGGGACGCCGAGGACGTACCGGCCGGTCGGGTCCGCGGCGATGACGGAGCCGCCGGTGATGCCGGCGGGCAGGGGCAGGGACCGCACCGAGCAGCCGTCCGGCGCGGCACCCGTGATCGCCGGCACGGGTGGCCGGGCCCCGGACGGCCGCAGGGCCACGGCGACGACTGCGACCAGTACAAAAGCGGAAAACGCCGACAGAGCGACCTGCCGGCGCCGGTGGGAGCGGCGGGCACGGACCAGGACGTCCTCGGCGCGCAGGCGCGAGGCGCTGGAGGTACGCCGGGCGTAGTCACGAAGCTGGTCGTCGATCATGACGCGCTCCAGGTGGTCGAGGGGATCGCGCGGCGCAGGGCGGCCAGCGCATAGGCGGTGCGGCTCTTGACCGTGCCTTCGGAGCGGCCGATCAGCTGGGCGACCTCGGCGACCGGCAGGTCGCACAGGAAGCGCAGGACGACGACGACCCGCTGGCGCTCCGGGAGCCGGTCGAGGGCCTGCCGGATCAGCAGCCGCTCGTCGACCCGCCCCTCGCCGCCGGCCACCGGGCCGTCCGGGGCGGCGTCCCGCAGCAGGACCCGTGACCAGGGCCGCCGCCGGTCGGCGAGGCACGCCCGGACGACCATGGTGTGCACGTACGCGTCGAGGTTCGACACGTCCGAGATGCGGTGCCAGCGGCGGTACAGCACGGTGAGCGCGTTCTGCACGGCGTCGTCTGCCCGGTCGCCGTCACCGAGGATCAGGTAGGCGACGTGGTGCAGCCGCGGGATCCGCGCCCGGACGTACTCGACGTACTCGTGCTCCTGTTCGGCGCGCAAGGGTGACCTCCACGAAAACCAACCGGCGTCACACATGAAGATGCTCGCCGCCCGGCACGGGGTTCAAAAGTCGTGTCGGCGCCGTGTCGGTCCCGTGTCAGCGGGGCCGCGCACGGTGGTGGCATGACGGATCTGATGGTCGAGGCCGAGGGCCTCGTCAAGCGGTTCGGGGAGACGAGGGCGCTGCAGGGCGTCGACCTCGCCGTCCCCCGGGGCACCGTGCACGGCGTGCTCGGCCCCAACGGCGCGGGCAAGACCACCGCCGTGCGCATCCTGTCGACGCTGCTGCGCCCGGACGCCGGCAGCGCCCGGATCGGCGGCGCCGACGTCGTCCGCGACGCCCAGCGGGTGCGGTCCAGGATCGGGCTGACCGGCCAGTACGCGAGCGTCGACGAGGACCTGACCGGCCGGCAGAACCTGGTGCTGTTCGGCACGCTGCTCGACCTGCGCAAGCCGGCGGCGAAGGCGCGGGCCGCGGAGCTGCTGGAGTGGTTCGACCTGACCGAGGCCGCGGACCGGCCCGCGAAGACCTACTCGGGCGGCATGCGGAGAAGGCTCGACCTGGCCGCGAGCCTCGTCGGCCGGCCGGACGTGATCTTCCTGGACGAGCCGACGACCGGCCTGGACCCGTCGAAGCGCGAGGACATGTGGGGCGTCGTGCGCACCCTGGTCCGCGACGGTTCGACGGTGCTGCTGACCACGCAGTACCTGGAGGAGGCTGAGGCTCTGGCGGACGAGATCACCGTCATCGACCACGGGCGGGTCATCGCCAACGACACGCCGGACCGGCTCAAGCGGATCGTCGGCGGGCAGACCCTCGAGGTGCGCCCCACGGACCCGGCCGACCTGGAGAAGACCGGGCTGATCCTGGCCGCGGTCGCCACCGGCGGGCAGACCGCCGAGCAGACCCGCAAGGGCGTCCTGTCGGTGCCGGTCGCCGGCGACGAGGCGCTCACCGAGGCCGTCGCCCGGCTCGCCACGGCGGGGATCGCCGTCACCGAGCTCTCGATGCACCTGCCCAGCCTCGACGAGGTCTTCTTCACCCTGACCGGCAAGCCCAAGGAAGAGGTCGCCGCATGACCGCCGTAGCCGTCCTGCCCGAGAACAAGACCCACAAGGGCCCGTTCCGAGGCGTACGCCACTCGCTGGAGCTCACGAAACGCAGCCTGATCAAGACCTGGCGGACCCCGGAGGCGCTGATCGACGTCACGGTCCAGCCGGCCCTGTTCATGGTCATCTTCGTCTACATCTTCGGTGGCGCGGTCGCCGGCGGCACGCACCAGTACCTGCAGTTCCTCATGCCGGGCATCCTGGCCCAGACCGTCGCGATGGGCGCCATCTCGATCGGCGTCAACCTCAACAGCGACCTGGAGAAGGGCATCTTCGACCGGTTCCGGTCGCTGCCGATCGCCCGTTCCGCGCCGCTCATCGGCGCCGTGCTGGGCGACGTCGTCCGGTACGTCGTCGTGAGCATCTCGACGTTCGCGTTCGCCTACCTGATGGGGTTCCGGCTGCACGCCAGCCCGGTGCACGCGGTCGCCGGCTGCCTGCTCGCGGTGCTGTTCGGCCTGTGCCTGAGCTGGGCGCTGGTGTTCGTGGGGATGCTGGTGCGCACGTCCGGCGCGGTGCAGGGCGTCGGTTTCCTGGTGATCATGCCGCTGACGTTCGCGTCGAACGTGTTCGTCGGCGTGGCGACGCTGCCGGGCTGGATGCAGGGGTTCGTGAACGTCAACCCGCTGACGCACCTGGTCGAGTCGATGCGGGCGCTGTTCCTCGGCACCCCGGTCGGCGACCACGTGTGGTGGACGCTCGGCTGGTGCGCCGCCCTCGTCGCGGTGTTCATGCCCCTCGCGCTAGCCGCCTACCGCAAGAAGGTCTGACATCAGCGCGCGGATGCGGTCGGTGGCCTCGGTCACCGGCCGCTCGCGCCATCCCCAGCCGTCCCCGCCAGAGCCACCAGAGCCACCAGAGCCACCAGAGCCACCAGAGCCACCAGAGCCACCAGAGCCACCGGAGCCACCGGAGCCACCGGAGCCACCGGAGCCACCGGAGCCACCGGAGCCGACGGAGCCGCCAGAGCCGACGGGGAAGTCGCCGCCGGGGAAGAGGTGCTCGGGGTTGCCGCCGACCCGCAGCCCGAGCGTCCACAGCTCGTCGGCGGCACCAAGCCCGCCATGAGCCGCCAGCGCCGCCCCCGCGAGGGCCCACGCCCCCAGGATCGGCACGTCCTGCGTGGACAGCGCCTCGTCCCACGCCAGCAGCAGCAACGCGGCGGCCCGGTCGGCGTCGTCCAGCCCCAGGCACAGCACGGCCACGGCGCTTCGGTACAGCACCCGCAGCTGCGGGACGACCGGCTCCATCGTGTCGACGAGGGCCACGACCCGCGTCATGTGTGCCAGCGCCGCGGGGTGGTCGTCGTGCGCCATCGCCAGCTGGGCGAGCACCAGCGACGCCAGCCCGGCGTCGTGCTCCTGGCTGTCGGGCGAGCCCGCCACCGCCCTGAGCCGCTCCGCCGCGGCCGCGTCGCCGCCGAACGCCGCCCGCGCGTCGAGCATCACCCGGATCGAGCCGACGTCCTCGGTGGCGCCGAGCAGGTCCATGTGCCGTTCGCTGCGCCGCAGCCACTCGTGCGCGCCCGGGCCGCCGCGGGCGCCGATGCTCTGCGCGGCGGTGCCCATCCCCCAGTGGTCGCCGACCTCCTCGAAGCACCGGTACGCGTCGGTCGCGTCGGCGACGGACTCGGCGAGCGCGCCCAGGTTCTCGTTGACGGTGGCCCGGAAGTAGTAGCCGAAGCCGCGCACGTAGGGGTCGGGGTCCGCGATGAGCGCGGTCGCGCCGGCCGCGTGGTCGAGGTAGGGCGTGGCGAGCCGCCGGACCATCGAGGCGAGCGTCCACGCCCGGTCCGAGATCTCCGCGCGCCGCGTGCCGAGGGCCCGCAGCATCCGCAGGACCAGCGCGAAGAGGCGGGTCGTGTCCCGGACGAACGCGTTGAGCCCGGTGAACAGGCACAGCCAGGTGGCCCGATCGGCGTCGACCGAGGCGAGCGCGAAGCGGCGCCGCGCCAGCGGGTCGCCGACCCGGAACACCCGCAGCGTCCAGGCGACGACCTCGGCGTGCAGGCCGCGGACCGTCCACAGGTGGGCCAGGGGCAGCATCACGTCGACGGTCGCGGCGTCGTCCTCGTGCTCCAGCGCCCAGCGCAGCGCCGTGACGAGGTTGTCCTGCTCGGCCGAGCAGCGCCGGAACGCCGGCAGCTGCGCCGGGGACCGGAACCGCGCGGCGAGGTCGGCGGACTCGGCCGCCGCCCACCGGACCAGGCCCACCATCGCCGCGTCGCGGGTGCCGGCGCCGTCGAGGCGCACCTCGCCGTATTCGCGGACCGTCTCCAGCATGCGGTACCGCAGCGCGCCGTCCTCGCCCGCGTCCAGGACCAGCAGCGACTGCTCGACCAGCGTCGCCAGCCCCCGGCGGACGTCCCGGCCGCCGACCACGGCGCCCGCCAGGGCGGCGGTGAACGGCGCCGGGATCACCGCCAGCCGCTCCAGCAGCTCCCGGTCGGCGGCGCCGAGCAGCTCGCGGCTCCAGTCGACCAGCGCCCACAGGCTTGCGTGCCGGTCGGGCAGGCCGCGCAGCGCGGCGTCGAGCAGCCCGAACCGGTCGGCGAGCCCGGCCAGGACGTCGTCGATCGGCATGTGCCGCAGCCGGGCCGCGGCGAGCTCCAGCGCGAGCGGCAGGTTGTCGAGCCGGTGGCACAGCTCCAGGGCCCGGTCCGGGTCGGCCGGCACGCCGCCGCCGGCCCGGACCCGCGCGTCGAGGAGGTCGAGCGCGGCGTCGTCCGCCAGGGTCCCGAGACGGTGCACGACCTCGCCGGGCAGGCTCAGCGGCGCCCGGCTGGTCGCGAGCACGGCGAGCTCCGGCGCCTCGGCCAGCGCCGTCAGCTCCGCGGCGGCCCCGGCGGCGCCGTCCAGGACGTGTTCGCAGTTGTCGAGCACCACAAGACCGCGCAGCTCCTGTACGGCCAGCCGGAGCCGCTCCCGCGAACCCAGCGCCCGCCACTCCGCCGTGCCGGCCGCGAGGTCCGCCGCACCGACCGCGGCGAGGACTGCGGGCAGGACGTCCGCGTCGGTGCGCAGGGCGGCCAGCTCCACCACGTGGACGGGCCGCCCCTCGGTCACGGCCAGCCGGGCGACCTCGGCGGCGAGCCGGGTCTTGCCGGCCCCGCCGGCGGCGACCACGGTCACCAGCGGCGCGGACGCCAGGGCCGCGCGCACCGCGGTCACGTCGCCGTCGCGCCCGACCAGGGTCGTCACCGCCCGCCGCCAGCCCGCCGGCAGCGCCGTTCGGGGCTCCGCCCGCGGGGCGAGCTCCCCCCGGAGCAGCGCCACGTGCACCGCCGCGACCGCCGCGGACGGGTCGGCGCCGTAGCCGTCGGCGAGGGCGACGCGCAGGCGCTCCACGACGTCGAGGGCCTCGGCGTCCCGGCCCTGCGCGGCGAGCACCCGCACCAGCAGCACCGCCGACGGCTCGTGCGGCGGCTGGTCCGCGACGAGGCGGCGCAGATCGGTCTCGTCCGCGGGCGCGCCGGCGGCGAGGGCGGCCTCCGCGGCGAGCCCGGCGACGTCGGCGAGGAGCGGGGTCGGGCGGTCCGGCACCTCGGGGAACAGCGCCCGCGCCGCGCGGGCCGCCTCCCGTGCCCGCTCGTGGTCGCCGGCGTCGAGCGCCTTCCGGCCGCCGTCGAGCAGCGACCTCGCGACGACGGCGTCGACCTCCACGGCGCTCGCGGGCAGCAGGTAGCCGCCGGGGGCCGCGGCGATCGGCAGCCCCAGCCGCCGGGCCCGGGAGATCAGCGCCTGCACCGCGCCGGGCGCGTCGTCGGGCGGGCCGTCGTCCCAGACGGCGTCGACGAGCGCGCCGACGGACACCGCCCGGCCGCGCGCCTCGACCAGCGCCCGCACCACGGCCGCCAGCCGTGCGCCCTTCACCGGCCGACCGTCGACGGCCAGCTCCCCCAGTGTCGTGACGCGCATGGCTCGATCATGCCGGGGGTCCGGGCAGACGGACGCCCCGGGGGAGGGCCCCGGGGCGTCCGCCGCTACGTGTTGCCAGGCCGCGTCCTAGACGTGGGTCCACCAGTTCCAGGTGCCGGAGTTCGGCGCGGACTGGACGCGGTGCCAGACCTTGCCGTCACCACCGACGACGAAGACCTCCATGATCCCGTCGGCCCGCGTGAAGGCGGTCGGGTTGCTGAAGATCAGGCCGCTGAGGTTGGTCCAGCCACTCCACTGGCTCGGGTCGGCGGCGTCGATCTGCGTGTTCGAGTACAGGTTGCCGTCCGTGCCCCGGATGAACACCGCGACGGTGCCGTCGGCGTTCTGCGCGGTCTCGATGTCGTTCGCGTACATCCAGTTGCCGAGGCGGGTCCACCAGGCGAACGAGCCGTCCGCGTTCTGCAGCCGGGACCAGATCGCGTGGTCGCCGCCGATGGCGAAGACCGTGATCCGGCCGTTGGCGTTCTTGATCGCGACCGGGTCGCTGAAGATCAGGCCGCTGAGGTTGGTCCACGCGCCCCAGGTGCCGTCGGCGGCCTGGACGCTGGTGTAGAGGTTGTTGTCGCCGCCACGGGCGAAAATCTGCTGCAGACCGTCGCTGTTGGCGATGATCGGGCCGCTCATGGCACCGGTGGTGCCGGGCGCGGCGGCCTTGGTGGTGATCGTGGTGGTGGCCGCGGTGCTGTACGCCGTCGGGCTGGCGTAGGCGACGACGGTGACGTCGTACGCGGTGCCGGCCGCCAGGCCGTTGATCGTGCAGGTGACGGCCGGGGCGACCGCGGTGCAGCTCAGGGCGCCGGAGCTGGCCTGGGCGGGCTCGGACGGGGTGGCGGTCGCGACGTAGTACACGACGGCGGCACCACCGACGGGAGCGGCCGCGGTCCAGGCGAGCGTCGCCGAGGTGGCGGAGACGTCGTCGTCGGCCGGCGGGGTGACGACCGGCGGGGCCGGCTTCGGCACCACGGCGGGGGTGACCGTCGTGGGCGTGGAGGCGGCGCCGGCCGATGCCGTGCCGTTGGCGTTCATGGACATGACGCCCGTGGTGTACACGGTCGCGTTCGTCAGACCGGTGACCTTGCAGGTCAGCTGATCGGTGATGCAGAACTTGACGACGCCGCCACTGCTGATCGCGGCGGCCCGGTACTTGGCGACGGTGCCGGACGTGGGCGCGACCCAGGTCAGCGTCGCCTCGCCGTCGCCACCGGTCACGGTGACGTCAGTGGGGTCGTTCACCGTGCCCAGGATGTAGATGGCACCGGATTTCGCGGGGTCCGAGCTGAGCCCGTCCTTGGTGGCGGTCACCTCGAACTCGTACGAGAAGCCCGGCGCGACCGGGGTGCCACCACAGGTCACCGCCATCGATCCGGCGACGACCGGGCACGTGATGCCGGGAATGGCGACGCCCTCTTTGAACGCGGCGACCGCGTAGGTGACGCCCTCGGTCGGCGAGGCACCCCACGACACGGTGGGCACACCGGCGGAGGTGGTGGCGGCGACCACGTCGACCGGCGCCTCGGGGCCGACACCCGGCGTGGCGCCGACGCTGGCGCTGCTGGCCGCGGAGTTCGGGACCGAGTTGGCGCCGTTCGTCACGACCTTGAACGTGTACTCAGTACCGTCGGTCAGGCCGCTGATCTTGCAGCTGTTGCTCAGCGCGTTGGTCGCGCTCGTGCACGTCTTGCCCGTCGAGACCCCGCCGAGGTAGGCCGTCGCGGTGTAGTTGGCGACGGTGGACAGGGCGTTCGCCGCGCCGGTCCACACCACGTTGACCTCGCCGGTCTTGCCCGTGGCGACCGGGGTGCCGATGGTGGGCGGGGCCAGCACGGGCGTCATCACACCGGTCGCGGTGGCGTCGGCGACGAGCGTGGCACCCTGCGGGTCGACGGTGATCGTGTACGTCGTGCCGGCGATCAGACCCGTCAGCGTGCAGGGCCCGCCGGCCTTCGCGTTGACCTGGCAGGACTGGTCGGGCGACGAGCCGGCGTCCGGGCCGTCCGCGTTGACGATGTAGGCAGGGCTCGTGTTGACGTCCGTGGCGTTCGTCTCGTCCGGGGTCACCGTGACGATCAGCGTCTCGTTGGGACCCAGCGCCGACACAGCGGTGACGCTGGCCAGGACCGCCGCCGAGGCGGGCTGCTGGGCCACCAACAGGGAGCCCGCCGTCAGTGTCAGAACAGCCGCCGAGCCGAGCAGGCCGCGTCTGGGCCCTGCCCGGCGGTCGCGCGGTTTGCTCACTTGAATCATTGCGTCCAACCCCCCGTTGCGAGGCGCCAGCTACGGTGCCGACGCGCCATCTCCTAGCAATGTAGGGCGGTGTTGTACTTTTCGGAGCAAATTAGGTAATAAGGCTCTTTGACAGGTGGCCAGCACTCTTCGTGTGCTAGTGAACACGTTCAGCTCACCGGCCGCGATCGGCGCGAAGCTCCGAAAAAACTTCCGTGGAGGATGTAGACATCGAAGGCGGCGCTCCGACGTACCAGGCGAGCGACGGAACGGCCGTCGTACACGCGAGGAGAGCCCGATGAAGTACGTCATCCTGATCCACTCGAACCCGCAGCCCTGGGGCCACCCGACGAGCGACTACCTCGCGGCCCACCAGGCGCTGCCCGGCGAGGTCCGCAAGCGGCTGAACGCCGAGTTCGAGCAGGTGATGACCGAGCTGCAGGCCAACGGCGAGCTGCTCGGCGGCGAGGCGCTCGGCGACCCGGCGAACGCCCGGCTCTACCGGTGGCGCGACGGCGAGCCCCTGGCCAGCGACGGGCCGTACTCGGAGGCGAAGGAGCACCTCGCCGGCTTCTTCCTGATCGACGTCGACAGCCAGGCGCGGGCCGAGGCGGTCGCCGCCCGGTTCTCCGGCCCGGACGAGACGGTGGAGCTGCGCCCGATGATGTGGCCCGGCGGCGACGACCAATGACCGGTTCGGTGCTCGGTGACGTGTGGCGCCGGGAGGCGCCGCACGTCCTCGGGGCGTTGCTGCGCAAGTACGGCGACCTCGGCGACTGTGAGGAGGCGTTGCAGGACGCCGCCGAGGTGGCCGCCGCCCGGTGGCCCGTCGACGGGGTGCCCGACTCGCCGCGGGCCTGGCTGATCACCGTGGCCTCCCGGCGGCTGATCGACCGGGCCCGGGCGGACTCGGCCCGGACCCGGCGCGAGACGCTGGACGCGGCCCAGCGCCCGGCCACGACGGAGGAGGCGACGACCGAGGACAGCGACGACACGCTGCGGCTGTTCTTCCTCTGCTGCCATCCGGCGCTGACCCGGCCGTCGCAGGTCGCGCTCTGCCTGCGCTCGGTGGCCGGCCTGGGCGTGGAGCAGATCGCGGCCGCGTACCTCGTGCCGGCCCGCACGATGACGCAGCGCCTCAGCCGTGCGCGGATCGCGCTGCGCCAGGCCGGTGCGCGGTTCGTCATGCCGTCGCCGGAGGAGCTGCCCGACCGGGTCGCCGCGGTCATCGACGTGTGCCACCTGGTCTTCACCGAGGGGTATGCGCGGACGTCGGGCGAGGCGCTGCTCGACGTGCAGCTCGCCGAGGAAGCGATCCGGCTCGTCCGGCAGCTGCACGCCGCGCTGCCCGACCACGCCGAGGTCGCCGGCGCGCTGGCCCTCATGCTGCTCACGCACGCCAGATCCGCCGCCCGCGTCGACGCCGCCGGCGACCTCGTGCCGCTCGCCGAGCAGGACCGGCTCCGCTGGCGGCACGACCTGATCACCGAGGGCGTCGAGCTGCTGGAGCGCACCCTGCCCCGCGGGCACGTGGGCCGGTTCCAGCTGCAGGCCGCGATCGCCGCCGTCCACGCCGAGGCCGCGACCTACGAGGAGACCGACTGGCTGCAGATCAGCGTGCTCTACGACATGCTGAGCAAGGTCGCGCCCGGCCCGGCCGTCACCCTGAACCACGCCGTCGCCGTCGCCATGGCGCACGGACCCGCGGCCGGCCTGGCCATGCTCGAACCGCTGCTGGACGACCCCGCCATGCAGCGTCATCACCGGCTGTACGCGGTCCGCGGCCACCTCCTCGACCTCAGCGGCGACCCGGACGGCGCGGTCGAGCAGTACCGGATCGCCGCCCGCCTCACGGCGAGCCTGCCGGAGCAGCGCTACCTCAACCGCAAGCTGGCCCGTTGAGCGTCACGGTGACGGCCGGGGGGACGGCCGGCGGACAGGCCATCGGGTGACACATCCGGCCGTCGGCCCGATTTGCCGGTAGTGTCGGAACGATCGCCACTGCATGGAGGGCATTCCTGTGGATTCGAGGCATTCCGGTCCGCAGGCTGGTGCAGGGCGGGAGTTCCTACGGGTGCAGGTCGACGCGGCGGCCGGCGACCACGCGCAGCACGCACTGATCCTCACCGGCGTCCTGGAAGGCCCGACGGCGCGGGAGCTGCTCACCGTCATGGCGGACACGCTGCCGGACCCGGTCCCGGAGCTCGTCGTCGTCGACATCGCCGGCGTGCGGTTCCTCGGCTCCCAGGGGCTGCGCTGCCTCATGGCCTGCCGCCGCCACGTGGAGAGCCGGGGCGGGCGGATGGTGCTGCGCAACCCGGCGCCGATGGCCGAGCGCATCCTGTACATCGCGGGCATGCTCGACTCGTTCGGGCTCTCGATGACCGCGCAGGGCACCTCGGTGCCGGCGGCGTACCGGATCGAGACGGCCGCAACAGCGGAGATGGTCGGGGCCGCGGATACGGCGGAGGTGACCTGAGCGCCGCCCGTGGCCGGGGTAACGGATGTGCGCGGTCGCACCACCGGACAGTAGGCTTGCGCAGGGTCGATGAAGAGGCCCCCCGCCGCTGGTGGGGGGCCTCTTCCATGCAGCTGCCGACGGAAGAGTGACGATCGTGGCGAGTGAGACAGACAACGACTGGGTCGACCGGTTCGCGGACGAGGTGATCGCGGCGTCGCAGCGACGCGCCCCGGGCAAGCCGGTGGTCTGCGCGTCCGGGCTCAGCCCGTCCGGCCCCGTCCACCTCGGCAACCTCCGCGAGGTGATGACCCCGCACCTGGTCGCGGACGAGATCCGCCGGCGCGGGCACGACGTGGTCCACATCATCTCGTGGGACGACTACGACCGCTTCCGGAAGGTGCCCGCGGGGATCGACCCCTCGTGGGCGCAGCACATCGGCAAGCCGCTGAGTGCCGTGCCGGCGCCGCCGGGCAGCGAGCACCCGAACTGGGCGGAGCACTTCAAGGCCGCCATGATCGCGTCGCTGGCCGAGCTCGGGGTGGAGTACCGGGGGATCAGCCAGACGGAGATGTACACGTCCGGCGCCTACCGCGAGCAGATCCTGCTCGCCATGCGCGAGCGCGCCCGGATCGACGCGGTCCTGGCGCGGTACCGGACGAAGAAGCCCGCCGCGGCGGCCGCGGCCGGCACGAGCGAGGCCGAGGCCGAGGCGGCGGAGGGCTCCGGCGCCGCGAGCGAGGACGACGGGACCGCCGCGACCGGCTACTACCCGTACAAGCCGTTCTGCGGCAACTGCGGCACCGACCTCACCACCGTCGTGTCCTATGACGACGACACCACCGAGCTGACCTACACGTGCGTCTGCGGGTTCACCGAGACCGTGCTGCTGTCGGAGTTCAACCGCGGCAAGCTGGTGTGGAAGGTCGACTGGCCGATGCGCTGGGCCTACGAGGGAGTGATCTTCGAGCCGTCGGGGGTCGACCACTCGTCGCCGGGCTCGTCGTTCCAGGTCGGCGGGCAGATCGTCACCGAGGTGTTCGGCGGCGAGCAGCCGATCGGGCCGATGTACGCGTTCGTCGGCATCAGCGGCATGGCGAAGATGAGCAGCTCCCGCGGCGCAGTGCCGACGCCCGCCGACGCGCTGGAGATCATGGAGGCGCCGCTGCTGCGGTGGCTGTACGCGCGGCGCCGCCCCAACCAGTCGTTCCAGGTCGCGTTCGACCAGGAGATCCAGCGCATCTACGACGAGTGGGACGCGCTGGAGAAGCGCTACACGGCCGGCACCGCGGTCCCCGCCGACCGCTCCGCCTACCTGCGGGCCTCCCGGACGGCGGCGCTGGAGCTGCCCCGGACGCCGCGCACGGTGCCGTACCGGACGCTCGCCTCCATCGTCGACATCACCACCGGGCAGGCCGAGCAGACCCTGCGGATCCTGCGCGACCTCGACGCGGAGCAGCCGATCACGTCGCTGGACGAGGTCCGGCCGAGGCTCGACCGGGCGCAGCACTGGGTGAACACGCAGGTGCCGGCCGAGTCGCGGACCAAGGTGCTCGACGAGCCCGACAAGGCGCTGCTCGACTCGCTGACCGCCGAGCAGCGCGAGTCGCTGCGCCTGCTGCTGGCCGGGCTCGACGACCACTGGTCGCTCGACGGCCTGACCACCCTGCTCTACGGCGTGCCGAAGGTGATGGCCGGCCTCCCGCTGGACACCAAGCCGACCGCTGAGCTGAAGGTGGCGCAGCGCAGCTTCTTCGCGCTCCTGTACCACCTGCTGGTCGGCCGCGACACCGGGCCGCGCCTGCCCACCCTGCTGCTCGCCGTCGGCGCCGACCGCGTCCGGGCGCTGCTGTCCTGAGACGGCGGTGGCCCGCCGGACCCCCGGCGGGCCACCATGACACCGGCGTGGCCGGATCCTGAGCCGGCCGACCCGCGCACCGGGCGCTCCCTGCCGCGGCTGGAGGCGGTCGCGCCGGTGGACGGGTTCACCGTGCCGGTGCCGGCGGCACCTGCCAGCGCTGCTGCCTCGTGCCGGCGCAGCGGGTGATGTACGGCCTGCCGCCCCACTCCGTCAGGCACTGCTTCGAGGAGCGGGTGACCAGCGCGCCCCGGACGGCGTCCCACTGCTGCGCGACGGCACCGGAGCAGGCGCCCAGCCGCAGCGAGGCGTCCAGGCAGCGGCCCGCCGTGCGCAGCGTGCCGTCGGCGACGAGCGTCCAGGTCTGCGCCGCGGCGCCGGAGCAGCGGCGCAGCCGCACGGACGCGTCCAGGCAGAGCCCGGCGGACCCGACCAGCGGCCCCGACGCGGCGCCGGAGACGGCCGCGGGCGCGACACCGGACCCAGTACCGGACTCAGCGCCGGGCTCAAGGGCCGGCGCGGACCCGAGGCCCGCCTCGACCGGCGGCGGGAGGACGGCCATCTGCAGCCGGCCGGACGACGGCGCGGAGTCCGCGGAGGGCGCGGACGTCGCGGGCCGGTCGCCGGCCGACAGCGCCAGGGCGGTCGTCGCGGTCGTCACGACCAGCACCGTCCACGCGAACGCGGGGTGGTGCCGCCCCGCCCGGCGGTGCGCCGGCCGAGAGCCCGGCGATGCCGACGGTGCCGGATTCACGAGGGTCATCCAGGAATGCCGTGGGTGGTATTCCGGCGGTTCGGGGCGCGCCACCGCCGGTGCGTTGTTGGGGTGTGCCGCGGGTGGAATCTGATGGTGCGCGATGACTCTCACGTATGGGCGGACCAGCACCGGAGACATAGCACGACCGTAGCGGCCATCAGCGATGACCGATCCCGGCCGGACCGGGTGAAACAGCAGAATCACCCTCCGTCTCACCCGGTCGTTGGAGCGCTTTCACAAATCGCCGCAGCCCGGATGGATCGCACGGAACGTCCGCATTTCCCGTGACCGCCGAGCGGTTTCGTGGAAATCGAGGGCGCGCGGACGTAGCGCACGGCGGATTTACACGGTAGAAACAACACGCTGGAGAGAGCGCTCTCACACGCGGACGCCGATGCGCCGCCGGCTCCTCCCACACCCCATCCACCGTGTACCTCACCCGCCCGCACGATCGAGAGGACGCACCCGTATGACGATCCAGTCCGAGCATTCCGTGAGGCGGTGGTCGAGCCGTCGCAACGTCGGCAGGGCGTTCGTGCTCAGCCTGGCGCTGACGACCGCCACCGCCTCGATGGGGACAGCGGCCGGCGCGACCCCGCCCGGGTTGAACGGCGGGTCGCAGGACCTGGGCCCCAACGTCACCGTGTTCGACCCGAGCACGCCGGTCAGCGAGATCCAGGCGAAGCTGGACGCGACCTACGCCAAGCAGGTCGACAACGAGATGGGCACCGCCCGGTACGCCTACTACTTCAAGCCCGGCACGTACGGCACGGCAGACCAGCCGCTGCAGTTCAAGGTCGGCTACT
This sequence comes from Dactylosporangium maewongense, assembly GCF_039531485.1. Classification (NCBI taxonomy): domain Bacteria; kingdom Bacillati; phylum Actinomycetota; class Actinomycetes; order Micromonosporales; family Micromonosporaceae; genus Dactylosporangium; species Dactylosporangium maewongense. The sequence continues at coordinate 356,017 of NZ_BAAAQD010000002.1, read as the reverse complement.
ACACCGAGATCGCCGGCCTGGGCGCCAACCCGGGCGACGTCGTCATCAACGGCAAGGTCGAGGTGTACAACCGCTGCCTCGAGAACGGCGGCACCAGCAACTGCCTCGCGCTGGTCAACTTCTGGCGCACGCTGTCCAACCTGTCGATCAACGTCAACGGCAAGGGCCAGGACGGCTGCCGCGGCTCGGCCAACTTCTGGGCCGTGTCGCAGGCCGTCTCGCTGCGGCGCCTCAACGTCACGGGCGGCAACCTGTCGCTGATGGACTACTGCACCGCCGGCCCGCAGTACGCCAGCGGCGGCTTCATCGCCGACTCGAAGGCCGGGACGATCGTCAACGGCTCGCAGCAGCAGTGGCTGACCCGCAACAGCCAGGTCGACAACTGGTCCAACGGCGTCTGGAACCAGGTCTTCTCGGGCGTCGTCGGCGCCCCGGACGACTCGGCGTTCCCGAACCCGCCGTACACCACCATCGCGCAGACCCCGATCAGCCGGGAGAAGCCGTACCTCTTCGTCGACGCCAAGGGCAAGTACCAGGTCCGCGTCCCGTCGGCGCAGAAGAACACCAGCGGCATCTCGTGGGCGAACGGCCAGACCGCCGGCCGCACCATCCCGCTGTCGGACTTCTACGTCGCCAAGCCGGGCGACTCGGTCGCCAAGATCAACCTGGCGCTGCTCGCCGGTAAGAACCTGCTGCTCACCCCCGGCATGTACGACATCGCCCGCAGCATCGAGGTCCGCTGGCCCAACCAGGTGGTCCTCGGCATCGGGCACGCGACGCTGACCGCGGTCAACGGCGCCACCCCGCTCGACGTCGCCGACGTCCCGGGCATCATCGTCGCGGGCGTCACCATCGACGCCGGCCTCAAGGAGTCGAAGGTCCTGCTGCGCGTCGGCAAGGAGCACGGCTGGGGCTTCAGCGACCCGAAGAACCCGACCACGCTGTCCGACGTGTACTTCCGCGTCGGCGGTCCGCACATCGGCAAGACCGACACCGCGCTCGAGGTCAACAGCGACAACGTGCTCATCGACCACACCTGGGTGTGGCGCGGCGACCACGGCGTCGAGGGCTTCACCGGCGGCGTCAACGGCGACAACCAGCGCTGGGTCACCAACACCGGCCGCTACGGCGCCATCATCAACGGCGACAACGTGACCGCGACGGGCCTCTTCGTCGAGCACTTCCAGAAGTACAACACCGTCTGGAACGGCGAGCGCGGCACCACGATCCTGTACCAGAACGAGCTGCCGTACGACCCGCCGACGCAGGCCGACTGGATGAACGGCAGCGTCAAGGGCTACGCCGGTTACAAGGTCAACAACAAGGTGAAGACCCACAACCTGTACGGCGCGGGCGTGTACGTCTTCAACCAGAACAACCCGTCGATCCAGACCGAGAACGGCTTCGAGGCCCCGAACACCCCGGGCGTCAAGCTGCACCACATCATGACGGTCAACCTGAGCGCCGGCGTCATCAACCACGTCGTCAACGGCGTGGGCAACGCGGCCGACACCAGCATGATCGGCGTGCCGATCTACCTGGCGGACTACCCCGTCGCGTAACACCCGGCACCACCAACGGTGGGCTCATCGCGATCAGCGATGGGCCCACCGCTGTGTTTTCTGAAAGTTACGCCCGTCGCCGCTGGCCGCGACGGCGCTCCCTTTACACCCCGCCGAACGGCATGGAACCATGCGGCGGCGGTTGGGAGCGCTAACATCGCAGGCGGGAGGCCCGGTGGCCGAGACCATCGTCGAGACGGCCGAGCTCGTCGCGGCGGCCCAGGCCGGCGACCGGGCGGCGCTGGAGGAGCTGACCGCCGCGCACCTGCCGCTGGTGTACAACGTGATCGGCCGCGCCCTGAACGGCCACGCCGACGTCGACGACCTCGTGCAGGAGACGATGGAGCGGGTCGTGCGCAACCTGCGCGGCCTGCGCGAGCCGGAGCGGTTCCGCTCGTGGGTCGTCGCCATCGCGTACCGCGAGATCCAGCTCCATCTGCGCAAGGCCCGCCGGCTGGGGTTCCCGCGCCGGCCGGAGGCGCTCACCGAGGTGCCCGACCCGGCCGGTGACTTCGCCGAGCGCACCGTCACCGAGCTGGTGCTCACCGGGCAGCGCCGCGAGCTGGTCGAGGCGACCCGCTGGCTCGACGACGGCGACCGGCACCTGCTCGCGCTGTGGTGGCACGAGGCGGCCGGCGACCTGACCCGCACCGAGCTCGCGGCCGCGCTCGGCATCGGCCAGCCGCACGCCGCCGTCCGCCTGCAACGCATGAAGGCGCAGCTCGAGACGGCCCGCGCGATCGTCCGGGCCCTCGCGGCGAGCCCGCGCTGCGGGGGCCTCGCGACCGTCGTCGACGGCTGGAACGGGGTGGCCCGGCCGCTGTGGCGCAAGCGGCTGTCCCGGCACGTCCGCGAGTGCACCGGCTGCGGCGGCCACCGGCACGGGCTCATCCCGCCGGAGCGGCTGCTGCACGGGATCGGCGCGGTCGCCGTGCCGGCCGTGTTCACGAAGGCGGCGCTGCCCGGCACGTCCCTGCTCGGCTCCCTGCAGCAGCTGTTCCAGCACAAGGCGGCCGCGGTCGCGACCGTGGCCGTGGTGGCGGGCGGCGGCTTCGCGTACGCGGTGTACGAGACGCCGGATGGGCGCGAGGCGCCGGCCGTGTCCGCGCCGCAGGCACCCGCCGCCCCCTCGGCCGCCTCCCCGGCGCCGCCGGCCGCCTCTTCCGCGGCCCCGCCGGCCCGGACCACCGGCGAGATCTTCGTGTCACCGACCGGCGCGGACACCGGGGACGGCTCGATCGACCGGCCCCTGGCGACGCTCTCGGCGGCGGTCGCGCTGGTGCGGCCCGGCCAGACCATCACGCTGCGGGGCGGCACCTACCGGCCCGCCGACCCGGTCACCATCACGACCAGCGGCACCGCCGAGCAGCGGATCACGCTCACCAACTACCGCGACGAGGCACCCGTGATCGACGCCTCGCGCATCCCCGCCGACAAGTGGGCGATCACCCAGCGGGCGGACCACTGGACCGTGCAGGGCCTGGAGATCAAGGGCTCCCGCAGCCACGCGTACGTCTGCCTCTCCTGCAAGCACGACGTCTTCCGCCGCCTGTCCGTCCACGACAACGTGGAGTCGGGCCTCACCCTGCGCGACGACGGCACCGTCGGCAACCAGGTCCTGGACAGCGACTTCTACCGCAACCGCAACCCCGCCGACCAGGGCCAGACCGGCATCGGACTGGGCGTGAAGTTCGGCGACGGCGACGGCAACCTCATCCGTGGCTGCCGCGCCTTCGACAACGCCGACGACGGCTTCGACCTCGGCGACTTCCGCAGCCCGGTGACGCTGGAGTACAACTGGGCCTTCGGCAACGGCGTCAACCGCTGGGGCGTGCGCGACTGGCAGAGCAACGGCAACGGCTTCACGCTCGGTGGCGGCAGCCCGCCCGCCGCGGCCGCGCACCGGCTGCGGCACAACGCCGCCTGGGACAACGTCCATCACGGCTTCACCGACAGCGGCAACCGCGCGGCCCTGCAGCTCACCAACAACACCGCCTTCCGCAACGGCGCCACCGGCTTCGCCGTGACCGACGCCCCGGCGACCCTGCGCAGCTCCGTGTCGATCGACAACGAGACCGCGGTCCGCGCCAACGCCGCCGTGCAGTCCAGCCGCAACACCTGGGACGAGGGCACCTGGACGAGGTCGATGTTCCGCACCACGGACCCGGTCACCGCCCAGTCCCCTCGCCCGCTCGACGGCTCCCTGCCCCCGACCTCGTTCCTGACCACCGGCAACGGCATGGGCGCCTCCATGTCCGGCGGCGACTGACCCCGCACACACGGAGACGCCCCGGCGATGCGGTACGCGGATCTACCGAACGCAATGCATCTGATATCGGCACGAGTGTGCTCCCGACCAATCGTGCTGTGAATGCTCTCATTAGGCCGGGAGTCCGGCTATCCAAGTTCAGTGCGTATCCGTCGGATTCAGCGGTGAAGCTCGACCATCAGGTGCCGACCTCCGTCAATCGACGACGCACACCGATGTCAAGTCCATGTTGCTGCACTGCCAGGAGGACCAGCCGAATACTTCGTCGGCGAGTGGTCAACGAGTGGACTCGGACGGACTACGGACGGCGGCCGATCAACCGGGTTCGGCCCGGTATTGCTGTCGTGACGCCCATCGCTTGCGCCGGAACGGCCGAACCTTACTTTCGTGATGTTCAGTGAAGCTGAGGAAGTGCATCCACGCCTATGTAGCGAAGTCAAGGTGACGCGGGCCGCCGGCCTTTGCGCGGGGTCACCCCTCGCCAAGGCCGGCGGCGCACCATCAGCCGTGCCAGACGGTGAACACCCCCGCCACCAATGCGGCGACGATCACCCCGACGGCGCCGATGAGCGCGGTGACCACAGCTACCCGTCCGCCACGGCGTGGCGCCGGGGTCTCCACCTCGGCGCGCGGGGTGGCGTTTTCATGATCCGCGAGGCCACACACCGGGTGCGTCGTCACGTGTGCGTTGCGCGCCTGAATGACGAGAATCTCGCGCCCGAACACCTCACCGGCCTGGATCATGACCTCGCCGCCGGGCGGAACGGGGCCGAACGGCCCGGACCTGGCGCCCGACACTCGCCACGTGATCATCGTCGGCGGCGAGAAGCCCTCTTGACAGCTTGCATCAAAATGGTTCACTGTGAATCGACCTCCTGCTTGATTCATGATCGACGAATCGCCGCGCATCAAGGGATGCTGGCGAGGCCCCGTCGTTCGATCTTTGGAGAATTGGTGACAGAGCGTGGTTCCGCCTGGTCCCTGGACGAGCGCCGACGGCGCCTCGCCGAGGAGCTGAAGCATGCCCGCACCCGGTCTGGCCTGTCGGGTCGTGACCTCGGCAGGAAAATCGGGATGAGCCAATCGAAGATCTCCCGCATCGAAGCCGGCGTTTCCGTCCCGTCAATGCCTGAGGTCCAGGCCTGGGTGGATGCGGTTGGTGCGCCGGACGACCTGAGCGAACTGCTCCTCGCACTCACCGACGCCGCCCACGGCAGCATCCAACGATGGCGAAGCGAGCTGTCCGCCCAGGGCCACATCCAGGGCGAGATCGAGGAGACGGAGCGAGGGGCGGCCAGAATCCTGACGTTCCAACCTTCGGTCGTCCCCGGTCTCCTGCAGACGGCCGATTACGCCCGGCGTGTCTTCGAGTCGTTCGAGGAGGTGCCGTACGGACCTGACGATCTTGCCGAAGTCATCGCCGCCCGGCTCGACCGGCAGTTGCTGCTCTTCGACGACACACGGACTTTCCTGTTCCTCATCACCGAGGGCGCGCTGCGCTGGCGGCCGGGGCCGCCGATGCTGCTCGCCGCACAGCTGGACCGGATCAGCACGCTGAGCACGCTGAGCAACCTCACCATCGGCTTGCTGCCATACGCGACCCAAGCGGTGGTGCCCTACTCACACGCGTTCACCGTTTACGAGTCGACTGACGACGAGCTCGACGATCTCGTCAACGTCGAGATGATCCATGGCAATCTCCAGGTCCGGCATGAGCCGGATGTCGACGCGTATCGACGCCGTTGGGCATCGCTGAGTCGCCGCGCCGTGTATGGGGACGATGCGCGTCGCCTGCTGCACGACCTGATCGCGGAGATGCAGGCGGTTCAGTGAACGGGAACCCGCAGGCCGGGAGCCGGGGCGGACTGAGGGGGCCGCCCCGGCACCCATCCTGATCACGCGATGTCGAACACGCCGCGCTTCACGCCGGCGACGAAATCGCTCCACTCGCTCACCGTGAATGCCAGCACGGCCCCGTTCGGGTCCTTCGAGTCACGCACCAGGACCTGGTTGGCCAGCGTCGCAACCTCCACACAGGTGCCCGCGCCCTCGCAGGCGGTCCGGAACTGCGGCGTTGATGCCTGCTCATCGAACATTTTTCGACCTCTTTCTTGCGCTCTTTCTGTGATGGCGCCTGTCGCCGAGGTCGAATCTCCTGGGGAAATCTGTAACTCTTCTCCGCGACTCTCCACATGAGATCTGGAGGCGTTCTGTATGCATGTCGATGTCAGAGTGCTCGGCAAGATAAAGCTGTTCGTCAACGACTCCGAGGTGAATCTCGGCGACCGTAAACAGCGACTACTGCTCGCGAACCTGGCAATCGAGCGGCGGCTCGTCGAGAAGCCGCAGATCATTGAGCGGCTATGGCCGGAGGAAGAAGTTCCCGAGAACCCGGCGGAACTGGTCTACAACTACGTCAACCGAATCCGCGCCGCGTTCACCAAGGCGGGCGTGGACGGCGCAGCGGTCCTCGCCACCTCACACAACATCGGCTACGAACTCAAGGTCGCGGCTCATCAGGTCGACTACCACCGTTTCCGGGCCTTGCGGGCCCGCGCCGAAGTGGCTTTGATCGATCGCCGTGCAGACGAGGCGGCCCGACTCGGCCGCTTGGCGCTGGCCGAATGGGGCAGTCCCGCCGGCCTGCTCGGCGGCACGCCGCTGGAGCGTGAAGAACGCCAGTTACAAGGCCGAATCCGTGCCATGCAGCTGGACTACCGGGCGACGCTCATGCTCTGCCTGGACGCAGAGATGCGCTGTGGGCAACACCGGCGACTACTCCCCGAGTTGGCGTTGCTCGCTGCCGACGATTACGGCTCCGACGACCAGGAACTGGCCCGCCTGCGCATGCTCGCTCATTTCCGATCAGGCCAGAAGAAGGAAGCGATCATGGTGTACGTAAAGCTTGAGGACGTGCTCTCCGAAAAGCACGGAAGCAGCCCGGACGAGGAGACCAAGGAAATGCATCGGCAAATCAAGAAGGACGACGAGACACTGAATCTCGAAGGTGCGGAAACCGTCGCTCACGCAGCAACCGGCGACGCGGCCGCCCAGGCCGCGCCAAGTTTCACCGGCACGAACGTCTACCAGACGGGTGAACACGCCAGGTCCTTCGTCGCGCAACACATTACATACAACGAAGGGTCTGATAACACGTGAGCGAGGCTCCGGACGAGGCCGAGTCGCCGGAGCCCGAGGACGTCGTATCCACACCGGACGTCGACCTCAGCGAGGGTGACTCCACCTCATTTGCCACGCAGTTCGGCTCGTCCGAAGAGAGCGCTGAAAAGGCTCAGCCCGACGGATCCACGGAGGCGGATTCCGCACCGAACAAGCTGGAGGACGCCGACCCCGAGCCGGATGAGGACAGCACCGACGACCGAGCTGCGCAGGCCGACCGGCAACACGGCATTCGCAATCTGAGCATGATGACCGGTGACCGGGCACGACTGTTCCAGGCGGAACAGATCAGCATCTTCGGTGGCGAGAACTCCGTGGTTCCCCGCTCCGGCGAGGTGCCAGGGCATGTGCTCAGCAAGCTGGTCACCGCATACGTCCAGCCCTCCTGCGCGCAGCGGCTGCTCGACGCTCTGCGTGTCTCACCCGTGCAGTGCCTGGTCGGGCCGTCCGGTTCCGGCCGCACCACGGCCGCGATCGCAACGGCGGCCCGTCACCTGGAACGCGTGGGTCAGACCGCGCGGGGCAATGTGCACATCCTCGCGACCGACGACATCTCGAGTATCGACGGATCGGCGCTGCCCGAGGGCAAGGCGTTCATCCTCGTGCTGCCGGAGAGCGTCGCGGCACCCGACATCGCCTGGTTCGGGTCCATCGGCGCCGACCTTGAGCAGCGGCACAGCGTGCTGATCCTCGTAAGCGTCAACGAACCCAAGGGATCTGCCGCACTCAAAGCGGATTGGTTGGTGCCCTACACGCCACCGCCGCTGGACGCGATCTTCAAGAAGCACCTCGCAAGCCGACCGCCGTCCCGTGTCGACGCGTTATGTGCGCTTCCAGATGTACGCATGGCGCTGCAGCGCTGCAGGGTCCCACGGGACGCCGCAATGCTCGCCGCGGACGTTCTGGCAGACATGGCCAGCGGTCTGCCGGACCAGGAACTGCTGAAAGGCGAGCCCACGGCCAAACTCAGCCTGGCGCAACAGGAGCTCAACGAGGGCGAACTGTGGCACCGCATCCTGCTGGTGGCCACGGCGGTGATGTACGACCTGTCCGCGGGAACCGTGGTGCGTGAAGCGAAGCGGCTGGCCGAACTGCACGTCCCGAACGGCATCCAGACGGAAGTGCCGAAGGTCGACTGGTTCAACGGGCCGAGATACTGGTCGGCCTGCGTCGATCTGGTAGGAGACCAGGCTGACAGTGGCGCCGGGCAGATCTTCCGGCTGGCACATCCGAGGCTGGCCATCCCCCTGCTGGAAGTCATCTGGCAGGATCACGTTGGCGAGCGTGACGTACTGCTCGACTGGTTGTGCGGGCTCGGTGCGCATCCGATCAAGCGGGTCAGGGTCAAGGCCGCGCAAGCCGCCGCGCAGCTCGCGTGCTACGACTTCGACGTCGTGGTCCGTGAGGTCATTCACGTCTGGGCGCTCAACGGTGGATTTCGCACCCGGCAGTCGGCCGCGGTCGCGCTGGAAGCGTTGGCGGTCGCTGCGGAGGGCCGGTTCGCGCGACGTGTCCGGGGTCTGGTGCAAGGCTGGGCACACAGCAACAACGTCCGGCTCCTGGCGGCCGCGATGGCCGCCTACGGGACATTTCTCGGGGCGAAGGATCCGGACGAGGCGCTGGCCCGGATGGAGGAGATCGTCGGCGGCCGGGTTCGCCGGTGGGACGGCCGGCGCGACGCCTCCATCGATCACGTGGAGCGTGAGCTGGCCAATATCGTCCAGCGGGCGCTGCTGGACGTCTTCGCCGCGGGTGCCCAGGAGAAGGTCATCCAGGCCCTCGCCAGGTGGGCCGGGCTGCCCCACTGGCGCTGGCGGAAGGCGGCGGCGAGGTCACTGCTCGAGCTGGCCCGCAAAGAAGGTGCCAGCCGGTGGCCGCTGCTCATCGAGCTGACCAGTGTCCAGGACGACCTCTACGACGCGGTGCTGGCCCTGTGGCGCAACGCTCTGGACGCCGGGCAGCGGGACGAGGCGCCCTGGGAAGCGCTGCGGCGCTGGTGTGATCAAGCTGACGAGCTCCGCGGAGACCCGGCCGCCGCGGAGTCCGCCGCACTGACCGAAAAGCTCCTCGCCGATATCCGAGCCAGTAGCTCAGCCCTGGCCGACAACCTCGATTTCCACCAACGCATCTGGGCTTTTCGCAAAGCAAAGCGGCAGGTTGCCCGTTCCTCATCGCTGTCCCCCAATCAGGAGGAGACGCCATGACCGGCGTGTCATCGCACATCGACCCCTCCAGGCCCCGGCGCGGCCGGGTGAGGCGCTGGATTGGCCGAGTTCTGCGCAATCTGATCGGCGAGCCGCCCAACACATCGACGGGGGTCCCCCCGATTGACCTCCCGGCGACGCAGACCGTCAACCGCGTCAGAAGCGTGACGTTCACGACGCCCGCGAAAGGCGACTCGTACGACTTCTCCATCACTGTCGATCTCTGCTTCTGCGCCACCGGTGTGGCCGCCCCCGCTCGGCTCGACGCCAAACTCGACGCGCGACTGCCCGACCTCACCGCCGAACTCATGACATCGGCGCGCCCGATCGCCCGCGACTTCCCTCCGTTCCGGCCCGGTGCGGCCGAGCCACCCGTTTCCCGTGCGATCCAGCAGGCGGTGGAAGCGGCGTTGGCCGGCGTGCCCGACGAGGACGGCGTGTATCTCAGCTGCAGCGCGCGGGTCCGGGTCGACATGCCGGCAGAGGTACGAGAGCTGCAGAGGCTCGCCCTGGCGGAGCAGGTGAAGTTCGAATCGAGATATGAGCAGAGCGAGCAGTCCGCTCATCGCCTCGGCGAACTCCGCGAGGTGTGGAGCAAATTCATCAATGACGGGCTGCCCCAGTGGGTCACGCCGTACGCGATGGCCATGGCCCAGCAACCGGCGCAGGTCGCTCCACTGCTGTTCAAGTTGCGCGATGACCGCAAGGACGAAGCCGCGAAGCTGGTGGACGCGGTCGCCGCGGTCGCCGCCGGAGCCGATCGGATGGATCTGTTGGAGTTCGCGCTCGCCACCGACAGCGCCTTGAGCAAGACCTACGAGATTCTCGGCATCGCCTCCCCTCCTGCGGGCAGCAACTCGAATTTCGACTCGAAGGCGACCTCCTGATGCGACGGAAGATTGCGATCCTGCTGACCATCGCCGTGGTCGGCGGTGCCTGCTCCAAGAAGGACCTGCTCGGCGAAGGCAGCACCGCCCAGGACGCCGCCAAACGGCCCAGCGCAGAACGATGCGGGACCATCCTGAAGGCGCCCGCCGACGGTGTGAAGATCTCCGGATCCACCGTGTTGCTCGCCGACAAGTCCGCGTCGAGCTTCACCCGGCCGAACTCGGATCACCGCCAGGACTGGCTGGCCAAACTGGGCGCGCATGTGCCCACGAACGGGACGGATCTGGTGGCGATGGGCCTGTTCGGCGGAGCGGTCGACTGGAAGTTCCAGAAGGTGACGCCCGGCCGGAGCAACGACGCGGCGCGCACCCAGAACGACCTGGACGACGCCCGCAGCTGCCTGATCGGCGACATGGCCGATGCCATCAAATCGCCACCGACCAAGCCGCAGACGGACGTTCTGCGTGCCCTGGCCGAGGGCGCTGTCTACGTGAAGGACCGACCCGGCGCCAAGTCGCTGTACATCGCGACCGACGGGCTGAGCAACACCGGATGCGCGGATCTGCGGGGTGCGGACATCGGCGACCTGAGCGCCATACCCGCGATGGTGTCCGCCTGCGAACCGGAGCTGCCCAAGCTCGGCAAGGACTTCACCGTGCACTTCCTCGGCATCGGCAACGCCGCGGAGGGCTGGTCGGACATCAAGACACCGCAACGGACCTGGCTCGTCACCCTGTGGAAGGCACTGTGCGACGCCACCGGCGCGAACTGCTCCGAGCCGCAGTCGGCCAAGCCGGACAGCGTTGCCGACGACAACGCCGCACTCCTCTCCGACGAGGACGTGACCATGCCGAAGATCATCAACACACCCGGCAACCCGACCGTCCTGACGGTGCCGGCATCGCTCCTGTTCGACACCGACTCCTACACCTTGGCCACCGGACGGTCGCAGGACGCGCTGGACGAGGTGTTCAAACTCCTCGGGGCGCTGAAATACAGCCGCATCGAGGTCGCCGGCCACACCGACTCCACCGGGACACCCGAGCACAACCGGACCCTGTCCAGGCAGCGGGCCGACACGGTCGCCGGCGAGTTGCTCTCCCGGTCGTTCCACAACATCGAGCCGAAGGGCTATGCGTCGACGCGGCCGGCGTGCCCCGAGTTCACCAACGGTCAGCCCGACCGGGCGGGCATGGCCTGCAACCGCCGTGTCGAAATCATCGTCTATTCCTGAGTTCGGAGCATTGATGAGCGACGTTTCCCCTCTCGCGGTGCCCGAGCCGTTCGGACAGTGCTCGTCCGGCTGTGTCTGCGGAATGCGCGAATTGATCGCGCGTGAGCGAGAGCACGGCCCACGCGACGCCGACGAGGTCAATGCCCCGGAGATGCGGGCACTGCTCGGGGCGGTACGCAACGGGTACGAGACCGTGCGGTCAGACCCTCGGCTCATCGAGCGCCGCCATGCCGCTGTGACGAAGTACGGCCGCGCCCGCCGGCACCTCAACCGGATGCGTGTCTCGATCGGCGAGCAACAGGTCGGCCGAGCGGCGGCTGACCTTGAGCGAGCGCTGGACCGGGCAGCGACAGAAGGCCGGCGGCGGCCGGCGTGGCTGCGCTGGCTGCGCTGGCCGGTGGTCCTCGGCATCGGCCTGTTCGACGTCTGGTACTTCAGCCAGGTTTTCCGGTATCTCACCTCACAGACCGGCGACGCCACCGACGGCGGTCAGCACCGGCTGACGATGATCATCGAGACGGCTGTCGCTGTGTTGCCTGGGCTTGTGCTTGCAGTGGTGATCGCGGCCTCCGCCGAGATGCTGCTCCGCCCGCTGCACGCATGGCGTTCGGCAGCATTCCTACGTCCGGAGCCGCTGCAGAACGCCTCATGGATCGCCCGGCTGCGGCGCGGACTGGGCGCCGTGCACCGGGGACTCCTGCGACTGGCATGGTGGCTGCTCCCGGTCGGCTTCGTGGCATTCCTGCTCGCGGTCATCGCCTGGTGGTCAGCACTGCGGGCGGAATACCCGACGCCCCCGGACAAGTATCCTCTCGGCGCCGTGGTGGCGCTCATCGTGCTGCTGGCGGTGGGCACGATGGCCGTGAAGATCCTCGCCGACGACCCCGTCGCCGACGACGTCGCGAGTGCCCGGCGAAAGCTGTGGCGGTTGCGGCTGACGTACTCGTTGAGGTCACGGCGGGCCGACCTGCTGATCGACGCCTACGACTCCGCCTGGAGCGACCTTCGAACGCTGCGCGACGACCTGCAAGGACTGCTCCGGATCAAGATGCTGTCGGCCTGGGAAAGCTTCATCCTCCGCGTACGGTCGCTGCATCAGATGACCGGCAATGTCACCGCAGCACCTTGGCCGACCGACGGCGATCGGCCGGGCATCACGCAGGAATTCACCGGAGTGTCCCAGCCGGCGCTGGAGTTCGGCCCGCTCATCGAGATCTGCCGGCTCATCGACGAACGGGACCCCGATGACCTGCGGACGGAGTTGCGCGCCCTCGGCGACCGGTACGCCGAGCAACTCGCCGCCGGTTCTCCGGCATCCCGGGAGGCCACCCCGTCCGGGTGACGAAGCCCGGTGCCGCCCGGCGCCAGCGTCTCTCACGATCGGGCCCGACGCCGACGCGTTGGCGTTCACCTTCGCCCTACCAGCGGGGCGATCGCCACCGCGTCGGTGTCGCGCACATGTTCCCGCCGCAGCCCAGCTGCTACCGCTCACCCACCGGCGCTGCGCCGACGCCACTGTCGCCCTGGTCCTGGCCGCCGCCCGGCACACCGCGAGCGGATCAAGGAGAAGGCTGCGAAGAACCGCCCAACTGGCGAAAGCAGACACCCTCGGGACAGCCGGCGTCTCGCCCGCGCAGGCGCCGCAGGTGAAGCTCATGGCGGCGCGAAGCGTCACGGAAGGCGATGACACCCGTGCGGCGCCCACCGTCCACAGGGGACGGAACGATGAAGGGCCCGAACCGCATCTCTGCAGCTCAGGCCCTGTCGATCAAGCGCGCCCGAAGGGACTCGAACCCCTAACCTTCTGATCCGTAGTCAGATGCTCTATCCGTTGAGCTACGGGCGCTTGGTGCCTGCCTAGTGTACACACCAGGTTTTACCGGTTTTGCGCGGAGGCTCCGGGATTCGAACCCGGGATGGGCTTTAAGACCCAAACCGCATTAGCAGTGCGGCGCCATAGACCGAACTAGGCGAAGCCTCCAACAACCCCTGTCGCCAGGAGCCGCCGTCCGAGGATACAGGGCCGGTGAAGGACCGGGCAAAGCGGGTGACCCCCCGGCGCGTCGGACCGGGCTGCGTGGTTTGCGTCACATCGTCCACCGGAGGACGTTTGCCTGGTCGCACGGCGGGTGCCATCGGCGTTGGCGCATTACGCTCTTGCGAATGGGAGAGGAACCGAAGTCCACCGAGCCTCCGACTTCCAACGAGCCACCCCGCCGCCCACAGGTTCTCGGCGACACCTCCCTGCGGTTCGAGCCGCCGCCGCAGGAGTCCGTCCCGGAGACCCCGCCGGCGGCGGCTTCCCCGCGTCCGGCGACCACGCCGTTCGGCGCCCCGCCGCCGCCCGTTGTGGAGGCGCCGCGACAGACGGCCCCGCAGCCCCGCGTGGCGCGCCCGGCGGCGAAGCCGGTGACCCCGTTCGCCCCGCCACCGGTGGCCGGACCTGCGCAGCAGCCGAGGCCGGCGGCCGCTCCCCCGCCGGCCGCCGGGCCGCAGCCGAGACCGGCGGCTTCTCCCACGCCCGTGACCGGGCCCACGAAGCAGCCGAGGCCGGCCGCCGCTCCCCCGACGGTCAAGCAGGCGAGCCCTCCCGAGCCGCCGCCACCAGTGACGAAGGCCACACCGGCGAAGACCGCGCCCGCGAAGGCCACCGCCAAGAAGGCGGCACCCGCGAAGGTCGCGGCGAAGACGGTGCCTGCGGCGCGGACGTCCGAGCAGCTGGTGCCCGCCACCGAGCCTGCCCAGGTGACGCCCCCGGAGGCAGCGGCACCGGCGAAGAAGGCGGCCAAGAAGGCCGTGGCCAAGAAGGCACCGGCGAAGAAGGCAGCGCCCAAAGTGGAGGTCGAGTCCAAGGCGGCGATCGAGCCGACGCCGGAGACCACGCCCGTGAAGAAGGCTCCCGTCAAGAAGGCTGCCGTGAAGAAGGCGGCGGTGAAGGCGACCTCGACCCAAGAGGTCCTCTTCCCGGCACCCAAATCGCCCGAGGCGCCCGCAGCACCCGAGCCAGCACCCGAGGCACCCGCTGCACCCGAGGCAACCGACGCACCCAAGGCAGCCGAGGCACCCAGGGAAACCGAAGCAGCCGAGCAAGCCGAAGCAGCCGAGGCGGCGCCGGTGGTGGACGAGGTGACGCTCGTCGAGAGGCGGGTGGAGGTGGTCGAGGCCGATCCGACCGACCTCGGGGTCCCGGAGACCACAAGGGAGACGGAGCCGGGCGGGCGGGGGATCAATCCCGCGTACCTGCCGGAGCTGCTCGCCCTCGCCGCGGTCGCGCGGCTCGGGGAGGCGGCGCGGGAGCGGGCCGCCTGGTATGCGGCGAACTACCCCGGCGTCGACGGTGACGCGATCGGGCGGGCGGTGACGCGGGAGTTCGTGCGGCGGGCCAGGAGGCTGGGGATCGCGGCGGGGGCGGCCGGGTCGCTGGGGCTGGTGGTCGAGGCGGCCGGGGTCAACTGGCTGCACGCCAAGCTCGTCCTGCACCTGGCCGCCGCGCACGGGCACGATCCGCTCGACCGGGCGCGGGCGGCCGAGCTGCTCGTCCTGCAGCGGGTGTACGCGGAGGTCGCCACCGCCGAGGCCGCCATCATGGCCGCGGAGCAGGCGCAGCGGTCGCGGCGGGCCGGGCCCGGGGTGGGGGTCGCCAGGCTGGCGGGCCCGCTCGGCCGGACGCTCGGCGGCGGGCTGCTGCAGGCCGCCGGGGTCAGGATCGCCCGGCACGCGGTGCCCGGGATCGGGCCGGTGATCGGGGCGGTCGCCGCGGTCAGGTCGACCGAGGCGATCGCCATGCGCGCCACCCGCTACTACCGGCGCAAGCCGGTCCCCACCCCCGACGGGCGGTAGGCGTCACCGCGGGGTGACCCACGGCGACACCCCCGAAGCAGACCGCGACGCGGACGGCGGCCGAACAGGCCCGGAAACCGAAACGGACGGCGACGGCCGCGCCGGCCTGGAAACCGAAGCCGACGGCGACGGCCGGGCGGCCCTGGAACCCGACGGCGACACACCAGGCGACGCGCCAGGCGCCGGAGCGGGCGGCAAGGCGTCCGGGCCGACCGCGATCGTGGTCCAGGCCCGGGCCGCGGTGCCGTCGCCGAACTCGACCATGCCCAGGTAGCGCTTCGCGGGGTCGAGGTCGTGCCAGGCGGCGGTGAAGGTCACCGGCCGGCCGGGCTGGACCGCGGCCACCGGCGGTGTGACCGTGAGGTTGCCGGCCGGGTCGCCACCGACGAGGAACGTGTGCGCCACGACCGGCCGGCTGTCGGCGTCGGGTGGCGCGGCGAAGCGCACCACGTACACCTCGAACACCCCCATGGACGTGAGCGGGATCTCCTCGTCGGCGGTGGTGCCGTCGCTGCGGTCCACGAGCTGCCCGTCCTGATAGAGGTAGAGGTCGACGTCGGTGCCGGGGACGTGGTCGGCGGAGAACGTGGCCAGGCGGCCGAACTCGGCGCCGGGCGGCACGGTGACGGTGAACTTGAAGACGGCCGGGCCGGTGGCGGGCGCCGTGGGCACGAAGGCGGCCGTGCTGCCGACGAGGTTCTGCTGGTGGACGGCCGACGCGGTGAGGCTGAAGAGCTTGGTGGTGACGTTGCCGCTGTACCCGGCGGTGAGCTCGATCGCGGCGGTGCCGGCGGCGCCGGAGCCGGTGACCTCGCCCGGGCCGGCGAGCGCGACGGGCCGGGCGCCGATGGGGCTGCGCACGGTGTGGCCGCGCAGGTCGGTCCAGGTGAGGGAGCCGAAGGTCCAGACGCGGTACGCGGCGTCGGTGCGCCGGATGGTGACCTTGAAGGTGGCGGACTCGCCGGGTGCGACGGTCAGGGTGCTCGGCGTGACGGTGACGGCGAGCCCCTGCGGCGTGGTGACGGAGGCGACGTAGACGCTCGGCTGGGTGGAGACGTTGGTGACGGTGCGGACGACGGTCTGCGTCCCGGCCAGCGAGGCGACCGCGATCGACGGGTAGTTGAGGTCGCTGGGGTCGGCGCTGCCGACGGTCGGGCACCAGTCGCTGACGAGCTGCAGCTGGCCGATGGCGCACCCGTACCGGGCCCAGTCCTGCGGGCCCGACTCGTAGACCAGGCCGGGGTCGAAGGCCTGCGAAGGGCGGACGTGGCCGGAGCCGTAGTCGAGCGGGCTCGCGATCTTCCCGGCCCGCTGGATCATGCCGTCGGTGTTGTCGTGGACGCCGGCGGTGGTCATGAGCGCCGACTGGACGGCCGACGGCGACCAGCCCGGGTGTTCGGCGCGGATCAGGGCGGCGATGCCGGCGATGTGCGGGCTGGACATCGAGGTGCCGGACTCGCCGTCGAACAGGTTGCCGTGATGGCCGGCCGGGGACACGCCGGCGACGATGTCGACGCCCGGTGCGGTGATGTCGGGCTTGATCAGGTCGCCGCCGCCGGCGAGGGCCGGGCCGGCGGAGGAGAAGGCGGCCATGGCGGGCGCCCGCGGCACCACCATCGACACGGCCGAGAGGGAGGCGGTCGGGTTCGGGGTCGCCAGGTACGCCTTGATCGCCGCCCCGGCGACGTGGTCGACGTGGACGGTGGGGATGACGTGGTAGTCGGCGTTGAGCGAGTTCTCGCTCGGGTTGTAGAGGACCATGCCGACCCCGCCGGCGTCGCGGACGGCGATGCTCTTGTCGGTGCGCGGGTTGACGCCCCGCTTGCAGAGCACGATCTTGCCCTTGACCAGTGCCGGGTCGAGGGTGCCGGGGTCGCAGAGCTCGACCTTCTCCGCGTCGGCGGTCTTGAGGCCGGCCTTCACGGAGTCGACGAGCGGCGCGGACGGCACGGCGGGGCCCTGGCCGGCGCCGGTGTAGGTCTTGCCGTCGCCGAGGGTCACGGACTTGTCGGCGCCGCGGTCGTGGGAGCTGGCGGCGACGGTGGTCACCCAGGGCGCGTTGTGCGCGACGGTGGACTCGTCGGGGCCGCTGTTGCCGGCGGACGTGGCGACGAAGACGCCGGCCGCGGCCGCGTTGTAGAAGGCGAGCTCGACCGGGTCGACGATGAGCGACTCGGAGCCGGAGACGGAGTAGTTGATGACGTCGACGCCGTCGCTGACCGCGTCGTCGACCGCGTCGAGCAGGTCGACGGTGCCGCCGGAGCCCTCGCCGTCGGACTGCCGCCACAGGGCCTTGTAGACGGCGATGCGGGCGGCGGGCGCCATGCCGGAGATGGTGCCGACGGGGTCGCCGTTGATGGTGGCGGGGACGTCGGGCAGGCCGGCGGCGGTGGTCGCGGTGTGGGTGCCGTGGCCGTCGTAGTCGCGCGGGGAGTGGAACTCCGACTCCCAGCCGCCGAAGCCGCCGCCGTCGTAGAAGCGGGCACCGATGACCTTGTTGTTGCAGGTGATCCTCTGCTGGGCGGTGCCGGTGCCCTCGTCGCACTTGTCGGTGCCGCCCCTGGCCCACTTCTTGTCGATGACGGCCTGATCGGGGCGGGGCTCGGGGAGCGGGGCGAGGCTGGGGCTCTCCGGCCAGAAGCCCGTGTC
The DNA here is from genome assembly GCF_039531485.1 of Dactylosporangium maewongense. Classification (NCBI taxonomy): domain Bacteria; kingdom Bacillati; phylum Actinomycetota; class Actinomycetes; order Micromonosporales; family Micromonosporaceae; genus Dactylosporangium; species Dactylosporangium maewongense. The sequence goes on along the minus strand of NZ_BAAAQD010000002.1, from coordinate 338,191 downwards.
GATGACGCCGATGATCATGCCCTCGCCGGCGCGGGACGGGTCGCCGAAGTGCTTGGCCCACGCCCCGGCGGGGCCGTCCAGGCCGAGGAAGCCGGTGGTGGAGATCGTGTCGACGGTGCGCCGCTCGTTGGGCCAGACGTGGCGCACGCCGGGGGTCCGCTCCACGCGGGCCTTCTGCTCGGGGGTGAGCGCGGCGGCGAAACCGTTGAAGGCCGACTCGTACACCGTGACCGTCCTGCGGATCCCGGCGCGGCGCAGGACGTCCGCGCGGCCGGCCCGGATCGCGCCGCGGGCGCTCTCCTGGCGCCCGGCCGGGTCGCCCTCCAGCTGCACGATGTAGAGCGCCGAGCTCGCCGCCTTGCCGGAGACCGCCACCGGCAGCGCGAAGACGGATGACGCGACGAGGGTGATGACGAGAAGGATTCGGCCCACACAAGCCAGACTAATTGTGGCAATTTGCCCTATCTCAGGAACCGCAAATGATCCTTGAGCAGGGCGTACCCCACGAACGACACGATGTCGAGGATCGTGTGCGCCACGATGAGCGGCATGACCCGGTTCGTCCGCCGGTAGAACCAGCCGAAGACCAGCCCCATGACGAAGTTGCCGATGAACCCGCCGAAGCCCTGGTAGAGGTGGTACGACCCGCGGATCGCCGCGCTGGTCACGATCGCCACCCAGGGGTTCCACCCCAGGTCGCGCAGGCGGGTCAGCAGGTAGGCGATCATGACGATCTCTTCGAGGACGCCGTTCTGCAGGGCGGCCAGGATCAGCACCGGCACCGACCACCAGTGCGTGCCGAGCGCCTCGGGCACGATCTGCGCGCTGATCCCCAGCTCACGCGCCGCCCACACGAGGGCGAGACCCGGCAGGCCGATCAGGGCGGCGAGACCCACGCCGTAGCCGAGGTCGGAGCCCGGCCGCACGCCGAGGCGCCAGTCCTCGTGGTCGCGGCGCAGCAGGTACACCGCGAGCAGCGGCGCGACGAAGCCCAGACCCGTGTAGACCAGCTGGTATGCCAGGTCGAGCCAGGGGCGGTCCGGGGTGATCGACGGGTTGAGCGTCGCGGTCTGCTCGGAGAGCGGCTTCACGTAGGTGAGCCGGTCGATGATCGCCAGGATCGAGAGGATCGCGGACCTGCCGAGCGACACGCCGAGCAGCAGGATGACCTCGACGCGGACGGCACGCTTGTCGATCACGCGCGAAACTCTAGTTCGGCAGGGGCGCCGCCCGCACGAACGGCGCCCCTCCCGATGTTACGAATCCCCGAAGGCGTCGTATTTGATCCGGATTGCGGGGACCTGCATCTCCGCGAGGGTGCGCAGGGTCGAACGCACCATCTGCGGCGAGCCGGAGACGAAGAAGTCGTGGTCGTTCCACGGGCCGTAGCGGGCGACCACGTCGGAGATCCTGCCGTGCTCCCCGGGGAAGTCGGGGTCGTCGGTGGTCGCGGCCACCACCGACAGCCACGGGTAGCGGGCGGCGAGCCGGTTGAGGCAGGCCAGGTCGTACAGGTCGTCGCGGTTGCGGGCGCCGACGAACACGTGCACCCAGCGGGTCCGGTTGGCCCGGGTCATCTCCTCGATCAGCGCCTTGATCGGGGCGAAGCCGGTGCCGCCGGCGACGCAGACGATGTCGCGGGTCGAGCGGCGGTCCAGGACCATCGAGCCCATCGGGGCGCCGAGCCGGATCATGTCGCCCGGCTGGACCTTCCGGACCAGCGCGGAGGACACCCAGCCGGCGCCGACGGCCCGGACGTGGAAGTCGATGGAGCCGTCCTTGCGCGGCGCGTTCGCCGCGGAGTACACGCGCCACAGCCGCGGCTGGTATTTGCATTCGACGCTGATGTACTGGCCGGCGCGGTACTCCAGCGGCTGGAGCGGACGGCACGTGATGACGGCGATGTCCTGGTTGCGCCGCTCGTGGTAAAGCACCTCGGCGTGCCAGTAGGGCGGGTTCGTGGAGTCGGCCTCGGCGCCGGCGATCATCTTCTCGGCGATCACCGCGTAGGCGTCCCGCCAGGCCTGGTCGAACTCGTAGGTCCACTGGTCACCGGCGAAGGTGCGCAGGCCCTCCAACAGCGCCTCGCGGATGACGTCGTAGTGCTCGGGCCGCACGTGGAACTTGCGGTGGTCACGCCCGAGCGAGCGCAGGTACTCGTCGAACGTGTCGGGGTCGTCGACGGTCTGCACGGCGGTCACGATCGCGCCGAGAAGCCTGGAGCGCTGCACGTCCATCTGGACCGGGAAGAGGTCCCTCAGCTGCGGTTGGTTCAGGAACATACGCGCGTAGAAGTAGCTGGCGAGCTTGTCCTGCTGCTCCTCGACGAGGCTCCAACTCTCCTTCAGTAAACGCGACAGATCGCTCATCGGTGCCCTTCGCGGTCAAACGTAGGTGCCGTAGGACAGCCAGCGTCGCCACCAGGGAAGAACACGCATCGCACTGAGTGTGCGACGTCCCGTGTTCACCGATTCTTTTCCACTCGACGCGCCGGTACGAAGCACTGGACAGGTCGGCCATTCGGCTCAATCGCACTGACTGTCCGGCCGTCGCACACCACCGGTGTTTGGCTGGTGACAGAGCCAGCCGCCCATGGAGGTGCACCGTGCCGACCGTGTCCGATCTTTCGCGCGACGTGTCCAATGAGCTCGACGACCGGATGCAGCTCTTCATCCGCCGCCAGGAGATGCTGTTCGTGGCGACGGGCGAGCCGGAGGACGGCCACGACTGCACGTTCGTCACCGGCGGCGCCGGCTTCGTGCGGGTCCTTTCGGAGAACCGGATCGCGTGGCCCGAGTTCGGCGACGAGGGCCTGTCGGAGGCGATCACCGACATCGAGCGCGACCCGCGGGTCGGCCTGCTCTTCGTGGACTTCGCCCGCGGCGCGATCGGGCTGCACGTCAACGGCAAGGCGAAGGTGCTGGACGACGACGCGATGCGGCGCGCGTACCACTCGCTCCACCTGGATCCCGCGCTGGACCTGGTCGCCGACCGCCGCCCGGCGCGCTGGATCACGGTCTACGTCGAGTCGGCCTACATCTCCGCGGCGGGCGAGCTGTAGCGTCCCGCCCTTCCGGACGCCCGGGCTCGGGCGTCCGGCCCTTCCGGGGCACTCAGGCGTAATGCCAGGGCTTGCCCGTCTGGCGGTACTCCGTCGTCGGCACGAGCGGCGCGTCGTCCTCCATCCGGTCCACGTAGAGCCGCCCGTCCAGGTGGTCGATCTCGTGCGTGACCAGGCGGGCCAGCGCCTGCTCGTACACCGTCGTCACCGTCGAACCGTCGAGCAGCTCGCTCTCCACGGTGATCCGCAGCGGCCGCCGCACCAGCCCGCGGACGTCGAAGAACGACAGGCAGCCCTCGAACTGCTCGTCGGCGTCGGACGACTCCGCCACGACCCTCGGGTTGATCAGCACGATCTGCTCCGTGTCAGAGTCGGCCGCGCGGATCACCGCCACCGCCAGCCCCGAACCGAGCTGCGGGGCGGCGAGCCCCACGCCCTTCACGAAAGGGTGCAGCGCCTCGATCCGGTCCAGCGCCGTGGACAGCTGCTCGATGACGTCCTCGGCCCGCGCCGACTCACCGGGCAGGTCCAGCCGCCGCACCGGCCGGTCGAGGCCGGCGTCGCCGCGTTGGATCACACCGGCCGCGCGCATGGCGTCACTCGAGGCCGGCTGCACGAAAGGGGGCTCCTCCCAGTCGTCCGGCTGCTCGACCGCCCCTTCCGGCCGGGTGCCCCGGAAGCGCCACTCCAGCCGGTAGCGGTCGTGCAGGGTCGCCTGCTCGGTGTGCCACGAGAAGACCGCCCGCCCGTCGACGGACAGCTCCTGCGTGATGGGGGTGCGCAGCGGCACCTCCTCCGCCGACAGCGACGTCTGCACGCCCCAGACGACCGGCCGCATCCGCGCCGGGAACTCGACCTCGATGGTGAGCTGCCGGGTGGGCAGGCGGACGGTGCGCTGGAACCAGTGGCCCCACTTCTCGACGCTGATGTGCCACGAGTACGCGATGGTGGTCCGCTGCCCCGGGTACAGGGGGAAGCGGCCCTGCGCGTTCTCGAACAGCAGCCACGCCTCCTTGAGCGCGTCCCGGTCGGTCTTGGACCGCCAGTCCATGGGCTCGCCGGCGCACGACGCGACCATCGCCAGCTCGTCCCACGACATGGGGTGGTCACGGTGATGGCGGTTGGAGCGCGCCGGGTCGTCCGGGTAGCGGTCCACGGAGATCCGCACCAGGTAGCGCGTGACCGGCTCGGTGCCGGCGTTGTACAGCGCACGGCGGACCGTGCACCGGTATTTGCCGTCGACGTAGGACAGCCGGGCGGTCTCCCGCTCGACGACCAGTCCCGTGCCGGGCGGCAGCCACTGGTCGGGCACCGGCGGGTCGCGGCCGGGGAGGCCGACCCGGCTGCGGGCGGTCGCGCGCAGCTCGTCGTACTCCTTGTAGCGCTGCCAGATGGCGCCGCCGCTCTGCAGGATCGCCTCGGCGCGCCGGGCGAAGTCCTCGGTGGGGCGGTGGCGGCGGGCCTCGACGTGGCTCACGTAGGAGGCGTCGAACCCCATGGCGGCGGCCAGCTGCTTCTTGGACATGCCGCGGTCGATGCGCCACCGCGCGAACTCCGCGACGAACGCCTCTGACGCCCGCTGCACGGGAGAGTCGCTCGAAGTCATGTCCGTCCCAGCCCCGCAGGGAGACGGCCCCTGCCCGATTCAGTGTCCCCGCGGTCGGCTGTCGAACAGGTCAAGCGGACAATTTGCCGACAAAAGGGTTGACAACGCCTTCCCATCGGCGTTGATCAACGCTTGGGCATCAGCAGCCAGTCTGTGCAGAGTTACACAAAGTGACATCGGATAACGGACAATGTTGGAGTGGTTAGGCTTACCTAATCGCGGTATCGTGTGCGCTTGGCATGCACGTCTGGGGGTATCCGACGGTGGTGAGCACCGCACACACGCATAGGACGAGCGCCGCGCCGCGGCGTCCTCGCAGTGTGTCCCCCTGCCCGCCCGGCACCATCGGCGACCCAACGTGACCGCCCTCATCAGCCGGACGGCCGTCGATCCCCTGGCCCCGGTGATCGCCGGGCTGGCGCGGATGGGCCTGCGGCACGGAAAAGAATCACTCCAAGGGCTGTCCACCGGGCTGGTCCCGCCGCACACGCCCGGCTGGCGCGCCGCCGGCGAGCTGCTCACCGCCGAGGGCGTCCGGGAGTGGCTCGACGCCGCCGCCCGGCGCTGGGACGCGCAGCCGCACGCCGCCGCGGCCCTCGCCTGGAAGTGCTACTCGTACTGGCTGGCCCTGCCGGCTGTGATCGGGTTCACCGGTTCGCGGCGGGTACCGCTGATGACGCCGGATCACGTCCTGGTCCGGTTCTCCGACCGGCAGCCCTTCCTCACCCTCGCGCTGCGCCGGCCCGTCACCGCGGTCCTCGCCACCGACCCCATCGTCGCCACCGACACGCCGGGGCTGCTCATCGTCGACGACGAGGACGAGCTGCTGGGCGTCATGCGGCGCTCGCTCGTCGACGCCCACCTCGACCCGATGCTCGACGAGGTGCGCAAGCAGGCCCGCCTGGGCCGGCGGACGCTGTGGGGCTCGGTCGCCTCCGGGGTCTCCTACGCGATCTCCCGCGGCCACGTCGCGCCCCCGGACGTCCTCCTCGACACCGCCCACCGCGTGCTGGCCGCGCTCGGCGCCGACGACCTCGTCGACCTCAGCGCCCGCGATCAGGGCGGCCTCGACATCAAGCGGCGCACCTGCTGCCTCGCCTTCACCCTGCCCACCCCGAAGGTCTGCTCGAGCTGCTGCATCCGCGCCTGACATCAATTCCGGCGTCGATGGGTAAGTTGATGTCATCAACGACAGCGTCTCGACCAGACACACCAGGCACGTCCGCCTGGGCGACCACCTGTGCCTGCCGTTCGCGAGCGACCAGGAGCAGCGCGAGGTGGTGTCCGCCTACATCGCCGACGGCCTCGTCCGTGGTGAGCGCGTCCTGTACTACTCGGACCGGACCGCGCCGGGCGCCATCGACGCGTGGCTCGACCCGCGCGGCGTCGACGGGGCCCTCGCGATCGCCCGCGGCCAGCTCGAGGTCCGCCCGGCGGCCGACGACCGCTTCGACCCCGGCGTCCTCGTCGACGGCATCCGGGACGCCATCCGGGACGCCCGCGCCGCGGGCTTCCAGGGGCTGCGCCTCACCGGCGAGATGAGCTGGGCCCTGCCCGACACCGTCCGCCTGCACGAGTACGAGTCGGGTGTCGCCTCGACCGTCACCGGCTCCGACGGCGTCGCGGCGGTCTGCCAGTACGACGAGCGCCTCTTCGACAAGGCGGACTTCTCCGGTCTCGTCGCCCGGCACTTCGGGGTGATGACCATCGACCCGCTGCACGACGACCGCCGGCTCCGCATCGTGCCCACGTTCGCACCCCGCGGCCTGCGCGTCATCGGCACCGTCGACGACTCGACCGCCGGGCCGTTCGCCGAGGCGCTCGCCCACACCGCGGGATGGCCCGAGCCGATCGTCGTGATCGACCTCGCCGAGCTGCGCTTCATCGACGTCGCCGGCATCCGCGCCCTGGTCCGCGCCGCCGAGGCGCTGCCACCGGACCGGGCGCTGGAGGTGCGCCACCTCGCGCCGACCCTGCGCAACGTGCTGCGCATCGTCGGCTGGGACACCACTCCGGGCCTCACCATCGGGGACGCGGGGGTGCGGGCGTCGTGACGGGCCTGAAGCGCCGCGAACGGCGCCGGAGCACAACGGGGGCGACGTCGTGACCCTGATCCACCAGGCGCTGCTGTTCGACTCGCCCGAGCAGTTCCTCGCGGCGGCCGTGCCGTTCATCGTCGAGGGCGTGCACCGCGGCGACACCGTCCTGGCCGTGACCTCCACCCGCAACACCGGCCTCCTGCACGAGCGGCTCGACGCCGCCGCGGACCGGGTCATCTTCCTCGAGCCGTCCGGCTGGTTCGACTCCCCCGGGCGCACCCTCGACGCCCACCACCGCCGCATCGACGCCCTCGCCGGCGACAGCGCCGTCCTGCGGGTCATCGGCGAGCCGGTCTGGGCGGGCCGGGACGACCTCGAGACGTCGGAGTGGGGCCGGTACGAGTCGGTGGTCAACGTCGCGCTCGCCGACTCCCGCGCCTGGGTCATGTGCGGCTACGACAGCAGCGCCCTCGCCAGCACCATCGTCGACGACGCCCGCCGCACCCACCCGCGGCTCGCGGTCGGCACCGCCAGCGAGATCAGCGCCGACTTCGCCGAGCCGGCCTCCTACTACGCCGCCCACAACACGCCACTCACGCCGTGCCCGGCCACCGGTGTCGAATGGATCCCGGTCCACCCCGACCTGGCACCGGTCCGGCAGTTCGTCGCCGACCACGCCCCGCGCCTCGGCGTCGCGAACGACCGGGTCGACGACTACGTGCTCGCCGTCAACGAGATCGCCACCAACGTCCTGCGGCACGGCGGCGGCACGGGCGAGGCCCGCATGTGGGCGACCGACCGCCGGGTCATCTGCGAGATCACCGACTCCGGCACCGCCACCGGCAACTTCCTGGGTTTCCTGCGCGCCGGCCCGCACTCGGAGCGCGGCCACGGGCTGTGGATCGCCCGGCAGATCTGCGACCTGCTGGAGATGCGCACCGGCACCGCCGGCACCACCGTCCGCCTCCACATGCGGCGGGCGGTCTTCTGAGGGCGCAGCGGCGCGCCCCTGGTTGGATGGACACCGTGACCGCTTCCTTCTTCGCCGCCGAAGGTCCGCCGGAGGCGGAGTTCCACCCCGGCATCGCCCGGCGGATGGCCCACAAGACGGTCGCCGCCGGCGCCCTGATCAGGGACCCCACCGGCCGGATCCTCTTCGTCGTGCCCAACTACAAGCCGTACCTCGACCTGCCCGGCGGCATCGTGGAGACGGGCGAGCCGCCGAGCGCCGCCTGCCGCCGCGAGGTCCTCGAGGAGCTCGGCCTCGACCGGCCCACCGGGCGCCTGCTGGTCGTCGACTGGACGCCCGGCCGCGACCCCTGGAGCGACCAGGTCCAGTTCGTCTTCGACGGCGGCGTCCTCGACCCCGCCACCGATCTGCGCCCCGCCGCCGACGAGCTCACCGGCGTCCGGTGGCTCCCGCTGGAGGACGCCACCATCCGCGCGTCCCTGCACCGCCGCCTGTCATTGGCATTGACGGCACTCACCACCGGCGAGCCGATCCACGCCGAGATGGGCCACCGCCACCAGTAGCGTTACTCAACCCCGGGCACGCCCTACTCGCCCCCGAACGGGGGAAGCTGACCAGCGCAGGACCGGAACCGTTCGCATGCTGACGACTTCGTGTCCGGCCGCGCACACTCTGTTGCGTGACACGGTTCATTGAGGAAGCAGCATGATCGGCCACACGCCCCGCCACCGGGAGCCCGGCCCGACCGTCAAGATGCTGCGCAAGGTGCGCTGGCTCCGGGTGATGCACCCGCGCCTGCCGGCACCGTCGGTGGTCGCCATGGACGCGGGTCTGGACCCCACCTGCGTCTCCTGGCCGTCGGCAGTCGCGCTCCCCACCCACATCACATAACCCGCCGACCGCGGGGAGGCCGACCTGTGCGACGGCCCGCCTTCCCCGGTCAGCGGCCGGCACGAAAAACGGCGCCCCTGGTGTCAGAGGCGCCGTTTGCCGGGTGTGTGTCAGTCGTCGAGCCAGTCCAGCGAGCGCCGGTTGCCGCCGTTGCTGCCGTTGGCGCCGCCGCGAGGGGCGCCCTGCGGGTCGCCGTAGCCGCCGCGCTGCTCGTAGTTGTCGTTGCCGGCCCGCGGGGGCTCGGGGACGCGCTCGTAGCCGTCGCGCTCGTAGCCGGCGGCGGGCTCGTAACCGCCGCGCTGCTCGTAGCCGCCGCGGCCGGCGTACGGGCCGTCGTAGTCGGCCTGGCCGTTGTAGCCGTTGCCGGCGCTCGGGCTGTAGCCACCGCCGGCGCTCGGGTAGCCGTCGCCACCGCCGCCGGGGCCGTAGCCGCCCTGGCCGCTACCGGCCGACGGGCCGTAGCCACCCTGGCCACCGCCGGGGCCGTAGCCACCCTGGTCGCCGCCGTACCCGTTGGCGCCGTTGCCGTTGTAGCCGCCGCCGGACGAGGGGCCGTAGCCGTTCTGGCCGTCGTCCGCGCCGTAGCCGTTCTGACCGCCGTCCGCGCCGTAGCCGTTCTGACCGCCGTCCGCGCCGTAGCCGTTGGCACCGCCGGAGCCGGGGCCGTAGCCGCCGCCCTGGCCGCCCGCGTAGCCGTTGCCGGCGCTCGGCTCCCAGCGCTGGGTGGAGTCCGCGTACCCGCCGCCACCGCCGCCACCGCCCGAGGGGCCGTAGCCGGCCTGGTCGTTGTAGCCGTTGCCGCCGCCCGCGCCGTATTCGGGGCTGTAGGGGTCGACCGCCGGGCGGGACGAGGGGCCGTAGCCCGCCGAGGGGGCGCCCTGCGCGTAGCCGTCCTGGTCGTTGTACCCGCCGCCGTTCGCCGCGCCGTAGCCAGCACCGGCGGCCGCGGCACCGTAGCCGGAGCCCGCCCGCGGCAGGGGCGCGCCGTACGGGTCCGGCGGCACGTCGTAGTCGCTGGCGCGGCCCGGGCGCACGATCGCGGTCGCGTCGTTCGCGGAGCCACGGTTGATCATCGTGGGCGAGCCGCCCATCGCGCTGACCATCGTCGGGTCGGCCTGGGCCTGGCGGTAGCCGGGGCGCTGGGCCGCGCCTCCGCCACCGCGCCGCGGGGCCGGCTCCTCCTCGAGGTCCTCTTCGTCGTCGTCACCGCGGCGGCGCAGGAGCAGCACGATCGCGACGATGCCGAAGATGACCAGGAGCGCGCCGAGCGCGATCAGGATGTACGAGGAATTGCTGCCGCCCCCGCTGGACGTGTTGGTCGTGTTCTGCGCGCCCGGTGCCGCGGCCGACTGCGAGTCCGCGTCGGCGGGCGTGGTCTCCTCCATGGACGGCGGCGCGATCGGGGAGGCCGTCGAGCCGATCGGCACCAGGGCGATCCTGTTGCCGGTGCTCCCCTTGCCCGCCTGCACGTTGATGTTCTTCGTCCCGGCGTCGTACCCGTTCATGGTGACCGAGATCGAGATGCCGCCCGGGGCGATGGGGTTGCTCTCGGTGCCGAGCCAGCGGTAGGCGCCGGCGTCGTTGGTGGTCGTCGAGCGGCTCTTGCCGGCGCCGTCCTCCATGGTGACGGTCGCGCCCTTGAGCGCCTTGCCGGTGGTCGAGTCGTTGACCGTGCCTGAGACCTCGGTCACCGTCTGCGTCGCCGGCGCGGTCGCCGCGGCCGCCTTCAGGGTCACCTTGATCGAGCCGTTCCCGCCGCCCTGGATCTTGAGCTGCCCGTTGACGTCACGCGACTGGCCGGCCGGGATCGAGCTCTGTGCGGGCGGGCTGAAGGAGACGGTGAAGCTCTTCGAGCCCTCCGCCGGCAGGTCGCCCGGCGCGACCGTGCACTCGAAGCCCGTCGAGGTGTTCGAGCACCCACCGGGCGTGTTCATCGAGATGCCCTGGTCACCGACCGGGATGTCGACGCTGAACTTGACGTCGTTGTTCGGAGGGGCGTCGCCGGTGTTCCGAACCGTGATCGTCGAGGACCCCGCGCCGCCACCGACGGTGATCGTCGCGCTGCTCGCACTGATGTTGAGGTTCGCCGCCGCGAACGCTGGTGCGGCTGTCGTGCCGACTAGAGCGCCCGTCACCAGTACGGCCGCCGCCCCCGAGCGGAGCAGCAAGGCTCGTAGGTGGGTAGTCACGTCCACACCCCTCCGGATCTTGACTTCACCCGAGCGTCTCTGCCGAGCATGTCTGTCGATGGTCCATCATGCGAGCGGGGCTCGCTTTGCATGGTGCGCCGCAGCAAACTATGCCTTGTCCACAGGGGTCGGCGAAAGGCGCAGGGTGTTGCGACCGGCCCACAGGCGGTCGTATCGTCCCGTCATGTCCACTCCGCACCGATATTCCGACACGGTGCAGACCGTCCTTGATGCGATGGATGCCGGGCTCGTTCCGGACCGGTTCGCGCTGCGTGACGCTGTGCGCGAGCTTCTGGCTGACCTGCGGTCCCGTGTTCCCGGCCGTTCGGTGGAGGTGCGGGTTCCTCCATACGGTGCGATTCAATGTGTCGAGGGTCCGCGTCACACGAGAGGTACGCCACCCAACGTCGTGGAGACCGACCCAGCCACCTGGCTGGAGATCGCCACGGGTCGGAAATCGTGGCATGAAGCAGTCACCACCGGGAAGATCCGCGCGAGCGGAGTTCGGGCTGATTTATCGGCCTATCTACCCTTGTAACTGCGCAATTCGTACGTGACACTGGTTACGAACCGCGCGTGAACTGTGGCTGTGCGTCATGCCGAATTCCTCGCGTACACTTTGGGGCGCGAAGGCGACCGAATTGCGGCGCCTATCAGGTCGGATTCCCCTCGACCCACACCGCCGACGAACCCCGACGAACTGCGACGACAGGAGCGGCAACGTGCCCCGAGGCGATGGCCGGTTGAGCCACGAGCTCGACCCCCAGCGTCCAGGTCCTCAGGACAAGTGCGGTGTGTTCGGCGTCTGGGCGCCGGGCGAAGAGGTCGCGAAGATGACCTACTACGGGCTGTATGCATTGCAGCACCGTGGCCAGGAAGCGGCCGGCATCGCGGTTTCCGACGGCTCAGGCGTGGTGGTGTACAAGGACCTCGGCCTCGTGTCGCAGGTCTTCGACGAGCCGACCCTGGCGAGCCTGCGCGGCCACATCGCGATCGGCCACGCCCGCTATTCGACCACCGGCGGATCCAACTGGGAGAACGCGCAGCCCACGCTGCGCTCCACCGCCCCCGGCGAGGACCGCGGCGGCACCACGATCGCCCTGGCGCACAACGGCAACCTGGTCAACACGGCCGAGCTGGCCCGCCGCGTCGCCGAGCTCGGCGAGCGCGACCAGATGAACTCGACCAACGACACCGCTCTGGTGACGGCGCTGCTCGCGGCCCGCCCGGACCTGTCGGTGGAGGCCGCGGCGCTGGAGGTACTGCCGACCCTGCGCGGCGCGTTCAGCTTCGTGTTCATGGACGAGGACACCCTGTATGCGGCCCGCGACGTCAACGGCGTCCGCCCGCTGGTGCTCGGCCGCCTGGAGCGCGGCTGGGTGGTGGCCAGTGAGACCGCCGCGCTGGACATCGTCGGCGCCAGCATCGTGCGCGAGATCGAGCCCGGCGAGCTGATCGCCATCGACGAGCACGGCCTGCGCTCCACCCGCTTCGGCACCCCCGACCCCAAGGGCTGCCTGTTCGAGTACGTCTACCTGGCCCGCCCCGACACCACGATCGTCGGGCGCAACGTGCACGCCGCGCGCGTGGCGATCGGCCGCACGCTCGCCAAGGAGCACCCGGTCGAGGCCGACATGGTCATGCCGGTGCCGGAGTCGGGCACCCCGGCCGCGATCGGCTACGCGACGGAGTCCGGCATCCCGTTCGGCCACGGCCTGGTCAAGAACGCCTATGTCGGGCGCACCTTCATCCAGCCGTCCCAGACGATCCGCCAGCTGGGCATCCGGCTCAAGCTCAACCCGCTGCGCGACAACGTGCGGGGCAAGCGCCTCGTCGTCGTCGACGACTCTGTCGTGCGCGGCAACACTCAACGTGCGATCGTGCGTATGCTGCGAGAAGCTGGTGCGGTCGAAGTGCACGTCCGCATCTCGTCGCCGCCGGTCAAGTGGCCGTGCTTCTACGGCATCGACTTCGCCACCCGGGCGGAGCTGCTCGCCAACGGGCTCGACCTGGAGGGGATCCGCCGGTCGATCGGCGCTGACTCGCTCGGCTACGTGTCGCTGCCCGGCCTGATCGCGGCGACCGAGCAGCCGGCCAACCGGCTGTGCAGCGCGTGCTTCGACGGTCAGTACCCGATCGAGCTGCCGGCCGACAACGTGATCGGCAAGCACGTCCTGGAAGGTGTGGCGCGCGCTGCGGGGGCCGCTTCCACCACGACCGACGGTGGCGCGGTCAGCGTCGCCGCCAGTCCGGGCGGCTCGGGCGCACTGCTGCGCCCGTGACCCGCCCACCCGTAGCACCATGCGGTGGCCGCCGCCAAGGCAATCAAAGGGGAGAAAGTGACGCACGTGGATGAGCGCGCCGAGAAGGCCGGTGAGACCGGCCAGGGCAGCACCCCCGAGCGGCAGTTGTGGACCGCCGGTAACGGCAGGGGCCGCAGGCGCACCGTGACGTACGCCGACGCGGGCGTGTCGATCCACGCCGGCGAGAAGGCCGTCGAGCTGCTCCGCACCAAGGTGCACCGCACGCACCGGCCCGAGGTCATGGGTGACATCGGCGGGTTCGCGGGCCTGTTCCGGCTCGACCTCAAGAAGTACAAGAGCCCGATCCTCGCCTCGTCCACCGACGGCGTCGGCACGAAGCTCGCCATCGCCCAGGCCATGGGCATCCACGACACGGTCGGCATCGACCTCGTCGCGATGGTCGTCGACGACCTGGTGGCCTGCGGCGCCGAGCCGCTGTTCCTGCTCGACTACATCGCCTGCGGCGAGGTCGTGCCGGACCGGGTCGCCGAGATCGGCGCCGGTATCGCCGACGGCTGCCGCTACGCGGGCTGCGCCCTGCTCGGTGGCGAGACGGCCGAGCACCCCGGCGTGATGCGCCCGGACGAGTACGACATCTCCGGCACCGGCGTCGGCGTCGTCGAGGAGGACAAGATCCTCGGCCGCGACCGGGTCGAGGTCGGTGACGTCGTCATCGCCCTGCGCTCCTCGGGCCTGCACTCCAACGGCTACTCCCTGGTCCGGCACGTGCTGCTCGGCGCGGGCCGCATGCGCCTGGACAGCGTCATCGACGAGTTCGGCTCGCAGCGCACCCTCGGTGAGGAGCTGCTCACGCCGACCCGGATCTACGCGAAGGACTGCCTCGACCTCATCACCGAGAGCGAGGTCCACGCGTATGCCCACGTCACCGGCGGCGGCATCCCGGGCAACCTGGTCCGCGTCCTGCCGGAGAACGTGGACGCCGTCGTCGACCGTGCGACCTGGCGGCCGCAGCCCATCTTCGACCTCGTGCGCACCAAGGGGCGCATCGAGGACATGGAGATGGAGAGCACGTTCAACATGGGCATCGGCATGCTGACCGTCGTCTCCGCCGAGGACGCGGACCGCACCCTGGCGTTCCTCGCCGGTCGCGGCCTGGACGCCTGGCAGGTCGGCGAGGTCATCGAGGGCACCGGCCAGGTGCAGATGGTCGGCTCGCACACGCGAGGCTGACCGTCCCCCTGGGGATGCCGGAAGCTGTCGGAATAGGCGGGATTGGGGAAGTCTCGCCTATTCCGATCTCCAGGTCTTACCGCGGAGGGGGAAGAGACCTAGGCTGAAGCGACACGTCCCTACACCCAAAAGGAGGACGGGGCGGTGTCGTGGAGCGGCATGCGCGGCATCTCGCCGGTGCCAGGCTACGTCGTGATGCAGCCCACGACGTTGTGCAACCTTGACTGCACGTACTGCTACCTGCCGTTCCGGTCCCGCAACGACCGGATGAGCCCCGCCGTCGCGGGCGCGGTCGCCGCGTCGGTCAACGGGTGGGCCGCCGGCAACGACCGCTTCTCCGTGGTGTGGCACGGCGGCGAGCCGCTGACCGCCGGGCGGGTCGCGCTCGCCGAGCTGATGGCCCCGTTCGAGGGCGTCGAGCACCACGTACAGACGAACGCGACGCTCATCGACGACGACTGGTGCGAGTTCTTCACCGAGCACCAGATGCACGTCAGCGTCAGCGTCGACGGGCCACCCGAGCTCAACGACCAGCGGGTCGACCGGGCGGGCTCCCCCTCGTACAGCCGGATCCAGCGCGGCATCGAGACGCTGCGGCGGCACGGGATCCCCTTCTCGGCGCTCTGCGTCGTCAGCGCGCCCGGGCCGGGCCTCGCCACCCGGCTCTACGACTACTTCCTCGGCCTCGGCTGCGACGTCCTCGGGATCAACATCGAGGAGCAGGAGGGCGTCAACGCCCGCGCGAACGACCACGGCACCGCCGCGGTCCGCGGCTTCTGGGCCGAGCTCGTCGCGGCGTGGCGGCGCGACCCGCGCATCCACGTGCGGGAGATCGAGTGGACGCTGCGCTACGCGGGCGCGGTCCTGGCCGGCGGCGCCGACGGCGTGCTGCCCGCCGCGCTCGACCCGATCCCGACGATCGCCGCCGACGGGCGCGTCTTCCTGCTCTCACCCGAGCTGGCGGGCTTCACGGACGCGCGCTACGGCGACTTCTCCTCCGGCAGCGTCCTGCAGACCCCGCTGGCCGAGATCCTGGCCGGTGCGGCCGGCTCGGCCGGGTGGGTGCCGGAGTACCTGCGCGGCGTCGAGGCGTGCCGCTCGACGTGCGCGTACTTCGGCTTCTGCGGCGGTGCCCACGCGGCGAACCGCTACTTCGAGCACGGCAGGTTCGACAGCACCGAGACGAATCACTGCCGCAACAGCAAGATTTGCCTTCTGGAGGGAGTGCTGGACCATGCCGGAGCACGCTGACCCGGTCACCGAGCGCGTCCACGGAGCCGCTGACGGCCTCCGTGCGCTGCTCGACGAGGCCGCCGTGGCAAGGGCCGCCCGCTCGGAGGCGAGTGGTCAGGACGGCGCGAGCGCCGTCTGCGCCTGGAACCACTTCGAGAACATCCCGACCTTCTACAACTGGAACAACCGTCCCCGTTGAGGGCTGGTCCAGCAGCGTCAGGCTATGACCAGACACCCACGCGGTGTGCCGTCGAGAGAACGGCCACCGCGCGGGTGTCTCGGACATGACGCGGGCACGTGGGGTCGCCACGTGCCCGTCAGCCGGGTAGACCGATGATCAACGACTCCGTGAGCGCCAATCGCTGTCGCTGGAGGAGTCGTCGTAGTTACCGTCGTCCTCGTCGTCGGCCTCATCGTCGACTTGATCGCCGGATCCGGCGTAGTCGTCGTAAGACTTCGGGCTGCCCGCGAGCTCGCGCTGCAACGCGTCGAGGTCGGTGTTTGGGGAGTGATACTTCAACTCCCTGGCCACCCTAGTCTGCTTGGCCTTCGCACGGCCGCGCCCCATGGCTCGACCCCCTCGCACAGAATTACGGGGCAGCCATTACCGGCAGGCCCCGACAACGTCAGGCATCTCTCGTGGCTCTTACGGTACATGTCGAGGGCACCTTTCGGCATCTCGCCCCTGCCGACCAATTCGGTGGCGTTGCTTACCCGACCGGACCGGTTGGGTAAGCACCACCGTCGTACCGTGGTCGTCACGTCCTACAAGAGGATCGTACGGAGCCTTCCGACATCGGCCATCCGCCGTTCGGCGAGTCGGTCCGCGGCGGCCGCCGGCGGAACCCCCTCAGCCTCCGCGAGCTGCAGGATCTCCCGGGTGGTGTGGAAGATCCGGGCGGCCCGCTGCTGCGCCCGGGCGAAGTTGAAGCCTTCGATCTCGTCGGCCACCTGGATGACCCCGCCGGAGTTGACGACATAGTCGGGGGCGTAGAGCACGTCGCGCTCGGCGAGCAGTTTCTCCACCCCCGGGTGAGCCAGCTGGTTGTTCGCCGCGCCGGCGACGATCTTCGCGCGCAGCACGGCCACGGTCTCGTCGCTGAGCGCCCCACCGAGCGCGCACGGCGCATACACGTCCAGGTCGGCCGCGACGAGGTCTTCGCTGCTGTCGACCACGTCCACCTGCGGATAGGTGGTGCGGACCCACTCCAGGGCGCGCTCGTTGACGTCGGTCGCGACGATCGACGCGCCGTCCTCGATGAGGTGCTCGGTCAGGTGCTTGCCGACCTTGCCGAGCCCGGCGATGCCGACCCGCCGGCCGGCGAGCGTCGGGCTGCCCCAGCGGTGCTCCGCGGCAGCCCGCATGCCCTGGAAGACCCCATAGGCGGTAAGGACCGACGAATCACCCGCGCCGCCGTGCGACTCGGAGCGTCCCGTGACGAACCTGGTCTCCTTCGCCACGACGTCCATGTCCTGCACATAGGTGCCCACATCGCACGCCGTGTAGTAACGACCGCCGAGCGACTGCACGAACCTGCCGTAGGCCCGCAGCAGCGCCTCACTCTTGTCCTTGTCCGGGTCACCCCAGATGACGGCCTTGCCGCCGCCGAGGTCAAGGCCGGCGAGCGCGTTCTTGTACGCCATGCCGCGGGAGAGGTCGAGCACGTCGTGCAGCGCGTCGTCCTCCGACGCATACGGGTAGAAGCGGGTCCCGCCCAACGCCGGTCCGAGCGCCGTCGAGTAGATGGCGATGATCGCGCGCAGGCCGGACGGCCGGTCGTGACAGTAGACGACCTGCTCGTGGCTGGTGGTGAAGACACCCATGGATGCTCCTGTGTCGGTGGGGGGCCCGATCCTCGTGAGACGGCGCCTGTACACCGACCCTAATACCGGTGGCCGACAGTTTCGTGCGACGATCGGCCCGTGCCGTCGCTCTTCGCGTCATATCTGCGGGTGTACGAGCCGCTGGCCGCTTTCGATCGCGACCACCAGCTGTACTGGCGTCGCTACGTCAAAGAGGGCCGGGCGGTCGCGCTGTCCGACGGCCCCGGGCGGCAGCGGACAGCGGTCATCGAGGCGCTCGGCGCCGGCTGGACGCGCCTGCCCGACCTGCCCGACGAGGCCTACGTCCTGGAGGCCGACGACACCCTGCTCGTCTGCCCGTGGAACCTGCGCATCCGGGTCGCCGAGGCGGCGCTCACCGCCCGCGACGGCGTGCCGAGCGTGATCGCCGACGCCTTCGTCCCGCCGGTGCTCGCCGGCCTGGCGCAGACCGTCGTCGACGACTGGCGCAGCGGCGACCACGTCCTGGAGCGCGGCATGCCCCGGGTGCACGAGCAGGTCGCCACGTGGGGGGTGCCCCTGCGCTGGTTCGTCTTCGTCGACCTGGAGGAGCGCGAGCTGTCGCTGCGCCCCGGGCGGCGGGTGCTGCGCTACCGCACCGAGATCTCCAAGGCCCGCCGGCGGGCGCACCGTGCCTATGCGGTGCTGCGCCGGGCCATCGGCGACGCGCCGATCACGGTCGCGGTCGAGGAGACGGCGCGCTGGCTGGAGGAGTTCCACTCCCGCTCGATCGTCGAGCTGGACTACGGCGGCCTGGTCGGCCTGCTGTCCGACGAGACCCTCATCGAGGACGACTCGCCGGGACTGGTGTCGGCGGGCCTGTCCAGCGTGGCCCGCGGCGACGCCGACGAGGCGACCGAGGTATACGAGAAGCTGGTCGAGCGCTGGCGCGCCGTGCAGCTCCTGGAGCGCTGCAACTAACCCCGGTCCGGCCTTTTCCGGCCATCACACCCCGCACGCATGGCGTCGCGGGGTGTTTTGCCGTGGATTTCGATCACCGTAAATGTACGAATCCCAACAGCCACGAACGGGTGTCACCCTTCGCAACCGAATCGCTCCGAAGTGGTGTCCGTTATGGGTTATTGGGAGGACTTTGTGGGCTACCGCTCACCCGGTCGGGTGAGCTAGATTCGTATCGGCTCACCCACAGAGCGTCACATCCGGTCCCGCTTTATCCCATTTCGTGTCACCAAATTGGGAAAATTCACTTATTCATCATCCGTCCATACAGGGACCTTCAGCCGTTCGGCCCATGTCGGACATCGGGGACTAGCCGGACCATAGGAAACGCGTCGGCCGGCGGGACCCCGTCCGACGTTCCTGGGTACCTGTGGAGGAGTGACCGATGCCATCTCGCACGCATGAGCCTGAGCCGTTGCTAACACCGGCTGAGGTCGCGTCGATGTTCCGCGTCGACCCGAAGACCGTCACCCGATGGGCGAAGGCGGGCAAGCTGAGCGCCATCCGCACCCTCGGAGGCCACCGCCGCTATCGCGAATCCGAGGTGCGCGCGCTGCTCCAGGGACAGATCCCGCAGCAGCGCCAGGGCGACTGAGGCGCAACCCTACCTCGCGCATTCCTCCGGTGCCAAACGACACGCTTGTTCCCGCGACGCGCTCGGATCGTCACCCCCCGGTGATCCGGGCGCGTTGCTTTGTGCGGACACAGCCGTTCAGCCCAGCGTGATCCGCACCCCGACCGTGCCGTCCTCGCCGCGCCGCCGGACGCTCATCCAGACGAAGAGGCGGCCACGCAGGCCGTACTTGCGCTTGATGAGCTCGCGGGCGGTGCGGCCGCCGTCCGCGCCGAGGATCGTCGCGTGCCCCGGCACCGCCTCGCCGGTCGGCACTCCCCGGACCGTGCACGGCGCCACCGTCACCGCGCCGTCCCGGCGGATCCGCTTCACCTTGCCGGAGTCGGCGACGGTCCAGATCACCAACGCGTCACCGTCGGGCGCCACCCACACCGGCGTCGACACCGCGGTGCCGTCCCGCCGGAACGTCGTCACCGCGATGTACGCTTCGTCGCCCAGCTGCTTCGCCGCACTCGTCATAGGCCACACCGTACGTAGGTGCAAGCGCTCGTGGGGACATCACACGCGCGGGTGATGAAAGGCTAGTCTGATGGTCCCAACCAGAACTCTTCGGAGATCGTGATGAAGCTGTCGATCCTGATGCCGGTCTACAACGAGGAGGTCCGCGTCGCCGACGCCGTCAAACAGGCGCTCGACGTGGACTACCCGACGGAGACCGAGCTTGTCATCGTCGACGACGGCAGCCGGGACCGCACCGCCGAGATCCTCAACGGGCTGCACGACGAGCGCATCCGCGTCGTCATCCACCCGAGGAACAAGGGCAAGGGCGCGGCCATCCGCACCGCGGTCGAGCACGCCACGGGCGACTACATGGTCATCCTCGACGCTGACCTCGAATACGACCCACAGGACATCCCGAAGCTGCTCGAGCCGGTCCTCGACGGCCGCGCGACCGTGGTCTACGGCAACCGCACCTTCGGCAGCCACAGCTCCTTCTCGTTCTGGTACGTCATGGGCAACAAGGCCGTCACCACGGCCGCCAACATGCTGTACAACTGCTACCTCGGCGACCTCGAGACCTGCTTCAAGCTCATGCCCGTCGAGCTGTACCGGTCGCTGCAGATCAAGTCCGCCGGCTTCGGCATGGAGGCCGAGGTGACCGGCAAGCTGCTGCGCAACCGGCACCGCCCCTACGAGGTGCCGATCAGCTACCGCGCCCGCACCCGCGAAGAGGGCAAGAAGATCACCTGGAAGGACGGCGTCGAGGCGCTGTGGATCCTCTCCCGTGAGCGCGTCCGCAAGCCGTCGCACAAGCGCTGAGCCGTATGGCTGAGCTGCTCACGATCGGCGAGCTCTCGGCGCGCAGCGGGGTCGCGCCGTCCGCGCTGCGGTTCTACGAGAAGCTCGGCCTGATCCACTCCACCCGCACCGGCGGCAACCAGCGCCGTTACGAGCGCACCGAGCTGCGCCGGGTCTCGTTCATCAGGATCTCCGCGCAGGTCGGCATCCCCCTGGAGACGATCAAGGAGGCGCTGGCGTCCCTGCCGGCGAACCGCACCCCGACCCGCGCCGACTGGGCCCGGCTGTCCCGAAACTGGCGCGGCCACCTCGACGAGCAGATCGCGCTCCTGGAGCGGCTCCGCGACACCCTGACCGGCTGCATCGGGTGCGGCTGCCTCTCCCTGCGCAGCTGCACCCTCGCCAACACGGCCGACCGCCTCGCCTCCCGCGGCCCGGGCCCGGTGATCCTGACCGACCCTCCTACGGCCGCGCCTCCTACGGCCGAGTCAGAATGATCTTGCCGAAGTGCTCGCTGGAGGCCATCAGCCGGTGCGCTTCCGCGGCGTCCGGCAGCGGGATCCGGCTGTGCACGACCGGCCCGACGATGCCCTCGTCCATCAGGGGCCAGACCTCTTCCCGTACACCTCGGATGATCGCCGCCTTCTGCGCCTTCGACCTGGACCGCAGGGCCGTCGCGGACACGCTGCCCCGCTTCGCCAGCAGCGCACCGAGGTCGAGCTCCGCCTTGCGGCCACCCTGCATGCCGATCACCACCAGGCGGCCGCCCTCCTTGAGCGCCTTCACGTTGCCCTTGAGGTAGGCGCCGCCGATGATGTCGAGGATGACGTCGGCCTTCACCGTCTCGCTGAAGTCCTCCGCCGTGTAGTCGATCACCCGCTCCGCGCCGAGCTTCTTCAACGCCTCGTGCTTGGGCGCCCGGGCCGTCGTCACCACGTGCGCCCCGAGCGCCGCGCCCAGCTGCACCGCGAACGTGCCGATCCCGCTGCCACCGCCGTGCACCAGCAGCGTCTCGCCCGGCTGGAGCCCCGCGACCTCGACCACGTTGGAGAAGACCGTCGCCGCCACCTCGGGCAGCGCCGCGGCGTCCTCGAGGCTCACGTTCCGCGGCACCGGCAGCACCTGCCCCGCCGACGCCACCGCCAGCTCCGCGTAGCCGCCACCCTCGATGAGGGCGCAGACCTCCTGCCCGGCCTGCCACTGCGGCGACCGGCTCTCGACGACCCGCCCCGACACCTCCATGCCCGGATACGGCGGCGCCCCCTCAGGCGGCGGATAGAGCCCCTGCCGCTGCAACAGGTCGGCGCGGTTGACCCCCGCCGCACGCACCTCGATCAGCACCTCACCGTCGGCCGGCACCGGATCGGGCACCTCGCTCCAGCGCAGTACCTCAGGACCACCAGCCTGCTCGATCGTGATCGCGCGCATGCCACCCATTTTGCGCCACGCGATGATCGCGCATCCACGCCGTCCACATCGGCCCCGGCTCCGCCGGCGTCGTCCGCGTCGGCCCTGTCGTGGGTCCTGCCGTGGGTCCCCCCGTCGGGTCCGTCGTCGGCTGCGCGGTCGGTCCGCCCGTCGGCCCGGTGGTCGGCTGGGTCGTCGGCTCCGTCGTGGGCTCTGCCGTCGTCTGCGGCGTCTGTACAGCGGGAGCCCCGGCCCTCTCGACGCGCTTCACCGGCTTCTTCGCCGTCTGCACCGGCCGCTGCGGCTGCACGGCGCCCGGCACCGCCCGAACCGGCGGCGTGCCGAGCTCCAGGACCGGCTGGGGCGCGGCGGGCACCCCGTACATGTTGACGTCCACCACCGGCTCGGGCATCGCCATCCCCTGCTCGGCCCGCTGCGGCTGCGGCGCCGGCCCGCCCCGCTGCGGCGACTCCCACCCCGCCGCGCCGATCACCACCCCGAGCGCCGCCACCCCGACCCCACCCGCGACCAGCGCCACCAACGGATGCCTGACGATCCGCCGGTGCCTGGTGACGTACGCTGCCCGTGGATCGTTGAAGAAGAGATGCATCCCTACCGGCCCCCGCCCGTGGTGTGTCTGTCACTTCCCCTGAGTCTGCGCAGCTCCCACTAATGAGATGCGACATTTGGGACGGAGTGTCACGATGTCATCTGGTCGCGGTCGCCCAGTCCGCCACCGCCCCCAGGACATCCGGCCTCCCTCACACGGGTGACCACCACCGCCCCGGGGCGATCTGGCAGACTGTTCGACGTTCCGCTGGAGGGCTCGCCTAGTGGCCGATGGCGCCGGTCTTGAAAACCGGTGAGGCGTTCCGCGTCTCCGTGGGTTCGAATCCCACGCCCTCCGCGCTGTAATCACCCCCACCGCTCCGCGGCGGGGCCCCGGCGGGGATTCTCACCCGCACCCCAATGCTCGCTGCGCTCGCACTGCCAGCGCTTGCGCGCGGCAGCCTCACACGCATGCGCGCCGCATCCCGGTGCTGTCCGCCGTCTGCAGACACTCGTGTTGCCGGACCCAGGGTCCTGGCAGATGTCAGTGAACCACCACTTGTGTGCAATGCACTCCCGCGATGTTGCGGTTTACAGACATCGTGCACATGTCACACATCGCCAAGATGTCACACATCTTGCACTACACTGCTATGCGTGGATCTCGGAGCCTTCGAACCCCAGGCGCCAGGACGGCTTGTCCGGATCACTGGCACGGACCCCAGCCATGGGCCGTGGGAACATGCGGCGTTCGTGCCCGACCCCCTTCCTCGGACCTCTCCGGACCTCTCCGCTCGCACCTACAGAGCTGTGGCAGACGCACGTGCCGCCTTGGCCGCACTGGACAGCACGGCTCGCCGGCTGCCGAACCCACGCATCTTCCGTCGTCCCGCGCTTCAAGCAGAAGCGCAAAGCACATCTGCCTTGGAGGGCACGTACGCACCGCTGATCGAGGTGCTCACCGCAGACGAGGAGCGACCACCCAATCTCGACCTGCGGGAGGTATTGAATTACGTCCGGATGGGTGACACGGCTTTCGGCCTGATTGAATCCGGGCAGCAGCTGACCGTGTCCATGTTGGAGCAATTGCAAGGCATTTTGATGCGCGGCACCCGGAGCGAGGGTGGCAACTCGGGAGCGCTTCGCGATCACCAGGTGGTCGTCGGCCAGCGAGAAGGCGCACACCCGACGGCACCCCGCATCCATTCCGCGCGCTTTGTTCCTTCTCCGCCCGGCCTGGACCTCCGAGCCAGCCTGCAGGATCTGCTGGACTGGATGGTCGACGCAGAGATCGCGCACGAGATAGATCCGGTCGTCGCCGCAGCACTCGCGCACTATCAATTTGAAACGCTACATCCGTTTCACGACGGCAACGGCCGAATCGGACGGTTCATCATCGTGGTTCACCTGCTGGGCCAGCAGGTCCTGCTGGAACCGACGTTGACGGTTTCACCCTGGTTCGAAGCTCGCCGCTCAGAGTACTACGACCAGCTCCTGGCAGTCAGCACGCGCGGGGACTGGGACTCATACATCCGATTCTTTGCAACCGGTCTCGGCTCATCAGCCGACACAACCCACGAACGTATGCTTGCCTTGGTTGAAGTACAGAAGTCGTTCAAGGAGCGAATCCGAAGGTCAACCCTTCGCGCAGACACGGCCCACACACTTGCGGACTACGCAATTGCGAACACTACATTTACGGTCCGGGCAGTGGAAAGCTATCTCAGCATCTCCTATGGACGCGCCAACTCACTCGTCAATCAACTGGTTCAACTAGGGATCCTGGCGCCGCTGGACTCCGTGGGCGCTTTGAACCGCCGATTTTATGCGCCCGAGGTGCTGGACGTCGTGATCGGCTAATAGCGAGGCGCACGCCTCATTCCGCCACGTCAGTGATCGACCTCCAGCGCACACCGCGCCACAGCGACCACCGGGATGCGGCGCGCATGCGGGTGAGGCTGCCGCGCGCAAGCGCTGGCAGTGCGAGCGCAGCGAGCATTGGGGTGCGGGTGAGAATCCCCGCCGGGCCCCGCCGCGGAGCGGTGGGGGGAATTGCGGTGGGGGGAATTACAGCATTACTGCGCGGGGGTAAAAGACTGGCCGGTGAGGAGCGGGACGGTGTCGGAGGTGCCGGACTGGATGGCGAGGGTTACGTCGTCGGTGAAGCCGCGGGAGATGAGCTCCTGGCCGCTGACGCAGCGGCGGACCGCGGCTGGGACGTCGCGGACCGCGGCGAGGGCGGCGAGGGTGACCGCGGCCTCCACTGACAGGGGTACGCCGTGCAGGGACAGGCCGTCCAGGACGGCGGCTGCGCCCAGGAGGTCCTCGACGCAGGGGCGGAGGGTGCCGTCGGGCCAGAGCTCGCCGGCGGCGACGACGCCGATGGGGGTGGACGGGGTGCCGTGGCCCTGGGAGTGCAGCCAGCGGGCCACGGCGGGCGCGTTGCGCAGGCAGGCGGCGATGACGGGGACGCCGGTGGAGGCGGCCGCGGAGCAGATGGAGGCGCCGTTGGGGGACGGCAGGACCAGCTCGGCCACGAAGGGGGCGGCCTGCAGGGCGGCCGGCGACAGGGACCATGGGGAGGCCGCGGAGACCTGCTTACGGCCGACGGCGACGGCGGCGCCGATGCGGTCGGCGTAGGCGCGGGCCTGGTCGCTCCAGGGGAACGGGTGGACCCGGATACCGCGGCCGACGGCGATGTCGACCGCGGTGGAGAACGACAGGACGTCGACGACGACCAGGACCGAGCAGACGCGCGCCAGCTCAGCGGCGCCGGCCGGGCCCCAGTCGAACCGGGCGCCCGAGCCGGGCTGGCTGAAGACGCCCTCGGTCATCGTCAGGCGTCGGGCTCGTCCGGCGCGGCGTCCGGGTAGGCGGCGACGGGAGCGCCGGACACCGCGGACGGCACCTCGGGCACCTCGGGCGCGGCGACCGGATCGAAGATCCCCGTCGTCGAACCGCCCGAAGAAGTCGAACCGCCCGAAGAATCCGAAGAACCCGAATTGTCCGAAGAGGCGGAAGCGGAAGCCGGCGGCTCGTACGCGGGAGCCTCCGTCGACACCTCGCCGAAGAGCGACGGCAGCGTGCCCTTCCACGCGGAGCGCATCTCGTCCAGGGAGATCGTGAACTGCCCCCGCACGTCCAGCGCCCGGCTGCGGCCGTCGACCGTGCCGATGGTGGTCACCGGCAGGCCGTGCTGGGCGCAGAGCGCCGTGAACGCCTGCTCGTGGCCGCGCGGCACCGAGACCAGCGCCCGGGCCGTCGACTCGGAGAAGAGCGCGACGAACGGGTTCAGCCCCTCCGGCAGCGTGATGTTGGCGCCGTGGTCGTAGCGCAGCGTCGTCTCGACGAGGGCCTGGGCCAGGCCGCCGTCGGAGAGGTCGTGCGCCGAGGAGAGGTGGCCCCGCTCGCCCGCCTCGGTGAGGACGGAGGCGAGGATGCGCTCGCGGACCAGGTTGACCCTGGGCGGCTGGCCGCCGAGGTGGTTGTGCGTCACCCAGGCCCACTCGGAGCCGGACAGCTCCTCCTGCGTCTCGCCGAGCAGCATGATCACGTCGCTGTCGCCGCCGAAGCCCATCGGGACGCGGTTGCCGACGTTGGAGAGCACGCCGAGGACGCCGACGACCGGGGTCGGGTGGATGGCCTGCGAGCCGGTGGAGTTGTAGAAGCTGACGTTGCCGCCGGTGACGGGGATGCCGAGCTCGGCGCAGCCGTCGGCGAGGCCCCGGACCGCTTCGGCGAACTGCCACATGACCTGCGGGTCCTCCGGCGAGCCGAAGTTGAGGCAGTTGGTCACGGCGAGCGGCGTCGCGCCGGCGGCGGCCACGTTGCGGTACGACTCGGCGAGGGCGAGCTTCGCGCCGTTGTACGGGTCGAGCCGGGCGAAGCGGGCGTTGCCGTCGGTCGACAGCGCGATGCCGAGGCCGGTCTGCTCGTCGATGCGGATGATGCCCGAGTTCTCCGGCTGGGCGAGGATCGTGTTGCCCTGCACGTAGCGGTCGTACTGCTCGGTGACCCAGCTCTTGTCGCACAGGTTGGGGCTGGCGGCCAGGCGCAGCAGCGTCTCGCGCAGCTCCACGCCGGTGCGCGGCCGGGGCAGCGTCTCGGCCCGGTCGGCCTGCAGCAGGATCAGGTCGGCGGGCTCGCGCATCGGCCGGGCGTAGACCGGGCCGTCGTCGACGAGGGAGCCGGGCGGGACGTCGACGACGATCTCGCCGTGCCAGCTGATGACCAGGCGGCCGCCCTCGGTGACGCGGCCGATCGCGGTGGCGATGACGCCCCAGCGCTCGGCGACGCGGAGCACCTCGTCGAGCTTCGACGGCTCGACGATGAGGAGCATGCGCTCCTGCGACTCGCTGGCGAGGACCTCCTGCGGGTCCATCGAGGCCTCGCGCAGGGGCACCAGGTTGAGGTTGATGTCCATGCCGGTGCCGGCGGACGCGCTGGTCTCGGTCAGCGCGCACGTGAGGCCCGCGCCGCCGAGGTCCTGCACGCCGACGATGAGCTCCCGCTCGTACAACTCGAGGCAGCTCTCGATGAGCAGCTTCTCGATGAACGGGTCGCCCACCTGCACGGACGGGCGCCGGGCCGGGCCGTCGCTGTCGAAGGTGGCGCTGGCCAGCACCGACACGCCGCCGATGCCGTCGCGGCCGGTCTTGGCGCCGAGCAGGACCACGACGTTGCCGGGGCCGTGCGCCTCTTTGTTCTGCAGCCGGTTGACCGGCAGCACGCCGACGCAGAGCGCGTTGACCAGCGGGTTGCCCTGGTAGCAGGGGTCGAAGACGACCTCGCCGCCGATGTTGGGCAGGCCGAGGCAGTTGCCGTAGCCGCCGACGCCCGCGACGACCCCGGGCAGGACGCGCTTGGTGTCCTCGTGGTCGGCGGCGCCGAAGCGCAGCGGGTCCATCACGGCGACCGGGCGGGCGCCCATGGCGAGGATGTCGCGGACGATGCCGCCGACGCCGGTCGCCGCACCCTGGTAGGGCTCGACGAAGCTCGGGTGGTTGTGTGACTCGACCTTGAACGTGACCGCGATCTCGTCGGAGATCCGGATGACCCCGGCGTTCTCCCCGATGCCGGCCAGCATCAGGTCCGACTTCGGCGCCTTCTCGCTGAACTGCCGCAGGTGGACCTTGCTGCTCTTGTACGAGCAGTGCTCGCTCCACATGATCGAGTACATGGCGAGCTCGGACGACGTGGGGCGGCGGCCGAGGATCTGCTTGATCCGCTCGTACTCGTCCTCGCGGAGGCCGAGCTCCTCGTAGGGCTGCTCCTCGTCGGAGGTCTCCGTGGCGTGCGAGACGGTGTCGAAACCCGTTTTGGCGGTCATACACGAGCTCCCAGGTGTGCGAGCACGGACGTGAAGATGCCCAGCCCGTCGATCGACGGGCCGGTCAGCACCTCGACCGCGTGCTCCGGGTGGGGCATGATCCCGACGACGTTGCCGGCAGCGTTGGTGATGGCGGCGATGTCGTGCAGCGAGCCGTTGGGGTTGCCGCGGATGTACCGCGCGACGACCCGACCCTCGCCTTCGAGCTCGTCGAGCGTGTGCTCGTCGGCCATGTAGCAGCCTTCGCCGTTCTTGACCGGGATGACGATCTCCTGGCCGTGCTGGAACCCGCCCGTCCACGCGGTCGCGGTGATCTCCACGCGCAGCGACTGGTCCCGGTTGCGGAAGTGCAGGTGCTGATTGCGGGTCAGCGCACCCGGCAGCAGGTGGGCCTCGCACAGCACCTGGAAGCCGTTGCAGATGCCGAGCACGGGCAGGCCGTCGCTGGCCGCCTTGATGATCGACTCCATCACGGCGGAGAACCGGGCGATCGCGCCGGCGCGCAGGTAGTCGCCGTAGGAGAAGCCACCCGGCAGGATGACGGCGTCGACGCCGTACAACTCGGAGTCCGCGTGCCAGAGCGAGATCGGCACGGCGCCGGTCAGGTGCACGGCACGGGCGGCGTCGCGGTCGTCGAGCGAGCCGGGGAACGTGACGACACCGATCCTGGCGGTCACTGCTGCTCGCCCTCGGCCGGCGTCTCCTCGACCCGCAGGGTGAAGTCTTCGATCACCGGGTTGGCGAGGAGCTTGTCGGCGATCTCGCGGGCCCGGTCGAGGTCGGCGGCGCCGTCGAACTCGATCTCGATCCGCTTGCCGATGCGGACGGATGCCACGTCGGCGACGCCGAGACGTGGCAGCGCGTTCGCGACCGCCTGACCCTGGGGGTCCAAGATCTCCGGTTTGAGCATGACGTCCACCACGACGCGGGCCACGGGGCACTCCTGACAGTTGAGTCGGGCGCTCGAGGGCGAGCGACACGAGCCTACCGGGCGGGGCTCCGCCGCAGATCACCGGCTCGATGACCGTGCGGCGAGGCCCGAAATATCGCCCGCCACGCATCTTAGCGGCCCGCTCCGCTGTCAAGATCTTCTGCTCACAGGATGGGCGGTGGCACGTAGCTTCCTGCCTGCGGGTGCTCCGCGACGACCGCCTCGATCTGCTCGATCACGGCACTGACCTGGGCTGATGCTGCCCCGACGAACTGCTGCGGGTCGGCCACCAGGGCGTCGATCTCGTCCTGGGTCAACCGTAGCCGCTCGTCGCCGGCCAGCCGCCGCAGGAGGTCGTTGTCCTGGATGCCCTTTTCGCGCATGGCGAGCGCCACCGCGACGGCGTGCTCCTTGATCGCTTCGTGAGCATCCTCACGGCCCACGCCGCGTGAGACGGCCGCCACCAGGACCCGCGTGGTCGCCAGGAACGGCAGGTAGCGGTCCAGCTCCCGGGCGACGACCGCCGGATACGCCCCGAACTCGTCCAGAACGGTCAGGAACGTGGCGAACAGCCCGTCGACGGCGAAGAACGCGTCCGGCAGCGCCACCCGGCGGACCACCGAGCACGACACGTCGCCCTCGTTCCACTGGTCGCCGGCCAGCTCGCCGACCATCGACAGGTAACCCCGGGTGATCACGGCGAGCCCGTTGACCCGCTCGCACGAGCGCGTGTTCATCTTGTGCGGCATCGCCGACGACCCGACCTGGCCCGGCTTGAAGCCCTCGGTGGCCAGCTCGTAGCCGGCCATGAGCCGGATCGTGGTCGCCAGGCTCGACGGCCCCGCGACCGCCTGCGCGAGCGCCGACACCACGTCGAAGTCCAGCGAGCGCGGGTACACCTGGCCGACGCTGGTCAGCACGGTGCCGAACCCGAGGTGCTCCGCCACCCGCCGCTCCAGCTCCGCGGCCTTCCCGGCGTCGCCGCCGAGCAGGTCCAGCTGGTCCGCCGCCGTGCCGACCGGGCCCTTGATCCCCCGCAGCGGATAGCGCCGCAGGAGGTCGTCGATTCGCCGGTACGCGATGAGCAGCTCCTCGGCGGCGCTGGCGAACCGCTTGCCGAGGGTGGTCGCCTGCGCCGCCACGTTGTGCGACCGGCCGACCATGACCAGGTCGTCGTACTGCCGGGCCCGCGCCGCGAGCCGGGCGAGCGCCGCCACCATCCGGTCCCGGACCAGCTCCAGCGACCTGCGGATCTGCAGCTGCTCGACGTTCTCGGTCAGGTCGCGCGAGGTCATGCCCTTGTGGATGTGCTCGTGCCCGGCGAGCGCGGAGAACTCCTCGATCCGCGCCTTCACGTCGTGCCGGGTGACCCGCTCCCGCTCCGCGATGCTGTGCAGGTCGACGTCGTCGAGCACCCGCCGGTAGTCCTCGACCACCCCGTCCGGCACCGCCACCCCGAGGTCCCGCTGCGCGGTGAGCACGGCCAGCCACAGCCGCCGCTCCAACCGCACCTTCTCCTCAGGCGACCAGATCGCCACGAGCTCCGGCGACGCATACCGACCAGCAAGCACATTAGGAATCACGTGCCCTATTCTCTCCCGCGGCCTCAGTACGGACTCATCTGGTCCAGCACCTTCCCGGCCAGTTCGATGATCGCGTCGACCTTGACCCGGTCGACGACCACCTCGTCCGCGGTCAGCGCCGGACGATCAGCCGCGGGGTATTCGGCGTCGTTGCGCCGCCGTCGCATCCGGTCGAACGGCCGCAGCACCCCACCCAGCGGTGGATCAACCTGTGCTCGAACCGCGTCGAGCACTGCGATGTGCCCACCAGCACGGGTCGGTCGGAGTCCCTGGTTTTCGAGCACCGCCGTCAGCGCCTTTCGCGCGGCGTCGTAAGCCAGTTGATACGCACCGATCGGGTCGACGGTCGCGATGACGCCTGCGGCGGCCAGGTGGCGGCGTGCTTGGTCGATCATGGCGTCGGCATGTTCGCGACTGGGCGGAACCCGCTCCAGCAGACCCTTCGTCAGCATGTCGTCGAGCGTCGAGCGTCCCTGCTCCCATCTCACGTCACACCGCCAGGTCGAGCTCGAAGAGTGGCCTGGTCTGGACCGACTGCAGAAACGGGTCGTCACCCGGCGCGGCCCAGGCCGCCGGTGTCACGATCCGCACGTTGACCTCGCGGCCGAGGCGGCGCTGTGCGGTGCCGGCGGCCTCGAACACGTCGTCGGGATCGGCGGCCCCGACGACGATGACGTCCAGATCACCGGGGACGGGGCCGGGCTCGCCCTGATACCGGGCGGCCCACGAGCCGTAGATGTAGGCGCGGTCGACGCCCCTGATCGGCGCGAGCAGTTCTCCCACTATGGCCATAGGGCCGAATGTTACCGCAAGCAGCTCCGTCAACGGACGAGTCACCACGGTCGACTGGTTGGAACGGATGAGCCGGAGGTTGCCCATCCGGCGTTCGAGCACAAGACCCGAGGAGACGAGGCGGTCCGCCTCGCGGCTCGCGGTCGCGTGCGAGACACCGAGGCGCCGCGCCAGCTCGATGAGCGAGAACTCGCCGTCCGGGTGCAGGAAGAGCCACGCCAGCAGCTCGCCCTGAAACGGCGAGCGCAGCAGCGGCAACAGCATCGACGAAGCTTGCACACCCTGCATATTAGCTTGCATGGTGTGCAAGTTCGCTGGTCACGTGCGGGGCGGGTGGTCGCGTTCGGGGAGGCCGACGCGCAGGGCGACGCGGTCCAGGTACAGCAGCTGCGCGGCGACCGCGGCCAGGAAGAGCAGGACGAGCAGCCACAGCGGGAGCAGCTGGGCGTAGGGCAGGGGGGCGTTCGCGCCGCCGCGCATGAACAGGGACTGCACGAGGGCGTTCTGCGCGGTCGGGTGGTCGCCGGCGGCGGTGACCAGGGGCCAGATCAGGTCCTGGGCCTGGACCAGCCACGTCGCCACGTACGCCAGCGCCAGCATCGGCAGCGCGGGCAGCAGGACGCCGGTCCAGGGGGCGCGGTGGCCCTCCTGCAGCAGGACCTCGCGGCGCTGGGCCTGGCCGCGGAAGAGCAGCGCCAGGATGAACAGGGCCGGGATCGCCACGCGGGACGGCGGGATGAGGCCGATGAAGGAGTCGAGGCGGTCGGCGGTGACGCCGGCGGCGAAGTTGCGCAGCGCGAGCGGGGCGGAGCCGACGAAGAGGAACAGGCCGAAGGGCAGCAGCAGCCACTCGCTGTGCCGGCCGAAGGGGCGCAGGCCGCTGATGCCGAACGCGGCCAGGGCGGCGACGGTGACCCCGACGAGGGTGGAGACGACCGGCGGCAGCCAGGTGTTGACCCAGGTGGAGGGGGCGCCGGGGCGGCCGGTCTCGGTGATGTGCGACAGCCAGGGGCCCAGGCCGGAGATGACCGTGCCGAGCGTGGCGAGCAGCAGGACGCCGCCGACGATCCACGGCACGACCGGCGGGGTCTTCTGCACGCGAGGGGCGGCGGGGTCCACCTCGAGGCGGGTGCCGGGCAGGATCACCAGCAGGGTGGCGGCGAGGCCGAGCAGGATCAGCGGCACGAGGAGCGTCACGGACGCGGCCGCGCCGACGCCGAAGGTCATCGTGCGGAAGGAGGTCTCGTACATGAGGCGGGCCGGGCTGAGGTCGGCCCTGGTGCCGAAGCCGCCGATGAAGGAGTACGTGAAGTCCTGCAGCGCGACCGCGACGACGGTGAGCACGGCCAGGCCGCCGACGACCAGCGCGGCGGGGATCGGGCTGCGGGTGGAGTCGAGGGTGCGGCGGCGCAGCGCGGCCAGGTAGGCGGTCGCGGCGAGCGCGACGACCAGGCCGAACGTGCCCAGCCAGTACGACGCCCGGGTGGACGACTCGCGCAGCGCGACGGCGATCGCCACGGGGGCGAAGGCCACGAGGGGCAGGGCGAGCGCGACCCGGGTGACCCACCGCGCCCACGTGCCGCCGGCGTGCGCGGCCCAGGCGATGGCCGGCGCCAGCAGCAGGACCAGCAGGATCGGCACGACGGCGAGGCTCAGGGTGAACCAGTGCGCGTCGGCGAGCCCACGCGAATACGCGGTGTCGTAGTTGTCCCAGCCGACGCTGTCGCCGCCCTCGGTCAGCCGTAGCCCGTTGAGCTTGCGGAAGCTGGACGTGACGGTCCAGTACAGCGGCTCGACGTAGGACGTCAGGAGCAGGACGAACGCGGGCAGGGTGAGGATCAGGCCGACGGCGACCTGCCAGCCGGGTCGGGGCGTCGGCGGCCGGAGCATCGTCGGCTGGATCGTCATGCGTCAACGATATGGGTGAATCAGGGCCGCCGCTCACCTGGACAGGATCGCGGTCACCCCTTGCCCGCCGGCGGCGCAGATGGAGATGAGGCCGCGCCCGGAGCCGCGCTCCGCGAGGAGCTTGGCCAGGGTCGCCACGATCCGGCCGCCGGTCGCGGCGAACGGGTGCCCGGCGGCGAGGGAGGAGCCGTTGACGTTGAGCCGGGAGCGGTCGACGGCGCCGAGCGGCTCGTCGAGGCCGAGGCGCTCCTTGCAGAACGCCGGGTCCTCCCACGCCTTCAGGGTGGCGAGCACCTGCGACGCGAACGCCTCGTGGATCTCGTAGAAGTCGAAGTCCTGCAGCTTGAGGCCCGTGCGGGCGAGCATGCGCGGCACCGCGTACGCCGGCGCCATCAGCAGGCCGTCGCCGCCGTGCACGAAGTCGACCGCCGCGGTCTCCGCCGTGTCGAACCAGGCGAGGACCGGGAGGTTGCGCGAGGCGGCCCACTGCTCGGACGCCAGGAGCACGACCGCCGCGCCGTCCGTCAGCGGTGACGAGTTGCCGGCGGTCATGGTCGCCGACTTCCCGCGGCCGAAGACGGGCTTCAGCGTGCCGAGGCGCTCCAGGGAGGTGTCGGGGCGCAGGTTCTGGTCGCGTTGGAGGCCGAGGTACGGCGTGACCAGGTCGTCGAAGAAGCCGCGCCCGTAGGCGGCGGCGAGCTGCAGGTGCGACGCGAGCGCCAGCTCGTCCTGGGCGGCCCGGGTGATCCCGAACTCCCGCGCGGTCAGCGCGGCGGAGTCGCCCATCGACAGCCCGGTGCGGGGCTCGGAGTTGCGCGGGATGTCGGGCTTGAGCTGGGTCGGGCGCAGCTTGCTGACCGCGCGGAGCCGCGCGCCGAGCGACCGGGCCCGGTTGAGCTCCATGAAGACCCGCCGCATGTCCTCGTTGACGCCGAGGGGCGCGTCGGAGGTGGTGTCGACGCCACCGGCGATGCCGGCGTCGATCTGCCCGAGGGCGATCTTGTTGGCGACGAGGGTGACGGCCTCGAGTCCGGTTCCGCACGCCTGCTGGACGTCGTACGCGGGAGTCCGCGGGTCGAGGCGGGACCCGAGCACGGATTCACGCGTCAGGTTGAAATCGCGGCTGTGCTTGAGCACCGCACCCGCCGCGACCTCGCCGAGTCGCACTCCTGCCAGGCCGAACCGCGCCACGAGTCCGTCTATAGCGGCAGTCAGCATGTCCTGGTTTGATGCAGTGGCGTAGGCACTGCCCGAGCGCGCGAAGGGGATGCGATTACCGCCGACGATCGCCACTCGATTCGGGGCCATCGGATTCTCCTCCAGTGCGACGGGCAGGCCGGCGTTAGCCTACTCATGAGTAGGTTAGCGCGATTGTTGTGACTGGGGAGGCACTGCAATGTCCGATCGTTACGCCAGCTTCGCCCACTCGGGCGCCGGGAAGTTCTTCGTCAGGCGGCTCGGCCTGCCCGACCCGCCGAAGCTGCGGCGGCACGATCCGGGATCGTCGCCCGTCGACGGGCAGGTCGTGGTCAGCGGCGGCGGGCGCCTCATCGAGCCGGTCCGCAAGCTGCTGGAGAAGCTGGGGGCGCCGTCGGAAGGGCCCACCGCGGCGCTCGTGTTCGACGCCACCGCCATCGTCGACACGGACGGCCTGCGCACCCTGTACGACTTCTTCCACCCGCTGATCCGCACGCTGCGCTCGTCCGGCCGGGTCGTCGTGCTGGGCAGCCAGCCGGAGCTGTGCGCCGACGCCCGTGAGGCCACCGCCCAGCGGGCTCTCGAGGGCTTCGTGCGGTCCGTCGGCAAGGAGGTCGGCCGGGGCGGCACCGCGCAGCTGGTCTACGTCGCGCCAGGCGCCGAGGAGGCGATCGAGTCGACGCTGCGGTTCCTGCTGTCGGGGCGTTCGGCGTACGTGTCGGGGCAGGTCATCCGGGTCGGGCCGGCCGCGATCGACGTCCCCGAGGACTGGGACCAGCCGCTCGTCGGCAAGACCGCGATCGTCACCGGCGCCGCCCGGGGCATCGGCGCGGCGATCGCCCGCGTGCTCACCCGCGACGGCGCGCACGTGGTCTGCCTCGACGTGCCCGCGGCCGGCGAGGACCTCACCCAGGTCGCCAACGAGCTCAAGGGCACCGCGCTGCAGCTCGACCTCACCGCCGCCGACGCGCCGCGGCGGCTCGCGGACTTCATCGCGACCCGGCACGTGCACGCCGACATCTTCGTGCACAACGCCGGCATCACCCGCGACAAGACGCTCGGCCGGATGGACGCCGCCCAGTGGCAGTCCGTCCTCGACGTCAACCTCGGCAGCCAGGAGCGGATCAACGAGGTGCTCCTCGCGGAGAAGCTGCTCGGCGGCAACGGCCGGATCGTCGCCGTCTCCTCCGTCTCCGGCATCGCCGGAAACCGGGGCCAGACCAACTACGCCACGTCCAAGGCCGGCGTCATCGGCCTCGTGCAGGCGCACGCGCCGGCGCTCGCCGCGGCCGGCCTGACCCTCAACGCGGTCGCGCCCGGCTTCATCGAGACGAAGATGACCGCCGCGATGCCCATGTTCATCCGCGAGGCGGGCCGCCGCATGAACAGCATGTCGCAGGGCGGCCTGCCCGTCGACGTGGCCGAGACCATCGCGTGGCTGGCGCACCCGGCGTCCGGCGGGGTCAACGGCAACGTCATCCGGGTGTGCGGGCAGAGCCTGCTGGGCGCCTGAGATGCCGGCTCCGCTCGACCGGATGCCCCGCCTGGGCCCCCTGTACCGCGCCGCGGCGCTACGGCGTGCGGTCGCCGCCGATCCCGTACTGCCGGAGCGCGAGCTCACGGTCGAGGCCGTCACCGTCGACCGGGCGCACCTGGCGGAGTACAACCGGGTCTGCGGCTTCCGGCTCCGCGACGAGCTGCCCGCCACCTACCTGCACGCCGTCGCGTTTCCCCTGGCCATGGCGCTGATGACCGCGCCGGACTTCCCGTTTCCGGTGCTCGGACTGGTCCACGTGGCGAACCGGATCGAGCTCTTGCGTCCGCTGCCCTCCTCCGCCGCGTTTTCGGTGTCTGTACGAGCCGGCGCGCTGCGACCGCACGACCGCGGCACCCAGCTGGACGTCGTCACGACGGCGACGATCGACGGGAATCCGGTCTTCTCGGACACGTCCACCTACCTCCGCCGGACCGGCTCGGGAGCCTCGGCGGCTTCCGCCCGTCCGGCCGCCGAGCCGCCGGCGCCGAACGCCGTGTGGCGGGTGCCACGACGGGTAGGCACCGACTACGCGGCCGTGTCCGGCGACCGCAACCCGATCCACACCTCGCGCCTGCTGGCGAAGGTGTTCGGCTTTCCCCGCACGATCGCGCACGGCATGTGGACGAAGGCCCGCTGCCTCGCCGCGCTGGAAGGGCGCCTGCCCGACTCGTACACCGTGGACGTCGCCTTCAAGACGCCGATCCTGCTGCCGGCCACGGTCGGCTTCACCGCGGTCGCACAGGGTGGTGGGTGGGATTACGGGGTGCATGATGGGCGTTCCGGCAGGCCGCACCTGACCGGAACCGTCAGGTAACCTGCTCAGCGCCAAACGCCATTGTCTCGGGGGGCTCAAGACCGTGCAGACGCCGACCGAAGCCACCGCACCCGCCGCGCCCTCGCCGAGCAGCTCCCCCGGCCCGGACCGCGGCCGGTGGCCCAGCGTCCTGACGTCCGGCTGGCTGCCCGCCGGGCTGCTGTGGCTGGTCACGGTCGCGACCCTGTGGTTCTTCGAGGTCCCGCCCGCCACCACGGCCGTGTTCACGCTGTACCTGGCGGCCGGCATCGCGCTGCCGGGCACGCTGTGGTGGCGCCTCCTCCACCGCGGCGGCGGGTTCTTCGTCGCCGACGTCGCGGCCGGCCTCGCGCTCGGCTACGTCGGCGAGGTCTTCGTCTACATCGGCGCCCGGCTGCTCGGGCTGCCGCTGCTGGTGCTCGCCTGGCCGATCGGCACGGTGGCGGTGTTCCTGCTGGTGCCGTCGCTGCGCCGGTACTGGCGGACCGCCGCCGACGCCCCGGTGCCGCCGCTGCTGTGGCGCTGGGCGCTCACGCTGATCGCCGGCATGACGCTGCTGTGGAGCTTCAAGTTCTACCGGCAGTACGGGCTGCGCTACCCGTACAACTCGACCCCCGACACCGACTCCACCTTCCACCTCGCGCTCCTCGGCGAGGCGAAGCACCACATGCCGATGGTGATTCCGTGGATCACCGACGAGCCGCTCTACTACCACTGGTTCGTCTACCCCGAGATGGCCGCGTCCAGCTGGGTGACGGGGATCGAGCCGCAGGTCCTGCTGCTGCGGCTGTCGGTGCTGCCGATGCTGATGGCGTTCGCCGTGCTCGTCGCCGTCCTGGCCCGCAAGGTGACCGGCGGCTGGTGGAGCGGCGTCGCGGCGAGCGTGCTGACTCTGTTCGCGCTGTCACCCACCCCGTACAACTGGGTGGCCTGGGACTTCTTCGTGAACCTCGCGTTCAGCTCGTTGGAGGACGGCTCGTCGCTGCGGCTCACCGTGTGGACCGGCCCGACCCAGACCTTCGGCGCCCTGCTCATGGTGCCGCTGATGATCGTGCTCGTCGACCGGCTCCGGGCCCCGGCCCGGCAGTGGCGCGACCCGCGCGGCTGGATCCTCTTCACCCTCCTGCTGTGCGGGGTGATGGGCGCCAAGGCGATCTACCTGCCGCTGCTGTTCTGCGGGCTGCTGCTGGTCGTCGCCGTCGAGCTGGTCTTCCACCGCACCCTGCACCGCGGCGCCCTGATCGGCCTCGGCATCACGTTCGGCGGGCTGGTCTTCGCGCAGCTCGTGCTCTTCGGCGGCACCAGCCAGGGCACCGAGCTCAAGCCGTTCACCGCGCTCGTCGCCGGCGCCCTCGCGGGCACCACCGGCTACCGGGACAAGCTCGTCCTCGGCGTCCTGCTCATCTTCTGCTGGGTGTGCATCTGGGGCGGGCTCGCCGGCCTGGTGCGCCGCCGCCTGCCCGAGCCGGCGGTCGTGGCCATGATCGGGGTCGGCGTCGCCGGCGCCGCCGCCACGCTCCTGACCGGCCAGTCCGGCGACAGCCAGCGGTTCTTCGTCGAGGGCGGCCGGCCGTACCTCGCCGTCGCCGCGATCGTCGGCCTCCACGCGCTGCTGCCCGCCGGGCGGATGACCGTCCGCCGCGCGGGAGCGCTGATCGGCTTCGTCGTGCTCGGCATGGCGATCACCCAGGTCGTCATCCGCGCCGGCCGCACCGACGTGCCCACCGTCCACAGCACCGGCTCCGAGGCGGCGCTGACCCGCGCCGTCGTCCTGCCCTACGCGGCGCTCGCGGCCGCCGCGGTCGTCGTCGCGGTCGCGCTGCTGCTCGCCCGGCGCCGGTTGCCGGCGCTGCGGGGCATGACGGTCGCCCTGGTCGTCGCCCTGCTCGCGGGTTTCGCGATCAACACGACGTTCCAGAACTACTACCAGGTCCTCTGGGACTCGAACCACGCCGGCTGGAAGAACGTCGTCAACGCCAAGGGTGAGGTCATCGTCTCCAAGGGCGTCCTGGAGGCCGGCCGCTGGCTGCGCGACCACTCCGACCCCGACGACCTCGTCGCCACCAACGCGCACTGTCAGCTGTGGAACAAGGAGTGCTCGGATCTGCACTTCTCGATGACGGCGTACAGCGAGCGGCGCATGCTCGTCGAGGGCTGGGGCTTCACCACGACCGCCCACGTCGAGGCCGAGCGGCTCGGCATGTGGGTCGGATCCATCCCCTACTGGCGCCCCGAGATCCTCGCGGACAATGACGCAGCGTTCAGCAGGCCGTCACCCCAAACGGTGGGCATCCTGCGCGACCGCTACGGGGTACGCTGGCTGTTCGTTGACGAAAGCCAGAACAACGTTTCACCACAGCTGTCGACCTTCGCTACCGAACGTTACCGGTCGGGGGTCGTCGTGGTGTATGAACTGCCGTCGGCATGACCACACACCATTAGGTAGGCTCCAGCAGTGACCCCCACGAACCAGCTCGCCGTCCCATTCAACAAGGCCTATCTGACGGGTGCCGAGACCGGGTACATCCAGCAGGCAATGACGAATGGGCCGCTCACCGGTGACGGGCCCTACACGAAGCGTGCGAGCGCTCTGCTCACCGAGATCCTCGGCGCCAAGCACTCATTGCTGACCACCTCCTGCACGCACGCGCTGGACATGACCGCGCTGCTGCTGGACCTGGAGCCGGGCGACGAGGTCATCGTGCCCTCGTTCACGTTCTGCTCGACCGCCAACGCCTACGCGCTGCGCGGCGCCGTGCCGGTCTTCGTCGACTGCCGCCCCGACACGCTCAACCTCGACGAGCGCCTGGTCGAGGCCGCCGTCACCCCGCGCACCAAGGCGATCGTCGTCGTGCACTACGCCGGCGTCGCCGTCGAGATGGACGAGATCGAGGCGATCGCCCAGCGGCACGGCCTCGTGGTCATCGAGGACAACGCGCACGGCATCGGCGGCACGTACCGTGGCCGCAAGCTCGGCTCGATCGGCGCGATGGCGACCCAGAGCTTCCACGAGACGAAGAACGTGCAGTGCGGCGAGGGCGGCGCCCTCATCTTCAACGACGACACCTACTTCGAGCGCGCCGAGATCATCCGCGAGAAGGGCACCAACCGCGGCCAGTTCTTCCGCGGCATGGTCGACAAGTACCGCTGGATCGACATCGGCTCGTCCTACCTGCCGTCGGACCTGCTCGCCGCGTTCCTCACCGCGCAGCTGGAGCAGTTCACCGACATCCAGCGCCGGCGCTCCCACATCTGGGACAGCTACCACCAGCGCCTGGCCACCTGGGCCGCCGAGCACGGCGTCACCCAGCCGACGGTCCCCGGCGACCGTTCGCAGCCGGCCCACCTGTACTACCTGCTCCTGCCTGACCTCGAGAGCCGCCAGGGGATGCTCAAGCACCTCCTCGGCCACGGCGTCCTGGGCACCTTCCACTACCAGCCGCTGCACTTCGCCCCGGCCGGCGTGAAGTTCGGCCGCACCGGCCCCGGCGGCTGCCCCGTCACCGAGGACGTCGCCGACCGGCTGCTGCGCCTGCCGCTGTACGGCGGCATGTCCGAGGCCGACATCGACCTGGTCGTCACCGCGGTCGAGTCCTACAACCCGCGCGGATGACCGAAACCATGGACGGCGGCCCCGCCCTGCCCGACGCTCTCAACCTGGCGGCGCGGGGCAACACGCCACCGGCGGTCCCCGACGCCCGCGACGCCCGCCTCCCCGAGGCCCTCGACCTCGGGTCACGCCCCGGCGCCCCCTCAGCCGAGCCCGCCGCTTCCCACCGCTCCTGGCTCGTCCGCACCGCGATCGTGCTCTACAACGACCGCCGCATCCGTTACCTCGGCGTCGGCGGCGTCTCCGCGGTCACCTACTACGTCAGCTTCGCGGCCGTCTACCTGCTGACCCGCGACCACTGGCACTACCTGGTGCCCACGATCATCGCCAACTTCATCTGCGCCGTCTGCACCTACCCGCTGCAGCGCCACTTCGTCTTCCAGTCGAAGGGCCCGATCATCTCGGGCTTCCTGAAGTTCTACGTGGTCTGCCTGTGGGCCCTCGCGTTCACCATGCTCGGACTCCCCCTCCTCGTCGAGGTCTTCCACATCCCCGTCCTCATCTCCCAGGCGATCCTGATCGTCGTCGCCCCCCTGATCAACTACCAGCTCAGCAAGCTCTGGGCCTTCCGCCGCTGACCCCTCCCCAACCCGGTGCTCGAAGGCCGAACCCGCTCGAGATCACCGCGCCCGACGGCGCGGTGATCGAAGGATGGATCGGGTCGTGGGGACGGCCAGATCCCTCCTTCGATCTTGCGGCGCAAGGCTCACACACTCGGGAGCACCGCGCCCGATTTCAAGCCAGCGCCACGATTGAGCCCACGGCAACCAGTGCCGCACAAACCCCTGCCGACGTGGTGATCAAAAGACAGATCCGGTCGCGATCACAGCCAGATCCGTCTCTCGATCAAGCCGAACGGACACCAAGCACCGACGCGACACCGCGGCGCCCGGCGGTGTGGTGATCGAAGGATGGAACGGGTCGCGGGGACGACCGGCTCCATCCTTCGATCTTGCGGCGTCGCGCGAAGGTGTTGCCGGCGGGTGAGGTTCCACGCGTTCGGCAGGCTGGCGGCCGAGTTCGGCAGTCGGCAATGCTGCGGTCGTCCGGAGGCGTCGCGCCACTCTCGATCCGGCGGCATCGGCCAGCACACCCGAATCACCTGGCACCGGCGGTGCACCTGATCCAGCAGGCGGATTCCGAACGCGACGCAGCGGCACAGCAACCGGCCGGATCACGGCGGACCGGGCCTCCGCCGCAACGGACGTGACCGGCGTGACGCTTGCCAAGCCGGACGGTCCAGATCAAGGTTCGCGACCCGGACCCCTGACAGACTGGGTTTGCCCGCCTGTCCTACCGGACGGTCAGGCGCGGCTCACCCGGCGCGAGCTCCCGCCTGTCCTGCCCGAAAAGTCGGGTCTGCCGGAGAAGCCAGGCGCGGCCCGCCCTTCCGGCACAGCAGGACGTGCCCATCCGCTCGGCCGGATGAGTCAGGCGCAGGCCGGCCCGCCTGCCCAGCGATCGGGCGCAGGCCAGCCCGCCTGACCACCTGGCCTGCGGTCGGGCGCAGCCTGGCCCACCTGCACACCTGCCTGCGAAAGGCGTGACCCAAGCCCGCCGATGGGCGGGCGTGGCGACCTGCCCAGCGCCGACCGACGGCCGACCGACGGCCGACCGTGCCCGCCCCGGGCGCGGGGGCGGGCGGGCTGGCGGCGAAAGCGTTGGGCGGGCGTCAGGCCAGGCCTACGCGGTCCAGGACCCAGGCGGTGATGAACGCCTCCTCGCGCCAGGCGTCGTAGCGGCCGCTCGGGCCGCCGTGGCCGGCGCCCATCTCGGTCTTGAGCAGGACGTCGGAGTCGGGCGAGAGGCTGCGCAGGCGGGCCACCCACTTGGCCGGCTCGTGGTAGAGGACGCGGGTGTCGTTGAGGCTGGTCACGGCCAGGATCGCCGGATACGGGCGGGCCGACAGGTTCTCGTAGGGGGTGTAGGACTTCATGTACGCGTACACCTCGGGGTCAGCCAGCGGGTTGCCCCACTCCTCCCACTCGGTGACGGTCAGCGGGAGCGACGGGTCGAGGATGGTGTTGAGGGCGTCGACGAACGGGACCTGGGCGACGATGCCCGCGAACGCCTCCGGGGCGATGTTGGCCACGGCGCCCATGAGCAGGCCGCCAGCGGAGCCGCCGCGGGCGACGAGCTTGTCCGACGACGTCCAGCCGGCCTTGACCAGGTGCTCGGCGCAGGCGACGAAGTCGGTGAAGGTGTTCCGCTTCGCGAGCAGCTTGCCCTCGTCATACCAGCGGCGGCCCATCTCGCCGCCGCCGCGGATGTGGGCGACGGCGAAGACGACGCCACGGTCGAGCAGGGACAGGCGCGGGATGGAGAACCACGGGTCCATCGACGCCTCGTAGGAGCCGTAGCCATACAGGACGGCGGGAGCCGAGCCGTCGCGGGGAGTGCCGGCGCGGGCCACGATGGAGATCGGGACGCGGGTGCCGTCCTCGGCGAGGGCCCATTCGCGGTGCTGCTCGTAGCGGGACGGGTCGAACTCGCCCAGGACCGGCTTCTGCTTGCGCAGGGTCAGCTCGCCGCTGTCGAGGTTGCAGTCGAAGACCGAGTCGGGCGTGACCAGCGAGACGTAGTGCAGGCGGAACGAGGTGGTGTCGTATTCGAGGTTGGCCTCGGGGCCCGCGGAGTAGATCGGCTCGGGGAAGGCGATGTCGTAGGACGCGGCGCCTTGCAATGGCACGACCCGGATGCCGGTGAGCCCGTCGCGGCGCAGCGAGACGACCAGGTGGCCGGAGAACGCGTCGACGCCGAGCAGCCGGGTGCCGGGCTCGTGCTCGATGAGCGTCGTCCAGGCGCCGGGCGCGTCGGCGGACGTGTACGCCAGGGCGAAGTCCTCGGCGCCGTCGTTGTGCAGGATCAGGAACCGGTGACCGTGATGCTCCACCGAATACTCCACGCCCTGTCGGCGCGGCGCGATCGACTGCGGCGGGCTGGTCGGCGCGTCGGCCGGGATGACCAGGACCTCGCTGGTGACCTTGCTGTGGATGTCGATGAGGATGAAGCGCTCGGAGCGGGTCAGGTCGACGCCGACCCAGAAGCGCTCGTCGGTCTCCTCGTGGACCACCACGTCGGCGGAGGAGTCGGTGCCCATGGCGTGCCGCCAGATCTTGTTCGGCCGCCACGCCTCGTCGATGGTGATGTAGAAGAGTGTGGAGCCGTCGGCGGACCAGGCCGAGCCGTAGAACGCGCCCTCGACGGTGTCGGGCAGCAGCTCGCCCGTGTCGAGGTCCTTGACGCGCAGCGTGAAGCGCTCGTCGCCGGCGAAGTCGGTGCTGTAGGCCAGGAGGCGGCTGTCAGGGCTGATGTCGAACGTGCCCAGGGCGAAGAACTCCGAGTCGCCCGCGAGGGCGTTGCCGTCGAGGAGGACGTGCTCGCCGGGCAGGGCGCCGCCGTCGCCGAGGTCGGGCGGGGCGGCCTGGCCGACCTCCACCGGGACCCGGCAGTGGATGCCATACTGCTTGCCCTCTTCGGTGCGCGTGTAATACCAGAAGCCGCCCTTGCGGGTCGGCACCGAGAGGTCGGTCTCCTTGGTGCGCGACTTGATCTCGCTGAACGCCGTCTCGCGCAGGCTCTCCAGGTGCGCGGTCGCCGCGGTGGTGAACGCGTTCTCCGCCTCGAGATAGGCGACCGTGTCTGGGTCTTCCTTGTCCTGCAGCCAGAAGAACTCGTCGACCACGGTGTCGCCGTGGTGCGTCCGCTCGTGCGGAACCTGCTTCGCCGTCGGCGGCTGAACGCCCGTCACACCTGTAGTCACGCCCAAGACGTTACCCGTACCCCCCGACACTTTCCGGCGCCTCGACCCCTCAAAAACACCCGAGAGACACCGGGCGGAACACGCAACCAGGGGGTGAACTCGGCAGTCTGTCATGTAGGAGAAAGCGACGCCGGTACCGTCATGGTCTCGAAGTTCGGGCGAGCCCATGGAGGAGTGCGGTGCGGCGTCGCGGGGTGTTGCACATCGGGGTGGCGGGACTGGCAGCAATGCTGGTCCAAGCGTGCGCCGGGGAGTCGGATACACCTGACGTGAAGGGCGGCGCGGCGGCGGGCTCCTCCGGCGCGGTCCAGCCGTCCCCCACGTTCGACCCCTCGGCGTACGTGCCCGCCGCCGTGCCGATCGCAGAGCTGAAGAAGCTCTACTCGTACGACTCCAAGGCGACGCTCAACGCCCAGCTGACCGACAAGCGGACAGGCGACGGCGTGATCCTGGAGGACATCACGTTCTCCGACACGAGGGGTCGCGAGGAGATCCCGGCCTACGTGCTGGGTCCGGAGAAGTTCACCGGCCGCCTGCCCGCGGTGGTGTACGCGCACGGCAGCGGCGGCGACCGCGACACCCTGCTCAAGGAGGGGATGGCGCTCGCCCGGCTGGGGGCGCTGGTGTGCGTGCCGGAGCTGCCGCTCAAGCCGTCGGG
Organism: Dactylosporangium maewongense; assembly: GCF_039531485.1. Lineage (NCBI taxonomy): Bacteria > Bacillati > Actinomycetota > Actinomycetes > Micromonosporales > Micromonosporaceae > Dactylosporangium > Dactylosporangium maewongense. Next base: position 293,976 of record NZ_BAAAQD010000002.1, on the reverse strand, counting down.
CGACCCGGTCGCCGACAGCAAGGTGGTGGCCGACTCCGTGGTGGCACTGCGCCGCGCGTACGACCTGCTGATCCGCCGCTCGGACTGCGACGGGTCGAGAGCCGGGTTCGCCGGCCACAGCTGGGGCGCGGCCATGGGCGCCGTCCTGTACGGCATCGACTCCCGCATCACGGCGAGCGTCCTGGCGTCCGGGACCAGCCGGATCTCCCGGTGGATGGTCCGCAATCCGGTGCCGAAGGACTGGCACGCGTACCTGGACGCATTGTCGCGCTTCGACGCGCCGCCGTACACCCAGGTGACCGGCCGCAAGCCGATGCTGCTGCAGTTCGGCAAGCAGGACACCGTCGTCCCGGACGGCGAGCGCGCTGAGTTGCTGAACGGCGTGGCCGGGCCCAAGGAGCGCAAGGACTACGACACCGGTCACGATCTCGTCGGCTTCGAGGCCGCGGTCACCGACCGGGTGGCCTTCCTGCGGAAGCAGTTGCGACTGAAGTAGGGACCCACTACGCTTCGAACACATGTTCGATGTCGCTTGGTGCAGCATGTGCATCGTCCGCGGCCTCGAGCATATTTGAACGCGTCGTTGGGAAAGCCTGGATCACGCCCTGACCGGCGAGTCCTGGCTTCCGCGAATCCCGCCGGCGAGCACTTCCCCGTGTGGTCGTCTCGTCGGACGGTCCAGCTGACGCTGGGTCGTGAACAGGGAAGCGTGGGCTGCGGTGAGCGTGATCGAAGTGCTGGCGGAGGCGTGCGGGCCGGAGCACGTGTGGGAGGCCGGCCCGGCCGACAGGGTGGACGGCGTGCCAGCCGGCTGGGTGGTCGCGCCCGGCAGCGCCGAGGAGGTCTCCGGCGTGCTGCGCGCCGCGGCCGCCGCCGGGCTGTCGGTCGTGCCGTCCGGCGCCGGCACCAAGCTCGACTGGGGACTCCCGCCCGCGCACGTCGACGTCCTGATCGACCTCGGCCGCATGTCGGGCGTGCTCGACCACGCCCCGGACGACCTCGTCGCGACCGTCGCCGCCGGCACCCCGATGCGGGCGCTGCGGGCGCACCTGCTGCGGGCGGGGCAGCGGATCGCGCTCGACGTCGCGTCGCCCGGCGCGACCCTCGGCGGGGTCCTCGCCACCAACGAGGCGGGCCCGCTGCGCCACCGGTTCGGCACGCCGCGCGACCTGGTCGCCGGCGTACGGGTCGCGCTCGACGAGGGCAGCCTGGAGCGGCACCTCGACGGGCACGACCTGGCCAGGCAGATCTGCGGCTCGTTCGGCACCCTCGGCGTCATCACGGAGGCGACGGTCCGGCTCGAGCCGACGCCGACCGCGCGGGCCTGGGTCGTGCGGCCGGTGTCTACCCCGCGCGAGGTGCACCAGCTCACGGAGGCGCTGGTCTCCTCGTCGCTCGGCGCCGCGGCGATCGAGGCCGACCTGCCCGGCGGCGCCGGGCGCCCCGCCGAGCTCGCCGCGCTGTTCGAGGGCAGCCGCGCCGGCAGCGCCGCCCGGGCCGAGGCCGCCGCGCACTTACTCGGCGGCGGCGCCTCAGTCGAGCCCGCACCGCCGGAATGGTGGGGCCGTTACCCCTTCGACGCCGACGACGTGGCGCTGAAGATCTGGGGTCAGCCCAGTGAACTCTTCGCCGTCGTCTACGCCCTGCGCGACGCCGCCGGCATGCCGGTGCCGGTCCGCGGCTCGGTCGGCGCCGGCATCGCGCACGTGGCCCTGCCCGCCACGACCCCGGCGGACCGGCTCGCGGGCATGCTCAACGCCGCCCGGACGGTGCTCATGGCCCGCGGCGGGGGCGGGTGCACGCTGCTGCGCGCCCCGGCCGACCTGCGCGAGCTCGTGGAGACCTACGGCCCGGCCCGGCTCTGCGACGCGTCCGTCCGGCTGAAGCTCGCCCTGGACCCCGAGGAGCGGATGGCCCCCGGCCGCCTGCCCGCGTGCTAGAGCGACTTCTCGGTCCAGACGACCAGCTGGTCCACGCCGTCGATCTCGGTGGTGTACTCCCGCTCCGGCACTTCCCTGAAGCCGAAGCGGCGGTGCAGGGCGATCACCTGCTTGTTCCACGCCAGGGTGCGGCCGCCGACGGACGTGAGCTTCATCTCGTCGAACGCGTACGCCACGGCGGCCTTCTCCAGCTCCATCCACGCCGGCAGCAGCTCACCGCGCTCCTCCAGACCGTCGACGTCGAGGAAGAAGCCCCACTCGGAGGTCCCGGCCGCCTCGTCGTGGTCGTTGAAGGTCACCACGCCGCAGTCGTTGCCCTTGTACGAGAAGATCAGCACCCGGCGGGACGGATCGGACTGGACCTTCGCCCACCACTGAGCGTGACCCTCCGGTGTGATGAACGCTGTGTAGATGCTGGCGCCGCGCGTCTTCGGGTGATTGCGCCAGCGCCGAATGGTCTCGACGTCCGAATCGTCGGCTTCGCGCAGCACCGTGTTACCTCCCGTGGGCGGGCGTGTGGGCATTGAAAGACCGGCCAACGGTACACTCGCTCGCGGACGACAGCCGCTTACCCGATCGAACAGGACCTTGAGCTGATGAGCAACCTCGATCGTCTTCGTGTCGCCTTCCGCACCGCACTGGCACTGCCGGAGGACTACGACGTCGACAAGCTTGAATACCGAGGCATCGAGAAATGGGACTCGCTGGCGCATCTCTCCCTGGTCGGCGAGATCGAGGACACCTTCGACGTGATGATCGACACCGATGAGGTGATCGACCTCAGCTCCTTCGGCAAGGCCGTCGAGATCCTCGGAAAGCACGACGTTGAGTTCTCCGGCTGAGGGCAGGGTCGCTCTCGTCACGGGCTCCTCGCGCGGGATCGGCCGGGCCGTCGCGCGCAAGCTCGCTACTGAGGGCTACCAACTCGTCCTGCACGGCATGCGCGAAGGGTCGGCCAAGACCACGGCCGACGAGATCACCGCCGACTTCGGCATCGAGCCGCTCGTCGTGCACGGCGACGTCAGCGACGCCGCCGACGTCAAGGCCATCCTGCGGCTCGTCTTCGAGCGCCACCGCCGCCTCGACGCCCTGGTCGTCAACGCCGGCGTCCACGAGGCGGGCTTCCTCGGCATGATGGGCGACGCCGCGATCGAGCGGCTGTTCGCCGTCAACGCCGTCGGCGCCACGTACACGGTGAACGGCGCGGTCAAACTGCTGCGCCGGGGCACCGCACCCTCGGTCGTCCTGCTCTCCTCCGTCATGGGCACCGCCGGCTCGGCCGGTCAGGTCGTCTACGGCGCGACCAAGGCCGCCGTCGCCGGGTTCGCCCGCGCCGCGGCGAAGGAGCTCGGACCGGCCGGCATCAGGGTCAACGCGGTCGCCCCCGGGTTCATCGCCACCGAGATGCTCGAGTCCCTCGACGATGCCGGCCGCGCCGAGCGGATCGCCGCGACCGCGCTGCGCCGCCTCGGCGAACCCTCGGACGTCGCCGACGTGATCGCGTTCCTGCTCTCCGACGCGTCCCGGTTCGTCACCGGCCAGGTGATCGAAGTCGATGGCGGCCTGGTCGTATGACACACCGCGACGGCTCCCTATACGACAAATCGGACCATTTTTTTGGATCCTGTACGGTGAGAAGCATCCGTGTCCACCTCAACGGCATCAATGCGCCGCGGAGGTGACGCCATGACGTTGTTGCACCCAGACGCCAGACTGATCGACGCGGCGACCGGCGCCGAGCTCAGTGGCGTGCCGCTCCGCGAAGCCGTGCACGCCGCGGTCGCGGGGTTCGCCGAGATCACGCCGGGCGTGGTGTTCCTGCGCACGCCGACCACCGTCGAGGCGATCGTCCGCTACATCGGCGCGTTCGAGTCGGGACGCCCGCTGGCGCTGCTCGACCCGGGCCTGCCCGCCGAGATCCTCGCCGACTTCATCGAGCGTTTCGAGCCCGCCGCCGTCTGCGGCCCCGTGCCGCAGGACGTGCACAAGGGGTACACCCGCCGCGACGACGAACTGTGGGAGCGCGACACACCGTCGGCCACCGTGCCGCACCCCGACCTGGCCACGCTGCTGGCGACGTCGGGCTCCACCGGCAGCCCCAAGCTGGTCCGGCTGTCGCGCACGGCGATCCTGGCCAACACGACCTCGATCATCGAGGCGCTCGGCATCACCGGCGCCGACGTCGCGGTGAGCAGCCTGCCGTTCTACTACAGCTTCGGCATGTCGGTGCTCAACACGCACCTCGCCGCCGGCGCGACCGTCGTGGTGGAGTCCGAGGGGCTGGTCGCGCGGTCGTTCTGGCCGGCGATCACGAAGTTCGGCGTGACCTCGCTCGCGCTGGTGCCGTCGCAGTACGAGATGCTGCGCCGCCTGCGGTTCGACCCGAAGCGTTACCCGAGCCTGCGCACGCTGACGCAGGCCGGCGGCCGGCTGCGGGCCGAGCTGGTGCAGGACTTCCACGACCGCATGGCGACCGTGGACGGGCGGCTGTTCGTCATGTACGGGCAGACCGAGGCCGCTCCGCGCCTGACCACGCTGCCCGCCGGACGGCTCGCGGAGAAGCTCGGCTCGGTCGGGCCCGCGGTGCCCGGCGGCACGCTCGCCATCCGGCTCGAGGACGGCACCGAGACCACCGCCCCCGGCGTCGTCGGCGAGGTGCTCTACCGCGGCCCGAACGTGATGATGGGCTACGCGGAGACCGCCACCGACCTGGCCCGCGGCGACGAGCAGGGCGGGCTGCTGGAGACCGGCGACCTCGGGCACCTCGACGAGGACGGCTACCTGTTCATCGACGGGCGGCTCAAGCGCTTCGGCAAGGTGTTCGGCGTCCGGCTCAACCTCGACGACATCGAGCAGCTGGCGGCCGCCACCGGCCCGGGCGCCGTCGCGGCCGTCGCGGGCGACGACAAAGTCATCATCTTCGTCGAAGGCGACGGGGCGACGGCCGAGGCGCTGGCGCCGCGGGTGACCGAGCTCGCCGACCGGCTGAAGCTGCACTGGTCGGGCTTCGAGATGCGCGGCCTCCCCGCCCTGCCGCTGCTCAGCAACGGCAAGGTCGACTATCGAGCGTTGGAGTCCGCACGATGAGCGTGTTCACCCTGTCGCAGCCGGACCGCGAGGCGCAGCTGCTGCCCCGCCTGGCCGAGCTGACCGACCAGCACCGGGCGCGGGGCGAGGCGTACGCCAACATCCTCGCCGCGACGGGTCACGGCCCCGGGCGCTCGTACGAGCGGATCAGCGACCTGCCGTGGCTGCCGGTGCGGCTGTTCAAGACGCACCAGCTCAAGAGCATCCCCGACGACGAGGTCTTCAAGGTCCTGACCTCCAGCGGCACCACCGGCGACGTCAGCCGCATCTACCTGGACAAGGCCGCCGCGGCCGCGCAGACCAGGATGCTCGGCCAGACGCTGCAGGCGGTCCTCGGCCCGAAGCGGCTGCCGATGCTCATCGTCGACACGACCGCGATCATCAAGAACCGCCGCTCGTTCAGCGCCCGCGGCGCCGGCGTCCTCGGCATGATCACGTTCGGCCGGGACCACGTCTGGGCGCTCGACGAGGACAGCAAGCCCGACCTCGAGGCCGTCCGCGGGTTCCTCGCCAAGCACGGCGACAAGCCCTTCCTGGTCTTCGGCTTCACGTTCATGGTCTGGCTCTACCTGTACGAACTGGCGCGCGACAACGGCCTGGACCTCAGCAACGGGATCCTCGTGCACTCCGGCGGCTGGAAGAAGCTGGTCGACCAGCAGGTCGACAACGCCGAGTTCCGCCGCGCGTTCCAGGCCGACACCGGGCTGCGCAACATCCACAACTTCTACGGCATGGTCGAGCAGATCGGCGTCGTCTACCTCGAAGGCCCGGACGGCAACTCGCTGTACTGCCCCGACTTCGCCGACGTCGTCATCCGCGACCCGGAGACGTGGGAGCCGCTGCCGCCCGGCAAGCCCGGCCTCGTCGAGGTGATCAGCACGCTGCCGGAGTCGTACCCGGGCCACGTGCTGCTCACCGAGGACATGGGCGTCATCAACGGCATCGACGACGGCGCGTGGCCCGGCAAGCGCTTCTCCATCCTGGGCCGGCTGCCGCGCGCCGAGGCCCGCGGCTGCAGCGACACGTTTGTGGGTGCATCGTGAAAAGCGTCTTTCCCGAAATTTCCGATATTTCGGTGGATCGGCTCCTGGCGGAGATCACCGACGAGCCCGAAGGCGGGCGGCTGACCGTCGGCGACGAGCGGGTCCGGGACTTCCTGATCGCGTTCTCGCGGCGGCTGCTCAAGCCCGACCTCGCCCGCCGCCACCCTGAGCTCGGCTCGCTCGGCTTCTTCCTGCGCAAGGGCGAGCTGGCCCGCGCCGTCGAGCGCCTCGCCGACGGGGCCAACGGCCAGCGCCGTGCCCCCCGCGGCCTGGTGCTGCACTTCCCGCCGGCGAACGTCGACACGATCTTCGTCTACTCGTGGGCGCTGTCCGCCCTCGCCGGCAACCACAACATCGTGCGGGTCTCCGCCCGCGCCGCCGGCGCCGCGCAGACCGTCCTCGAAGCGCTCAACGACGTGCTCGCCGACGCCCACCCGGCGATCGCGCAGACCCAGCGGATGGTCACGTACGACCGCGACGACGCGATCACCGGCGCCCTCATCGGCGCCTGCGACCTGCGCGTGCTGTGGGGCGGCGACCAGTCCGTCAACCAGCTCCGCAAGCACCCGATCCAGCCGCTCGCCCGGGACCTCGCGTTCCCGGACCGGTCCTCGTTCGCCGCGATCTCCGTCGCCGGCTGGCAGAGCTCGACCCCTGAGCAGCGCCGGGCGGCCGTGGACGGGTTCGCCAACGACCTCTACTGGTTCGACCAGGCCGCCTGCTCCTCCCCTCGCGACCTCTTCTGGGTTGGCGAAGGCGGCGTCGAAGAGGCCCGCGCCGAGTTCGACGAGCTGCTCAGCGAGGTCGTCGTGCAGCGCGGGTGGGGCGTGGATCCGGCGATGGCCGTGGAGAAGTACGTCGCCACCTACGGCCTCGCCGCCACCGGCGCCGCCACCAAGATCGCGTTCAACGGCAACGCCGTCGCCAACGTGTCCCTCGCCGGCCTCGACGACCTGCAGCGGCACTGGCTCGGCGCCGGCACCATCTGCCACGTCACGGTCGGTTCGCTCGGCGAGCTCGCCCCGGCGATCCAGCGCAAGGACCAGACGCTCAGCCAGTACGGCTTCACCATGTCCGACCTCGACGACTTCGTCACCACCCTCGCCGGCCGCGGCATCGACCGGATCGTGCCGTTCGGCCAGGCGCTGACGTTCGCGGGGACCTGGGACGGCTTCAATCTGCTCCACGAGTTCACGCGCATCATCACGATCCAGGCCTGACCTCAAAACGGAGTACTCTCCTCCGTACACGGTTCTGTGAGGAGCTCCACAACGTGTCTCTGTCCGTCGTCGTCCCGTGCTACCGCTCCGCGCGTATCCTCCCCACGCTGGTCGAGCGGCTCAACGGCGTGCTTCCCGGCATCACCCCCGACCACGAGGTGATCCTCGTCGTCGACAGCACCGACAACACGTGGGACGTCGCCAGCGAGCTCGCCGGCAAGTACGAGCACGTCCAGGCGATCCGCATGGCCCGCAACTACGGCCAGCACAACGCCCTCATCGCCGGCATCCGCGCCGCGTCGTTCGAGCGCATCATCACGATGGACGACGACCTCCAGCACCCGCCGGAGGAGCTGCCGAAGCTCGTCGACGCCCTCACCGACGACCTCGACGTCGTCTACGCGATCTCCGAGCAGGAGGAGCACAGCGCCTTCCGCAACCTCACCTCGTGGGGCGCGAAGACCCTGGTCATGGGCCGCACGATGGGCATTCCCAACGCCGATGTCCTCGGCGCGCTGCGCATCTTCCGCACGTTCCTGCGGGCGGGCTTCGAGCAGGTCAGCGGCCCGCACGTCTCCGTCGACATCGTCCTGTCGTGGACCACGACCCGCGTCGGCACCGCGACCGTCCGCATGGACCAGCGCACCGAGGGCCGCTCGGGCTTCACCTTCAAGTCGCTCATGAAGCACGCCGTCAACATGATCCTCGGGTATTCGACGAAGCCGCTGCGGCTCGTGACGTACCTGGGGTTCCTGATCGGCATCTGTGGCCTGATCCTCACGATCCGGCTGGTCTGGCTCTATGTCGTCGGTGACACGACCGTCGCCGGTTTCACCACCGTCGCGTCGCTGGTCACGGTCTTCTCGTCGGCCCAGCTGATCGGCATCGGCGTCCTGGGCGAGTACCTGGGCCGGGTGCACGCCCACGGCATGGGCCGCCCGACCTACGTCGTCCGCGAGCACGTCAACAGCCCGGCGGCCCGCCCCGCGAGCCGCGCCGTGAGCCGCCCCGTGAGCCACGCCGACGTCGCCTGATCGAACACCGTCCGCCCGGCGCCCCTCTACGGGGCGCCGGGCGCATTACGCATGGATGTCCCCAACCGGATGTCCCCAGCTGTGGATAACTCCCGCCGAACCTGTGGATGACTGTGCGCGGGGCTGTGGATAACCGTGTGGAATAAACGCGGAGTACACCCCGGATCCACCTGCGTGTAGGCGGTGTGAGACCTAGGACACGGGGGACCTGGGGAGATGATGCCCACAGGGGTTACCCACAGGCTGTGGATAACCGGTCAGTCGGTGAAGAGGCGGGCGGCCAGGCCGGGGTCGATGTTGCCGCCGCTGACGACGGCCACGGTGCGGCCGGCGGGGAGCTCGTCGCGGTGGTGCAGGACGGCGGCGGTGGCGGCGGCGCCGCTGGGTTCGGCGATGAGGCGGCCGCGGCGGGCGAGGACCTTCACGGCGTCGAGGATCTCGTCCTCGGCGACGGTCACGATCGCGTCCAGGTGGGCGCTGAGGTGCGCGAGGGTGAGCTCGGACAGCGGGGTCCGCAGGCCGTCGGCGACGGTGCTCAGCATGCGCTGCTCGGGCCAGACGCGCACGACGCCGGCGGCGAGGCTTTCGGCGGCGTCGGCGGCCACGGCGGGCTCGACGCCGATGACGGCGACGTGCGGGGCGAGGGCCTTGATCGCGGTCGCGACGCCCGAGGAGAGGCCACCGCCGCCGACGGGGACGACGACGACGTCGACATTGGAGAGGTCCTCGAAGATCTCCAGGCCGACGGTGCCCTGGCCGGCGATGATGTCGGGGTGGTCGTAGGGCGGGATCAGGGTCAGGCCGCGCTCGGCGACCAGCTCACGGGCGACGGTCTCGCGCTCGGCCTGCCGGACGAGGATGACCTCGGCGCCGTAGCCGCGGGTCGCTTCGATCTTCAGGGGCGTCGAGACGTCGGGCATGACGACGGTGACCGGGATGCCGAGGGAGCGGCCGGCGTAGGCGAGGGCCTGGCCGTGGTTGCCGGAGGAGTGGGTGACCACGCCGGCGCGGCGGTGGTCGAGGTCGAGGCGGTGCAGGGCGTTGGTGGCGCCGCGGAGCTTGAACGCGCCGATCGGCTGGAGGCTTTCGGGCTTCAGCCACAGTTCGTCGGCCCAGGGGCACGGCAGGAGCGGGGTGCGAACCACGAGGCCGGAGATCCGCGCGGCGGCGTCGCGGATGTCGTCCAGCCGGACGAGGTGTTGAGCGGTGGCGGTCACGGGGTCATCTTGACAGCCCACGGGCATGATCACCCTCCTCGCATCCGGCGAATGAGAGATCCATAACGTCGATAATCAGCCGCTGCCGTAGAACCGCGCGGCGCCGGGGTGTAGCGGTACAGGGTCGGTGGTCACGGCGCCCGCTTTGTCGTAATTGGCGCCCTCAGGATGTACGCGGCTCAACTCGACCTGATAGTCGAACAGGATCTTGGTGAGGTCGTACGCGAGCTGGTCGGGCATGTCGGGCGACACCAGCAGGAGGTTGCCGATCACGATCGTGTCGACGTCCGCCGGCGTGTCGTAGGTGGACTTGGGGAGCTTGCCCGCCCCGTACACCGTGCCGTAGCGGAACGAGAGCGGCTTGAGCAGCTCGTCGAGCGGCAGCAGGGAGAACTGCCCGGGGGCGCTGGCCAGCAGGTCGGCGATGCCGGGCGTGGGCAGGCCGCCGGTGAAGATCAGCGCGTCGGTGGTGCCGGCCAGCATGCCCTTGGTCGTCTCCGGCAGGGACAGGCGCTGCCGGACGATGTCGGTGTCGGGGTTGATCCCGCCCGCGAAGAGCAGCCGGCCGGCGAAGACGTCGGCACCGGAGCCGGCGGAGCCGGTGGAGATCCGCTTGCCGCGCAGGTCGGCGAACTTCGTGACGCGCAGGTTGTTGCGGACCACGACCTGGGCGTAGCTGCGGTACAGCCGCCCCAGCGCCACGACCTTCTGCGGCCGGCCCTCGAAGGCGCCCTTGCCGGTCACGGCGTCGGCGGCGGTGTCGGCGATGCTGAACGCGACGTCCATGTCACCGGTCGCGACGCGCGTGATGTTCTCGCCGGAGGCGCCGGTCGCCTCGGCGCGTGCCTCGTAGCCGGGCACGTGCTTGGTGACGAGGTCGGCGTAGCCGCCGCCGAACTGGTAGTACACGCCGGTCGTGTTGCCGGTGGCGATGTAGATCCGCCCGCCGTGCCACAGGCCCGCGCCGGCGCGGGGTGGCGCCGTCGAGCCGCAGCCGGCCAGGAGGGCGCACACGAGCAGGACAGCCGCGAGCCGCCTCACCGGAGCATCGCATCCCGCGGAAGGGGGTCGAGCGCGTCGGCGACCCGGTGGACGAGCATGGCCGTCTCGTAGCCGACCTGGCCGAGGTCGCAGCCGGGGGCGGCGAGCACGCCGAGCAGCGCGCGGTCGCCGACCGCCATGACGATCATGACGCCGCCGTCCATGTCGACGATGGTCTGGCGGACCTGGCCGGCCTGCATCACGCGGGCGGCGCCGAAGGTGAGGCTGGCCAGCCCGCTGATGACGGCGGAGAGGTGGTCGGCCTGGTCCACGGGCAGGTCGGCGGAGCAGGCCAGGCGCAGCCCGTCGCCGGAGACGGTGATCGCGTGCGCGACATCGGGGACCTGCCGGGCGAAGCTGGCCATGAGCCAGTCGAGCTGGCCCGCGCCGGTCGGGTTCTGAGCGTCTGGCATCGCCATCATCGGTCCTTCTGTCCAAAGGTTGCGCTGTGGGTCGCGCTGTTGAAGCCGCCCGCGCTGGTCCGGCGGGCAGCGGCCGAGACACCTTCCGCGAACGCCGACAGCCGGGACCGGACGGCGTCCGGGTCGACCGCGTTGCTGCGGGTGGTTTGCGGCTCCGGGTCGGTCACTCCAGGTGCGAGCTGCGCTCCTGGGCGGCGGCGGGGCAGGCCGTCCTCGGTGGAGCCCGGGCCGCCGAGGGGGCTGGACGGGCCCCCCGGCCGTGGCGGCCAGGCACCCGGGGAAGGCTGTGGCGGGACGGACGGGACGGGTGGCCTGGGGGTGTCGCCACCGCTGCTGAGATAGGGGCGGAACCATGGTGCGGGCGCCCCGGACGGAGCCGGCTGGTGTTGCTGCGGTACGCGGGGCCGCCCCAGCGGCGCACCGACCGTCGAGGGCACGACGACCGGCGGCGGCCCGGGGCGGGGCGAGGCGGAGACGGGCACGCCCGAGATCGGCGCCGCCGACACCGGCGCAGGGGACACCGGCGCAGGGGACACCGGCGCAGGGGACACCGGCGCGGACGCAGCGGACGAAACGGACGCGACGACGGCCGGCGCGGAGAAGACCGGCGAGACCGGCGGAAACGGCGGAAGTGCCGCAAGCGGGGGAGCCGACGGAACGGCGGCGGGGGGCGCGGACACGGCAGCGGCAGGGGCTGAGGAAGCGGCGGCCGGTGTCAGCGCCGGCATCCGCTCCAGGGCCCGGTGCGGCAGCGCCACGTAGGCGACGGTGCCGCTGCCGGTGGCGTGCAGCTCCACCCGGATCCGGTGCCGGGCGGCCAGGTGCGACACCACGTGCAGCCCCATCGTGCCGGCCGCCGCGCTGCTCAGCGTCGTCGGCGTCGCCAGCCGCGAGTTGATCTCCGCGAGCCGGCGCGGCGCGATGCCGATCCCGCTGTCGTGGACGCGGATGATGGCGCCGTCGACCGTGGGCCGGGCGTCGACCCGGACCTGCTGCGTCGGCGGCGAGAACGTCGTGGCGTTTTCGAGCAGTTCCGCCAGGAGGTGGACGAGGTCACCCACGACCGGCCCGGTGATCGCCAGGTCGGTGGGCTGGATTTCGACCCGCTGGAAGTCCTCGATCTCCGACGCGGCGGCCGTGATGACCGCGCCGATGCCGACCGCCTGGGTCGCCGGGCGGCCCGGCTCGCCGCCGGAGAGGACCAGCAGGTTCTCGCCGTTGCGGCGCAGGCGGGCCGCGATGTGGTCGAGGGCGAAGAGGCGGGCGAGCACGTCAGGGTCGGTCTCGTCGCGCTCGAACTCGTCGAGGAGCCGCAGCTGCCGGGTGATGAGGGTGCGGATGCGCCGGGCCAGCACCTCGGCCATCCGTGACACGTCGACGCGCAGCTCGGCCTGCTCGCCGGCGAGGCGCAGCGCGGTGCGGTGGACGGTGGCGAACGCGTCGGCGACCTGGCCGATCTCGTCGTTGGTGGCGGCGATGCTCCGGGTGGCGGCGGCGGCCGAGGTGCCGGTCGGCATCGGTGCGCCGGCCGCGACGGAGTGAATCACGTCGGGCAGCTCCTGCCGGGCGACCGTCAGGGCCGCGGCACGCAGCCGCCGGAGGCGCCGGGCCGTCCGTACGGCCAGGGTGATCGCGATCGCGAGGGCGGCGAGACCGATCACGGCGGTGCCGATGAGGGTCGCCCACGCGCGCCGCTGGGCGGTGACGGCGATCTGCTCGGCGCGCCCGTCGAGCCGGTCCGACAGGTCGAGGCTGACGATGTTGAGCCGGCGGATGACGCCGGACTGCGCCACGAACCACGTGTCGGCGTCGACCTTCAGCCCGGCCGGGTCCTTTTCGGCGTTGCGGGCGGCGGCGCTGAGCTTGTCGGCCTTGTCGACGTCGAGGCCGCGGATCTCCTGGTCGTACACGGTGCGCCCGGCGCTGGTCGCGGCCCGCTGGAACTCGGCGGCCCGCTGGTCGCGCGCGCCCCGCAGCTCCGACATGGCGCCCAGGTCGCCGGGCTCGACGGCGCCGCGGGAGAACACCGCGCGCAGCAGGTCCCGCTCGAGGGCGGCGTAGTGCTCGACGGCCGCGACGGCGGCGACGGCCCGGGCGGCGTTGGCGAGCTCGATGTCGGCGATCTGCGCCGGCACGGCGTCCGCGATCGCCAGCAGGGCCTCGGCGAGCGGCCGGTACACGGGGTCGGTCATCAGCGTGATCGCGGGGTTCGTGTCGGCGGCCTCGCGGGTGGCGCCGAGCCGGCTGTAGATCTCGTTGACGGCCCGGACGGACCGGTCGAGGTCGGGCACGGCCTTGACCGCCGCGCGACTGTCGGCGAGGTAACGGGCCGCGGCCTGGTCGGTCCGCCCACGCTGGGCGACGACGAGGGACATTCCGGCCTTGCCGCCCCGTTGCCGCAGTGCCGCGGTCTCGGCGACCTCGCGCTCCAGCTCGTGCACGAAGCTGACCGCGCTGGTCGCGGTGGATGCCAATGTACGAGCTCGCGCCGCGTCCCCGGCGGCGGACGTGGCGGTGGCGGCCTGGGCGGTGCTGAGGACGGCGAGCCCGATCATCGCGACGACGATGGGGGCGAGCAGCTGCGTGCGGACCGACCGCAACCGGCTGGGCCGGGTCGCGCCGCCGCGCCGATGCCCGGCGACCGAGGTGTCAGGCGCGCCCGATCGGCGCTGCCGACCGCCGCCGCCGATCGCGCGGGGCGAGTCGGTGCCGGTCGCTCGGGAGGGGCTGCTGCCTGCCAACCGTCATCCCCTACCGGTGGCGGGGGAGCAAGCTGTAGCCGGAAAGCTCGTTAAGGAACACGAAAGGGCACGCTACTGGAAAGGTGCTTCCCCGATAAGCCTTCATTCGCCGAACGGCGGCCGTCACAAGCCAAACGGCCCGCCGTTCGCGACTACGCGTGACGGCGCCGTCGCAGTACGAGGAAGGCGACCGCTCCAGCGATCACGACGACGACGCCGAGACCGATCCATCCGGTCGACCGGCGGCTGGTCCCGGTGGTCGCTGCGGGGCTCGGGCTAGAGGTTGCCCTGACGCTCGGCGCCGGCTCCCCCGGCGTGCCGGTGGCGGCGGTCGCGGACGGCGCGATGGACCGGCCGGTCGGTTCGCGGAGCGTCGGCAGGTCGCTCAGCGCCGGCAGGGTCGACGGCGGCGCGCCCGGCTCGATGACCGCGGGCGGCCCGGGCAGCGGCGGCCCGGGCGGCGGCGACGGCTTGCCGGTCGCCCCGGCCAGCAGCGCGACCAGCAGCAGCCCGGCGGCGGTGAACGCCCGATGATGCCTCACACCGGACAAAACGGCACCGACCGCCCGGGCTTGAGGCTTTTCGGTGATCCGGTAGACCCGCGCGAGGTCTACCGGATCATGGAAACGGTCAGGCGGGCCGGACGAAGACCGAGACGGTCCGGCCGGGGACGGCGAACGTGCCGTGGGCGCTGTCGAACGTGGCCTGGCGGGCGAGCGGGTCCGCTGAGGCGGCCTGCACCGGGTGGAGCACGAACCGCCCACCCGCGTAGGCGCCGACCGTCTGCGTCGCGGCGGCCGGGCCGGCGTTGAAGACCACCACGATCGTCTGGAACCGCTGGTCGAGGCCGCGGGCGTCCAGCGTCATCGTGATCACGCCGGGCGTCGCGGACGCGCCGGACAGCGGGAACGCCATCCGCTGCTGGACCTGCGCCGCGGTGCCCAGCGAGAACGCCGGCGAGCTCGCCCGGATCGTCAGCAGTTCCTGGAAGCGGGCGGCGGCGAGGTCGACGGCGGCGCAGTCGGGGACGAGCGCCGGGTTCGCCAGCAGCGGCTGGGCGTAGGTCCACTTGTCCTGGTTGTCGGCGGCGGGTGGCAGGCCCGCGCCGAAGCCGTTGCCGGCCGCGCAGTCCCAGCGGATCTGGTTGAACCAGTCGCCGGAGTTGAACGAGTTGCGGTCCAGGGACTTGGAGCGCAGCCGGTCGGAGCCGGTGGTGACGAACCCGGTCCCCTGGCCGAGGACGGTCGTGGACAGGGCGAGCACCTGCAGCCTCGCCCGCTGCTCGGCGGTCGTGCCGGTCGGCAGCTTGTAGGCGAGGGCGTCGTAGAGGATCTCGTTGTCGTGGGCGTCGACGTACGTGACCCCCTCGGCGGGCAGGCGCGTGTAGCCGGCGGGTGAGCCGTTGTAGTCGACCTGCGCGCCGGTGACCCGGTGGCCGGTGGAGTCGACGAACTCGTAGGCGGCGAGGTTGCCGGTGAGCCCGACCTGGATCAGGTCCTGGTAGTGCAGGAGCCTGGCCCGCTGCTCGGCCGTGGTGCCGTTGGCCGGGTCGCCGTTGGGCGCGGTGTACAGGCCGGACGCGAACCCCTGGATGCGCGGGTCGCCGTCGAACGGGCCGCCGCCGCGGACCGCGTCGCGGAGCCGGTCGTTGAAGGTGCCGATGCCGGTGCCGGCCATGTTGGCCTGGGTCGCCTGGACGAAGCGGGCGTTGTCGGCGACCTCGCCGAAGTTCCAGCCCTCGCCGTAGATGAGGATCTTCTTGCCGTCGACGCCGTCCTTGCCGAGGGTCAGCTGGTCCAGCGCGGCGCGCACGGCGAGGATGTTGGCCTTCGGGTGGTGGCCCATGAGGTCGAAGCGGAAGCCGTCGACCTTGTACTGCTTGGCCCACAGCACGACCGAGTCGACGACGAGCTTGCCCATCATCGCGTTCTCCGGCGCCGTGTTGGCGCAGCAGGTGGAGTTGGCGACGGTGCCGTCGTCGAGCAGCCGGTGGTAGTAGCCGGGCACGATCTGGTCGAGGACCGAGTGCGGGTCGGCGCCGGCGGCGGTGGTGTGGTTGTAGACGACGTCGACGACGACCCGCAGGCCGGCACCGTTGAGCCCGGCGACCATCTGGCGGAACTGGCTGATCCGCGGGGTGCCCTGCGGGTCGGTCGCGTAGGAGCCTTCGGGCGTGGAGTAGTGGAACGGGTCGTAGCCCCAGTTGTAGCCGTCCTGCTCCGCGATCTGGGCGACGCACGCCTGCTGCTGGCTGGAGTCCGGCGGCAGCGTGGTCAGGTCGCACGGCGGCTGCTGCTGGTCGGCCCGCCGCTCGGGGATCGTGGAGATGTCGAAGACCGGCAGCAGGTGCACGTAGGACGTGCCGGCCTTGGCGAGGTCCCGCAGGTGTGTCATGCCGGCCGACTGGGCCTGGGCGAAGGCGAGGTACGTGCCGCGCTGCTGTGCCGGCACGGTGGTGTCGGCGACGGAGAAGTCGCGGACGTGCAGCTCCTGGATCTGCGGCCGGGCCGGCACCGGCGGCTTCTTGACCGCGGACCAGCCGGGCGGCTGCAGGGCGGCGTCGGACAGGTCGACGATCTGGCTGTGGGTGGAGTCGGCGGCGAGCGACACCGAGTAGGGGTCGGTCACCGACGCCGTCGTCACGCCCCGGACCGCGGGCTGCCAGGCGGTGACCCGGAACCGGTAGTAGCGGCCCTTCCAGCCGCGGTCGCCGGTCGCCGTCCAGACGCCGGTGTGCTCGTCGCGCTTCATCGTCGCCAGAACCGGCTGCGCTGACGGGTCGTCGAAGAGCTCCAGCGCGACGTTCTGCGCGGTCGGCGCCCACACGCTGACCGAGACGCGCCCGCCCTCGAAGTGCGGGCCGAGCTTCGCGCCGACGGCGCCGACGTAGAGGTCGTCGAGCGCCCCGGCGACCTGCACGGCGCTGGCCTCGGTGACGGCGCCGGCGGCGTCGCGCTCGACGACGACGACCTGCCCGCGCAGCGCGGTGGCCACGGCGGCGCGGTCGCCGGTGACGTGGAACGCCTGGTACGCCCACAGGTGTGGGAACTTCGCCCGCTGCGGCTCGGACAGGCCGCCGGTGGCGCGCATCGGCAGGGCCTTCGCGACGCCGACGACCTGCCCGTCGACCACCGACAGGCCGCCGTTGGGCGCGGACAGCAGCTCGTAGGAGTGCCCGTCGGTGGGCCCGGACCGCCACGCGATGGTGTCGTGGTCGACCCACACCGCCTTCGCCTTGGTCAGGTCCGTGTCGGGGGTGCCCTGCGGCGGGATCGGCAGCAGGTAGCGCTCCTGCCCGGACAGGATCCAGACCTCGTGCCCGACGGTGACGAGGTCGAGCGCCTGGTCGGCGGGCAGGTCCTTGGTGTCGCCGTTGTGCAGGATGTAGTTGAGCGTCGTGGCGTTGTCCGCCAGCGGCACCCGGAACCGCGCGCCGAACGCGTCGCTGCCCTCCGGGAGCAGCGGGGCGCCCCAGTCGGTGGGGGTCGCCGCGCCGGTCCAGACGTGCAGCCCCCAGCCGGTGTAGTCGCCGGCCGGGCGGCGGTAGTGCAGCACGGCGGTGTGCTCGGCGGCGGCGCGGGTCGGGTGGACGGTCGCCTCGCCGGAGCGCACCCAGGCCTCGCCCTGCCGGCTCGGCAGGACGGACTGGTCGACGCCGGGGTCCTTCACGTCGCCCTTGTGGACGATGAAGTTGACCGGCTTGCCCGGGTCGGTCACCGGCACGTGCCAGAAGGCGCCGTAGCTGTCGGTGCCGTCGGGCGGGCGCGGCGCGGACCAGTCGGTGCCGGTGCCTGGCGCGAGGCCGTCGCCCCACAGGTGCAGGCCCCAGCCGGTGTAGTCGCCGTCGGGCCGCCCGTAGTGCACGGCGACGGTGCCGGTGGCCGCGGCCTGTGAGGTGTAGATGGTCGCGTCTCCTTGCTTGAGCCAGATCTCCGGCGTCTTCGTCGGGTCGAGCGAGCGGTCGACGGCGACGTCCTTCACCCCGCTCGAGTCGACCACGAGGAAGCCGACGTTCGCCGCCCCCGGCTTCAGCTTGACCCATGCGAAGCGCCCGAACGAGTCCTCACCGGCGAACGGGGCGCCGGCCGGCCACGTCATCGGCGACTCGATGTCGCCCCACGCGTAGAGGCTCCACGGCTCATAACCGCCGGTCGGGCGCTGGTAGTGCACGACCGCGTAGTCGGGCGCGGCGGCGCTCGGCGGCGTGCCGACCTTCGCGGTGATTCTCGTCTCTGCGGTGCGGCCGGAGCCGTCGCGCACGACCGCCTTGTACTCCAGCGCCGTGCCGGCGGGCAGCCCGTCGAGGTCGTGGGTGACGCTGTACGGCGCGGCGTGGTCGGTGCCGAGCAGCTTCCACGGGCCGTTGCCGACCTTCGCGGCGAACGTGACCGTGGCGAGGGGGTCGCCGGTGACCTCCGCCTTGACCTCGGCCTGGAACTGGGCACCGCCGGGGACGGGCTGCCCGGCGGCGGGCGCGACCAGCGTGACGGTGGGCCTCGCGGCCGGCTTCGCGATCGCGCCGCGGGCCTTGAACACCACGGTGCTCAGCGGCGGCACGTCCAGCTGCAGCCGGCCGTCCCCGGCGGAGGCGGCGATCGCGCCCGTGGACGGGTAGATCCGGTCGAAGGTGGTGCTCGCCATGGCCGTCGGGACGGTGACGGTCTGCGTGGAGGTGGCGTTGTTGGTGGCGACCAGGTACTCGACGCGCTGCTGGGGGTCGATCCGGGAGAACGCGAACACGCCCGCGCCCTGCGCCGCGTACCGGGTCACCTGCACGCCCTGCTTGAGCGCCGGGTGCGCCTGCCGCAGCTGGGCCAGGCCGGCGATCGTGCGGTAGACCGGGTGGCTCTCGTCGTAGTGCGCGACCGCGTGGGTGGTGTCGGTGCCGAGCAGGTCGTCGTCGAGGTAGTCGGGGGTGACGCTCGGGAACATGTCCTGCCGGGCGTCCTTGTCGCCGCCGGCGCCGGTGAAGCCCTGCTCGTCGCCGGAGTAGACGACCGGCTGCCCGCGGGTGAGGAACATCAGCTCGTGGGCGAGCTGGTCGCGGCGCAGGTGCGTGGCGGGGTCGGTGCCGCCGCCGGCGACGAACATGCCGATGCGGCCCATGTCGTGGTTGCCCAGGAACGTCGGCAGGGTGCCCGCGGTGGTGCCCGCCGAGGTGTACAGGTCGTCCTGCGCATACACGCCGGCGAGCCCGGCCGCGGAGCCGCCGCGGGCCACGTAGTCGGTCGCGGCCTGCTGGAACGGGAAGTCCAGGGTCGCTGGCAGCCGCCCCTTGCGCACGTAGGTCGAGTCGAACCGCGGGTCGGCGTCGTACACCTCGCCGAACATGAAGAAGTCCCGCTTGGCGACCTTGTCGACGCCCTCGACGAACTGCGGCCAGAACTCCATGTTGACGTGCTTGGTGGTGTCGATCCGGTAGCCGTCGATCCCGGTGTCCTTGACCCAGTCGGCGTAGATCTTCGTCATCCCGCGGACGACCTCCGGGCGCTCGGTCCACAGGTCGTCGAGGCCGAAGAAGTCGCCGTATTCGCTGTTCTCGCCGCTGAACGTGGAGTCGCCGCGGTTGTGGTACATGAGCGGGTCGTTGAGCCACGCCGGCTTCTTGGCGGTCTTGTCCGCCTCGCTGCCGAAGACCGGGGTGTACGGGAAGGACTGCGCGTTGACCGGCGGGAAGCCGCGCCGCCCGTCGGCGAAGGCGCGGTCGTCGAACCTGTTGCCGGAGGCGTCCTTGTACGGGTAGTCCGTCTTGCTCCGGTAGGAGTACTGGTCCTGCGCGTACCGGATGACGTCGGCGGTGTGGTTGGTGATGACGTCGAGGTAGACCTTGATGCCCCGGCGGTGCGCGAGGTCGACGAGCCGCTGCAGGTCGGCCTTCGTGCCGAAGTGGGGGTCGATCTGGGTGAAGTCGGTGGTCCAGTAGCCGTGGTAGCCGGCCGAGACGTCGGCGCCGCTGCCCTGCACCGGCCGGTTCTTCAACACGGGGGCGAGCCAGATCGCGGTGGTGCCGAGGTGCTCGATGTAGTCGAGCCGGTCGATGACGCCCTTGAGGTCGCCGCCGTGGTAGAAGCCCTTGTCGGTGGGGTCGTAGCCCGAGCTCAGCCGGCCGCCGGACAGGCCGCCGGTGTTGTTGGACGGGTCGCCGTCGGCGAACCGGTCGGGCAGCACGAAGTAGAACTGTTCGGCGTGCTGCTGGGTGCCGCCGGCGAGGAGGCTGGCGATCGACGGCTCGTTCTCCCACTGGGGCACGCCGCCGGCGTAGCCGCTCGGTGTCCCCGCCTGCTCGGGCAGCGTCGGCACGCTGCCCTGCACCGCGGCCAGCGCGGCCACGGCGAAGGCCGCGGCGGCGATGGTTTGCGTGAGTTTCAGGCGCTTCATGACGGGGCCCCCATCTCGCGGCAGGCCGTGAACGTATCGACACACAATGATCGACACAAGGCGCAGTGCCCCGCCAGGGGTACTTCAGGGTTTACCTGAGGGCGTTACTTGAGGGAGGCCGTGATCGCTTCGCTGATCTTGCGCAGCTGCTCGACCTGCTCCTCGGTGAGGGCGTCGAACAGGTGCTTGCGCACCGTCTCCACGTGACCGGGCGCGGCCGCCTCGATGGCGGCGAAGCCGACGTCGGTCAGGTCGGCGAACTGCCCGCGCTTGTCGTCGTCGCAGTCGCGCCGGCGGACCCAGCCGCGGGCCTCGAGCTTGGTGACGGCGTGGCTGAGCCGGCTGCGCGAGGACCTGGTGAGGTCGGCGAGCTCACTCATCCGCCGGGTGCGCCCCGGCGACTCCGACAGCACGACGAGGATCTCGTAGTAGGCGTGCGGCATGCCCGCGTCGTGCTGCAGCTCACGGTCGAGCCGGTCGATCAGCTGCGTCGCGGCGGAGTAGAAAGCACGCCAGGCGAGTTGTTCCTCGGCGTCGAGCCAGCGGGTCGGTGCGCTCACATCGCTCCCTCCAGGACTGCGTGCCTGCTCGAAAAGTCTTACTGATCATGCTGGAGAGTGCCAGCTTTTCCGGACGGGGGCGCCTTGAACACCTACGATGGCCTGGTCAACGACTATCTCCACGCGGTCGAGCAGGCGCTGCAGAACGTGCCCGCCGGCCGCCGCGCCGAACTGCTCGCCGACCTCAGCGACCACATCGCCGGCAAGCTCGCCGAGACCCGGCACGCCGAGCCGCACCCCGGGTCGGGCGGCCGTCCCCACGCGCCCGAGGACGAGGTCCGCTCGATCCTGGACCTGCTCGGCGACCCGGCGGACGTCGCGGCCGAGCTGGAGGCCGCCGAGCTCCCACCCGCCCGCATCGACATCAACCCGGGCCGCAAGCTCGGCGCCCTCATCTGGGTCCTCATCACCGTGGCCATGGTGTCCCTGCTCTGCATCGGCGTCGTCCTCGCCGGCGTCTTCCTCCTCTACACCGGCCGCCACTGACCCGGGCACTGACCAACGCCTGTCGAGGAGTGTCGATCTGGCCAGCGTCGATACAGGCGGTGCCGATCCAGACCGTGCCGATCGGGCAGGCCGGTCCACGCCGGAACTGAAGACGGCACACCGCCGGGTGTTGATCGGCGCGTGCGCGAGGCACAGAGCGCCGCCCCGGGTGCGGGGATCGGTGGAAGTCGGCCGGTGCGGGCGTCGTGAACCGGGCCGTGCAGCAGCGCCTGCCAGGCGGTGGACGGTCGCGGGGTCCGGCGAGACCCCGCGACCGCGGCTTGTCACCGACGCCGCCGGGCGGGACGCGCATTGCTGCGCGATCCGCCCGGCAGACCACCCGTCTGCGCCCTCCCCCTTGCTCCCCCAAGGCGAGGCAGACGTGCCGTCGGCTTCTGCTGGAACTGTCGGTGCGCGGCCACGCACCTGCTGCTCCAGACACCCCCCGTTGAAGCCTCTGGCTGGCGGGTCCAGATCAGCGTATCTAGACGTCTAGGTTCGCGCAATTGTTGATTCGAGGAAAAGTGGTCTAGATTTGCCGGGTGCGTGGCCGGCTTCTCCCAGTCGCCGATGGCTGGTATGAGTGGCGTCAGGAGCCGCCCCTGGCGCAGAGCGTCCGGGTGCGGGTCGGCGTCGCTGACGGTGGTCGGCTGGTGCTGACGGGGTTGCACATCGACGGCTCGCCGAGTGCGGACCTGCTCCGGGCGATCCCCGTCGGGCGGATCGAGGCCGCCGCCAACGCGCAGCTCGCGGTCGTCCACGAGTCGATCGACACGCCGCCGGTGCTCAATCCACGGGCGCGACCGGTCGCGCCGCCCGTCGCCGGTGACACGGGTTGGGAGATGGTCGAGCCGGCGCTGGCGGTCGCCCGTACGTCGCCCGCCGCGGCGAACCCGTCACGGGGACGGCCGGACGTCTTCTACCGCGAGGTCGCCGACGTCTACCTCGACTTCGCGCAGGACTCGCCCCGGCCCGCCTGCGACCTGGCCGATCGGCACGGGGTGCCGGTCAGCACCGCGCACCGCTGGGTCAAGGAGGCCCGCCGCCGCGGCTTCCTGCCCCCGGGGCGCCCCGGCAAGTCCGGGTGACCGGGTGACCGCGCGGTCATTCGATAGGGTGACAGGCGTGTCGATCGACGACGCCGTGCGCATCCGGGTGCACCACCTGCTCACCGACTACCTCGGCGGACAGGCGGTGCCCGCCGACCTGAGCGCCACCCCGGCCGCGATCCGCAGCGGCACCGCCGTGGTCTACCTGCGCCTGGTCGCCAACGATCCGCCGTTCGTGCGGGTCTTCTCGCCGCTGCTGCGCCGGCTGGAGTGCTCGCCGCGGCTGCTGACGGAGCTCAACGAGCTCAACGGCCGGCTCAACTTCGTCCGGCTGTTCTGGCGCGACGACTCGGTCATCGCGTCCTACGAGCTGATGGCCGAGACGCTCGACGCGACCGAGCTGAGCAACGCCTGCGACTGGGTGGCCGACGCCGCCGACTACTACGACGTCCGGCTGCACGACCAGTTCGGCGGCGAGCTGGCGTTCGCCCCGCCGCCCACGTCCCAGCACCCGGCCGACACGCCCCACGGAAAAATGTCGTAGCCCCACGGCAAGATGGGGGCATGAGCAAGCTCCTCGTCTCCACCGTCGGCGGCAGACCCCTCGACGCGCCCGGCGACGCCCGCTTCCGGTCCGTCGACCCGGCCCACCTCGACCAGGTCGTCGCCGAGGTCGCCCTCGCCGACGCCGACACGTTCGTCGCCGCCTGCCGCTCCGCCCGCCGCGCGCAGCGGGACTGGGCCGATGTGCCGGCCCCGGTCCGCGGCCGGGTGATCGCCAACCTCGGCCGGCTCGTCGAGGCCAACTTCGAGGCCCTCGCCGCGCTCGTGACGCGGGAGGTCGGCAAGACGACCGCCGAGGCCCGCGGCGAGGTCCAGGAGATCGTCGACACCTGCGACTTCTTCCTCGGCGAGGGCCGCCGCCTCTACGGGCAGACGGTGCCGAGCGAGATGCCCGACAAGCAGCTGTTCACGTTCCGCGTGCCGGTCGGGGTCGCCGCGATCATCACGGCCGGCAACTTCCCGGTCGCGGTCCCCAGCTGGTATCTGGTGCCGGCCCTGCTGTGCGGCAACGCCGTCGTGTGGAAGCCGGCCGAGTACTCCGCCGCCTGCGCCGACGCGTTCGCCCAGCTCATCCGGCGCGCGGGGGTGCCCGACGGGGTCTTCGACGTGGTGTTCGCCGACGGGGCGACCACGTTCGAGGGCCTGGACCGGGCGCTGGAGGCGGGGCTGGTCGACAAGGTCGGGTTCACCGGCTCGTCGGAGGTCGGCGCGCGGATCGGCGAGCTCGCCGGCCGGCACCTGCAGAGCGCCTGCCTGGAGCTCGGCGGCAAGAACCCGATGGTCGTCACCGAGGACGCCGACCTGGATCTCGCGGTGCACGGCGCGCTCTTCGCCGGGTTCGGCACGGCGGGCCAGCGCTGCACGTCGCTCGGCACGCTGATCGTGCAGGAGAGCGTCCTCGAGCCCTTCACCGCGAGGCTGGAGGAGGCGATCGCCGGCGCGCGCATCGGCGACCCCTCCGACCCGTCGGTGCTCTACGGCCCGCTGATGACCGACCGCTTCGCCGCGCGCTTCGAGGAGTTCCTCGGCTGGATCGAGGACCACCACCGGCCGGCGGGCCCGACCGGCAGGATCAGCGCCGCCAACCCGCGCGAGGGCTTCGTCGGCGACCCGGAGCAGGGCCTGTTCTACCATCCGGCGCTGGTCCACGGTGTACGGCCGGAAGACAAGATCTTCCAGCAGGAGACCTTCGGTCCGCTGGTCGGTGTGACGTCCTACGGCACGCTGGACGAGGCGGTCGAGCTGGCCGACGCGCCCGGCTACGGGCTGTCCGCCGCGATCTACACCACCGACCCGCGCAAGGCGTTCACGTTCCGCCGCCGCACCCGCGCCGGGATGGTCAGCGTCAACAACTCCACCTCTGGCGCGGAGGCGCACCTGCCCTTCGGCGGCAACGGCAGGTCCGGCAACGGCAGCCGCCAGTCGGGCGTCTGGGTGCTAGACCAGTTCACCCGCTGGCAGTCGATGAACTGGGACTACTCCGGCCGGCTCCAGCGCGCCCAGATGGACACGCTGGAGATCACCCCGGACCTGGACTTCCGCCTGGGCTGACGGTCCCGCCGTAGCAGAGCCGTCACGCCGTAGCAGGCCGCCGCTACGCCGCGGCCACCGCGACCGGCGCGGGCGTCACGACCCCGCGCCGGGTGCGCAACAGCAGCAGCGACAGGCCGGCGGCGGCGATCGACAGCCCGCCCGCGACGTACCAGGCCAGGTCGTAGTTGCCGAGCCGGTCGCGCAGCAGGCCGGTGCCCGTCGCTGCGATCGCCGCGCCGAACTGGTGCGACGCGAAGACCCAGCCGAACACCACCGGGCCGGACGCGCCGAAGTACTCGCGGCACAGCGCGACCGTCGGCGGGACCGTCGCCACCCAGTCGAGGCCGTAGAAGAGGATGAAGACGACCATGCTCGGCCGCACCGTGGCGGCGAACAGCGCCGGGAGCACCAGCAGCGACGCGCCGCGCAGGGCGTAGTACCAGCCGAGCAGGACACGGCTGTCCATCCGGTCGGTGAGCCAGCCGGACGCGATCGTGCCGACGATGTCGAACAGGCCGACCAGCGCCAGCAGCGACGCCGCGACCGGCTCGGTCATGCCGTGGTCGTGCGCGGCGGGGATGAAGTGGGTGCCGATCAGCCCGTTGGTGGTGGCGCCGCAGATCGCGAACCCGCCCGCGAGCAGCCAGAACGCGGGCACCCGGGCGGCACCGCGCAACGCGCCGAGGGCCCGCCGCGCCGCGCCGCCCGTCGCCGGCGGTACCGGCGCCGCATCGGCATCGGTGGCGCCATAGGCGGTCACGCCCAGGTCCGCCGGGTGGTCGCGCAGCCGCCAGAGGACGAGGGGCACCACGACCAGCGCCGCGCCGGCCACCGTCAGCGCGGCGGCGCGCCACCCGTGGCTGTCGACCAGGAGCGCGAGCAGCGGCAGGAACACCAGCTGGCCTGCCGCGCCGCCGGCGGTGAGCACGCCGGTGACCAGGCCGCGCCGCTTGACGAACCAGCGGCCGGTGACCGTCGCGACGAACGCGAGCGCCATCGAGCCGGTGCCGAGGCCGACGAGCACGCCCCACAGCGCGATGAGCTCCCAGCTGTGCCGCATGAAGACCGTCAGCCCGCTGCCGGCGGAAACGAGCAGCAGCGCGTACGCCACGACCCGCCGGATCCCGAAGCGCTCCATGAGCGCGGCGGCGAAGGGCGCGGTGAGGCCGAACAGGAGCAGGTTGATCGACACCGCGAGGGAGATGGTCCCCAGCGACCAGCCGAACTCCTCGTGCAGCGGATGCAGCATGACGCCGGGGGTGGCCCGGAAGCCCGCCGCGCCGACCAGCGCGACGAACGCGACCGCGGCGACCAGCCAGGCAGGGTGGAGTCGTTTCACGGTCATCATCCTTCTGGCTCCGGTACGCGCGGACGAGTGGCCCGGAAGCCATAGTGCGCAAGAATTGGGCCATGGGCAGGCATCTGGTGGCCGTCATCGCGCTCGACGGGGTCGTGGCGTTCGACCTTGGCACCCCGTCGCAGATCTTCGGCGCCGCCCGCGGGGACGACGGCCACCGCAAGTACAAGATCCAGGTCTGCACGCCGGGCGGGCTGCCGGTGCGCAGCGCGGCCGGCTTCCAGGTGCTGCCCGAGCACGGGCTGGAGATCACCGAGCGGGCCGACACCGTCGTCGTGGCCGGAATCCACCGCGGCGGGCCGGTCGAGGACGCCACCCTCGACCCGTCCGTCGCGGCGGCGCTGCTCGCGGCGCACGCCCGCGGGGCCCGGGTCATGTCGATCTGCACCGGGGCGTTCGTGCTCGCCGCCGCCGGCCTGCTCGACGACCGTCCGGCGACCACGCACTGGGGGTGGGCCGACCAGTTCCGGGCGCTGTACCCGCAGGTCAAGCTCGACCCGGACGTGCTGTTCATCGACGATGGCGACGTGCTCACCTCCGCCGGGGTCGGCGCCGGGGTCGACCTGTGCCTGCACGTGGTGCGCACCGACTTCGGCAGCGAGGTCGCCAACCGGGCGGCGCGGCGCAGCGTGGTGCCGCCGTGGCGGGAGGGCGGGCAGGCGCAGTACATCGAGCGGCCCCTGCCGCGGCTCACCGACACCACGACCGCACCCACCCGCGAGTGGGCGTTGCGGCGACTCGCCGAGCCGCTGACGCTGCAGGACATGGCCTCGTACGCCACGATGAGTGTGCGCACGTTCACCCGGCGTTTCCGCGAGGAGACCGGGGTGAGCCCGGCCCGGTGGTTGCTGCAGCAGCGGGTCGACCACGCCCGCGGGCTGCTGGAGAGCACCGACCTGGCGGTGGAGCAGATCGCCCGCCGGTCGGGGCTCGGCACGGCCGCGTCGCTGCGCCAGCACCTGCAGACCACGATCGGCGTCGCTCCGAGCGCGTACCGCCGCACGTTCCGGGTTGTGCCCGACGCCCAGGGGCGGTAGGCAGGAGGAGCGATCGCCGTCGATCCTCCGGGAGGCACCATGCGTAGACTGCTGTTGATCCCCCTTCTCCTCGTGCCCCTGGTGGGCGGACCCGCGGCACCCACCCTCGCCTCGTCCACCGGCCCCACCGCGACCGGGTACGGCGGCGCGGTGACCTCGGTCGACCCGACGGCCACCGCGGTCGGGCTGGACGTGCTGCGCCGCGGCGGCAACGCGGTCGACGCCGCCGTCGCGGTCGCGGCGACCCTCGGCGTGACCGAGCCGTTCTCCGCGGGCATCGGCGGCGGCGGGTTCTTCGTGTACTACGACGCCCGCAGCGGCAAGGTGTCCACTCTCGACGGCCGCGAGACCGCGCCGCAGTCGATGACGTCCACGGCGTTCGTCGACCCGGCGACCGGCCAGCCGTACGCCTTTCAGGAGGCACGGGTCAGCGGCATCTCCGCCGGCGTCCCCGGCACCCTGGCCACGTGGGACACCGCGCTGCGCCGGTGGGGCAAGCGGTCCCTCGCCACCAACCTGCGCCCCGCCAGCGAGGTCGCGCGCCGCGGCTTCACCGTCGACCAGACGTTCGCGACCCAGGTCAGCGACAACAAGTCGGCGTTCGCGCAGTTCACGCCGACGGCGGCGCTGTTCCTGCCGGGCGGGCAGCCGCCGGCGGTCGGCAGCACGTTGCGCAACCCCGACCTCGCCGCGACCTACGACCTGGTCGCGCGCCGCGGCATCGACGCGTTCTACGGCGGTGAGGTGGGCCGCGACATCGTGACGGCCGTCCAGCACCCGCCGGTCGCGGCGAACCCGTCGGTGCCGTGGCAGTACCAGATCCGCCCCGGTGGCATGACCCTCGCCGACCTGCGCGCCTACGAGGTCCGCCGCCCCGAGCCGACGCACATGGTGTACCGCGGCTACGACGTCTACGGCATGGCCACCCCGTCCTCGGGCGGCTCCACCGTCGGCGAGGCCCTGAACATCCTGGAGCGCTCCGACCTGGGCCGGCTCGACGGCACCCAGGCCCTGCACCGCTACCTGGAGGCCAGCGCGCTCGCCTTCGCCGACCGCAACCGCTACGTCGGTGACTACACCCCGCGCCCGCTGCTCGAGTCGCTGCTGACCAACGACTTCGCGGCGTCCCGCGCCTGCCGGATCGACCCGCTGCACGCCGCCACGAAGCCGGTGCCGCCCGGTGTACCGGGTGCCTCCTGCGCGACCACGGCGGGTGGAGCGACGGCGGACTTCGGCAAGTCGACGACCAACCTGACCGTCGCCGACAAGTGGGGCAACGTCGTGGAGTACACGCTCACGATCGAGCAGATCGGCGGCAACGGCATCGTCGTCCCCGGCCGCGGCTTCCTGCTCAACAACGAGCTGACCGACTTCAACTTCACCAACACCCAGGCGCCGGCCGACGACCCGAACCTCCCCGCCCCCGGCAAGCGCCCGCGCAGCTCGATGGCCCCGACGATCGTCCTGCAGCACGGCCGCCCGTTCCTGGCCCTCGGCTCCCCCGGCGGCTCGACCATCATCACCACCGTCCTGCAGATCCTGATCAACCGGATCGACCTGGGCATGACGCTCCCGCAGGCCCTGGCCGCGCCCCGCGCCACCCAGCGCAACACCGCGGCCGTGGTCGCCGAGCCCGCCTTCATCTCGGGCCCCGGCGTGGCGCTCGGCACCCTCGGCCACACGTTCACCCCCATGGCCGAGATCGGCGCCGCGACGGCGATCGAGTTCCTCCCCCGCGGCAAGCTCCTCGCCTGCGCGGAACCCGTCCGCCGGGGCACCGGCTCCGCCGGCACCGTCCACTGAGCCCGCGACGGCGGCGCCGCCCTCCTACAGGGCGGCCCCGCCGTGGGATCGTTGTTCTCCGTGAGTGTCGGGGTCGAGGAGGAGTTGCGGCGGCTGGCGCCGCAGGTGCTCGGGGTGCTGGTCCGGCGGCACGGGCAGTTCGACGCCTGCGAGGACGCCGTGCAGGAGGCGTTGCTGGCGGCGGCGCTGCAGTGGCCCCGCGAGGGGGTGCCCGAGCAGCCGCGCGGGTGGCTGATCACGGTCGCCTCGCGGCGGCTGACCGATCAGTTCCGCAGCGAGGACGCGCGGCGCAGGCGTGAGTTGTCCATCGCCGTTTCACATGAAACATCGGACCCGCCTGACATTTCCGACAAAGATGACACGTTGCTGCTGCTGTTCCTGTGCTGCCACCCGTCGCTGACGAGCGCGTCGCAGCTGGCGCTGACGCTGCGGGCCGTGGGCGGGCTGACGACCGCGCAGATCGCGCACGCGCTGTTCGTGCCGGAGGCGACGCTCGCGCAGCGCATCAGCCGGGCCAAGCAGAAGATCCGGGCCGCGGGTGCGGGGTTCAGCATGCCGCCGCCCGCCGAACGCGCGGGCCGCCTCCAGGTCGTGCTGCAGGTGCTCTACCTGATCTTCAACGAGGGGTACACCGCCAGCTCCGGCGACGACCTGCACCGGCCCGAGCTGACCACCGAGGCGATCCGCCTGACGCGGGAGGTGCACCGGCTCCTGCCAGACGACGGCGAGGTGGCCGGGCTGCTCGCGCTGATGCTGCTCACCGACGCCCGCCGGCCGGCGCGCGCCCTGCCGGACGGCACGCTGGTGCCGCTCGCCGAGCAGGACCGCGCGCTGTGGCACCGGCCCGCGGTCGCCGAAGGCGTCGAGCTGATCACGCGGACGCTGCCGAAGGGGCCGCCCGGCCCGTACCAGCTGCAGGCCGCGATCGCCGCGATCCACGACGAGGCCGGATCGGCGGCGGACACCGACTGGCCGCAGATCCTCGCCCTGTACCAGCTGCTGGAGCGGGTCGCGCCGAACCCGATGGTGACGCTCAACCGGGCCGTGGCGGTGGCGATGGTGCAGGGGCCGGGTGCGGGCCTGCGCCTGCTGGAGTCGCTCGACACCGACGAGCGCCTCGCGAGGCATCACCGGCTCGCCGCGGTCCGCGCGCACCTGCAGGAGATGTCCGGCGACGCGGTGGCGGCGCGCTCGTCGTACGAGCTGGCGGCCCGCCGCACGACGAGCCTCCCCGAGCGGCGCTACCTGCTGTCGAAGGCCGCCACGCTGTCAAACGGGTAGCGGCCGGGCCTTGTCGGTGGCGAGCTTGACCGCGATCAAGCCGAGCAGCGTGCCCGTCACGTACCGCTGCAGCCGCAGCCACACGGGACGCTTGGCCAGGAAGACCGCGATGCCGCCGGCGGCCAGGACGATGCCCGCGTTGACCACCATGCTCACCGCGATCTGCACCCCGCCGAGCATGAACCCCTGCGCCATCAGGTGCCCGGCGCGCGGGTCGACGAACTGCGGGATCAGCGACGCGTACATGATCGCGGCCTTGGGGTTGAGCAGGTTGGTCATCAGCCCCATCGTGAGCAGCTTGCGCGTCGAGTCCGGCGGCAGCTCGACCTGCGTGAACACCGACGTGCCGCCGGGCCGGACCGCCTGCCACGCGAGGTAGGCGAGGTAGGCGGCGCCGGCCAGCTTCACCGTCGTGTACAGCGCGGGGACCGTCGAGAACACCACCGACAGCCCGGCCGAGGCGAGCGTCAGGTAGACGAGGAACCCGGCGGCGACCCCGGCGAGCGAGATCATGCCCGCCCGGCGGCCCTGGGAGATGCTGCGGGAGACGAGGTACATCATGTTGGGCCCCGGCGTGAGCACCATCCCCAACGCCACCAGCGCGACCCCTGCCGCCGCCCCCACCGTGATCATGTTCCTCACGGTGTCAGGCCCGGGCGGTGCGGGTCGAGAGCCAATCGGCGGTCAGAGGCTCTTCACCCAGCGCCGCCACTCCTCCTGCGGCGCGTAGCCGGCCGCCGCCCACACCTGGTGCGCGAGGGTGTTGTCCTCCAGGACCATCGCGTCGACCCGCCAGGCGCCGAACCCGCGGAAGCGCTCCTCCGCCGCGGCCAGCAGCCGCGCCCCGATCCCCTGCCGGCGCCGTTCGGGGTGCACCGCGAAGCGGTACAGGTGACATCGCCACCCGTCGAAGCCCGCGATGAGCGACCCGACGATCTCGCCGCCCGCCACCGCCAGCAGCAGCGCCGACGGGTCCCGCGAGAGCAGCGCCTCGACGGCTGCGGTGTCGTCACCGCCGCGGTTCGTGCCCTCCGCCGCGATCTTCCAGAAGGCCAGCACCGCTGGGACGTCCTCGGCGGCGGCGCTACGCAGTTCGATGTCCACGCCGCCGACCGTACTGGCTGAGGGTCGCCGGCCGGCGGTCGTTTCTCACGCGGAGCCGGCGGCCGGCTGGCGGTCGCTCTCAGGCGGAGCCGGCGGCCGGCTGGCGGTCGCTCTCAGGCGGAGCCGGCGGCCGGCTGGCGGTCGCTCTCAGGCGGAGCCGGCGGCCGGCTGGCGGTCGTTGAGGATGCGCTGGAACAGCAGCGAGTCCCGCCAGGCGCCGTCGAGGAACAGGTAGTCGCGGGCCGCGCCGATCCGCTCGAAGCCGTTCCTGGCCAGGACCCGCTGCGACGCGAGGTTGTCCACGTTGGTGCTGGCCTCGATGCGGTGCAGGCCGAGGTGCTCGTCGGCGAGGCGGCAGGCCGCGGCGACCGCCGCCGAGGTGAGCCCCTTGCCCTGTTCGGCCGCGTCGATCCAGTAGCCGAGGCTGGTGCTGCGGAACGGGCCGCGCACGATGCCGCTGAGCGTCACGCAGCCGAGGATCCGGCCGTCGCGGACGATCGCGCAGCCGAGGGCCTCACCGGCCAGGTTGCGCCCGACCTGCGTCTCGAGCCGGTCCCGCTGACCGTCGAGCGTCCAGAAGGAGTCGGGCTGCATCGGCGTCGCGCGCCGGAGATGCTCGCGGTTTCGCTCCTGTACGTCCAGCAGGGCCGCGGCGTCCGCCAGCTCGAGCGGGCGCAGCGTCGCGCCGCCGGGCAGCGGAACCGGCGCCGGGAGCGGCACAGCATCGACCATTGCGCCACCCTACAGCGCCTTCGTTCTGAGAATTTTTGTCAGAACACGTTTGGGTTTGTTGATTCAGGCGCTGGGACAGCCTTGACGTGATTGGTGGTTCTGTTCAATATTTACCGAACATGTGGGAACCGCCACGCCGCCCGCGCCCGCCAGCGCGTCACCGTCGGAGCCGCCACCGATGTTCACCGCAGCCAAACGCCTTGCCGCCCTGACCGCCGCCGCCCTGCTCGGCAGCGCGCTCGCGCCCGTCGCGGCCGCCGCCGCGATCCCCGACTACACGACCGCCGAGTCGGGCAACCCGATCGTCGACGGGTGGTACGCCGACCCTGACGTCGCGGTCTACAACAACACGTTCTGGGTGTACCCGACGACGTCGAAGTCGTACGGGGAGCAGACCTACCTCGACGCGTTCTCCTCCACCGACCTGGTCAACTGGACCAGGCACCCCAACGTGCTCACCAAGGCCAACGTGTCGTGGGCCACGCAGGCGATGTGGGCGCCCGCCCCGATCCAGCGCAACGGCAGGTACTACCTGTACTTCGGCGCCAACGACATCCAGAACAACTCACAGCTCGGCGGGATCGGCGTCGCCGTGGCCGACAACCCGGCCGGGCCCTACCGGGACGCGATCGGCCGGCCGCTGATCGGGCAGTTCTACAACGGCGCGCAGCCGATCGACCAGGACGTGTTCATCGACGACGACGGCCAGGCGTACATCTACTACGGCGGCTGGGGCCACGCGAACGTCGCCAAGCTCAACGCCGACATGACCAGCCTCGGCACGTTCAGCGACGGCAGCACGTTCAAGGAGATCACGCCGTCGGGGTACACCGAGGGCCCACAGATGTTCAAGCGCAACGGCAAGTACTACCTGATGTGGTCCGAGGGCGGCTGGACCGGCCCGGACTACTCGGTGTCCTACGCGATCGCGAACTCGCCGACCGGCCCGTTCACCAAGCTGGACAGGGTCCTCACCCAGGACGCCGCCGTCGCCCGCGGGTCCGGGCACAACTCGGTGATCAACGTGCCGGGCACCGACACCTGGTACATCCTCTACCACCGCCGGCCGCTGAGCGAGACCGACGGCAACCACCGGCAGCTCGCCTACGACCGGATGACGTTCAACGCCGACGGCACCATCCAGCGGGTCACCATGCGGGTGAAGGACAACTTCGCCGACGGCAACGCGCTGGGCTGGAAGACGTTCGGCGGCGCGTTCTCGGTCTCCGGCGGCAGGTATCAGGCCGGCAGCTCGCTCGGCGGCAAGGCGCAGCTGGACACCAACTTCGGCGACTTCTCCTACGACGCCGACGTGACCGTCACGTCCGGCGGCGGCGACGCGGGCCTGACCTTCCGGGTCAGCAACGCGGCCACCGGCGCCGACAGCTACAACGGCTACTACGCCGGCATCAGCCCCGCCGGACGGGTCGTGCTCGGCCGCGCCGCCAACAACTGGACCCAGCTGGGCACCGCGAACCTGACCGTCACCGCCGGCACCAGCTACCACCTGCGGGTCACCGCGATCGGGTCGTCGATCAAGGTGTACGTGGACGACATGACCAACCCGCGGATCAGCGTCACGGACGGCACGTTCGCGTCCGGCAGCGACGGGGTGCGGGTGTACAACGCGGCCGCGGCGTTCGACAACGTGGTGGTCGGGGCGCCGGTCGGCGCCGGGGTCAACGTCGCGCAGGGCCGGCCCGCGAGCGGCAGCACGCCGTGCGCGGCGTCGGAGGGCCCGGAGAAGGCCGTCAACGGCAGCGTCAGCGGCGGCAACTCCGACAAGTTCTGCTCGTCGGGCGCCGGCGCGTGGCTACAGGTCGACCTGGGCGCCACGCGTTCGCTGAGCCGCTTCGAGCTGGCGCACGCGCAGGCCGGCGGCGAGGCCGCGAGCATGAACACGAAGGCGTTCACGATCTCGGTGTCCAACGACGGCACCACCTGGACGCAGGTCGTGAACGTCACCGCCAACACCGCGGCGAACACCAGCCACCCCGTCAGCGGCGTCTCCGGCCGGTACGTGCGGCTCAACGTCGTGACGCCCACCCAGACGACCGAGGTCGCCACCCGGATCTACGAGCTGCGGGTCTTCTGAGCTTCCCGGGCGTCCATCGACGTCTAAGCTTCCCGGGTGTTCATCGACGTCGAAGACGGTTATCTCCACGCGCAGATCCGCGGCGAAGGCCCGGACGTGGTCCTGCTCAACGCCGGCGCCGCGGATCTGCGGATGTGGGACTCGACGGTCCCGTGGCTGGCCGGGTTCGCCCGGGTCATCACCTTCGACCACCGCGACATGGGCCTGTCGTCGCACGCCACGAGGCCCTACAGCGAGCTGGACGACCTCGCCGCCGTGCTCGACGCGTTCGCCGTGGATGCCGCGGTACTGGTCGGCGTGTCCGACGGGGCGCGCCGCGCGCTCGCCTTCGCCCACCGGTACCCGCAACGGGTGCGGCACGTGGTGGCGGCCGGCGGCGCGTTCGGCGACTTCCCCGACCCGAGCCCCGCGGAGTCCGCGGCGTACGCGGTCATGCGGGAGCACTTCGCCGGCATCACCGGTGAGGCCGACATCCATGCCTACGCCGCCCGCGACATCGGCGCGTGGGGCGCCGCCCTCGACGAGCCCGACCGGCGCCTGATGGTCGGGCTGCAGGTCGCGAACACCTACTGGATCCGACTGCCGGAGTCGCTCGGCACCGAGCTCGACCCGCCGGTGAAGCACCGCCTCCACGAGATCACCACGCCAGTCAGCGTGGTCGTGGGCGGCCACGACTTCGTCGCCACCCAGCTGTGGGCCGAGCGGATCGCGTCGCGGACGCCCGGGGCGACCCTCACGGTCATCCCCCGGGCGGACCACTTCCCGATGCTGTCGGCCCCCGACCCCTTCCGGCGGATCGTCGCCGCCGCGGTGGGCGGCCGCTAGCGCGACGTGCGGTCGTCGCGGTCCGGGGTGTAGTAGTAGTCGCCCTGATCGGCGTCGTCGTGCTCCGGGGTGGGTGCACCGGCGAGCTCGTGCTGGAGGGCGGTGAGGTCGGTCGGCGGGGTGAAGTACTTCAGCTCCCGGGCGATCCGCGTCTGCTTGGCCTTGGCCCGTCCACGTCCCATGTCGGCTCCCCGTTTCCCGCGCTCCGGGAGGCGGTGGCAGTGCCGCGCCCGGGCGTCGTGACAACTTGAATTCGTCCTCGTGCCCGACACGGTACATCCCCGTCGCAGGTGTCGTCTGCCGGCGATGAGACAAGAGTCCGACGACACTGCGTGTTTACGGGTGCCGCCGCGTGGTCAGGCGGCCCCGCCGTTGACGTAGATCGTCTGGCCGTTGACCCAGCGGGCGGGTCCTGCCAGGGAAGACACGACCTCGGCGATGTCTTCGGGGGTGCCGAGGCGCTCCATCGGGTTCATCTTCGCCATGCGCTCGACCGTGGCGTCGTCCTTGCCGTCGAGGAACAGGTCGGTGGCGGTCGGCCCGGGCGCGACGGCGTTGACGGTGACGTCGCGGCCGCGCAGCTCCTTGGCGAGGATCGGGCTGATCGCCTCGACGGCGGCCTTGCTCGCGGCGTACGCGGCATAGGTCGGCAGCGACAGCCGCGTGATCGACGTCGAGAAGTTGATGATCGCGCCGCCGCGGCGCACCCGGCGGGCGGCCTCCCGGCCGACGACGAACGTGCCGCGGATGTTGGTGCGGTGCACGCGGTCCAGGTCGTCGAGGTCGAGCTCGGCCAGCGGCGCCAGGACCATGATCCCGGCCGCGTTGACGACCACGTCGACGCCGCCGAGCTGCCGCTCCGCCGTGTCGAACAGGGCGGCGACGGCGCTCTCGTCGGCGACGTCCGCCTGTACCGCCAGCGCCCGCCCACCCTTGTCGGTGATCTCGGTGACGACGCTGTCCGCGGCGGCGGGCGCGTGCCCGTAGGCGACGACGACGGCCTGCCCGTCCTGCGCCAGCCGCAGCGCGACGGCCCGCCCGATCCCACGCGACCCTCCGGTGACGACGGCAACCCTGTCCATGACGACCTCCTTGTTATCGCTGCTAACAATTTCACGTTAGCATTCACTCGATAACATGCAAGTGTTAACGTTGTTACCGTGACCACTACCCGCGAAAAGATCGTCGAAGCCGCCGCGGCCCTGCTGAACGAGGGTGGCCGCGAGGCGATCTCGACGCGCGCGGTCAGCGCCGCCGCCGGCGTGCAGGCCCCGACCATCTACCGGCTCTTCGGCGACAAGCAGGGCCTGCTGGACGCCGTCGCGAGCCACGGTTTTGTGTCGTACCTGGGTGGCAAGATGGGGCTGCCGGAGACGGGGGATCCTGTGGAGGATCTGCGGAGGGGGTGGGATCTGCACGTCGCGTTCGGACTGGAGCACCCCGCCGTCTATACGCTGATCTACGGCGAGCCCCGGCCCGGCGTCGAGTCGCCCGCGGCGCGCGCCGCGGCCGAGGTGCTGGCGGGGCAGGTGAAGCGGATCGCGGCGGCCGGCCGGCTGCGGGTGAGCGAGGAGCGGGCCGCGCACCTGATCCACGCGGCGGGATGCGGCATGACGTTGACGCTGATCGCGCTGCCACCGGAGGCCCGCGACCCTGCACTGTCGGCCCTCGCCCGCGAGTCGATCATCGCGGCCGTCACAAGCGAGCGAGCGGCCGACGGCGGCGGCGGCGATGCCAGCCTGGCGGGCGCCGCCGGGGCGCTACGGGCAGCGCTGCCGGGGGTCACGGCCCTGACCGGCGCCGAGCGTGCCCTGCTCGACGAGTGGCTGACCCGCCTCGCCGACTCGGGCCACAGCGCGGACGCCCAACCTGCGGGCCACGCGGGCACCGACCCGAGGCCACATGGACGTACGTTCTAGAGCTGCACGACAGCTGACTCGACGACTGGAGGGACGCCTGACCTGAGGCCGCACGGGTGTCCGGCCTCGGACTGGGCGGCCGCGTGACCCGACGGCGTGCGAGGACCAGGGCCCACGGAGCGCAAGCCACCTGACTCGACGACCATGGGCACCTGAACCGATGCCATTCCGGCTGCTGGCCGGGGGGCGGCTAGCCGAGGGTGGCGCAGACGGCGTCGAGGACGGCGGTCTTGAGGTCGGGCTCGGGGACGTCGGTGAGCATGGCCGTGCAGTCGCTGAGGCCGCCGACCGCGACGATCGCCCGGGTCCGCTGGGCGAGGGTCGGGGCAGGGCCGAAGAGCAGGGTGGTGAGGCGACGGCCCCAGTCGGTCACCTCGGCCGCCAGGTTGAGGTCGGCGAGCACGCTCGGGTCCTGCATGACCAGCTTGGTGATGTTGCGGTGGCGGTACGTGACGTCGAAGTAGGCGCCGAGCACGGCGCGGCGGTCGGTGGTGTCGCCGGGCCAGCTGCCGGACTCGATGTCGTCGAGCAGCGCGGACACCTCGTCGACCAGGGGCTGGAACAGGCTGCGGACGAGCTCCTCGCGCGACCCGAAGTGGTAGTAGAGCGCGGGCTTGCTGATGCCGACGCGCTCCGCGATCTCGCGCAGGCTCGCCTGCGCGACGCCCTTCTCCGCGATCAGCTCGATCGCGACGGCGCGGATGCGGTCGGCGGTCTCTGTGGTCCTCACCCTTGGCACGCGTCACATCATACTTTACTTACCGGAAGGTAAGTGCTCTCCTTTACCTATCGGTAAGTAAACGATCGTAGGGGGAGCCATGCACGTGCTCATCTCCGGCGCGAGCGTCGCCGGGCCCGTCCTCGCGTACTGGCTGCACCGCAACGGGCACCGGGTCACCGTCGTCGAGCGGACGGCGCGGCCGCGGCTTGGCGACGGTGGCCACGCGGTGGACCTGCTCGGCCCGGCCGTCGAGGTCGTCGCCCGGATGGGGCTGCTGCCGCAGGTCGAGGCCGCCCGCACCACCGCGGACACGATGACCCTGATCCGGCCCGGCCGGCCCGACGTCACGATCGACGGGGCCCAGCTCCTCGCCGGCGTCTCCGACCGGCACGTCGAGATCATGCGGGGCGACCTCGCCCGGATCCTGTTCGAGGCGACGCGGGAGCACGTCTCGTACACCTTCGGCACCAGCATCACGGAGCTGGTGGAGCGCGACGGGGGCGTCCACGCGGCCTTCTCCGACGGCACGTCCGGCGGCTTCGACCTGGTCGTCGGCGCCGACGGGATGCACTCCGGGGTGCGGCGGCTGGTGTTCGGCCCGGAGGAGGGGCACAGCCACTTCCTCGGCGGCTGCCTGGCCGTGTTCAGCGTCCCGGACCTCGTCGGGCTCGACGGGCGGGTCCTCGGGTACAACAGCGTCAACAAGGCGGTCGCGCTCTATCCGACGAAGATCCCCGGCCGCGCCAGGGTGGTGGTCCTGTTCCGCGCCGCGGAGCCCGCGCCCCGCGACCCGGCCGCACAGCGGCGGCTGCTGCGCGGCGTCTGCGCCGGCCTCGGCTGGGAGGTGCCGCGCCTGCTGGAGCACCTGGACGCCGCCGACGACTTCTACCTCGACTCGATCAGCCAGATCCGGCTGCCGTCCTGGTCCCGGGGGCGGATCACCCTCGCGGGCGACGCGGGCTACGGGCCCGGCCCCGCGGTCGGCGGCGGCAGCAGCCTCGCGATCGTCGGCGCGTATGTCCTCGCCTCCGAGCTGGCGGCGGCCGGCGACGACCATGTGCCGGGGTTCGCGGCGTACGAGCGGGCCATGGCCGGCGCGGTCGCGGCCAGCCGCACGATCGGCCCCTCGGTCCTCGGCACCCTGATCCCGCGCAGCGAGCTGCAGGTCTGGACGATGGCCCAGGCGCTGCGCGTGCTGCCGCGGCTGCCCGGCTTCGTGCAGCGCAAGCTCACCTCGTTCGGGGGCGGGCCGGCGGCGATGCTCAACGGGGTGCGGCTGCGCGACCCTCTAGTGTTGCGGGCATGAACCGGGTGGTCGCCGCCGACGCGGCCGGGCTGCGCCGCGCCGCCGAGCTGCTGCGGCAGGAGTCCGTCTGCGCGTTCCCGACCGAGACGGTCTACGGGCTCGGCGCGCACGCGTTCTCCGCCCGGGCGGTCGCCGAGGTGTACCGGTTGAAGCACCGCCCCTCGTGGAACCCGCTCATCGTGCACGTCGCGACGACCGCGGAGGCCGAGGCGCTCGCGCACGAGTGGCCTCCGGCGGCGCGCCTGCTCGCCGAGCGGTTCTGGCCCGGGCCGCTCAGCCTCGTCGTGGAGCGCGCGCACCACCTGCCGGCGAACGGCGGGCCGCCGACCATCGCGATCCGGGTCCCGGCCCACCCGGTCGCGCTGGCCCTGCTGCGCGAGTGCGGGCTGCCCCTGGCGGCGCCGAGCGCGAACCGGTCCGAGAGCATCTCGCCGACGACCGCGGAGCACGTGATCCGCAGCCTGCCGGACGTGCCGCTGGTCCTGGACGGCGGCGCGTGCCGGCTCGGCATCGAGTCCACCGTCGTCGACGTGACCGTGTCGCCGCCGCGGCTGCTGCGTCCGGGCGCGCTGAGCCTGCGGGCGATCCGCGACGTGGTCGGCGCGCTTCAGCTGTCACGCCCTTCCGGCAGCTCCGGGCAGTTGCCCGGCTCCGCCGAGGCCGCTCCGGAGGTACGGTCGCCGGGCCTCGCGCATCGCCACTACGCGCCGCGGGCCCGGCTCCGGCTCGTAGACGACCCCGCCGCGCTGGCGGAAGGGTCCGACCCGGGGACCGTCGGCATCCTCACGCACCTGCCGGCGGCCGCCGAAGGGGCGCACGTCGAACTGCTGTCCGCGGACCCGCTCGAGTACGGCGCCGACCTGTACGCCGCCCTGCACCGCCTCGACGACGCCGGCGTGGCGACGATCCTGGCCCAGCACCCGCCCCGCGGAGACGACTGGCTGGCGATCCGCGACCGGCTGACCCGGGCGTCCGCCCAGTAGGTCCGAGCGGGACGGCGACCCCCCGTCTGAGTCGCCGGCCCGTCCCGACCGTCGAAATGCTGCCGGTTCCCACTGCCGTGCCGCTGCCGGTATGCTGCCGTCCGACCGTCTGCGGCACTGACCAGCAGCTTTCTGCCGGACCACAGCACGAGGGATTGGATGGACGGCGGATTCCGCTTCGAGATCCTCGGCCCGCTGCGGGCCTGGGCCGGCGAGCGACCGGTCAACCTCGGCCCCGCCAAGCAGCGCGCCGTCCTCGGCGTCCTGCTCCTGCAGCCCGGCCGTCCCGTGCCACCCGCTCAGATCATCGACGCCGTCTGGCCGCACGACCTCCCTGACAACGCGCTTCCGGAGAACGCGACCAACGTCCTGCAGAAGTACGTCGCCGCGCTGCGCCGCCTGCTGGAGCCGGACCGGTCGCCGCGGACCCCGTCGCGCCTGCTGACCCTCGACGAGGGCGGCTACCGGCTGGCGATCGAGCCGGCCGCCGTCGACGTGACCGAGTTCGAGGCGCACGTCGACGCTGCCACCGCCGCGCACGCCGCCGGCCGCGACGACGACGCCGCCGACGGCTTCCGGGCCGGGCTGCGGCTGTGGAAGGGCGAGCCGTTCGCGGGGCTCGGCGGGCCGGCGTTCGAGGCGGTGCGGGTGCGGCTCGGCGAGCGGCGCGTGTCGGCGTCCGAGGCGCTCGCGGAGATCCGGCTGCGCCGCGGCGAGCACCGGGAGCTCGTCGCCGACCTGACCGCCCTCGTCGAGGAGTTCCCCCTGCACGAGCGGCTCCGCCAGCTGCTCATGCTGTCGCTGTACCGCAGCGGCCGCCCCACGGACGCGCTGCAGACCTTCCGGGAGCTGCGGTCACGGCTGGACGACCAGCACGGCATCGAGCCGGGCGAGCCGCTGCAGGACCTCCAGCGGCGCATCCTGCGCTCCGACCCCACCCTGGCGCTGCCGTCGTCGCCGGTACCGCCGACGCACACCGCACC
Source organism: Dactylosporangium maewongense (assembly GCF_039531485.1). Classification (NCBI taxonomy): domain Bacteria; kingdom Bacillati; phylum Actinomycetota; class Actinomycetes; order Micromonosporales; family Micromonosporaceae; genus Dactylosporangium; species Dactylosporangium maewongense. Next base: position 253,515 of record NZ_BAAAQD010000002.1, on the reverse strand, counting down.
GTCGTCGTCCTCCGCCGCGCCGATCTCCGCGGCGTCGTGGGAGCCGGTCAGCCCGGCGCCGGTGGAGTCCTCCGTCAGCCCCGCACCGTTCCTGGCCGCTCCCGGGCCCCCGCCCCCTCCGCCGGTGCTGTTCCCGATGCCGATGCTGGTGGCGGCGCCGGTGGGGATGCGGCGCTGGCCACCCTTCGCCGTCGGGGTCGACCCGTACTTCGGCCACGAGTTCAACCGGCAGCCGTGGATCACCTGGATCGAGACGCTGGTCGGCATCGTCCTCAGCGCCTGCACGCTGTCCACGTTCGCCTGGGTGCCGTTCCTGTACCACGGTGCCCGCCGGCGCAGCCGTCCGCTGCTCGCCGTCGCCCTCGGGTACTTCGCCGTGGCGGTGACGTACTGGACCGTCGAGATCATCTACCTCGAGGACGACCTGTCGCAGCCACCGTTGGCGGAGGCGGTCGCGATGCTGTCGCTCTTCAGCGTCTCGCTCGGCGCGCCCGTCCACGTCCTGCTGATCAACGAGCACCTGCGGCACCTGTGGCGGCGCCGCCGCAGCGGCCCGCTCGAGCGGCGCGAGCGCGCCCGGCAGCTGCTGGTCACCAGCCCGGTGGCCCGGTTCGCGCTCGCGATCGGCCGGCCCGACCTGCCCCGCCGGCACAACGACGGCGGCCTCATCGACGTCAACGCCGTGCCCGACCACGTGCTGCTCGACATCAGGGGCATGCGCCCGGCCGTGGCGCACCGGGTCATCGCGGACCGCGCCGCCCGCGGCCCGTTCGTGTCGATGCTGGACCTGGCGCTGCGCTGCGGCGTGAGCCCCGACGACACCGCCGCGTACAACGACCGCCTGCTCTTCCTGCCGCCGCCCGTCGTTCCCCGCCCGCCGGTCCTGCACGGCTAGCCCCGGCACCGCGCCGGCGCCCGCGACCGCCCACCGGTCGCGCACGCGAAGGCCCGCACGCAAGGGCAAGCACGCGGCAGGCACCACGGTCAGCACCGGCACCCGGCCACCGCCACGCCCGGCGGCACGGTCCGGGCCGCCGCGGCCACCGCCTCCAGCATCGCGTCGCGCCGCTCCGGCGTGATCAGCTCGCCCCGGACGACGACGGCGTGGATCCGCCGGGTGTTGCGGATGTCGGCGAGCGGGTCGGCGTCCAGCACCACCAGGTCGGCCGCCGCCCCCTGCCGCACCGTGCCGGAGCCGAGCCCGAGGAACCGCGCCGGGTCGCGGGTCGCCGCCTGCAGCGCGCGCATCGGCGGCAGGCCGGCCCGGACCAGCAGCTCCAGCTCGTCGTGCAGGCTGAACCCGGGGTACACGTAGGACGTGCCGGTGTCGGTCCCGGCCAGCACCGGCACGCCCGCGCGGTGCAGCGCGCCGACGAACCGGACCCGGTGCCCGAAGAGCTCCTCGTGCTCGGCGGCCTCCTGCGGGGTGCGCCCGTCGAGGTAGATCTCCTGCATCGCGAAGTCCCACCCGGCGCGGACCTCCGCGGGGATGTACCGCAGCCGCGGGTCGTCGGCGTCGACGGTGCCCGGCAGGTCCAGGACGCGGTGCATGACGAGCGTCGGCGTCTGGTGGCTGTCGTTGCCGCGCAGCCGCCGGAAGACGCGGGCGGCCCGCCGCGGGTCGAACGTCCGGGCCGCGGTGACCTCGAGCGGGTGGACCCGGTGCAGCCAGCCGTTGTAGTCGCCGGCCTCGACCACCAGCCGGGACAGGGCGCGGCGGATCTCGTCCTCGTGGCCGGAGGTGGCGTACCAGGTGGTGAAGACGTGCTCGAAGCTGCGCTGCCCCAGGTCGCTCGCGGCGGTCACCGGCACGGCGTCGGGGCAGTGCCCGGCGAACTCCAGCCCGAGCCGGTGCGCCTCCTGCGCGATCGCGGTGAACGATTCCGCGGACAGCCGGCTGTACACCTTGACGAAGTCGGCCCCGTCGGCGGCGACCTGCCGGACCGCCGCCCGGGCCTGCGCCGCGTCGGCGACCTCGACGTAGGGCGCGCCGAGCCCCGTCCACAGCGACGGCGACCCGTCGATGAGCGGGCTGGCGATCACCGACCGCGGGCCGAGGAGCGTGCCCTCGGCGACCCGCCGCCGCCACTCGTGCAGCGTCGGGTAGCCCGACATCTCCCGCACGGTGGTGACGCCGTTGACGAGGTAGAGCGGCGGGTCGACCGTGTCGATGCCGCTGCTGTGCACGTGCGCGTCGGTGAGGCCCGGGATGACGAACCGGCGGCGGCCGTCGACGACCGCGGCGTCGCCGGGGATCCGGACGCTCCGTGCCGGCCCGAGCGCGGCGATCCGGTCGCCGCGGGCGAGGACGGTCATGTCGTGGCGGGGCGGCGCGCCGGTCGCGTCGATGACGGTACAGCCGACGATCGCGACGGCGCCCCGGGTGGCGGCGGCGGTACCGGTACCGGTGACGAGGCCGGCACCGAGGCCGACGCCGGTCCCGAGCACCGCCCGGCGGGAGACGTTGAAATCCATGCCGATAACTCTTCGCCGTGCCGCGCCGCGGGTCAGTGGCGCCAGCGCGCCGGTCGGGGGTGGGGGAAACCCCACCTCCGGCACACGGGAAGAACAAGGAAGGGCGGGCGCCCCCGAAGCGCCCGCCCTTCCCGGCTTCACCGGCTTACCGGTTCACCGTTGTGCTGTTACCACGGCTGAGGCGCCGGGGGCACGACGACCGGCGGGCGGTCGTCGCAGGTGATGGTGTTCGGCAGCTCCCACGACGCGAGCCACGGGCCCGTGGTGCCGCCGCCGTCGTTGCCGCCCTTGTCGACGACCGAGAACTCGGAGCCGGCCGGGGTGAAGTGGAACGTGCCGCAGTTGTTGATGCCGACGGCACCGACGTTGCGGGCGTCCACGTTCTCGAACGAGGCGGAGCCGGCGACCCGGGCGCTGAGCACCGAGGTGCCCGTGCCGTCGACCCGGATGTCCTTGAACTTCACGCCGTTGATGGAGTAGAGGTCCTTCACCGGCCAGTCCGAGACCATCATGATCGCGTTGTAGGTGCTGTCGAGGAAGTGGTCCCCGGTGACCTGGATGTCGGCGTCGATGCTCTTGTCGAGCGCCATGAACCAGATGGCGCCGAGGCCGATGTTCCAGTTCAGCTCGTACGTGCCGGCGCGGACCGTCGTGTTGTCGGTGACCTTCACGTAGCCGGTGAACGCCTCCGCGCCGAAGCGGGAGCCGATGTGGATCGCGCTGCCCTCACGGATCGGGTCCGCGACGAGGTTGTTGGACACCGTGGTGTCCTTGCCGCCGTAGATCGCGATGCCGTTGGCGAGGACCGGGGTCTGCACCGTGTTGTGGTCGAACGTGTTGCCCGCGTTCGCCGTCTTCTCCGACCACATGGCCAGGCCGTCGTCGCCGGAGTTGCGGACGAAGTTGTTGGACACGCTGGAGTTGGTGACGCCGGTGTGGAAGTTGAGGCCGTCCGCGACCTGGTCGACGATCACGTTGTTGGTGATCTTCGTGTTGGACATCGGGCCGTCGAACCACAGGCCGACCTTGGTGTGCTGGATGTACAGGCCGTCGATCGTCGAGTCGCTCATCGCGCCGCCGATGCCGTTGACCTGGTCGGTGTCGATGCGCTCGCGCACGTCACCGATGATCGAGAAGCCGGACAGGTGGACGTTCTTGCTGCCGCCGTCCTGGGCGTACTTGCCGTAGAACCCGACACCCGTGTGGATCGAGTTGTCCGGCGCCGGCGTGCTCAGGGCGACCTCTTTGCCCTTGATGATGGTGTACCAGTTGCCGGCGCCCTCGATCGTGACGTCGTCGACGAGGATGTGGCGGTTCACCTGGTACGTGCCCGGCGGGATGTAGACCTTCAGGTGCGTCTTCTTGGCGAACGCGATGGCCTTGTCGATCGCGTCGGCCGAGTCACGCCGGCCTGACGGGTCCGCGCCGAACAGCAGCACGTTCGCCGCGATGATGCTGATCTTCGGGGCACCGACGAGCTCGGAGTCGAGCAGGTCGATGACCGTCCACGCGGCGCTGTTCTTCGGCGCGGTCAGCCGCACCGTGTCGCCGGCCTTGTACGTCTTGCCCAGCAGCAGCCGCTGCTCGTCGTAGAAGTGGTTCGGCCGGAACGGGGTGGTGATCGTCGGCGCGGGCGTGGTGGCGGCCGGCACGCAGGCGCACTCGGTGATCCACCAGTCGGGGTGCAGCAGGCCCGCGTTCGGGTCGTTCGAGAACGGGTACTGGTTGTACAGCCACGAGTACTGCGACGTGAGCGTCATCGTGGTCTTCTTGCCGCCGTTGACCGTCACGTCCAGCGGCGAGGTGATGCCGCCGCCGTTGGGCGCGTCGGGGATGCTGTAGCGCACGTTGATCGCGTTGGCGCTCTTCGGCAGCGTGAATTCGACGTACTGGCCGGGGAGCAGCTTCACCGCGCTGCGGCCCGACGCCTCGGCGGGCAGCGTGTAGGCCGTGCGGTCCGGCCCGATGACGGTGCCGTTCGTCTTGGCCTTCTCGGCCTCCTGCTCGACGAACGCGACGCTGGCGCCGCGGCCCGCGCTCAACGCCGGGTCGATGGCGGCGCGGGTCACCGCCGGTGCGGCTCCGGGGTTTCCGGCGACGGCCGGGCCGGCACCGGTGACCACGACACCGACGCCGACCGCCGCGGCTGTCGCCGCGGCGGCCCAGCGCGGTAAGGGTCCAATGCTGCGTGACATCGACGACTCGATTCTCTCGGGAGGAGGGCGGACGCCCGAGACGCTCTACGGCGGGGCGGCGCCATGAGGATGAGGGTGAGGTGACATTAGGACCCTCATCCCGCACTCCACAAGGTCCTGCGAAATATTTACGCAACGTTGCAGCCAGATCTGTCGTCGCCTTGTCGGTTCTTTGCAGCAAACTGACGCGATGTTTGCGGTACACGGGCATGCAAAAGCGGCGGAATCCGGCACCCGGATCCCGCCGCTCGGTTTGTCCGCGGCCCTACGCCTGCGTGCCGATGTTGACCATCCACGGGATGCCGAACTGGTCGACGCAGGCGCCGAACTCGTCGCCCCACATCTGCTTCTCCAGCGGGACGCTCACCTTCCCGCTCGCGGACAGCTTCTCCCAGTACCCACGCAGCTCCGCGGCATCGTCACCGCTGAGGCTGACCGTGATGTGGTCACCTGGGTTGTGCGCCATCTCCGGCGGCGTGTCGGACCCCATGATCGTGTAGCCGCTCGCGGTCTCCAGCTGCCCGTGCATGATCTGGTCCGCGATCGGCCCGGCCTCGGGGTTGAACTCGCCGAACGTGTTGAGCCGCAGCGTCCCGCCGAAGACGCTCTGGTAGAACTCCATCGCCTGGCGGGCGTTGCCACGGAAACTCAGGTACGGATTGAGCCGAGAGGTCATCACAAACTCCCTTGGTCGCGATGGACGCCGTCGACCCGACCCTAGGCCCCCGCCACCCCCACCGGCCCCGATTCACTCTTTCCCCCACGGCCGGTTCGTCTTTCCCACGGCTTGCACGCCGCCAGCACCGCCGACACGACCAGCACCGCCGACAGCGGCACGAACATGACGCCCCCGACGAAGCCCATCGCCGGATACGCCACGTCCTTGTCCACGACCCCGCTCAGCCCCGCGACCCCGAGCGCCAGCAGCACCACGTCACTGCCCAGCCACCCCACCGCCGTGACGACACGCAGCGTCTGCACGGCCTTCCGCCACCACGGCGTGAACCTCATCCCCCCACCCTGCCGCACGCCGCGCCACCGGTCGTCGACCCAGCGCGGTAACCCCGCCTACTCCCACCGTCGTACACGCCCCGCCCCTCGCCGGCCGGCTGACGGCCCTCGCCGGCCCCTCGCCGGCACCGAAGGTTCGCCCGCCGGGCACTTCGTGGTGATCCGAGCCGGCCAGACTCGGTGGCGTGTACGTCGACTCGTACTGCGAGCGGACGGCGCCGGGCCTGTGGAACGAGCCGCTGAACGCCGCCAGCAACGCCGCGTTCCTGGTCGCCGCGCTGCTACTGTTCCTGGTGCTGCGGCGGGCCGGCGCGGCGCCGCGCGGCGTCAGGGTGCTGCCGGGACTGATCGCGCTGGTGGGCGTGTGCAGCTGGATCTTCCACATGGCGGCGACGGCCCCGACGGCGGCGCTGGACAGCCTGTCGATCCTGGTGTTCATCCTGGTCACGGTGACCGTCCTGGTCCACCGGCGGTGGGGTGTGCGCTGGGCCCTCGCCTGGCTCGCCGCACCCGCGTTCGTGCTCTTCGCCGCCGCCGTCACCTGGGCGCTGTCCGCCGGCGCCGGCACGACGCTCGGCGGATACCCGCCGGCGCTGCTCGCGCTCATCGGCTTCGGCGTCGCGGCCCACGGCGCCGCCGGGCGGGCCCTGCTCGCGGCCGCCGGCGTGTTCGCGGCCTCGCTGACGCTCCGCACCGTCGACGGCCCGCTGTGCGGCGCGATCCCGACCGGTACCCACTTCCTGTGGCACTGCCTGAACGCCGTTGTCCTGTTCCTGGCCGGCTACGCGACGCTGCTGAGCGTGCCGGGCACCGGCCGGAAGGCGGTGGCGGCCGGCTGACGGCGGCGGCCGGTGCGGGGGTCCGGTCCGACACGAACGGGTGCGAATCCGCAGCATCGTGAATGGCTCGGCCGGGTCCGGGGTACGGGTCCCGCTTGACGACGCGCCGGCAGACGGCCGGACGCACCCGGCAGGGGCGGCAGGACAGCGTCAGTCGGGTGCCACGGTGGCGCGACCGCGACGGTGGTCGCACCGGTCGCCGGTCACCGTCCACAGGCGGTGGCCCGAGACGATCGCACCGGAGGAGCCCCGCATGCATCGGCACACCCCGCAGACCGTCGTGGCAGGCCTGACAGCCGCCGCGCTCGGCACCGCAGTCATGGCAGCGCCGGCGGACGGGAGCGCACTGGCACGGCCCGCCGCTGCCGTCGACGAACTGGCGGACTTCCAGCCGACCGAGATCAGCCGGTCGGAGCAGCAGTACGGGCTGGTCGACCAATTGACCACGTTCAACGACGCCATCGACAAGCTCAATGGGCAGGACATCCCCCAGGCGACCCTCACCGACGTCCTCGAGGACGCGAACCACAGCGCCGAGGCCCCGTGCGGTGTGCCGCCGACCGCCGACTCGGTCCAGTTCTGCTGGAACGACGAGGACAGCGACGGCACCACCTGGATCCCGCAGGGCCTCACCGGCTCGTGGGATGCCGACGCCGACGGCCGGTGGAACGGGCACCGGGCGATCGCGGCGACCTGGTACGACGACAAGGGCCGCGACGGCACGAAACGGGGCAGCCGCGTCACGTTCGTCAACTACGACGACGCGGGCAAGCCCGAGTACCGGCACGTGCTGCTCGTCGTGCCGTTCCGCAACGGCGAATCCTTCCAGGCGGTGCGGTCGCGCGGCGTACGTGACGTCACGGCCAACATGAACGGCGCGATCACGTTCGGCGACGCACCCGGATTCGTGCTGAGCACCAGCGAGTACGGCCGCAGGCCCGGGTGGCTGCACCGCGCCACCGTCGGGACCTCGAACCAGCACACCAAGGTCCTGCTCGGCGGCCCGGAGGACCTCACCTACCAGCCCCAGGGCAAGCGGATGTGGACGCTGACCGAGTACAACGGCAGACGGACCGTCTTCGGCATCCCCCTGTCCTCCATCGGATAAGCGAACCCGTTGTCCGGGCACCGCTGCCACTTGCACAGTTTTCTTGTACATCAGGCCAGCGAGCTCGGGGGTGCCATGCGCACGGTCAGCTATTCAGAGGTCCGGCAGAACCTGGCCAAGCTGCTCGACCACGTGGCGGACGACGCCGAGAGGTCGTGATCACCCGCTCCGGCCATGAGTCCGCGGTGGTCATCTCGCTGCGTGAGTACGAGTCGCTGAAGGAGACGGCGTACCTGATGGCGAGCCCGGCCAACGCCCATCGCTTGAACGAGGCGATCGCGAGCTCCGCGGCGGCGGCGAGGTGCACGACCTGCTCGACCCGGACGAGGCGCCGGCGGCGTGAAGGTGCAGTTCGCTGGCCGCAGCTGGGACGACTACCTGAGCTGGCAGCAGGACCGCAGATGCTCCGGCGGGTGAACGCGTTGATCGAGGACATCCGCCGCAACGGTCATGAGAGCATCGGCAAGCCCGAGCAGCTGCGCGGCAACTGGTCGGGCTTCTGTTCGCGGCGCATCGACCATGAGCACCGCCTGGCGTACCGGATCGCCGACGACACGGTTCAGATCGCGCAGTGCCGCTACCACTACGAATGACCGGCCACCCGCCGCGGCAGCAGTCTCCAGAGGGAGCGGGGGCGAGAATCCCCCGCCCGCGGCTTGTCGCGGAGCATCACGGTGGGCCGCCAGGGACTCGAACCCTGAACCTACGGATTAAAAGTCCGAATTTTATATATTTAGATGGTTGCAGAAGGTAACGGAGCATAGTCCGTTTTGAGTCTATAACCGTCCCGGTACATCCGCGCTGGTCCAGGCGCTGCTGACACTGCGTAGCGAGCCCTCGAGGTGGCACCTCGGGGCCTTTTCCTTCTCCGTCCGTGTGCGTCCGTCCAGGTTGGTGAACATCCGAGCAACCACGGAGCAACCGCGATCGCCGAAGGATTGGCCGTGATGCGCAGGCGAACGAGCGCCGTGCCAGGCCAGCGCGAATCGGACAGGAAGCAGCCAGCACGGCCAGGTCGACCACCGATCGCGGCGACCAGGGAACGGTCGCCGCGCCCGACCGGCGGCATAGAAGCGTGCTGAGAGCCGACGTTGGAGTGGCTGCGGCTCGGCTCGGAGGTAGTAGGCAGCCAAACGATGGTTGCAACGAAATCACTGTTCTATGTGCCGTCAGTTGTGCGTGAGTGCCCATTCGGCGCTAAGCAGTAGGCGTTCAATCTCGGGGCGAGGGTCAGGTAACGCGAGGCCGCATTTATCGCAATTCGTGGTGCGTTCGGTAAATTGGAGGCCGCAGTACCGACAAGTACCTCGGTCGGGCATCCGCTTCGCGTGCCGCAGAGCATCGGCGACCGCTGGCTGGCCGACGTCCTCAACCGTCAAGGCCTCTATCGCTTCCGCGCGCACAAGCACGTCTGGATGTTGTACTCCCTCGATGAGGATCGTGGTCCGGTCCGGCATCGCATTTGCTCGCCTCATGATGGCGGCGCGAAGCACGGGATCGGAGGAGTACCTCCACTGACTGAGGTAGCGGACGGTGTCGATGAGCAGTGCAACGCTGGCCGCGACCTGCCGCTGCCGAGGAGCCGAACGCGACTCAGCCGTGCGCGCCGCCGCAGCGGCTACATCCTGTCGGCTATTCGCCGGAACTTGGATCATGACTCTAGCGGCACGGACAGCTAGCCAGAGAGGCCGCTCGAGGAGAAGGCTGATTGACGCGATGAACGTGCCGAGAGGAGCGCCTTCCCAGCGGCGCAGATGGCAGGATGGTGAGTCGTACGTCAGGAATAGCCAGGCGTAGTGGTTTTGGCGGAACTCGTCAAGGAAAGATGCCGCCTCGGCGGCGAGCATGTCGCGGTCGAAGTCGCCGTGGTCGAGCAGGGCGTCGACAAGGGTGAGCAGGTCAGCCTCATGCCGGTTCGCTACGTTCTCGAATTCCCCGATCTGGCCCTCGCCAATGGCGAGTCCATCCATCAGGCGGCTGAGCTGGTGAAGCCGGCGACGGTCCACGGTGGTGAGGTCCCGTTGCGGGTCCGGCTTTTCGAGGTACCGCAGCAGCCGTTCGAGGGCGGTGTCGAACCGCTCATCGTGTGCTGATAGGGCACTCCAGTCGAGGCTGGCCTTTTGGGGTGGGTCGCTGGGAAAGCCTCGGTGGCTCAACTCCGTGTATATTGCGCTGGAGATGGCACGCGGGCAGTTCGAGTAGGCGAGGTTCAGAATACGTTCGGCGAGCTCGTGATCGTCGTTCGTAAGTCGTCGTGCGGCGGCGAGCACGACCTGACCGAAGGCCCAAGCGGTGTCGTCGTGGAATAGGATGGCATCGAGTCCGGTCAGGTGCGGTGGTCGTTGAGGGCGCGGGGGAGGCCCCTCGAGAACCACCGCCATGCACCCCGCCGTTGCGTCAAGGTCATTCAGGCGGTCGCTCAGCAAGGCCCGCCACACGCGAGCTGCCGCGGCTGGGAGAAGTGAGTCGATGATCGCGGGGAGGCGATCATGGTCCGTTGACGCCATCGGTAGGTTGACGAGGTGCAGGGCTATCCTGGCGTTCTGTATTTCGTCGTCGGATTCGATGGCCGAGAGCGCGTCGATGAGCCGGCTGCTTTCGGGGTGGACATTGGCGTTGTCGGCGAGTCCCGAGGCTGCGGCGAAAAGGAGTTCGGGGTTGCCGTTGGCGATCGCCACCTCGACCACATCAGATGCGGCGTGCTCGTCAAGGGCCGCGAGGAGCGTAAGCACCTCAATAGTCGTCGGTTCCGCGGCGATGATTGCCAACGCTTCTTGCCGTCCGGTCGCCGGCAGTTCTGCCAAATGTCGGGCAGCCATGACCTCGACGACATGACGAACTCGGCTGGTTACGTAACGTCGTTCGTCAAGGGCGATGATTCCGGCCTCATCCCAGAAGTGCACCGTGGATGCGGCGAGCGCTCTAGCACGCCCTGTGGCGAGATCGTGCTCCCTTGCCAGGAGAGCGGTAAGGTGGCGTTCGATGGACTCTCGCGGCACTCCGCGCGCGTCAACGACTACGGCCCAACTAAGGCGTTGAATTGCCGATCGGAGCGCGTCGGTCACCTGCGTGCTATGCAAACCACGGGGCAACTCCACCCCGATACGGCTGCTTCCCCGCTCCCAGTTCGCTGCCACTCGCTCGACGATTGTCTCGATCAACTTGGCTCGGCCTGGTGCATGCTCGGACGTCACACGTCTGGCAGCTTCAACAGTTAGCGCGGTAAGCAAGAGTGGTGTGTCACCAAGTTGTGGGCTGTGTTCGAGGTCAGCGGCAACCCACTGGTTCCGCGTCTGCACCCAGCCTGCGTCACGGCGATTGTGGGCGGCGAATGCGTCGAGGATGGTGCGGACAAGCGGCTCTGCGGCTCCGGGCGGTGCCACCCACACCTCGTGCCATCCAAGGGTCGCTGCGGCGGCGTATGCGCTGGTCCGGGTGGCCAGGACGATGTCGCAACCTGGATTCAGCCGCCCAATGAGTCGACGGATCCACGCCACGACGGCATGGCGGTGCTCGCGAGTTTCGTCGAGCGAATCAAGACAGACCAGCAACGAGCCGTCGGCTGCCGCTGAGCGTAAGACAACCGCTAGCATGTCGCGGTCTTCGTGGGGTGCGCTGGCCAGTGCAATGTCGACGAGCGTATCGACCGGCTCCGGTCCTACATCCAGAAGTGCCGTCAAAGAACCGTTCCTGAGTTGCAGAAGGGCCCGCAGGTCGATGAGTGCAGGCGTCGACCATCGCCTCTCAGCTTCCCGGCCGGCCAGCCACCGCAGCATTGTGGACTTGCCCGAGCCGGGCGCGCCGAGGAGCAGCACGCGACCGTGGCGGCGGAGCGCCAGATCAAGGTCGACACTCCTCTGGCTACTGGAGCCAGAAGGATCGGGCGTCACATCGGTGAGTTCGATCGCCTCGATTGGTGGTAGTTCCACGCCGAGCGACAGCAAATCGATGGTCCGGCTGCTGTGGGTCAGGCGCTCGCAGTACCGACCGAGGGCGGCGAGCTCAGCACCGCGTCGAGCGGCCCGGCTACCGTCTGCGTCTACAAGGAGACCGAGGTGTCCTCGCTCGAGGGTCTTGATCCACCCGTCCAGGTCGAGTCCACTGCGGCGCGCCGCGCGCTCACGGTGTGCAGCAGCCAGCAGATCGAACGCCGCCCGCCCCTGCCCTGGCTGGACGACATAGCCATCCAACAGACCTTCAGCTGCCGCTGCTTCCCCAGAGCCGGGGTCGAGATTGAGGATGCGCAGCGATGCCCGGGAGAGGATGTCGGCAACGACCGTTCCAGGCTGCGCCTTGAGCGCGTCGGTGAGGCGCTTTAGCGCATCTCGTTGAGCGCCGGTGAGTGCTCCTGCGTGCGGGTCGCGCAATGCGTCGAGCGCATCGGCCAGTTGCCGAGCCGAGTCGGACGCGGACTGTGCGACGGCTACCAAGGGAGTCTTGTCCGACGTATTGGCTGAGCATTGGTCGACCCACTGATCGACGACCTTGGCAAACGGTCTACCAGGACGAAGATCATTGTCGAGGTGCCGCTTTGCCTGTATCAGGACACGCCGCTTGTCGACAAACCTAACTTCGATATCGTCGACTGGCTCGTCGACCTCGCACCGGACCACCGCGGGCACGCCGGTGCAGTTCTGGTCGCCACTGAGACGAACCGGGATCCCGCGCAAGCCGTAGCTCGCCAGGTACGCGGCTAGCCTCGCACGGAGCTCCCCGCCGAGTTCATTATCGGCGCCTCCCAACGGTCCAGGCTGGGCAACAGGGGTCGTCACGGACACGAATGTACGTTGCCGTCGCGGAGTTGTTAACGGTCGGCCCAGCGAGGGATTGACGAGATGCAGCATCGTCGCCGGGTTGAGCGTGCGGGCGGCGCGCCGCGGATCATCGTTGGTTGGCGACGGGCGTTCTCGTTTTGGTCACCGATCGACTCATCCATACGATGAGTGCGCAACACGAGGCGGAGGGGGCCGTTGACCATCGACGCAGTCCAGCGCCATGTTCAGGGTGCGGATGACGAGAACCAAGCGCCGCTGGACGGCGACGGCTTTCTGGACCCAGGCGCGGTTACTGGTGTCGTATCGGTCCGAGAACTCGTCGGTCGGTCGGAAAGTTTTGTCCTGCTGGCGCCAGGCGGCGCCGGCAAGTCCGCTGTCCTTGACGATCTGCGGCAGTTGGAGGACGGCGTCGAGATCGACCTCGTCGGGCTTCGGGGGGCCGAAATCGGCAGGGAGGTCAACGCCGCGGTCGCGTTGGGGCGGCCGATCTACCTCGATTCTTTGGACGAGGCCCTGCTCGTTGAGCCAGCACTTGTCCGGTTGTTAAGCCGGGCGATGTCGAGGCCTGGCACTGATGGGGTCAGGTGGCGACTCGGGTGTCGTCCTTCGGTCTGGACCAGTGCATTTGTCGGCAGCGTCAGGAACGTCGAGAAGCTGCGGCTGCTGCCGATGACGCGTGACGCGGCTCGCCGCCTGCTCGGCTCGCTCGATGTCGACGAGGGCTTTTTGAACGCGTTGGGCGCGTCGGGTCCGAGTCGGTTGAGCGCTTCGCTTTTGCACTTCATCGCGGCGGCCCGGCAGTGGCAGCAGGAGGGCCGCCTGTCCAGTCGGCGCGTGGACGCATTGGAGTCTGAGGTACGGCGACTACTGGCGGAACGGGAGGATCTTCGGGAGCCGTTGCGGACGGGCGCTGATGTGCGGCGCCGGACTGCCGGCCGGCTGGCGATGTTCGCTGCGTTCGGCGGGGTCGGCCGGTTCGCGCTGCGCGCCGGTGAAGGGCAGGCTGTCGTCGCGGTCTCCGACCTGCCGACGACGCCCGAGCCGGACCGCCCCGATGTCACAATCGAGCGCGACGTCTACGCGCAGGTGCTAGGGAGCGCACTGTTCGATGCCGCGCCGCGGGACGCTGTCGCCTTCCGACACCAGGAGTACGTCGACTATCTCGCCGCGAAGTACGTCGTGGACCGATCGCCCGTGCGGTCTCAGGTAGCCGCCCTGCTCGGCCTGACCGATGGGGTGCTGCCACGGTCGATGGTCACGGTCGCGGCCTGGATGGTGGCACTGCGACCAGAGCTCGCCGACTTGGTGGTACCTGCCAACGCGGCGGCCCTGGTCGAGTCTGAGGTCGACCTGCCGCCCGCTGTGCGGACCGCGGTGGTCGACGCGCTGCTCGCGGAGGCGCGGGAGTACGACGCACCGCCGCAGTGGTCACTGGACCTCTCGGTCGTCGTCCATCCCGAACTCGAACGGCAGCTCGCCGATCGGCTCACGGTCGGGTTCGACCGGCCCATCGAGGCGTGGTGGATATGCCGGCTGGCGCTGGCCGGGCAAATTCTCGCGGCCGTCCCCGCGATGGTGACGATCGCACTCGATGGTCAGCTTCCATCCTGGGCCCGACGGCCTGCGATCGCCGTGGTGGCCGACCTCGGCACCGAGCTCGAGCGGTCGGCTCTGCTCCACCACCTCAACCTCGACTCGGGCGGCGACCCGGACGACGAGCTACGCGCCGGACTGCTCGACGGGCTGTACCCCCGGCACATGACCACGGCTCAACTACTGCCCCACATCACACGACCACGGGCCTTCAACTTCGCAGGCGCCTACCAAAAGTTCCTGTGGGAGTTCGCCGCCCGCGTTCCGGACGCCGATCTGCCCGAGGTGCTGGTCTGGGCGCTTGCGAACCTGCGGGCCCAAATCTCTGTCGAGTCCCGCCGGTGGATGGCCGAGGTGTCCGTTCGGCTCGTCACACGAGCTGTGGCCGCATCCGATGATCCCACCGTGCTGGAACCGCTGGTCGACCTTGTCGTTGACCTGGTTGGCTACACCCGTGGCAGCCCGCCCTGGGCGCAGGACACGTCGCAACGACGGCGTCTGGCCATCGCCGCAGCGGCACGAGTCGCCCAAAACCGATGGACTGTCTTATTGCAGCTTGGTCTTGTCACCTCTGACGACGTTGGCTGGCTGACCGATGCCGTCAGCGACGACCGGACCGCCGGCCGCGACTTGCTGGCCTTATGTCTTCAGCGGCTGATGACCCGGCCCGCACCGGAGGATGAGCAGGAAACCGACGAGCAGCAAGTCGAGGACCGGCCGGATCCTGCCGCGCTGCGAGCGGCGATCGCTGCGGCCAGGCAAGACCTCACTGCATGGACCAGGATTCCGATCGCTCTCGTGCACGGCCCGCGAGCGGCGCTACTTTTCTTCTGCGACCTCGCTGCCAGGCAGGGCTGGTCGCTCTTGACCGCTGCGGAGCAGCGGGAAGTCCTCGACCTGGGCCTCGCATATGTGACTGAGCATTCGCCCAATCCGGACCTGTGGCTTGGCAAGACCTCGATCGGGCCCGACGTCGTCCGTGACTGGTCTGGCGTCTACCTACTCACAACGCTGGCCCGCCACTCGCCGGAGCGTCTGATCATCCTTCCGCTCGCGGCGTGGGCGCGGTGGGCTCCCGCCATCGCGAACGCCTGGGCTCACGGTGATGGGACCCTGCTCGGGGATCTCGTCGACCTCGCACCGGCTGAAACGAAGGCAGACATCCGCATCGCCGTTCTGGCCGCGCTCCACGGCCGCGGCGAATGGCGGCGCACCCCGCTGCACCAGTACTTCGCCCGCGACCTGGCGCCCGATCTGGCGGTCCTCCTCACGCAACGCCGCTACTCCGACGACCAGAACACCGACCTGCTCAACTTCCTTGTCGAGCACGATCGGGACATCGCGGTTGTCGCGGCCCGATCGGTGGCGACCAACGACGGCTCGCAACTGTCTCGCGCCGCGAACCGACACCTTGCCCGCCTCGACAGCGGCGGCACGATCGACCGCCTGCTGGACGAGCCGATTGCGCACGACGCATTCCTGGAAATACTCGAAGGTCTGCGGCTTGACACGGTAGATGACGTCAGACTGGCGGCCCTGGCCCGCCTTCTGCTCGACCGGCTCCCTGTCGCCGACGACTACCCGGATGCCGAGGATTGGCTTGACAGCCCCGCACATCAAGGTGTCCGGCAGCGCAATTCCGCGGTCGAGTTGCTGGCCGTGCGCGGCCTCGCCGCGGAACTCAGAATGCTGGCACACGGGCGCCCCGACGACGATCGGGCGCTCATCCATTGGCACCTGCGCCGGGCACGGCAAGTCGCAGCTGACAACGCCCAGATCCGCCTCAGTCCGGCCGGCCTACTCGACCTGCTCGGTCGCTCGGATGTCCGCCTCATCCGCAACCCCGACGACCTCATCAACGTCCTGAAAGATCACCTCGACGAGTTGCAGCATGAGATCTCGCGGAACAACCGTTTCCGTGACCTGTGGTCCCGGACGGCACGGACCTCGCCAGCGAGGACGACATCACCGACTGGGTGCGGCACCGTTTAGCCGACCGGCTCGGCCGGGACCGCACCATCCTCACCAGGGAACCCCAGGTTGAGCGTCTCGCCGTCAGGGGTTCCGGTACGCGCATCGACCTGACCGCCGACGTTCCAACCAACACAGCGCCCGTCGGCATCGCTGGTGCAATCATCGAGGCCAAGTTGTTCAACAATCCCAAGCTGTCCACTGAGCTGCGCGATCAGCTCGTCGGTCGGTACCTCGCGGTCACCGGCCAGCGGCACGGCATCTATCTCGTGTACTGGATTCCACCCGAACAACGGACCCCCCGCTCGCGGAAGTACGCCGATAAGCAGCAGCTCCTTGACGACATGCGGCGCTGGGCAGCAGAGGTGGCGCCGCAGTACGACGTGAGCAGCTACGTACTCGACGTCAGCTGGCCAAAGCGTCAGCCCTAACGAGACACGGCCAGATACCGTCCTCGGTGCACCGCTGCATCCGGTAGGTGATGGACACCTGACGGTTCCCAGACCGTCGACCTTGTCGTGCGGCTTCCTGGGTTCGCCGGCGAAATACTCTACGACGCGTCGTGAGGCAACATCAGCTGAGCACATGCATAAAGCGCGTCATGCACATGTTCAGTGAATCAATGGATCTCTGACATCGCGTATCCGAGGCGACGTTAGTACGTGGAGATACTGCAGCGCACGACCGACAGCTGCCTCGAAAGCGCCGACGTGACCACCCCGCCAAGCCGTGGACCGCTCTGCGTGGAAGTGATCGCCACTACCGAGACGGCCGCGACGTGCGGTTCACCACGTAACCACCAATCGGACCTGGCGGCTCGAAAGCAAGATGTTCGCCGGCGAAGAGCACTTCATGGGGCGCTTGTTGCCCTGAGCTAGTGGCAGACGGAAAACCAGCAGCCAGGCTCACATGTTTGGACCCAACGGGAAGCAAAACGGACCGACGATCTGTCTATGCATCCACCAGGAACAATTTTCGTGAGCACCGGCTGACTCCATGGCTGGTTGACGGCTTAGTGCTGGTAGCCGCGAAATTGCTGCGAATCAAAGGTCGCAACAGTGGCTCCATGGGCACGAGCTTCCCGCGCCCCGGTCGAAGGGCGCGAAGTGTTACGTGTCTCTAGGTGAATGCCCATCTGAGCGCGAAATCGACTACCTCTGTCGCTTTGTCGTCGAGTGTTCTGTCCTCCAGGACGAAACGGAAGGGCTCGACAAGGCCCCGCTTGCGTAGGTCCTCGTCGCGTCCGGCGAGCTTGCGGGACTCATTGTTGACGCCTTTTATCAAGCCAAAGCGACGTAGCGCGACATGTGCTTCGTATGCATCCCGAGTGAGCCCGAATCGGCGCTTCCTGGTGCTTTCGGCCATGAATATCCCGGATTCGCGGTAGGCGGTTGGATGCTCCTTGGCGAGTAGGCGCAGGCTCAGCCACAATGCGATCTCGCTGTCGGTGAGACAATGAACCCAGTTGTTGGTGTAGAACTCTATCGGAATGTCGACACCTTCGTTCCGCCGCGGCGTGATGTAGCGGTTCTCGGCCGGTAGTCCTGGCTGCACTCCGCCATCGTTGCGCAGCAAGAAGTGCTCGAACTTGTCTCGGGGGCGCGTTCCGGCGGGAAGCATTGCAGCGCCTTCTCTGACTAATCGTTCGATGGCGCTTTTGACCTGCCGCAACCGGTTGTCCATCTCGGAGCGCCCTCGGACGGAGACGGTCGCGGTTACAGCGAGCAGGCCAATCCAGCCCACATCCTCAGACGACGGCGGCCACAGTGGCCGGTCGTTGGTATGCGCGCTGCCAGGTCGTTGCCGAACCTGCGTTTCATAGAGGGCCGTGAGGTAGAGCCGCATAGCTAAGCCCCGTGGCGCGATGAGGCGTCCGATCAACGGTCGGCTCGGGATGGCCGAGTCGGCATCGTGATCAGTCTGACGCGCGGCCTCCGGAGTAAGGGCAAGTGCACTGGGTCGGAGTCGGACTTCGTTGATGCCTAGGACCGCCACCTCTTCCAGGGCGCGGCGGCTGCGCAGGTGCAGGTCTCCTCGCTGCAGGTCCCCTAGACGCTTCCGCCGAAGTTCCACGGACCAGTTCTGACCCTTTGACCGCAATCCAGCCTTCCTTCCATTGGGCACCTGAGCTGGGAGAACATCCGCTTCTCGGAGGGCTCTCCAGTTAGTCTTTGCGCGGGTTAAAGGGTATCGACGTTCAACATGACGACGTCGGCCTAGCACTGTGATGCTGTCCGAGTACCGGACCACGGAGCTTCGAATGGACAGCAATGAGTTGGATTGAGATCGCCATCGTCGAGATGAACAAGACCATCCGCTACGCCCTGCGGAACGCCGGAACGCCGGAACGCCGGAACGCCGGAACAACGCTCAGGCTCTGTGCGGGCATCGCCACGCTGACCGCCGGCGGCGCGGTCATGGCGTGGTTCGGCGTGCTGTGACCCTTGTCTGCTGCTCGATAGTGGCCCGCAGCGTGCCTCGATCGACCGAGCAGCGCCGACTCCGACGACGCGGACCCGGGTCTGGCGCACGTCATAGGGGTAGCGCCACCGAGGAGAGGGGAGTGTGACGCAGAACACTTCAAGGAACCCGTGGGGTGTCCGTGGGAGCACGCATAGAAGTAGGCGTGAACGCCGCTTATGACCGCCACAACCCGGAGGGTAGTTGGGGAGTGATGTTCGACTATTCTGCTCGGGTGTCCGGCCATGTCGATGATCTTCTCGACGAGATCCGCGACGAGCCGGAGTTTGTCGAGGTCGCGGAGCAGCGCGACACCGCGATGCGCCGGCTCGATGAGCAGGACCTCATCGAGCGGATCGCGTTCGAGGCGTTGCTGAGCAGCCGCAGCGAAGGCCAGGCGTATCACCAGCTCTTCGACGACCTGTGGTTGTACGGGTGGCCGGTGATCAAAGCGTTCCTGCGGCTCAACCGGATGGGCCACCTCGTTCAGCGTTACTCGCCCCGGTTGTATGTGGCCATGACGCCGGAGGACATGGTGGTACTGCACCAGTCCGAGGAGGAGCGCGACGCCTTGGCCATTGACGTCATCTCTCGAGCCGTCGAGGACTTCTACCACCGGGCTGTGCTGGACCGCGGCTGGAAGCAGGACGGCGGCGCGTCGTTGCGCACCTGGTTCATCGGCGCTTGCGCGTTGAACTTCCCCCGGGCCTATCAGAGGTGGTCCCGGGCCCGCAGCGATCGGATCGGTGAGCTGGCCGTGCGGTACGGCCTCGACCTGGACGAGGTCGGCGCTCACCTGGCGGGTGTGGTGCCGGATCCCGAGCGCGTGGTGATCGACCGCAGCGACCTGCGAGCGATGATCGACATGGCACAGCCGACGACCAAGGTGATCCTGGGGCTCATCATGCAGGGCAAGTCCCAGGCGCAGATCGCCGGCGAGCTCGGACTCACGCTGCGGGCTGTGGAGGGTCGTCTGTACCGCTTCCGGCAGCGGGTCCTGAAGCGGCAACGGGCGGCAGGCATGCGTCTGCTGCTGCCTTGGAAGGCCGCAGCGTGAGCACGGTGAACATCAGCGGAGCCAGCGACCGGGCCGGCGGCGCCGCAGCTGGTGCCGGGTCGGCGGATGCGCCGAGAAGATCTGCGGCGCCTCGAACGTCGGCTCCGCGAACACCCTCGCGGGTTCCGCCCTCACGCCGGCAGAAGCCGCCGTTGGTGCGGGAGAAGCTGCCGCCGGTCAGTCAGCTGGACGCGCAGGACCGGCAGGACACCCGGGCGACGTCCGACGATGAAACCCTGCGCCGCTACAAGAGCTGGCAGTGGCACAAAGTGAGCATCCAGCTGGTCCATATCGCGGGCGGAGCCACGATCTACCTCGTGGCTGTGGTTGTCGGGCTGCTGTTGATTCCGGGAGCTACGCCGCAGGTGGCGATGGGGGTCGCTGGCGTCGCGCTGGCAGCCGGCTCCGGCGCGATGGCGGTCTCGCGGTTCACCGGTCGGAGCGACCGGTCCGGACGATCGGGGCCACCGACTGCCTGACGGCGGCCGCGGCCCGACTGCCGAACCGGTCACGTACGGCTCCAGCTGCAAGACCGGCGAGCAGTGCGCTCACCACGACGACGAACACCATCGCGGTCGCCGATGCGCTCGGCGTGATCCTGGCGGCCGAGGCGCCGAGCACGACGGCGGCCACGACAACGGCGCCAAGCACGCCGACGGTTCCCGCGGCTGCGCGGACTTCATCGCCTGCAGAGGGCTCGCGAGAGGGCTCGCGATTCGGCGTGGGCGTCGGTTCAGAGGTCTGCACTGTCGCTGGCCCTTGTCGGCTCGATGTACTGGTGTGCCGATCTTTGGGGTCCACACTCATGACGCTAGCGCCAGGTGGGCGACGTGTCGTCGGCTGGACGGTTCCCCCGGCCTCGTGGCGACTGGCGCACTCAGTGAACGCACGGCGGACCCGAGAAATGTTGGCACGTCAACTGTCCGCCGTGTCGGACAACCGTCCTGACTGACCGCGGACACCTACACCAGTGTCGCTCTACCGGAATCGCAACGGCGAGTCGTAGCAGCGACCGCCGAGCTCGTCCATACTTCCGCCCGCGCTGTCCGGAAAAATCAAGATGCGGCGCAAAGAGTACGGCGACCACGGCGCCCGATCCGCGACACTCAGCTCCGGAGCGACCCGCGAATCGTGAAACCTCAGGTCAAGCCGCCGCACGGCGCCCGGAAGGATCGAGGAAGAGCAGAAGCGCGACCAAGTGCACGGCGAGCAGCCATCGTCCACATCGGACGGAGCGAGCCCGTGAAATCGCAAACCGTCGGCCGGAGGTTGGGCAGCCGTGATGCGGCAGCCGGTCGGTGGCCATGCTCAGCAGGATCCGGGTGAGGTGCGCGCCGAGGCGATAGTGCGCGTCACAGATGGCCGGCTGGCGGTGCGCCTCGCCACAGGCTCTCTCGGACAGCGACTACTGACTCTCGATGTGACTGAAGGCCATTACGTCCAGCTTGGCGAACGTCCAAGCAACCACGGAGCAACCAGTGCGACCGCAGCCTCAGTTACGCAGTCCTTCACGAGTATGGCGGCCGCGACGACGTCATCATCTAGAACAGCGGTAGCCGTGACGTCGCGAGGCCCATACCGCTGGTGCCGATGTGCGGTCAAGAAATCGCAATTGTGCTAGCGGGGAATGTGATGCGCCGGAAAATTCAATCCTTGGCTGCCTCTATGCTGGCACTCTGTCCTCAATCACCACAAAGATCGTACAGCGGCCAGGAGATAGGGTCTCCAACGGTCTTTAGCGCTTGGTGCGAACGGGCGGCAGCATCCAAGGGGGATCGACCCATCGAGTGCACTGCATGTGCAATCCGATCGAGCGCCGCCCCTACGAGGGGCCCTCCCGTCTGCAATGTCGATCGCAGCGCCACGGATTGAGTGCTACCACCATGCAGAACGATGTTTCGCTGTCGGTACACTCGACGCAGGCTGCTTTTAAAATAGCCCGTCACGCGCCGAAGAACGGGCGCAGGATTGTTTACAAGAGCCGACATTCGCTCGAAAGCTGCCCGACTGGCGGGGTCTCGAAGCGTGATAGGGGATCCGCTAGCGATCCATTCATAAACGACCTTCGCTCTATCTTTGTTCAGTTCGCCTGCCCTTTCCAGGAGCGCCTCAAGGCGCGGCGTTGTAGATGTATCGATGCGATGGCTAATGGTAGTTAGCTCCGCCCGTGGCCAGCTGGTGGCACAAATGTCGGCGGCACGATCGGCGGCGATAGCTCGTCCAACTTCGCGATCGGACGCATCTTCCCCTGTAACCAGAAGGGACTCCAGCGCAGCCCATGCTCCGGCCACTGCGACGGGTGGGGATCCGTTATTCAGTGCTGACGCCAGCTCCAGCGCTTCATCGAGAACTGAGTGTGCCGGGTCCACGCGGTAAAGGCTCGCCGTCTTTACTAGCGACAGGACATGAGTGGGTGGTGCAGCGTTCTGCAAAGCAAACGGCTTAGCTTCTCCTTGCACCAGGATAAAAGGATGGGGATCGAGGCTGGTGTTCTCGCGAAGGAAGCTGACACGATTGGTTAGCCGTCGGACAATTTCAACACAGCCTTCAGCAGCGCTGGCAGCGTCGCGTGCCCTCATCGTGAGGAGAAGGCCTCCTACGTGTCGCAAGCTCGCTTGATCTGGATGGTGCGTCTCCAAGTAGGAGGCCACACCGTCTGCCGGCAACCAGCCGTATTCCTTGGATGCGAGGTGCTCTTTGGGGATCCGCTCGAAAACCGCTAAACAGTGATAGTTCGATTCGCTAGCTGTGGCAAGGTTATGCCAGGAATCAATAATTTCTACAGCTGTGCCGCCAGCGCGACGGACGGCTTTTGCCGATGCGCGAAGATGTTCCGGATGAATTCCAAGATCGAGAACATGGCATGCGATGTGGCGGCTAGCTCGCTCGACATCGAATTTTCCGCTAGCTACGGCCGCGCGCCACCGTAGCAGGTAGCCGTGATCGATGCAGTCGACCAGCTGGAGTAGCCCGCGTTGCCGGTAGCCTCCCGCCGTGATGCCCTGCTTCAGCAGTAAGTTCAACTGACTACGAACTTGTTGATCACCGATTGCCGCATCGCTCCCCAAGCGGCTCGGCAAGCAACTTCGTTGAAGCCACATGAGCGACGACTCGCTGAGCGTCTTGTTGGCCACCCAATCCGCTGCCTCGGCAAGCTCTCGCAGCGCCAACGACGTGCCGAGGTCCCAGGGTCGACGAGTCCACCCAGTCCACGGGGTGACATTCTCTTCCAAACGTGCTGCAAGTACGTCTTGTCTGCTAGCGTTTGGCGAAGTCATGTGGTACCAACAGACTTCTGGTTCAGCGTCCGGCAACCCGCTATGCTTGCCGTAGGTTCCGCTGACGAGCGGACAAGCCAAGGCTGGGGGATCGTCCTACGGGGCCGTCCCCCAGAGCCTTGCAAGCCGCCGGTGGGACCTAGCTGAGGTACGCTCAGCCTGTTAGAGCTGGGCGGCGGGCTCGATCGAGGCGACAGCGCAACGCTTCCCCATACAGGTTCCGTTGCCTTGGCGCTAAGAACCCGCTGGGGTGCCATGTTTCTCCGATCCCGTGCCGTTCATGACTGTATGACCGTTTACGGAGTATAGGACGGCCTGAGCGTCGGGTGGTTAGCTCAAGCCCTGAGTTCGGTCCTTGTCGCGCCGTCAGCCTCAAATCCTGCACCTGTCCTATCGACGTCTAGCCCGATCTCGGCACCACATCATCGGCCATCCGCACGAGCTTGGTGATGATGTCGACGGTGATCGCCGTCCAGATAGCGGTGATACACGCACGAGTGGCGCCGGCGTTGTAGTAGCGCCACGCCTCATCGGCCAGCGGCCGGACGTCCGGGCTCCACACCTGCCTGATCAAGGTCTCCACATCGGTCACGCCGACCGTCTTGTCCCTGCGTTCGGGCTAATGCCTTCCATAACTCCTAGCGTCCTGCGCGGAGCGCGGCGATCAGCCGTGGCACCCACGGCGTGTCGCTCCATAGTCCCGACCTCCTCCGGGCGTGCCTGGTCAGACCCAACGGGCTGGGCGAGAACGACGTCGCCGAGCTGGCGGGGCAACGTACGGCGCCGGAGTGTCCGGTTCGCCGGGTGCTGAGAACAACGCTGGCGGGGCCAGTGAGACAGACTGAGCCGCCTGTGAGGGCGCCGGGAGCGCAAGGAGCGGGGTCGTTTCGGTGTCGGGGGTGTGCAGATGGGCGTCGACAAGCATCGTGTACACCACTTCTACCGGTAGTCGGCCGGCGGCGAGCAGGAAGGCGGCCGTGGCCTGACCGTCTACGACGACGCCACAGGGCAC
The DNA here is from genome assembly GCF_039531485.1 of Dactylosporangium maewongense. Taxonomy (NCBI): domain Bacteria; kingdom Bacillati; phylum Actinomycetota; class Actinomycetes; order Micromonosporales; family Micromonosporaceae; genus Dactylosporangium; species Dactylosporangium maewongense. The sequence goes on along the minus strand of NZ_BAAAQD010000002.1, from coordinate 229,741 downwards.
GGGGATCGCCACATCAAGGACGTCTGGATCGACGTGACGACGAGCGAGAAACCCCGCGACTCGTGGCGAGAGGTCCAACTGGTGCCAGCGGTGCGCAGTGCCCTCGTGGAACCCTTCCTCTGCCCACGCCCGAGCCTCCGCCTTGAGGTGCTCTGCCTCGTCTCGGCTGACTCGGGGCCGTCCGCGCATGGAGGCGGGCATCATGACGCGAGACATCGGCGAGAGGTCGTCGACCCGGACCGATGACGACGAGTCGCTTGACCGACGCCGATCGGCGGACAGCGGCTGGCGGGACGTTGTCGGCAATAGCAGGAACGGCCGCGGCGGAGGTGGTCCTGGGCGGGCCGCCCTGGCCGCGGCTCGGGCAGATTCGCTGATGACTGGGCCGGTTTCCACCGGGGGTTGGGTCTTCGCGGGCCTCGGTGCCGGCGGCCTCGCGGTGAGCGGCCGAGTCCTGAACGCAGGGAAAGCCGACCGCCGGTTCCAGGACGGGCGTTCCGCCGGTTCCGCCGGCGGTGAAGGTGCCGGGGCGATTGGCGGGCTGGGACGCCAGCGGTCGTTCATGACCTCAGCCGTCAGCGCGGCACGGTCGCCGTCGTACTGGAGATGCTGCAGCAGGACGGCGACCTGGCGCTCGTCGAGCGCACTGGTCGTTGGGTTGATCGGCAACTCGGCGGCCGCGCCGAGTTGAACGATGTCGTCGGCAGTGATCGTGATGTTACTGACGATGGTGAGCCGGCGCGCCAGCTCACGCACTCTGACCTTGGGCAATGGAAACTCCCCCATGATCCTGTCAATCCGACAGGTATCGCCATGGAGATCGAAAAGGGCACGTTCACCCGGGCGTGTCGTACAAAAGTTCCTGTGGCTCCACCTCAGCGACGCGTCGGGCTCATCGCCGACGGTGTAGGTGCGCGCCAAGCGCCACGTCCGCCGATGTCTACCGAGACTTTCGATCTGGTCGGGCTCCGCGGCGTTTACGCCAACGGCGCAGCCAGCTGTCAGGACGGAGCCATGCCGACACTCGTCGCGCCGGACTGGCCGGCTGTCCGACGAGACTGGCCGTCGTATCTGCGCCAACCGGCTTCGGTGCGCTGTCGTCGAAGTGCCGTTCCCGGTGTGCGTCTTCACGGGCGCGGGCGAATGCGACTTCGGCGGGTCCCCACTGCCGATCCCAGCGGACGCGGCCGTCGGTGATCCAGTAGTGGGAGCGGCAGGTGAAGGACCAGTTGCCGATCGAGGGGTCCAGCGAGATCGCGACGCCGTTGAAGCCGAGTCGCCACCCGGTTGGCTTGATCGGGGTGGCGACCTCCCCACCGCAGCCGCACAGGCACAGGTGCACGGCCGTGGTGTAGGGGATGCAGACGTACACGATGCCCTGCTGCAGGGTGTCGGGTACGACGTCGACGAACTGGTGTGCGACCGTGGCGGCGCGCGTCACGCGTGGTCCTCCGTGTTCAGCGCGCCGGTGCCGATGGTGAAGGTGCTGTGGTGCTCGTGGCTCAGGTTGAGGTATGAGCCGTAGAGCTTGCGCCACTGCACGACGGCGAGGGCGGCGTTGAGGCCGTTGAGGTCGCCGGTCTGGATGTTGTGCTCGTACTCGTCGTCGGGGTCCGCGTCGCCGAACGGGATGCGGTCGTGGGCGTGGTCGCGCTGCTGCGGCGTGCTGGTGGTGACCCGCAGGATGCCGCCGACCGCGCCGTCGACGTTGTACAGGCCCATGCCCACGTCGATGAACGCGATGCCGAACTCCTCGAGCGCGGCGATGATGTCGCGCTTCGGGGGGCCTTCGTCGATGGCGATGAAGACGAAGCTCATGTCCTTGAGCTCGTCGACGTTGTCCTTCGTGAGGTAGTAGGGGTGCGGGACGATCCCGGTGCGCATCACCGAGTACATGGCGGTGTAGTAGTCCACCTTGACCGGCCGACCACGCAGCTGCTCGAGCGATGCCGCGCCGGGGGCGCGGAACGCGGTGTGCTGCTGGAAGACGTCGCCGTCGAAGAGGTGGATCTGCCGCACCGGCGTCTTGGCGACGTGGTCGAGGATGTAGCCGCCGCTGCCGCCCAGCCCGATGATGGCGACATTGTCCAGCGCCAGCTTCGCCGCGCTCGCGCTGATCCCGGCGCGGCTCGTGGCCGTGTCCAGATAGCGGAAGACCGCATCGGGCTCGTCGTCCTCCACCACCGGGTAGGTCCGGGCCGTCGCCGACGGGTCCCGCGCGAGCGCGGGACCCGTCAGCATGGCGATGTAGGACGTCATCTGATGGTGGTGGTCGCGGTAGCCGCCCTCCGGCTTCTGCGAGAACAGGAACCGCAGGTGGATGCCCTCGACGTGCTCGTCGATCTCGCTGTTGATGAGTGAGGTGAGCGGCCGGCCCTCGGCGTCGCAGGGCCGCCGTCCGGCAAACCGGGCGACGTGGTCGCCCGGTGGGATCGTCTCGTCGCCGGCGAGGGCCAGCGCCGTCACCAGGGTGCCGAAGCTGACCTCACCGTCCTCAGTGACGTACGGGACGTGCCCGACGACGAGCCGGGCGTCGACGATCGACACCTCATAGCCCTCGTCGGCCAGCCTGCGCAGGTCGGGGTTACGACTTATTAGTCTGCGTGACATCAAAGATCGTTCCCGGCTTGATCGTGACCGTGCCGCCCTTACTGAGGATGCCCTCGTGGTGCGGCTTCACCGCCCGGCTGTACGTGATGCTGAACATGACGTCCGGGCCGCTCGGCACCGGATCGAACGCCAGTCGCACCACGTCCTCGAAGGTCAGCACCCTCTGGTGCGCGACCTTCGGACGCCCGTTGACGATGACCGCGATCTCGCGGTCCGCCTCCAGGACGTTTCCACCCCCGGTCTCCGTCTCGCTCTCCGCCATCTCCTACCCCCTCGTTGAACCCCCGGGCCGCCGCAACAACCCATAATGATCTTGCGCTTAACACATCTGGTTCATCACCAGATCTGTACGACTCAAGCTATACGCCCTCTCGCGGGGATCCACAAGACGTTTTGACCGGCGCCCAGGCCCCGCCACCACCCGGGCGCCCGCGGGTCGTCGACGTGGTGCGGGCGCCGACGTGCGGAACTGGGAGTACCATTACGAGATTGGTGTAGGGCAAGATCTCGCTGGAGGCTGCGGTGCTGATCCGCCATCGCACGGAGGGGACGCGCCTCGTGTGTGTCAGCAGGGCCGCGCTCCGGAGCGCGTTCGGCGCGGCGTGGGAGCTCGTCTCGCGCGTCCTGACCATCCTGACGCAGGTTACGAACTTGGCCGAGGTGATGCAGTTCGCGTCCGTCACCCTGCGCCGGGTGGCCGACGCGTCTCGCGCGGCGTTGTACGTGATCCGGTGCGGCTCGGTCGAGGTCATGATCGAGGGCGTCGCGACCACTGTGTCGGCTGACCGGGAGGACGCACGGCACGACGAGCCGAACCTGCTGCAGCGCATGCAGGCAGTCGTCATCGAGAGCATCACCGTGACCGCCCCGATTCCGGCCTGATGGTCGACGACCACCGCCGACCCGCACCGTCGCCGCGCGACGCCCAGACGCCTGAGGACTACTCGGTACGCAGTGACGCGGGCAGCGCCGTCGTACAAAGCGAGTTCGCACCGGATTGGCTCCGACCGCCCGGCGAAATCCTGCAGGCCGAACTTGACGCCCTCGGTCTCACCCAAGCCGAACTCGCCACCCGGATGAACGTCTCCGCGAAGCACGTCAACCAGCTGATCAAGGGCACCGCCAGCCTTACCTTCGACATGGCGCTGCGGCTGGAACGCACGCTGGGCATCTCAGCCGCGTTCTGGAACCGCCTCGAGGCCAACCACCAGGATCAACGCGCGCGGCAACGAAACCGCGAAGAATGGGCCCGCGAACACCTCGGCTGGCTACGACGCTTCCCCCTTCCGGCCCTCATCGAACGCGGCGTCCTCCATGAAGACGACGAGGTCAGCATGCTGGAACGCTTACTCGCGTTCTTCCAGGTCGCCGACCCCGACGCGTACGAGCGAACCTGGGCCGAACCAGTCGCCGCCGGGTTCCGACGCACGCAGCACACCAACGTCGATCCCTACGCCACCGCCGCCTGGCTCCGGCTCGGGGAACGCGCCGCCGACCAGACCCCACGCCAGCCCTACGATTCGACCGCGTTCGCCGAGCTGTTGCCGACACTGCGCCGGCTGACGCTCCTGCCCGACAGGCAGGCGTTCAACGAGCTGCGCCGCGAGTGCGCCAGCGTCGGAGTCGCCGTGGAGTTCGAGCCAGACCTGCCCGGAATCAAAACATGCGGTGCAGCCCGCTGGATCAGCTCAACAAAAGCGCTCATCCTGTTGTCCGGCCGGTACCAGTTCCACGACATCTTCTGGTTCGCGTTTTACCACGAAGCCGCACACCTCATCCTGCACCCGAAGCGCCGCGTGGTCGTCGACCTGAACTTGTCCGACGATGACGACGGTCAGGAGACCGCCGCCAACACCTACGCCGCCGCCACCCTGATCCCCGAGGAATACGCTCAACAACTCACCATCAAGACCACCGCCAGCCAAGCCGCAATGATCGCTCGCACGATCGGCGTAGCGCCAGGAATCGTCGCCGGCCGGCTCAGCCACCTCCAGAACAACTGGACCCGATACTCCCGCCTCCGCCGAAAACTGCAACCACTTACCTAACGTGTAACGCAGGTCAGCAACCTACTTAATCGGAAATAGCCACGTCCTTATCGCGATCAGGAACTCGCGGCCACCCATTCCCGCCTGGTGCGTGGCGCAATCCGCTCACGGTAGTTGTCGACGACGACTTTGCAGCGGTAGCGGACCAAAATCGGCACTTATGTTATCGCCAAATGCGGCGTGGTTGCGGGCGAACCGACCGGCACTGGCCATCGGGGAAAGCGTGAAGGGCCGGTATGGGTAAGTGCCGGCGCCTCGCGGTGGTATTGCTCAAGCTCAGCGCGTAGATGAGCGGCCGTCCATGTCTGTTCGGTCTCGTCCAGGCCGTCAAGGTCGGCGCGTACCTGCGGGACTTCACCGACTTCTCGGCGATGAATGCCATCTACGCCGAATTCTTCGGCCCGACAACCTCCTGGTCCGCACCCTCGTCCCCCTTCCCGCTCGGGCGGCTCCGACATCGAGGTCGACGCGATCCGCTTCGGCTGGTCTCGGTAATGGCCGTTCAGCGCATCGTTGTCCGACACCGGGATGAGCGCGGGTCATCGCCCTCCTCATCCTGCCGGTTGGGCGACCTGGAACTGCAGGGCTCTATCCGCGGCGTCCAGCAGCGCCGAATACGTCAGGACCTGCACGCGGCTCATGTCCGCGTTGTACGACCGCAGCGTCTGCTCGACCTGCTGCTGCGAGACGTCGGCCGGAGCTCCGTGGTCACGGTGGCCGATGACGACCGTGCCCCGGGTCCGGCGCAGGTCGATGTCGAGACCGAGTTCGTTGCGGTACGTGGTGCTGAGGGCCGGACCCAGTTCGTCGAGCGTGCGCAGGTAGTTGCGGCACTGACTGACCGCCTCGTGCACGGGCTGTGAGGCGATGAAGTGACTGCGGTGCCGCTTGACGAGCCGCTCGTTGGGTGCCTTCAGCTCGATGACGTGCAGGCTGCCATCGGCGCACAGCAGCGGGATGTCGTATTCGTCCAGCGGGGCCAGTGATCGGCGGTCAAGAACGCCCACATACTGGCCACCGAAGAGCCAGAATCGGTTGCCGATCGCCTTCTGCATCGTGGTCTCGGTCGTCGCCGGGTCTGCGGCAAGCTCGCGCAGCTCGGCAACCACGCGGCGGCGCTCCCGCACCACGGCGCCCTCCGCGGCGGACAGACCCGACGGGGTCGAGGCGAACCCGGCCATGACGTCGGCGGCGTCGGCGCGGCCGGACAGCCGCCGGCCGAACTCGACCGGACCCTCCTGCGCCTGTCCGCGGATCTCGCGGATCGCCTCGATCCGCGACGCGACGCCCGACACGAACGACGCGAACGCCATCGCGGGATCAGGCTCTGCGAACGCGAAGCTGGGGTCGTGCTGAACCGTCACGAAGCAGGCCGCGTCGACCAGACCGTCACCGAGGAACTTGCGCAGCGTCTCGGCATACCGGTCGACGAGCGTGACCGGCTCGAACCCGGTGTGGCGCGCGCTCGGCATCACCGCGGTCGCCCCGCGGAGCGGCCTGAGGCTGTTCGAGTTCATCTCCAGCACGACGAACAGTCCGACACAGGGCTCGAAGGGCAGATCGGCGTTGACCGAATAGGCCCGGTTGATGTTGTTGGCGAAGCCGAGCATCCCATCGACGCGATTGTTGAAGTTGTTCGGTAGGCCCGAGTCGACGATGACCTCGATCGCGCCTATGAGCAGGTCGCCGTCGACGATTGCCAGATCCACCTGTGGAGCGGTCGACCCGTAGGCGCCCGGCAGGGTGACGCGGTGCCGGACCAGCATGTCTTCACGACGCACCCCGGCTGCTACCAACGCGTCCATGATGGCCTCGATGAGACCGTCGACGTGACCGGCGCCGGTCACCGTCGACCGCACGCCGACGTTGAGGGACGATCTGGCGGATCGCCGCTGCAAGGTCGCCGTGTGGAAGCGATGCAGTGCTGGGGCCAGTGTGGGCGTGCTCAAGCCGGAACCTCCGAACGGCGGGTGAACGACGTCCGCTGAGGTCTATCACGAGGGTCCGACACTTTCTGGTCGAGCCGTCTGTCTGCCCGCCCGCGCCTGTCGGATCACCTCGGACATTCCGCACGGGGACCTTCGCCCGCAGACAAACCGGGCCAAATCGAGGACGTCGTAATATCCGCCAGCAGCGCGTCGGCTGCACGGCTCCATCCGCGCCTCGGCAAACATCGATCGGAGCACCATCTCGAACTGCTGACCCCTCCGCTGGCGACTTGCAGTGGCTTGCCTCGGGGCATGCGGTTTCGCCCGATGGGCGGGCGTGCGATCGCGTTGTGCCGTGAATCGGATGCCCTCACATCTATACCGTCGGTGACGGTTCCGCGCACTGCTGGTAGTGAGTCGGTGAGAGTCGGTAGGCCGCAGCCCGGTCTCTATTCCTTCATTGGGTGGTGCGGGTTCCATCCGTTTAGGTGTGGGCGTAGATCTTCCGGGTTCGGTTCGATGGTGAAGTTGACAGTTGTGAGCGTGGGTGTGCCGACAGTGGGGTCGATCTTGTCAGCACGAGCGCGTGCCCAGGACAACCAGGCGGTGAGCTCGCCGTCGCTGGCCTCCTGAGCTGCCGCGGCGTGTTCGAGGGCGTCGCAGAACGCCCGCATGTTCACGGCGTTCTGCCACTGCTTCATCGCGGTGTCGAATGTCGTCCTGCGGTACTCCTCGATGGCGAGATCGCGGGCCTTCGTGATGGCGTGCTCCCACTTCGCCTCGCGTTCGCAGTCTCGGCGTCGGCGCTCCTCGGCTGCCTGTTTTTCGGCGAGTCTCGCCGCGGCCTGCCGTTCCTTCTCGCGCTGTCGGAAGGCGGCGGAGATCTGTTCCTGCTCCTCGATGGCCTTGATGATGTCGGCGACGATGCGACCGGTCTGCTGTTCCAGGCTTCTGGTCGGGGTGTCGCGCCAGGTGAGGCGCTGGCCGGACTGGGACTTGCTGACTTCGAGTCGGAGGCGGCCGGTGGCTACGCTGTCGAACTCCGGGATGTCTGCCCAGGGGCGGAGTCGTTTGGTTCGCCGTTCGTCGGCGGTGAGCACATGGGGTACCTGGTCGTACTCCTCGAAGAACTCAAGCGAACGCCGCGCGCTGCCGAACTTGACGTACGGTTTCGGGTTCTTCGTGGTGAGGTTGACGCCGACGCGGCATTTTCGGGTCGTCCCGGCATCGTTGATCGCCCGGAGCAGAGCGAGCACGCGGGGGATCGATTCCGGTGCTACTCTCAGGTTGGTAGGGTCCTGTTCGAGAGCGCCGTAGTCGGCCGCCGCAGTGGCACGTTCGTCGCCCTGGCCGAGTCGTAGCCGATTCCAGTCGGTGTCATAGGGCTGCGCCGCTGAGTACAGACGGATGATGAGGTCACCAGTGTTACGGCCGGTGTGCCGGAGCTCGTAGCCGTCCGGTACGAGTTTGTGCTGTTTGGCGGCGTGGATGGCGCGTCGATAGCTCGCGCGGGTGTCGATGTCCGGGTCCGAAACGACGACGGTGCCGCCGCCGGTCTGGAGCCGCTCGATCAGCACGGTCGCCTCTCGGATCGCAGCCGGTTGCGCCGTCGGCTGCTCACCCAGTCCGCCTGAGGCCGTCTGCGTGGACGAGCTCTCCGAAAGGTCACCGGTCGCCGTGCCGGTCGCCGTTGGGTACTGGCCGTTGTCGAGGTAATAGCGGCCGAGCTCGGTCAAGGCTGCGAACCACCGACCGTCCCGACGTGACACCGTGACCATGCGCCGGCCTTGCAGGGCCCGCGCGGTGTGTTTTGCGCCTTCGCCGGGCATGTCCGCGTCGGGGCATCCGGCCTCTACCCAGCGCAGCACCTCGACTTGGTGCGGCTTCAGCGGCGCGGTGATGTCGACCATCGGGCAGTTATACCGACCAGTCCCCTCCCCGGCATAGACCCTCATCATTCGGTAGGCGTAGGTCATCGGTCGATGTCAGAGTGGTCCGGTACACCCGGGTCTCGCTGCCTCGCAGCAGGTTGGCATCTGAAAGGGCGGTTCAGGTGGCGTTCGATGCATCGCGGTTCGTCGTCGGTGACGAATGGGCGTACCGGCTTCGCGACACAGCACCCTCGGAACGCGTACGCATCAAGGCTGTCACACCGAAGAAGAGCACAGCGAGTATCGAGGTGGAGTTCCCCGACGACGATCATCGTGTGCAGACCGTGCCGTCATCTCGGCTGAAAACCCGGTGGGCGGATGTCGAAGCCTACGACACCCAGCAAGCAGCCTGGCAGCGCATCGCCGACTTCGAACTCGACTCCGTCGAACAGAGCGCAGTGGGCACCGTCTACTCCGCTCTCATCCCGGAGGAGGTAACCGAGTTGGACTGGCGTCCGGTCGAGAACGCCACGATCATCAAGAACCGTACGGCGCTGGCCGAAATCCTTCAGGTATCCGTCGAGGAGATCCTGGCGAAGGTCGAGTGGTTCACCACCGACGAAGGCACGATCGTCTCGCCCGCCGGCACGATCGTGATCGCGGAGGCCGCCTGCCGCGACCACTCGCACACCATCCTCGAGCACGTGATCGAGGAGGAGGCCGAGGCCCGACACAAGTGCAAACACGGCGGCCCGCACCCCTTCCGCAAGGGTGAGGAGTCCAGTCCGGAATGGGAGTACCAGTGGTACCGCAAGTACGTCCGGCCTCAACACGAGCTGCTGCGGCAATGGTGCGGCCACCGAGCCGTCGCCGCCCACGAACGACTCACGGCTGCTGAAGCGGAGAACCACCGCCTCGACCTACTCGTCGTGCAACTCATCAAAGCACTCGACCTCGCCGGCGAAACCGCACAAGCCGAACAGTTCGCCGAGGAGCACGAACGCGACCGGATCACCCCCTACCTCGCCCGCCCTGTCGTCGACCGCCCACTGCACTGGTCCGAGATGCCCGTGCGCGAAGTCAAGGTCTACCGACGGCGCCACTGGTAGCAGCCGTCTGCCACAGCCACTCCTCCTCGGTGCCCCCCGCGGGACACCTCGACAGGCTCGCGGCGGGGGACGAATCCCAAGTGGGGGCACGAGCGTTCCAGCCGACGTCCGGCATCGTTGCGGCACTGCAGGTCAAGCCTCCGGGCCGCGCCCGAACGGGCCGCGGAAGAGCAGGAGCGGGAAGAAGTGCGAGGCGAGCAACCACCGTCCACATCGGACGGAGCGGTAGCACAAAACCGCAGGTCAAACGGTGGGCTGCCTCGGAATCAAATCGAGAGCCTACGGATTAAAGCCGTCGGGAGCTGCGGCCTCAATGAAGGGCAGCTCCGTCGGGAGCTGCGACGCGAAGCTCGGCCAGCCGTTCATGCCGTGGCAGCGGCCTCAATGAAGGGCAGCTCCGTCGGGAGCTGCGACTTCATCCGGTAGCGGTTGCCGATGACCTGCGCCCGCGTGCCTCAATGAAGGGCAGCTCCGTCGGGAGCTGCGACTCGCCGGAGTACCAGGCGTCCCAGTCTCGGTAGGCCTCGCCTCAATGAAGGGCAGCTCCGTCGGGAGCTGCGACGGCACAGAACCTCCTACGGTCCGGTGATGATAGACGAGCCTCAATGAAGGGCAGCTCCGTCGGGAGCTGCGACGCCCGATGGCTTCCGTCGCCGGGCGCCGTTCGAGATGCCTCAATGAAGGGCGGCTCCGTCGGGAGCTGCGACTAGAGCCTGGCACGGCGGCACGTCCGACCGCCCTTGCCTCAATGAAGGGCAGCTCCGTCGGGAGCTGCGACCAAGGCGTAGGCGATGGCGCTCACGATGGCGCAGACGCCTCAATGAAGGGCAGCTCCGTCGGGAGCTGCGACTGGACGACAACAGTAAGAAAGCCTTCTGGGACTAGCCTCAATGAAGGGCAGCTCCGTCGGGAGCTGCGACTGGGCTCGGATTCTACTGCCAGCGAGCAGCACTGACGTAAGCCCATTGCGAAGGGTGGTTCCAACGCTGCGAATCAAGGCCGCTCAAGTTGATGCAACAGGTGACGCGTCCAGGAACGTTGCTGGCAGGGTGGCATGCGACGGCTCCGCGCTCACGGCCGGGACGATGGAGGCTTCGCGCTAGAGAATGGCTGGGCCGTGATCCGTAATCGTGCGGCTTCGGCCGACCACATCGAGTGTGCTGCGTTGATTCTCCCTCAACGACCCCAGGTCGCAGAAGAGCACCGAGTCGGTGGACTCGTTGATGAGGTTGCTGAGTTGCGTCCGAAGGCGAAGCAACTTCGCGGGCCGGGCATCGACGATGAAGACGCTGTACTGTACGCGGTCGCCGTACGATTCGAGTTTGCTCGCGACTCTGGTCCGGCATGCGTCATCGGAGATGTCGTAGGCGATGAGGTAGCGTCGCGCGTCGTTCAGGCTCATCGGATTCTGATGCCTTGGTAGCCGGGTTGTGTACCGTCGATGACGCCGAGCACAAGACGGGCCTGGATCTCCATCGCTCGCCGCCATGTCACCTCGTAGTCGAACAGCGGGTGGCGGAAGGTGCCGTTGACACGGCGTTCGTAGCCTGCGATCAGGGCTTGCGGCCGCGGTCGCCGATTCGTGAGGTGCCGAGGACGGTTGAGAAGTCCCGTGTGCGGAGTTCGCCGTTGTTGAAGGCGTTGACTACGATGGAGTCGGCGACTGGGGCGCGGAACTCCTCTACGAGGTCGAGGGCAAGCGCCGGCGTGTTGCGGCCGCTGCTGTGCAGGAACCCGGCGTGCGGGTCGAGGCCGCAGGCGACGACCGCGCGGAGGGCGTCGGCGGTCAGCAGTCCGTAGCTCAGGTTGAGGGCCGCGTTGATCGGGTCGCGAGCCGGGCGCCTCGACCGTACGGCGAAGTGGAGCCCTTCGGCGGCGACGACCTTCGGCCGGAGCATGGTGAGGAAATGCTCGAAGTATCTCGCCGCGGCATCACCTTCGATGCCGAAGATGTCGGTCAGGGATTTTGCCTCGAGCGCGGCGCGCTGCAGTTCCCGCAGCCGGGAGACGGCATCTGAGGCGTCACCGTGACGGCGTAACAGCGTCGCCTGATTGGCGATTTTCGCTGACACGAATTGCCGGGCGAGGTCGATCCGGCCGTTGTGGGAGGCGACATGTTGGCGCAGGCGCGGCCCGCCGTTCGGACCTGCCGCACCTTTCGCCCATCCGACGACCCTGCCGGTGCTGCTGCACCACACGACAGGCAGGCTGCGCCACAGCAGTTCACGAATGAGGCCTGCTACGTCTTGATCGTCATGGCGGGAATAGCCTCAGTGAAGGGCAGCTCCGTCGGGAGCTGCGACCTGCTTCTCAGCCTCGGGGTGAGGACCGCGACACGAGGTCGAAGGCGTTGTTCACCAGCAGGTCGGGCAGACCTCGATGAAGGGCGGCCCCGTGAGGACCGCGACGTGCACTGGACTGGTCCGCGCGGAACGTCTGCTGCTCGCCGCCTCGATGAAGGGCGGTCCCCGCGAGGACCGCGACCGTTCGCCTAGCCCGCGGCCGGATCACCATCCCCGAGCCTCGATGAAGGGCGGTCCCGTGAGAACCGCGACCGGCTTGTGGGAGAAGTCGTTGCAGTACGGCTCGACGCCTCGATGAAGGGCGGTCCCCGCGAGGACCGCGACGATCAACCCGACGATGTTCGACCTGCTGGTTGCGCAGACGCCTCGATGAAGGGCGGTCCCCGCGAGGACCGCGACTGCCATACAGCGGGCTGGCGGGGTTGAGCCGGCTCCAGCCTCGATGAAGGGCGGTCTCCATCAGGACCTGCGACAGCATGTAGCCCGAGCGCTCACCGTTGACGTCCACGCCTCGATGAAGGGCCGTCCCCGCGAGGACCGCGACCGCGAACATGAACGTCGACACCTAGATCCCGATCGAGCCTCGATGAAGGGCGGTACCCGGTAGGACCGCGACCTCACGGACAAAGCCGGTGAGAACGGCTGGCTCGATGCCTCGATGAAGGGCGCCCCTGTGAGGACCGCGGCTTCTTCCCCGACGAAGTGTTCAACCACATAGAGGACTTGCCTCGATGAAGGGCGGTCCCCGTGAGAACCGCGACGGCGAATGGGTGCACCGTGCCGCAGCCGTGGACTAGCCTCGATGAAGGGCAGTCCCCGTGAGGACCGCGACCCAGGACGACGAACTGCCCGCCGACCTGCGGGATCGTGCCTCGATGAAGAGCGGTCCCCGTGAGAACCGCGACGGGCGAGTACGGCGGCGGCGGCAACCACACCGGGTGCGCGTTGCCTCGATGAAAGGCGGTCCCCGTGAGGACCGCGACACGCTCGCCCGCAGCCTCGCCGTCCCAGACCTGCGGCCTCGATGAAGGGCTGTCCCCGTGAGAACCGCGACCGGCCAGCCTCGCGATCGACCATGCGCGCACGCTAGAGATCGGCCTCGATGAAGGGCGGTCCCGTGAGGACCGCGACCTGAAGGAGGGCCTCAACGCTGCCACCCTCGCCAAGCCTCGATGAAGGGCGGTCCCCGCGAGGACCGCGACTCGCCCACGGCCACTGCGGCACGTTCGGCACGAGGCCTCGATGAAGGGCGGTCCCGTGAGAACCGCGACCTAGCGATGAGGAGCTCGGTCTGCGTCATGCGGCCTCGATGAAGGGCGGTCCCCGCGAGGATCGCGACTTGGCGCGTGAATCTAGGGACGTTTGACGGTACCTGGCCTCGATGAAGAGCGGTCCCCGTGAGAACCGCGACCGCCGAGGCTCGCCACCCTGCCGAATCCGCAGATCATGCCACGATGAAGGGCGGTCCCCGTAAGGACCGCGACGCGTCCAGAACTCCTCCGGCACCAGCGTGGCCTCATCGACGCCTCGATGAAGGGCGGTCCCCGCGAGAACCGCGACGGGCAAGGATGATCGCGAAGATCGGGCCGTTGGACTTGCCTCGATGAAGGGCGGTCCCCGCGAGGACCGCGACGGTCCTCGCCCGGCCGCGCAATGCCGGCCTGGTCGAGCCTCGATGAAGGGCGGTCCCCGTGAGGAACGCGACAAGCAGCGCATGGGTCCGAGCGACCCGGCGACCCGGCGGCCTCGATGAAGGGCGGTCCCGTGAGGACCGCGACGGCCGAGGTGCGGCCGGTGCGCTTGGCCCAGACGATGCGCCTCGATGAAGGGCGGTCCCCGTGAGGACCGCGACAGGGTGTCACTCTATACAGGTGTGACCTGCGGCAATGCGATTGCACGCGAGGGGTCGCTCGGTGGGATGTCCTGGGCTGGCTGGCTTGGGTGTCGTGATCGCGCGCGTGGGCGTTGAACTGCTCGTGGTCACGTCATCCACGGGGTACCGATGTTGGTGACGGGTCGCCGCGCTGGGCGCGTCGTTCGGGCGCGTTGTCGCTGCCGAACCGGTCGATGGGGAAGCGCATGACACCGACGACATGACGCGCCGATAGCCATGCCTGAGCGGCCGTGGTGGCGAGGGTGTCGATCGTGCGGGTGGGTAGCGGGAGTCCCGCTGCGGCGGCGGTGCGTAGTTGGGCCGAGGCCAGGATGGTCCGGAGGCGTGCGATGCGCCACGGTTGGTGCCAGACGGGTGCGTAGAACCATTCGCGGCGGTTGCGGCCGAGGTGGCCGGTGGTGATGGCGGTGGTTCTGGTTCGCAGGGTGGTGGGGAGTTGGGAGATGCCCCATAGTGCGCACCAGGCGATGGCGTTGTCGGTGGGGCCGGGTGGGGCGAAGCCGGTGGCGGTGCGGCTGTCGGGCTTGTTGTTACCGGCTTCGTCGGTGATGGTGTCGCCGCGGAGGCCGTCGAGGATTTGGTGGGGTTTACGGGCGGCGACGGTGTCGGCGAGGCGGCGCAGCCGGGTGCCGACGATCTCCGATCCCTGGTTGCGGGGTTGCATGTCCAGTCGGCTGGCCCCGTCGTCCTGCAGTGGTTCGCCTTTGATGTTGTGGCGCCAGTAGGCGGGCTGGCCGAGCGCGGCGATCTGCTGGAGGTCGAGCCATCGGCGGTCGGTGGTGAGCGTGTCGAGCACGGTGTGACGGGCCTGTTGAAGCCGGGTCCAGTTCTCAGTGGTGCGGAGCTGACTGAGCCGGGGGCTCATGAGTCCGCGTGCAGTCCCGCCGAGTTCGATGTCCTGTTGGACCCATGAACCGTCGGCGGCGTAATGCTGGGCGTGCGCGTGGACGATCTCGGCGGCTGTGTTCTCGTCGGGACAGTCGGTGTGCAGTTGTGGCCGTGGACGTGCGCCGCTGGTCCAGTCAAGTCTGACCTCAACACCCACGTCGTCGAGGATGGCACTGAGGCCGTAGAACGCCATGTGGGACAGCATGGTGTCGGGGTTGGCGGTGTGCAGGGTGAGCGTCGTCATCGTCCCTCCGCTGAGGTCTGCCCGTCGGCGGCGCGTAGGAGCGCCTCGAGGTAGGCGCACCCCCACACGCCCCACTGACGGTGGGTGTGTTCAACGAGGTCGTCCCAACCGCCGAGATCGAACAGGTCGATCGCCACGTTGCGGAGGTCTGCCGGGTCGGCGGAGTGCATGAGTTCGGTGGCGGTGTGGGGGAAGCCGGTGCGGCCGTGGCCGTGGCTGGTGCCCACGAGCCGGGCCGCGAGCTGGGCGTGCGGTGCCGAATCCCCGGCGTTGACGGCTCGCCAGGATTCCACGACCGAACGTTGCTCGTGGCGCCATCGGCTGGGTACACCGCTCGCGTCGGCGTTGCGCCGCTGCTCGGCGGCGGTCACGTCCGGGTGTTGCTTGGCCAGTGCAGGACCTGCCGGGTCGGCGCCGAGGCGGGCCTGGAACCGGAGGTCGGCCTTGCCGTCGTCGTGGTGGTCACCGGCCACTCGCAGGGCGGCGACCAGCGCTCGGGGAAGGCCGAGGTGCTCGCCGAGCACCGTCGCTCGGACGCCGACGTCGCGCTGGTGGCAGTCCAGCGTGACCGGGTCGCTGCTGGTGGTACGGATCTGGCGCAGCTGTTCATCGGCTCCGGCGCGCCGGCGGTCGAGAACCAGCAGCCGGACGATCTCGCCGGCCTCGTCTTGGTGCAGTTCAATTTCGGTTTCCGTGACAGCGCGTCGAAGAAGTGTGGTCGCCTCGGCGAGCATCCGCACCCAGGGATGCGCGTGGGGCAGGTCCCGGCCGAGACCGGCGAGCAGGTCGGCGAGACCTCGGTGACGCCGGCGTTTCGGACTGGCGTGGTAGTCGTCGGTGAACGCGCTGATCAGGTGCTCGATCGTGTCACGGTGCGCACCCCAGATCGCCGGCTCCAGGCGGAGCGTCACCTGTTCCTGCCCGGTCGGGTTCGACGTGGTGATGACCTGTGACACGTCGTCGGCGTTCACGCGGGGCGCGCCGGCCGTCTCGTCGTATTCGACGAGGACAGGTGGGCTGAACCCGGCCTCCGGGCCGGCGGTCGAGCGGGTGAACACCCTCGCTGCACTGTCGATGACCACCAGGTCACCTGGTCGCAGGTCGACCCGGATCCGGCCGTCGTCGACCTGTGCAGTGAGCACGGTGATTTCCTCGCCTCGTATCCGGATCATCGGCGGCGTTGGTGCGGCATCGCCGCCGGACGTGCCGCCGGGCTGGGTCTGCCGCAGCAGCTCGGTGAGGACGGCCGACACGGTGCGGTACGGGGTCGCGAACACCTCTCGGTCTGCTGGGGGCATCGCCCGCAGCAGGCGGACGGCGTCGGTGACGTCGGCCGGTATCGCGTCGCGGACGACGACACCGACGGCGGTCTCGTCGTCGAAGCTGTCGGCGAGCCAGAGGTCGAGTTCCGGGGCTGCGGCGAGGTCGTCGCTGGTCCGCGCCCAGTGCCAGGCATCGGCGAGTTCCGGGCGCTGCCACAGGCTGCGACGGGGCGCCGCGGGTGGGGGCGGGTCCTCCCGGAGCGCCCACGGCGCCAGACCGCGCGGGTCAGCCGCCCGGCGTGTCATCCACTCCAAGGCGTCATGCAGGTCGTCGCCTTGGTAAGGACCCGACTGTGCGCGGTCGGTGAGCGTACGGGCATTGCCGAGCACTCGCACCGGTGCATGGCCGCGCAGTCCCCGCCGGTTGGCCCGTCCGACCCGCTGGGCTAGCGCGGAACCGGCGGCGAGTTCGGTCACGACCGCCGCCAGGTCGAGATCGACACCGACCTCGAGGCTCTGTGTCGTGACGATCACGTCGATGTCCGGGTTGCCTGCCGAGGTGAGCAGGCCAGGGTGCTGCTGGTCGAGCCGGTCGAGGTCTGCGGGTCTGGTCTGGCCGCAGACCATGACCGCCCGGAGCCCGGCACCATCGGTGCGGCGGTCGCGGAGCTGGTCGGCTACGGCAACCGCCATCGCTACGGTGTTGACGAAACAGCCGACCGTGTGCGGGAGCTCGGCACTGCGGTCGAGGGATGTGAGGACGTCGACGACCGCGTCGGCGACGGCTGTTGCAACCTTCCGACGCTTCGCGGGCGTGTCGGCCGGCCACTCCTGGATCGGGACGATTCGCACGGGTTTGGGCTGGGTAAGTCGGCGGGCGAGGACCGGCTCGTCGAGGTCTGCATCCGTCACAGACACGCTGGTCTGCCCGCTCTCGGCGCCATCTGTGCTGATGCCTCGTGGTGGCGTGGCGGTGGTCTCGACGACCTGCAGGACGGGCACCGGGACCGGTTCCTCAGCGACCGCCGCCAGTTGCGCTACTCGGCGGGTGGTGGTCAGGAGCTGACGTGCCAGGTGCGCCTCGTCGACCACGACGGCGGTGTCGAAGGCCAGCAGGCCCGCTTCCCGCGGCCAGGCTCGGCTGCTCGTGCCGTAGCCGCGGAACAACAGGCGGCTGCCGAACATGTCCGGTGTCGCGCATAGCACCGTGCAGGCGGTCGGATAGTCGCGCCAACTCCGGGACGGCACGGCACCGCCACGCAGCCGCCCGACGATCAGCGGGCTGGACAATCTGCCCGGGCCGGATTCGGGCGGCTCGGCGGGCCAGCGGAGCCTGGCCAGGATCGCGGCGACTTCGCCGAGGACGTCGTCGCGTCCCGGGTCCAGCAGGTCGGCAAGCCGGGACGCGTGCCGGTGCTGATCATCGACCAGCACTCGCCGCGGTACCACCATCGCGAGCCGCCGTGGCGGGCGGGGACCGCCCGACACTGCGGTCAGGGCGGTGGCGAACACGTGCACGTCGATCGCGGCGGTCTTTCCGGCGCCGGTCGGCGCGACGATCCGGTCCGGCCACACACCGGTGTCCAGGACGGCATCCAGGAGCCGCTCCTGCCAGTGGAACGGCTGCGGCGGTCCTCCCGGTGCCGGCAGGCTGCCGTCAGAGGCGTGTGCCGGCTCTGGCTGGTGGACGGAGGCGAAGAACGCGGCGAAGTCCTTGCGGTCAAGGCTCATCGCGGCACACCCGGCCGGGCTGCTGCAAGCGGCACGTCTGCGGCAACGATCGCGTCGAGCGGGGTCTGATCCGGGACGTCGAACGGCACCAGCAGCCCACCGCCGAGATGACGGCTCTGCCCGATCGCCGCCACCGTCCCCGCGCCGGAAAGATCGCCCAGCCACAGATGGGCGGTGTAGGGCCGCACCACCGCGTGGGTGTTCACCCGGTGCACGTAGCTGCCCACGTCGGTGGCTCGCACTGCCCGGACGTGCACGGCAGCCGCGCCCGCATCGGTCACTGCGGCGGCGAGGCGGCGGTAGTACACGTCGCCGCGCCCGTCGACGCGTGGCAGCAGGTCCTTCCACACGAACCCCAGCGACAACAACGCCGCGTGGGCGAACGTCCACTCAGCGCCGTCACGTGCGCCTCGCGTGTCGGGCACGGCGGCCGGCGTGGTGCGCCACAGCCGGACGTACCCGGCCTCCGGCTCCGCCCACAACGCCGCCCCGGACACCACTGACGGTTCGGCCTTGATCCGTGCCAGATTTCCCCTCGGGCCGCGCAATGAGCGCAGGTTGGCCACCGCCTCCGACAACACCGCCAGGTCCGCGGCATCGGCACCCGCCGGTACCAGCAACGCCAACGTCGACGGCGCGGCAAGGCCACCGGCGACAGGCATCGACGCGTCCAGCAGATGGATCGCCAGCCGGTTCGACGGCCGGCGCGTCCCGTCCGGGTACACGCCCGTCACCAGCGACGGCGCGCCCTCCCCGATCAGGCGGATCAGCGCCTGATGCGCCGCGACCGCCCACCGGACCCGGAACTGCTCACCGATCGCCCGGTCCAACGGCAGCAGGATCACCCGATCCCACGGCACCGCTGGCCGTGGCACGTCACGAGGCGCGTACCGCAACACGTCGACCCGTTCCCGGGGCGGTACCGGCGACAGCGACTTCTCATCGGTGCCGAACCGGTCCCGGCTTACCGACGGCCGGACCGCCATGCTGCGGTGCGCCGCCACCAGCTCGTCGGTGCGACCGGGCGCTGGGCTCAGCAGAGCGACTCGCCCAACGGTGAACGGCCCAGCCTCGACATCCAGCTCATGCGTTGGGGCGACGCCGCCGCCGACGCGCAGGCGTACCGGGGATTCGCTGGTGCCCAGGTAGCCCACATCCGGGCACAGGGCTTCCAACGCCGCCCGCACCACCGGTGGCGGGCTCTCGTCCCACGTCCACATGAACGGCCCGTCAGCGGCGACTGCGCCGTCCGGGCGCTTCGGTAGCTTCCTTGTTGCCAGCACACCGGACGTCTTCTTGACGGTCCCATCGTCCCGGTACGCCACCGCGGCGCTGCGGTTGACTGTCAACGCTGGTACCACCACACCGTCCGGCGGATGCTCCTCCAGCCAGCGCAACGCCACCTCGTCCGCCTCGCACGGCGCGAGCCCGTCACCGTCGGCCACCGCCCGTGGGCCGAACCCCGCTGCGCACAACAACGCCGCATGCAACCGGGCCACTGACGGCAACGGCTCCGGACGCCCATCCGGGCCTGCGCCCCGGTAGGTACCAATCGGCAACTCGCCCACGATCGTGAACGTCATGACGGCTCGTCTGCGTCTTCGACCGCGCCCGCCACGATCGCGGGGTTCCCGGCCACCTGCAGCACCACCCCGTCCCACCGAACCCCGGCCACCCGCTCGGCATGGGCCAACGCGCCCGCCAGCAGGGAGTCAGCGTCCGTCAGCGACAACGCGGTCAATGCCAGACGTTCACCGCTGCGACGGTCAAGGTCGACCACGGCCGCCGACGCCTCGCGCAGGTCGCAGTTCGCCCGCAAGTACAGCTCCGCGTCCGAACGCGCCAGCGCGTTCAACGCCAACGCCGCGAGCAGCGCCCGGCAGGCGGCGTCACCCTCAATACCCGCACCGAACCGGATCTGCCGCAACGTGGCGAAGCTCAACACGTGCGAGCGGATGATCCGATGACATGCCACCCCACCCAACGCCTCCAGCGTCGGCGGGATGCCACCCAGACCCAGCATCGACCCCGACACAGTCTTGCCGCCGCCGGCCGCCGTCTTCGCCGCCTTCGCCACCTTGTCCTGCAAGCCAGAACTCAACTCCGCCCGCTGGTCAGCCGCCAACTCCTTCAACGCCTTCTCACCGAGCAGTACCTGCATCCCGACCGGATCCACCCGCGCCCCACCCCGTACCGCCGGGACAGTATCCGCACAGAACCCGACAATCTCGCCCACCAACGCGCTGCGCCACCGGCCCTGTCGGTTCGCCCGGCTCGAATCCCACGAACCGAAAATCAGACTCACTGGACTCGCGTCCAACAACGCCCGGGCATTCGCGGGCGTCGCATCCCGCACCGTCCGGTACTCCGGCATCTGCGTCACTGGCACCCCGGCGATCGTCCCCGCCCGGATATGCCCATCGAACACCCGATGCGGCAACGACAGATCCGAATACTCCTCAACCACACCATTACGGGAATAGCGCACCACGACACGTGGAAGACGAGCCAACACGGGATGCCCATCGACCACCGCCTGCTGCAACGCCGCCTCGCAACGGTTTAGCTGGCTCTGCTTCGAATCGACGATCACCGCCTGCTGGACAGTCCCGTCCAGATATCGCTTCTCATAGGCGTACGCACCCTTCCGGTCACCATCAACCGCGAACTTCGCGGGCGCCACCGAAGCATGGGCACCACCCGCCGGCTCCAACTCCGTCACTGAGGTCAGACAGCTCCCACCACCCGGCGATGACGCCTCCAGCAGCAACGCAAGATCGATTTCAGTCATGCATGGACTCCTCGATAGACGCAGATCGTCACCTACGCATCGAGCGAGACAGCCGCTCGATGCGTAGCATCGGTCGCATTCGAAGGCACACTACGAGGCCCCTCTGACATTTCTGCCCCCCGATGGCGCTTCGAGGGCAGAGGGTCCCCCATATGGGCAGCAACTAAGGGCCGTTCGACTGAACCCGAAGGGACTACACCTGGACCGGCGCCCACACCTTCTGTGCCATCCGCAGCCACCTCGCCACCACCCGCAAACACCACATCAACGCCCTCGAAGCCCTCACCCGACTCCACAACGGACACACCTGGATGCCAACAACCATCCGAACAGTTACCAGCCTTGTCTGCTCGGCATCGACACAGGAGCGCGCCGTCGCCGATACGTTGGAGGCATGCTGCACCTGCTGATCGACACGTCGACATGGCTCGACGTGTCCAAGCGCCGGGACGGCCAGCGGTGGATCATGGCCCTCCGCGTGCTTATCCATCAGGGCGAAGTCGACCTGATGGTGCCCTCACTTGTGATCGATGAGTTCGAGCGCAATCGGGAGCGGATCGAGACCTCGATGACGACGAGCGTTGCCCAACGGTTCAAGCTCATTCGACAAGACCTTGACAACTACGGTGGTACCGGTAACGAGGACGCGCTCAGGGTTATCGAAGACCTTGCTCGGCACGTGCCCCTGATCGGCGCGATGGCAACCCGCAACTTCGATGATGTTCTGGAGTTGCTACGGGCCGGACGCCGTATCGAGCCGACTGCTGGGACCCGTTCTGCTGTGATCGAACGCGGCCTGGCAAAGCAGGCGCCGTTTCACCGGTCGCGTAACAGCGTTGCGGATGCTTTGCTGATTGAGTTGTATGCGGCTGCGGCCAGTGGTGTGGATCTTGCCAGCGAGCCGCACGCGTTCGTCACGTCCAACAGCGAGGACTTCTCACTTCCCGGCGGAGACAAGCGGCAACCGCATAGCGACATTGCCGCAATTTTCGCCGAGGGCGGGTCGGAGTACGCCCTCGGGGTTGACGGACTCAATCAGGTCCTCCTCGAAAAATTTGGTCCGGAACTCGAAGAGCTGTTCGCGGAGACCGACTTCACTGAAGAGCCGCGGCGCTTGGACGAGATTATGGAGGCGGAGAAGCAACTGTTCGATCGCGTCTGGTACCACCGCTCACTCCAACACGAATACCAATTGGAGGACGCTGGCGACCAGGCTGAGATCGAGCGTCTGCGCGCCATCGCTGGCCCGGGACGTAAACGTGTCGAGCAGGCCTACGCGCACCCGGGAGAACTCGGCCCCTACACCGACTTCGAACTCGGCATGCTCAACGGCAAGCTATCTGCACTGCGCTGGGTTCTCGGCAGCGAATGGGACTTCCTCGATACCTAGATTCCGACAGGAGCTTGGAGCAGGTAAACCGCGGTCGCTGACTGGACCGCGGGCAGCCGGGCCAGACCGCAGCCGGCGTGTCCGGAGATCATCGCTGCCGTGACGTCGGGGGTCGTCTCGGAGCCAGAAAGTTCCGACGTCCGGCGGGTTCTAGCGAACGAGACCCTCGAAGCAGCCCAGGCTGAACCAGCCGCGGTAACGCTGATGAACATGCACAAGTCCAAAGGCAAAGAGTTCGACGCCGTCATCATCGCCGAAGGCCAGTACAGCGCTCCACTCCTCGACCCCGGCTGGGAACCGTCACGAACACAGGCCGCACGCCGCCTCCTGGCGGGTAACGATCACCCAGGCCCGGCATGGCGTCGTCTTCGTCCGGCCGGGCGGAGCCATGCCGCTTGTTGTGCGCTTCCAGGTGAAACGCTTCGGCAGCGACAGCGCGCCCGAACGCCGAGCCATGAATCAACGCAGCACGCTCGATGTGGTCGGCCGAAGCCGCACGATTACGGATCACGGCCCAGCCATTCTCTAGCGCGAGGCCTCCATCGTCCCGGCCGTGAGCGCGGAGCCGTCGCATGCCACCCTGCCAGCGACATCCCCGGACGTGTCACCTGCTGCGTCAATTTGAGCGGCCTTGATCCGCAGCGTTGGAACCACCCTTCGCAATGGGCTTACGTCAGTGCTGCTCGCTGGCATTAGAATCTGGGCCCAGTCGCAGCTCCCGACGGAGCTGCCCTTCATTGAGGCGAGTCGAGCTGCCAGCGGGCGATCCTCAGGTGCGTGCCCGTCGCAGCTCCCGACGGAGCTACCCTTCATTGAGGCTCGGCGGCTGCGGTCTCCAGGTCCTGTGCCACGGTGTGTCGCAGCTCCCGACGGAGCCGCCCTTCATTGAGGCACCAGCCCGGCGCCGCTGTGGAAAGACTGCTGAGACGTCGCAGCTCCCGACGGAGCTGCCCTTCATTGAGGCTCCGGCGTTGAGCACTCATCGTTCTCGGGCTGCCGTGTCGCAGCGCCCGACGGAGCTGCCCTTCATTGAGGCATGACCGGCGTCGCCGACCAGCTCGCCGCCGCCGTCCGCCAGTCGCCGCTCCCGACGGAGCTACCCTTCATTGAGGCGTGAAGTCGGCGGCGGTGGCGCCGAGCTGGGTGGTCGCAGCTCCCGACGGAACTGCCCTTCATTGAGGCACCGGCGACAACGTCTGGGAGGACGTTATCCACGGCTATCGCAGCTCCCGACGGAGCTGCCCTTCATTGAGGCTGGGTGCGGAACGACTACGTGATCAACCTGGGCGCGATCTCCCATCGCAGCTCCCGACGGAGCTGCCCTTCATTGAGGCTCGCACTGGCGCATGGTCGTCAGCCGCGAGGACAAGTGTCGCAGCTCTCGACGGATCTGCCCTTCATTAGGGCATCACGATCACGCAGGTGGCGGTGCCCGCGAATGCCACGTCGCAGCTTCCGACGGAGCTGCTTTTAATTGAGGTATGTCGACGCCTTCGGTGGCGCAGGTTGGGCGGTCGTCGCAGCTCCCGACGGAGTTGCCCTTCATTGAGGCGCGTAGCCGGTGATAACCTGCTGGCCCTCGCCTTCAGTGGTCGCAGCTCTCGACGGAGGTGCCCTTCATCGAGGCCTGGGCAAGGACCGCACCAAGGCCCTCGACGCGATCAAGTCGCAGCTTCCGATGGAGCTGCCCTTCATTGAGGCAGGGATGACCGCGACATGATCCGCAACATCATCCGGGTCGCAGCTCCCGGCGGAGTTGCCCTTCATTGAGGCGTGGCGCTAGTGGTGCTGGGCTGGTAAGGACCGTAAGTCGCAGCTCCCGACGGAGCTGCCCTTCATTGAGGCTTGACGGCTTCACCGGTCGGTGCGGTCATGGTCGGGTCGCAGCTCCCGACGGAGCTGCCCTTCATTGAGGCAACCAGCCGTGGGGCGACACGATCGTCGGACACCCGCACGTCGCAGCTTCCGATGGAGCTGTTCTTCATTGAGGCCCGCCGTGTGCGCCGCGAAGCCGCTCAGCATGCCGACGGTCGCAGCTCCCGACGGAGCTGCCCTTCATTGAGGCCAGAAGCTCGGCTGGCCGGTTTCGATCGTGACGCGTCGCCTTTATCCGTAGGTTCAGGGTTCGAGTCCCTGGCGGCCCACTCGTTGACCTGCTCTTTTGCGCGTTCGGTCAGTCCTGTGTGGACGGTGGTTGCTCGTTGCGTGCTTCTTGGCGCTCTTGCCCTTCCGGGGGCGATTCGGACGGGATGCGTTGGCTTGACCTGCGGTTTCACGGTTCGCGGGCCGTTCCGGAGCGCGGAGTGTTGCGGATCGGGCCCCATGGTCGCCGTACTCGTTGCGCCGCTTCTTGATCTGCTTCCGGACGTCACGTGCTGCGGTGACGACGAGCTCAGCGGTCGCTGCGGTGGCTCGCCGTTGCGACTCGGGCAGAACGCTGGTGTAGGTGTCCGCGGTCAGCACGATGCTGGCGTGGCCGAGCTGGTCCTGGACCGTCTTGAGGTCCGCGCCGGCCTGGTGTGCGAGGGACGCGGCGCCGTGACGCAGGTCGTGCAGCCGGACCGGTGGCAGGTCGGTCGTGCTGCGGAGGCGGCAGAACCGGTGCGTGACGTAGTTCGGGTGTAGTGGGCGGCCGTCGGGACGGGTGAAGACGTAGCCGGTGCCCTGCCACCCTCGGCCAGCGGCGAGCCGCTCGAGACGTTGCCGGCGGGCGTGCTCACGCAGGACCTGGGCGGTGTGCCGGTCCAGGGCGATGACCCGGCGGCTGGCCGCACTCTTCGGCGGCCCGACGTACATCCGCCGGCCGGCACAGGTGATCTGCTGGACGATCGTGGCGGTGCCGTGCTGGAGATCAACGTCGCACCAGCGCAGTCCGACAGCCTCACCGCGCCGCAGGCCGCGCAGGGCGACGAGCCACCACAGCGCGTACAGCCGGTCGGCGGCGACCCGATTCGGAAACGTCGCGAGGTGGTGCGCGGTCCAGACGGCGACCTTCTCCCGGGTGCCGTGTTGCTGCCACTGCTCGACGCGTTCGCTGGTCCAGACGATGGGGTGCGGGCTGGACCGGCCGGGCAGTTCGACCCGGCGGGCGGGGTTGTCCGTGATCAGGTCATTGCGGATGGCGGCGTTCAGCGCGCCACGCAGCGTCGCCTGGATGCGGTGCAGGGTGGCCGGAGCCAGGGGTTTGCCGGTGCGGGTGGTCTGTTTGGCGAGGTCGGCGAACATGGCGGTGAGGTGCCGGACGGTGATCTCGGCGAGGCGGAGTTTGCCGAGGTGCGGGATGAGGTACTGCTCGACATGCTGGGTGTAGACCCGCAGCGTCGTCGGCCGGATCGACGTCCTGGTGGTCAGCCAGTAACGCAGCCACCGTTCCAGGGTCCAGTGCTGGCCGGTGAACCGCTCGAGGGACTGCTCGAGGACGCCGTCGCGGGCTCGGGTGGCGGCGGCCTGGGACGGGAACCCGCCGCGACGCACCTGGGTGGATCGGCCACGGATGTCACGGACCTGGCAGTCGAACTGCCAGCTACCGTGCCCACGCTCAGTCAGACGTGAGCAGGTGCGGTTGCGCCGACGACCGGGCCGACCGTCGATGTCGCAGGTGCAGGATTTGAAGATCACGCCACGGCTGCCCATGATGCATCTCCACGCTGAGCAGGTTGAGCCGATGCGTCCAGGTTGCATCTCCGCGTATTCCACGACCAACTCGCGGCTTCCAGGCACGCCCAGATGCATCGGCTGAGGTTGCTACCGATGGAGGCCGATACCGACAGCGCGAGGAACCCAGGCGGGCTGTCCTTCAGCCGGCCGAATTTGCGCAGAGGCCAGATCCGGTATCGACGCACCAATGTGGCGATGAGATGCGGTCGCGGCCTGCTGGCACCATGAGGTCGAGCTGAGCGCCTGCCGTGCGTGCTTCAAGCATGTGGCTGCGGAGGAACCAGTCACCGAATAGCGCGTCGCAGTTGGGACAGCTGAAGGCGGTGTAGGAGCCTCCTGCAGTGCGGCTATATCGCTGGCCCAGAGTGGCCGACGACAGACCAATGCGCTCCGCTTCGATGTTCGCTCGACGAAGGATCTGCGGCTCGGCTTCGGGGCGAATCTTGGCCCAGATTGTTCCGGTGTGCTGCTCGGCGGTGGTGCCGCACGGCCCTTGGATGGTCTCGCGGTCAACGTCCCAGATCATCGAGACTTTGTTGCACCTGTAGCAGGGGTAGTCGACACACGACACGTGCAGGCTGGCAGGCCGCCCATTGGCCACGTACTCACGGAAACCGATCCGGTCGTTGAGCAGCGCAACGACGGCATCCGCCATGGTCATGGTGGACTGGTTCACAGTGACCGTAAGCCCGTTCTCGGCGAAGGCCATGTGAAAGATGGGCAGATCGTGCCGGGGGTACGGAACATCACGTTCGCGGCGGGCGAACCACACGCCGTTGATGCCACTGCCCGCGTAGCGGGCTTGTCGTCGTTCATACTCGGCACGGGTCTGCGTGCTCCATTGGATCTCAAAGGCGGTCTTCCGCTCGCCGTTGCTGGCGAGGACGTCAGCGACCCAACCGTTGCCACGCGCCTCGGGCTCGGCGCTCCATCCGGCCGACTTGGCCGCCTGTACGACGACGTGCTTGGCGAAGAGATGCTGGCCGGTCTCCTTCTGATGATCAAGGCAGCCACTGGCATATTGGTGGACAAAATGCCGAACCCCGAGCCTGCTTGTCCGCAGGTACGCCGGAGTGCCGCATTCCAGCCTGACCGTTTGCCGCCCTGATCGAACGTCGGCACGCAATGTCTGCCACTCCCTATCGGAGAGCAGGGAGCTGATCACGCGTCGATCATCGATCACTGCGAGTAGAGGCATGCCTACATAGTTGGGGCGGGGTACGACAATTTCGCTCCCACCCGGAGCCGCTGGAGTTCTGTGCCGCCTCCAACTGTCGCCGAGCGGCATGGCCGCGAGACCGAACTGAGCTCCGCCTAGCTCCTTCCCCCTGACGCACACCTGCGTCACGCTGACATATTGCGATCATTTAATCACTGAGGGTCGCTGGAAGTGGGAGGTGAACATGGGACAGTTGTCACTTTTCGGCCCGAATGCGGACGGGCCTGATCCGAAGCCTCAGTCTGACCAAGCAGTTCGGCTCTCGGTTCTCATCACGGTCAAGGCCGCTCCGAACCCGTCGGAACGGCATGGCGAGACGGTCTGCGTGGCCGGGCTGAGCACCGACCTCGAGCGGCGCGGCTGGATTCGGCTCTACCCGATCAACTTCCGTGAACTGGCAAGCGACGACAAGTTCCGCAAGTACGACATCGTCACTGTTGATGCCAAACCAGCTCGTCAAGATCAGTGTCGGGAGAGCTTCAAACCCCTGGTGGGCTCGATGGTCAACGTTCGCCATCTCGATCCCTGGAAGCCGCGTAGTAAGTTGCTCGACCCTTGGGTGGAGGAGTCGATGTGCCGACTCAATCGCGACGCGCGAGCGGATCACAGTGCGCAATCATTGGCGCTGGTCCGCCCGCTCCGAGTCGACGGCCTCGACATTGAGACACATCCGGGCTGGACCGCCGACGAACAGCGCAAGATCGACGCCTACGTGAACCAGCTCGATCTCCTTAGCAGCGAACCACGGACGTCACTGGAGGCGCCGCGCCTGCGTGCCTACTACCGGTACCACTGCCATGAACCTCGCTGCTCCGGTCACCCGGCAGGGACTACTCGACTGGGAGTTCGTAGCCTTCCAGCGGCGCCTCGCCCGCCAGTCGGTCGCCGAACTGCGCGATGCCGTGCGAACAAAGTTTCTCGACGAACTGTGCGCTCCCACTCGTGACGTCGCATTTTACGTCGGCAACCAGGCTAAGCGGGTGCAGACCTTCAGTATCCTTGGCGTCTACTGGCCGCCACGCGGATGACTCATCCGCTGTAGTGCCTCATTGAGGACTAGGTCGCGATGGCAGCGGCTCTGATCGGCCTCGAAGCACAGCACCGCCACCCGCTCCCGTCGGCCAGCGTCTGCCACAGCGGTCAACGCTGCAACCGCTTCCGGACGACGCAGCAGCTCCGCGTACCGCGCCCGGGCGGCCTGCAATGTCGCTGGTGAGCCCGCGAAGCCGGGGCGATTATCCTTCGGATTCCCCAGCTCCCGACGGTGCTCATACTCGATGCCGGCATCGGCCAGCGCCGCACGTAGTGCAGATTTACTTAGTCCGGGCTTTCGGGACAATGGCGTCATCCGGATGTCAACCAGACGCGAAATCTTGAGCGCGAGAAGCTCAGCTACCAGGTCGTCGACCGTCCGACCCTCATAGCCCAAACCGATCAAACCTGAGCCCGGAGCTTCCAGCGTCGCAGTCATGCCGCTTACCCTTCCACAACTACCGAGACTTATCGGACCTTCCGTTGGGGACTACTTCGCTTCGGCGCTCGGTGTGTCCGCCGCCGGTCCATGTGCCGGCGATGAGCCACAGTTCGTAGTGCAGCAGCCATTCAGCCGTCCAGGGCAGCGCGGTATTCCACCGAGCGACCCCTCGCGTGCAATCGCATTGCCGCAGGTCACACCTGTATAGAGTGACACCCTGTCGCGGTCCTCACGGGGACCGCCCTTCATCAAGGCGTGATGCGGTACTGGCTGCGCGCGTCTGTGTGTTCGCCAAGGTCGCGGTCCTCACGGGGGACCGCCCTTCATCAAGGCATGATCTGCGGATTCGGCAGGGTGGCGAGCGTCGGCGGTCGCGGTCCTCACGGGGACCGCCCTTCATCGAGGCGACGACTCGGCTGAGTGGACCGAGGCCTACCAGCCCGGTTGCGCTCCTCACGGGACCGCCCTTCATCGAGGTTTGTAGATCAGGTACAGGCCGTGGCCGGTGATGCTGGTCGCGGTCCTCGCGGGGGCCGCCCTTCATCGAGGCGCCTTCGCCACCGACTACGGCGCCAGGCTCTCCGCGTCGCGGTCCTCACGGAGGGCCGCCCTTCATTTAGGCTTGTACTTGGTGGTGAACCCGGCGGTGATGGAATGGCCGGTCGCGGTCCTCACGGGAACCGCCCTTCATCGAGGCAGCTTCCCGAGGTCGGTCTCCTGTACCACCCACGTAGTCGCGGTCCTCACGGGGACCGCCTTCATCGAGGCATGCACAACCACGTGTTGTCGACCTGCTCCTCGGAGGTGGCAAGTCGCGGTCTTCACGGGGACCGCCCTTCATCGAGGCCTGCCCGACCTGCCGGTGAACAACGCCTTCGACTTCGTGTCGCGGTCCTCACCCGAGGCTGAGAAGCAGGTCGCAGCTCCCGACGGAGCTGCCCTTCATTGAGGCATCGACGGGTTCATGTTGTTGGGCCGCATGGCCATGTCCCGTCGCAGCTCCCGACGGAGCTGCCCTTCATTGAGGCACGAGGGGAGGTCCCGTGCCGGACGATCGCCCCCTGGGTCGCAGCTCCCGACGGAGCTGCCCTTCATTGAGGCTCGTAGTTGCCGACGGTGGCCCAGAACGAAATGGTCGCAGCTCCTGACGGAGCTGCCCTTCATTGAGGCGAGCCTGCGGTCTTGGCCGGGGCGACCGCCACGATCAGTCGCAGCTCCCGACGGAGCTGCCTGTCAACGGACATCTGGTTTCCGTTGACACGATCTGAGCGATGGCCACGTCGCGTTGCGCAAGGTAGGACGTGGATCAGCTCACGGCGAGACGCCGGAAGCGATGCCTCGCGCCACGTGGGTCTCCGGCAGTCCGGTCGGCACGAACGAACTTCACGTTACCGTGGCAAACTACCGGCGGGGAAACACGCGGACGCGCAGCGGGGCGGTAATGGCCGCCTATGGGGGCATTCATGGCGGCGGACGGTGCTCAGCTGCCGCACCTCGAACGTGCTTTGTGGGGTTGGCGGCACGGCTGTCGACTTCATGTGGTTGCCATGCCGCCTGTGGCGTAGGCGAGTGCGGCGCCGGGTTGGCGGCGTGGCAGGTGGTACAGCCGCAGGGTGCTGACTGCGCGGGCGGTGCTGGTGAACCAGCCGGTGAACCGGGTGGTGTTCGGTCTGGCGACGGTGGCACGACCGGCAATCGGCGGCTGTGGCCGGGACGGACCGGGTGAGGGTGGTGTGGTGTGCGGTGTGTTCCTGGTGGGTTGTGGTGTGGGGGCTGGTGCGCGTCGGGCGATGCGCAGCGCGTGCAGGGCTTGCCGGGCGGGGGTGCAGGTGCCATGTTCGCTGGCGCAGCGCAGGTTGGTGCAGTCGCCGGTGGGGCCGCGCTGGTGTTCGGCGGCGACGTCGAACGCGGTGCGCCAGAGCAGGACGTCGACGACGTCGTCCGGGACCGTTACGTCGGCGGACGGGTGTGTCCGGTGTGCGGTGGCCAGGGTGAGCATGGTCATGGCGTGGTCTCCCTGCGGTTGCGTGCGTGTCCGGGCAGCCGTTGTCGCCGGCTGCGGCGGGCCGGCCGGTGGCGGCACACAGATCGACGCTCGACTTTGTCTCGCAGGTCAAGTCGTCGTGGCCGCGACCGCCGGGTACGGATGCCCGGGACGCCGACCAGCCCTTCCACCGGGGCCGGTGGCGGAGGCGGCGGAAGCACGGAGGAGTTGCACCGGGGGCTGCGCTGTGCGTGAACGAGGAGACGTTTCTTGCTGCTCGTGCGTGGAGCGTCAGTCGTCGTCGAGGTACCTGCTGGGGTTGGTCGCCGCGTGCGGGCCGTGGTCGGAGGGCAGTTCGTGCAGCCGTCGGCGGTGGTCGGGGTCGGCGGCGAGGGTCCAGACCCGGCCGGCGGGGTCGGGGCTGTGCACGGCGGTGGCGATGGGCATGGCGGTGTCGAGCCCGGCGAGGAGACGCAGGAGGTTCGTCTCGCGGTCGCGGCTGGGTACCCACAGCAGGACCGGGTAGCGGGGGCCGAACGCGGCGAGGCGTTCGTAGCCGCGGAGTTTCGCGATGACGCGGGCGAGGTTCTCGGTGCTGTTGTCGTGTTCGAGGAAGAAGCCGACGGTGCGGTGTTCGGCGTGCCAGATGCCGTGGCCGTCGGGGCGGATGTCGGCCAGGGCGTAGACGTCGGTGGCGTGCTGTTCGGACCACCAGCGCAGCAGTTCGGTGCCGGGGTGGTGGCGGGCGGCGGTGAGCAGGTCGATGAAGAACTGGTTGGCGCCGATGAGGTGTGCGGCCTTGCGGCTGGCGGCGATGCGCCGGGCCCGTTCCAGGGAGGTGCGCGGCGCCCTGGGGTGGGCGTGGTGGTGGGTGGGGTCGGGGTTGTTGTAGACGGTTGGGAACATCTGCAGCCCGACCGGTCCGAGGGCGTAGAGGTAGGGCACAGCGGTGTTGGCGGGGTTGGCCAGGGCGAAGCGGTGCAGCACGTCGAGGCGGTGCAGGATGGTCAGCCGCCGCTGCGCGGTGCGCAGCCCGTCGAAGAACGCGGACGCGATCTGGGGCGCCGACAGCAGGTAGTGCTCGGCGAGCAGGGACAGCAGGGCGCGGTCACGCGCGGTGATACGCCGGTACACGGCGAGCGGGTCGGGTCGGGCCGAGGGCGGCGGCACCCGGGGCTTGGCCTTCGACTTCGACGGGGGACCGGCAGGGCTGAATCTGCTGGGGTCGGGCCGGTTGGATGACATGAGTCCTGGTGCTCCTTGGGGGAAGGGGACCCCTCCCTTGGAGGGGTGTCTGGCTGGTGGAGGTCGTCGGATCGGTCGCTGTCAGGGCGGTGTGCTGCACTGACAGCGCAGGTCAGGCATGGTTGTACGGGTCCGCCCGGTGAGGGGTGATGAGCCGTACGACGAGCCGGTCGACGACCCGGTGTACGACGCCCGCTGACAGCGGGTCGCCGCGTGTCCCTGCCTGGTCGGCGGCTGCCGTCGTCGGGGTTGCGGCGAACTGCTCGACGAGGTCTTGACGGCGCTGGCGTCCTGCTGCGGTACGCCCGCGGCGGGTCTGCCGGATCACCAGGACGTTGTTCGGACGTTGCCCGGGGCGGGTCGCGGGCCTGCACGGGCGAGTGCTGAGCCCTGCCGGCGGCGGCAGGGCGAGGGCGGCGGTGGAGGCGCCGAAATGGGGCAGGTCGCCCTCGTCGAGTTCGGGCAGGCATGCCGGCCCGGTACCCGCGCGTCCTCCGCGGCGGCGGTGAGGTACCCCTTGTTGCGCGCGGGTGCGGTGCGGCCCGCGGCGGCGAGGAGATGTCCGGGCGCAGCCGGGTCCGGTCCCTGGTGGGGCAGCACCAGGCATAGCCGGTGCTTGCGGGCCTCGGCAAGTGCGGCGCGGGGGTCGCCCGGCGGCGAGCACGACCCGGAGTGTCAGGGTGGCCGCTTGGCGGGCGGGCCCGCCGAGCCGGGAGGACCCGCATACCCCTATCCGGGTTTGTGAGCCGTGGCGAACGCCCCTGCCGCTCACAGCCGCTCACAGCCGCTCACAGCCGCTCACAGGCCAGTGGTGTTCTCGGGCAGCCAGGTCCGCACCACGGCCAGGCCCTCCACGCCGCCGGGCAGGCCGCGGCCGGGGTCGCGGCCGGTGAGATCGATGCCCAACGGGGTCGGGCCGGTGGTCAACGCGGCGTCGACGCACGCGAACGGTGCGGACGGCCACGCTCATCACCGGCGTCATCGGTGGCGGTGGCGCGGTCCAGGTCGGCGGGACCGACACCAAACACGACGCAGGCCGTGCCGATGGCGGTGTCACGGCTCGTGGCGGCGACGCCGCCGGTCGTGTCATCGGTGTCCAGGTGGGTCGTGGCGCGGTCCAGGATGGTGGACACGGGCATGTCACAAGCTCCCATGACAGTGAAGATTGTGAATTGACATCGCCGGGCCTTTCGCCGCGACGTCCGGGATGTCATTGCGCCACGGCACGCTCACAGGTCACTGGCAGCGCTGGCCAGCGGCACATCGAGGCGGACAGCGCCGCGTCATGTCACGATGCCGGCGGCGTGTCACACGATCTTTGACATCGATTGTCATCGTTGACACGAGTGTCTGTCACAGCAGTTGAGCTGCACGTTGACACGGATGATGGCAGCGCGTCCCGACCCGGTCGGCGTGCCATGCCATTGCCCCGCCTGCGCGCGGCGGTCCACTCGCAGCGCTCGCCACCCCCTGCGACAGCAGATACCGCCGACACTCACAGCAACTCCCGACGCCCCACCATGTGCCTACCGCCGGCCGTGACACGCCCGCATGTCGCAGAAGATCATCGATTGGCACGGCATCCGTGTCACAGAAGATGATCAATTGGCAAGGGGATGTCAACGAAGACCATCGATTGATGCAAATGGCGCATCACCGGTGTGCATCGACGTCCGTTGGATACGGAAGCGCGACCGCTCCCATGCCCTCCAGCAACCGCATCCGAGCACCGTCGAGATCCGCTTGCGCCGTGAGCGGCTGTGAGCGGAGTCCTTCTCGCGCTGTGAGCGGTGTGAGCGGGGTCCGCCTCACGCTGTGAGCGGTTGTGAGTGGCTGTGAGTGGCTGAGGGTTGACAGAAAGGGCCGCTGTGAGCGGACATCCCTCCGCATTCGACCACGTTCGGTAGCTGTGAGCGTGCGCAATGTGGCCGTGAGTGGGTGTTGGGCTGCTGTGAGCGGCTGTGAGCGGCAGGGGCGTTCGCCACGGCTCACAAAACCGGATAGGGGGATGTCAGCGCTTCCCGCGCTGCGCGCCGCCACCCGAGCAAGCACCCGACGGCCGCCGTCCTCCACCGCGCGGCCCGGGGCGGCTCCCGCATCCGACACCACCACAAGGGACACCCCATGCACTCGCAGCCCGCCCATGCCCACAGCGCCCAGCAGCCGTCCACCCCCGCGCCGACAACGGCCTGGACCGCCGAACGGATCCGCGCGCTCGGCACCGTCACCACCGTGCCGACTGCCGCCGCTATCTTCGGCCTGTCCCGCTCCGTCGCCTACGACCTGATCAAAGCCGGCACCTTCCCCCTGCCGGTCCTGCGCTTCGGCCGCCGCTACCGCATCCCCGTCGCGGCGATCCTCACCGCCCTGCACATGCCCACCGAGCCCGACCCGCCGACGACTTGATTCCCGGCCCGAACCACGCGTCGATCAACACCACGAACCCACAACACCGCCACGCCAGTACCCGCAACGAACCACCAAGGAGTCAACCGTCATGGCGGAAGGATCCATCGCCAAACATTGCTCATGCCGCGACAGCGACGGCCGACGGCTCAACGGCAACTGCCCGAAGCTACGCCGGCCCGGCGGGGCATGGAGCCCCACCCACGGCCGGTGGGCCTACCAACTGGAACTCCCACCCACCGCGGCCGGCGTCCGCCGCCAGCTGCGCCGCCGCGGCTTCGACACCCGCGACGACGCCCTCGGCGAACGCGGCCAAGCCCAGGAACTGCTCGCCCTCGCCGGCACCAACGCCACCCTCGCCACCGAGATCGCCGACCTGCTCAGCGGCCTCAAGGCCGGACGCCCGCTACCCGACCGGGACCAGATCGCCCGCCGCGTCCGCGCCGGCATCCCCGCCACCCAGTCCACCCCGATGACCGAATATCTGCGGCAGTGGCTGCGTCACCGCAAGATCGAACCGACCACGCGCGTCGCCTACGAAGGCCACATCCGCAACCACCTCACCCCGCACCTCGGCCACATCCCGATCGACGAACTCCGCGTCGTGCACGTCCAGGCCATGTTCGACGCCATCACCGACCGCAACACCGCAGTGGACCTCGCCCGGCAGAGCGACGACCCCGCCGCCCGCGCCGGCGTCAAAGGCATCCGGATCACCGGACCGGCCACGATGCACCGCATCCGCGCCACCCTGCGCAAAGCGCTCAACGACGCCATCAGCACCCACCGGCTCATCGAGTTCAACCCCGCCGCCCACGTCGAACTACCCTCCGGTAAACGCCCCAAGGCGAAGGTGTGGACCAAAGCCGCCATCGCGCACTGGCGGGCCACCGGGGAACGGCCGAGCAAGGTCATGGTGTGGATGCCCGAACAGGCGGGCCAGTTCCTGGACCACGCCGAGGCGCACGACATCATGCTCTACGCCCTGTTCGTGCTCATCATGCACCGCGGGCTGCGCCGTGGGGAGGCGGTCGGCCTCCGCGACCGCGACGTCGACCTCGACACCGGCACCATCACCTTCTCCGAACAGGTCACCACCGTCGGCTACCGGGCCGTGCGCAAGAAGGTCAAAACCGACGCCGGTGACCGCACCCTCGCACTCGACACAGCGTCCACCACCGCCCTCACCGAGTACCAGGCGATGCGCGACCGGTGGCAGCTTGTGTCCGGCGACGAATGGCCCGCCACCGGCGACTTCTTCGTCAAACCGGACGGCACCCCGTGGCACCCCGACCACGTCAGCGAACGCTTCGAGGAACTCGTCGAAGGCGCCGGTCTACCGCCGATCCGCCTGCACGACCTGCGGCACTGCGCCGCGACTTACCTCAAGGCCACCGGCGCCGACCTCAACGACATCAAGGAGACCCTCGGGCACTCCTCGATCACCATCACCTCCGACACCTACACCTCGGTCATCCAGGAACTCGAGACCGAGCGGGCCAAAGCCGACGCCGCTGCCGCGCTTGTCCCGCGAGCGGCGCGCGCCATACCAGCGGCAGGCAACGTCACCCCGCTACGGCAGCGCGACAAGACCGGCACGCGCAGCAAGTCGCCAAACCGGCAGGTACGTTCCACGAGCACCGAGGCTGCGGCAGGGTGATACTACGACTACGCCCGGTACATGAACGGAGCAACCACGGAGCTATTCCGAGCAACCCATTTGAAGACCATGAATGTCTTCGCCGCGTTTTCGCAGGTCAGAGGGTGGGCCGCCAGGGACTCGAACCCTGAACCTACGGATTAAAAGTCCGCAGCTCTGCCATTGAGCTAGCAGCCCGCGCAGACAGGTTACCTTGTCGGGGCGGGGTGGCACGCATGTGTTTCCCTCTGGATGGCGGGGCAGGTCAGAGGGGGATCTGGTAGAGGATGAAGCCGCGGTTGACGGCGACCTGGTCGTACAGGCGGCGGGCGGTGGCGTTGGTGTGGTGGGTGGACCAGTAGACGCGGTTGCAGTGGCGGGCGCGGGCCCAGTCGGCGACGGCGGCGATCAGGGCGCGGGCGACGCCCTGGCCGCGGGCTGACGGGGCGGTGAAGAGGTCCTGCAGGTAGCAGACGTCGTCGGTGGTGATGCTCGCGTGGACGAGGAAGTGCGCGATGCCGACGAGCTGGCCGTCGAGCTTGGCGCCGAGGGCGTGGATGCGGGTGTCGGCCTGGAAGCCGGCCCACGCGGCGTCGAAGCGGTCAGGCGGCAGGACGCGTTCGTAGAAGGTGTTGTACCCGGTGAAGAGGACCTCCCACGCGGCGCGGTCTTCCGTGGTGAGCGGGGCGACGGTGACCATGGACAGACCCTACAGAAAGGCTGTCCCAGCGTGACGGTGGTGGAGGATGCCGAGGAGACGATCACCGGGGAGCTGCGGCTGCTTGCGATGCTGCTCGGGGCGGTGCTCGGGACGTGGATCGCGTGGACGAGCCCGGAGCACGGGCACGAGCCGCGGTGGGTGCTGTTCGCGGTGCTGGCGGCGGTGCTCGGGGCGGCCAGTGGCGAGGCGTTCGGGTTCGGCGCGGCGCGGTGGCGGGACCTCGGCACGGTGCACCGGGTCCGGCTGTTTCACGTGCTGCACCTGGTGCTCGCGTCGGTGGCGGTGGCGGTCGGCCTGGTGGCGGCCACGCCGTTCGTGCTCGGCGAGCAGGGGCTGACGGGTCGCGGGCTGGCCCTGTCGGCGATCGCGATCTGCGGGGCGCTGCCGTCGGCGGCGACGCTCGGCGCGGTCCATCGGGTGGCCCGGCGCAGGATCGAGGGCTCGCCGGGGCAGCAGCTCAACACCCTGCTCAGCCTGCGGCGGCTGGTGAGCCGGCTGCTCAACCAGCTCGGGTTCCTGGTGCTGCTCGTCACGCTCGTCAACGGCGCGGCCACGGGATGGGGTGCGGAGCTGCCGAAGGCGGCGGTGCTGTTCTCCGGGGCGGTCGCCTCGTTCGTCGTCGGCGTCATGTACGTGCCGGCGAGCACGACGTTGCGCCGCCGGTGCGCGCTGTTCGTCGACCGGAACTTCCCGCTCACGGATGTCGCGCTGGGTGATCTGGTGGACAAGGCCGAGGAGCGGTCGAAGCTGGAGAAGCTGCTCGGCATCGACCAGACGACGTTCGGGGAGCTGCGCAGCGGACTGGTCATCATCAGCCCGTTCGTCGTGAGCGCGCTGGCCGCACTCGTTCCCACGAAGTTCTGAAGACGGAAGAAGTTTCTGAAGACGGAAGAAGTTCTGAAGACGGAAAAGGGGCCCCGGGGGAAGGGGCCCCTTTTCTACGAAGGACTTCAGTTCGAGGCGAACGTGCCCTCGGCGAACGTGGCGTCGAGGCGGGCCTGCAGGGCCTCGAGCTCGTGGAACTCGCTCGAGGAGGCCGACTCGGAGCCCTCGGCGGCGAACGTGTGGTCCGTCTCGGCGGCGGAGTGGTCGTAGGAGGTGTAGTCCGACTCCTCGTACTGCACGCCGGCCGGGGTGGTGTAGGACATGTGGTGGCCCTGGTCGAAGCTGGTGTTCTCGGCCGAGGCGTGGTCCTGCTCGTAGACGCCGAACTGCGAGTCGTAGTTGTTCTCGCTGGCGTCGACCTCGTGCATCTGGTCGAGGGACTCGTGCTGGTCGCCGGTCTCGAACTCGCCGTACTCGCTCATGTCGTTCTCCTTTGTGGAAGTTTATGTGGTGTTCGCTGCGTTCTTGCGATGTGCTGAACACTACGGACGTTCGTCGAAGGTCAACTCCCGGAAACGTGCCACGAGGGGAAGCTTGCTGTGCGGGTGAACGAACTGCTCGTCGAGGGGTACGGGCGACTGCCTGATCTGGTCAGGGCCGCGGTCGAAGGGCTCAGCCCGGAGCAGCTGCGGTGGGCGCCGGCGCCCGGCGCCAACACGGTCGGGTGGCTGGTCTGGCACCTGACGCGGGTCCAGGACGACCACATCGCGGAGCGCATCAACGGCGCCGAGCAGCTGTGGGTGACCGGCGACTGGGCCCCGCGCTTCGGGCTGCGGCAGGACCAGCACGACACCGGCTACGGCCACACGGCCGCGCAGGTCCAGGCGGTACAGCCGGAAAGCGCCGACGTGTTGATCGAATACTTCGAGGCGGTGTCGGCGCGGACCATCGCGTGGCTGGAGAAGCTCACGGAAGAGGATCTCGACCAGATCGTCGACGAGCGATGGGACCCGCCGGTGACGCTCGGGGTGCGGCTGGTCAGCGTCCTCGACGACGACGCGCAGCACGTGGGCCAGGCGGCCTACGTGAGGGGACTGATTCCCTGACAGACGGCCGTGAAACGTCATGGAGGACACACGGCCATCACCCGCCGGGAGTGGTGTACTTGATCTGCACGATCCACACCCCTGTCGGGAGATGCAGATGGACGAGCGTGCACAAGGACGTCACCGCGTCGTGATCGTCGGCGCCGGCTTCGGCGGACTGTTCGCCACCAAGGCGCTCAAGAACGCGCCGGTCGACGTCACCCTGATCAACGGCACCGCCTACCACCTGTTCCAGCCGCTGCTGTACCAGGTGGCGACCGGCATCCTGTCGGAGGGCGAGATCGCGCCGCCGATCCGGGAGATCCTCAAGCGGCAGGACAACGCGAAGGTGCTGCTCGGCACCGTCACCGAGATCGACCCGGAGGCGAGGACCGTCACGGCGGTCGCGCCCGGGACGAGCTACACCGTGCCGTACGACTCGCTGATCGTCGCCGCCGGCGCGTCGCAGTCCTACTTCGGCAACGACGCGTTCGCCGAGCACGCGCCCGGCATGAAGAGCATCGACGACGCGCTGGAGCTGCGCGGGCGGATCTTCGGTGCGTTCGAGCTCGCCGAGCTGGAGACCGACCCGGCCGCGATCGAGCGGTGGCTGACGTTCGTCGTGGTCGGCGCCGGTCCGACCGGCGTCGAGATGGCCGGCCAGATCGCCGAGCTCGCCCACCGGCACCTGCCGGGGCAGTACCGCAACATCGACCCGAAGCACGCGCGGATCATCCTGATCGACGCGCTCGACACGGTCCTGTCGAGCTTCGGCGACCACCTGTCGACGAAGGCGCTGCGGCAGCTGCACACCATGGGCGTCGAGGTCGAGCTCGGCACGAAGGTCGTCGACGTCGACGAGACCGGCATCGAGGTCGAGACGCGCAACGGCCGGCAGCGGATCGAGTCGATGACGAAGATCTGGGCGGCGGGCGTGGCCGCGCCGTCGCTGTCGACGCAGCTGGCGAAGGCGACGGGAGCCTCGACCGACCGGGCCGGACGGCTGGAGGTCGAGCCGGACTGCACCGTGCCGGGCCACCCGGAGATCTTCGCGATCGGCGACATGATGTCGCTCAACCGGCTGCCGGGCGTCGCGCAGGTCGCGATCCAGAGCGGCCGCCACGCCGCCGGCCAGATCAAGAAGCGGCTCGCCGGCGAGGCGACCGGTCAGCCGTTCAAATACTTCGACAAGGGCAGCATGGCCACGATCTCGCGCTTCTCGGCGGTGGCGAGCGTCGGCAAGCTGCACTTCTCCGGGATCGTCGGCTGGCTCATGTGGCTCGCCGTGCACCTGCTCTACCTGGTCGGCTTCAAGAACCGGGTCACCGCGGTGCTGCACTGGTTCGTCAGCTTCATCGGCCGCGGCCGCTCGGAGCGGGTCGCCACGTTCCAGCAGGTCTTCGCCCGCCGCGCGCTGCAGGAGTACCGCCAGCACCTGCCGTAACCGTCGGAAGACAAAGAGAAGGGCGCCCCACTCCCCGGGGCGCCCTCCTGGTATTCGGCGACTAGCAGCTGAGCGAGCCCGCTCCGACGCCCACGCCGAGGATGCCGACGAAGCGCTGGTACGCCGCGACCCGGCTCTGCACCTGCGCCGGGTTGCGCCCGCCGCACTCGAGACTGCCGTTGATGCTGCGGATCGTCTCGCCGAACCCGGCGCCGTTGACCATCGCGTTGTGCGGCGTCATCGTGCCCGGGCCGGTCTGCGTGTTCCAGTACCAGAGCGCGGTCTTCATCGCGACGGCCGGGTCGGTCTGCACCAGGTTCGGGTTGCGCAGCAGGTCGATGCCGAGCGCGTCACCGGCGGCCTTGTAGTTGAAGTTCCAGCTGAGCTGGATCGGCCCGCGGCCGTAGTACGCGGCCTGCCCGGCGGGGCAGCCGTACGGCTGGCTCGTGTCGCAGTAGTGCGGGTAGTTCGCGGTGTTCTGCTCCACGATGTACACCAGGCCGCCGGTCTCGTGGTTCACGTTCGCGAGGAACGCCGCCGCCTCCTGCTTGCGCTGGGCGTCCGATCCCGTCTTCGCGAACGCCGGGTAGGCGTTCAGCGCCGCGACCAGGCCGTTGTACGTGTAGAAGGGGTTCCGGTTCGGGAACATCTGGTTGAACTGGGCCTCGCTGACGACGAACGCCCCGTTCGACGGCGGGTTCGTGGTCGGGTTCGGCGGCGGCGTCGTGCCGCCCCCTCCGCCGTTGCAGGTGTACGGGTCCCAGTACCAGGTGCTGATCGTCGGGCTGTACCCCGGGTTGTCGTGCTCGGCGATGTAGTACTTACCGTCGGTGAACTTCACGATGTCACCGGTCACGTAGTTGCGACCCTGCACCCACGCCGGGAAGCTGCACCCGCCCGCGGACCCGGTCTGCGTCGGCGGCTGCGGCGTGCTCCCGCCGCACGACCCCTGGTCCTGCCACACGCCGGTGTTCCCGGGCGGCGCCTCGTTCTGCGTCCACCACTTGGCGAGGAAGTTGTGCCCGTTCCGCGACACCGTGGCACCCCCGGTGTACACGGCCGACGCCTGCCACGCCGGCGCACAGGTGGCCGCCGACGCCGGCAGCATGTTGAAGACGGCGACGACGCCACCGACGACGGCGGTCGCGGCGAGCCCCGCCCACAGGCGCACTCTGGACACCAGATCACTTCCGTTCAGATCGACGCTGAGCCCCCATCCGACCAGCCACCACCGCGGTACAGGAGCAATCACATCGATTTATGAAGAATCTTTACGGTTCCGCTAACCTCACCTTTCCGAGGTGACTCGGGGTGACACGGGGTGACCGCGGGGTGGCGTAAAACAATCGCCCGGGCGAGAACGTTGCCGGCAGGGTGAGGCCAGTTGAGTGATTTCCGTCACGCGAGATTCTTTCGGCAAGCTTAGGCGACCTGCTTGGACGGCGCGGTTTCGAGAGGTGCGTCACAGCGGCGGACAGGCAGTACGCTGCGCGGTCTGATCGCCCTGGGTAGGCTGGCCGTCGGTCCCGTCCGACATGGCGCCGCCCCCCGCGGCGCCGGGCGCGACTGCCGCCCAATCGCCGGCTCGACACCGGCGAATCGGGGACCCAACCGCACAGTGGGGTGAATCCGCGGGCAACCGCGGTAGGGGTCGTTCCGTCCCGAACCCGTCAGCTAACCCGGTCGGCGGCCGACGGAAGGAACAACGAGCCAGATGTCATCACGACATCCCGGTCGGCGGATCATCGCCGTCCTGATGACGGCCGCCGTCCTTTTTGGGATGGCCGCCACTCCGGCCGCCGCCGAGCCGGGAGACGACACGGGCGACGAGGGATCCAACGCGTCCCTCGCCCAGGTCCTCGACGAGAGCACCCGCGCGTGGATCGAGGCCAAGGACAAGTACGACGCCTCGGTGAAGAACCAGGCGGACCTGACCGCCAAGCTCGCCCAGACCGAGGCCAACCTCGCCAGGGTCACCGAGCAGGTGTCGGCGATCGCCGTCGCCGCGTACCGGACGGGGCCGCTCACCACGTTCGTGGCGCTGATGGACTCGGGGAGCCCCACCGGCTTCGCGGAGCGGGCCGGCTCGATCGACGAGATCGCCCACCACAACGACAACCTGCTGCGCGAGCTCAACCAGCTGAAGCGGGACCAGGCGGCGCAGAAGACGGCGCTCGAGGGCGAGGTCAAGCTCCAGCAGGAGCAGGTCGCCGTCATGGCCGCGAAGAAGAAGGAAGCCGAGAAGGGCCTGGCCCAGGCGGGCGGGCCGAGCAACGGCTTCGTGTCGGCCAACCTGCCGCTCGCGCAGCCGTCGCCGCGCAACGCCAGCGGCGGCTGGTCCTCGGAGTCGTGCAAGCAGAACGACCCGACCACCAGCGGCTGCATCACGATGCGCACGCTGCACGCGATGCAGCAGGCGCAGGCGGCGGGCTTCAAGCGGTTCGTGTCCTGCTACCGGCCGAGCGGGCCGTACGAGCACCCGAAGGGCCGCGCGTGCGACTTCTCGGTGCAGGCCAAGTCGGGCTTCGGTGGCGTCGCCGCCGGTGAGGACAAGGTCTACGGGGCCAACCTGGCGACGTACTTCGTGAAGAACGCGGACCGGCTCGGCGTCATGTACGTCATCTGGTTCAAACAGGTGTGGACACCCGCGGTCGGCTGGCACCATTACAGCGGCGTGGGCGGGGACCCCTCCAGCGACCACACCAACCACGTGCACCTCTCGCTCCTGTAAGCACCGCCAAGACCTCACGTCTGCGTACGGCCGGCCGATAGGGCAACTGTCGACCGGCCGACGCAGGGTGAGGGGATCCGAAGTGAAGCACCGACTCGTGACGCGCAGCGACTTCGACGGCCTGGTGTGCGCCGTCCTGCTGCGTCACCTGGACCTCATCGGCGACATCACGTTCGTGCACCCCAAAGACGTCCAGGACGGCACGGTCGATATCGGACCCGACGACATCCTGACGAACCTGCCCTACGCGCCCGGCGCCCACCTCGTCTTCGACCACCACCACTCGGAGACCCTGCGCAACGCGGGCGACAACATGGACGACCGGACCAACCACATCATCGACGCGGAGGCCCCGTCGGCGGCCCGCGTCATCTACGACCACTTCGGCGGCGCCGCGCGGTTCCCGAACGTGTCCGACGAGCTGATGGAAGCGGTCGACAAGGCGGACTCCGCCCAGTACGACATCACCGACATCCTGCAGCCGGTCGGCTGGACGCTGATGAACTTCCTCATGGACAGCCGCACGGGACTGGGCCGGTTCCGGCAGTTCCGGATCTCCAACTACCAGCTGATGATGCAGCTCATCGACGCGTGCATCGACCACCAGGACGTCGAGGAGATCCTGGCGCTGCCGGACGTGGCGGAGCGCGCGGAGCTGTTCTGCGAGCAGCAGGAGCTCTTCGTCGACCAGCTGCGGCGGGTGAGCCACCTGGAGGGCGACGTGGTCGTCGTGGACCTCCGGGACGAGGAGGTGATCTACGCCGGCAACCGGTTCATGGTGTACGCGCTGTTCCCCGAGGCCCGGGTCTCCATCCACGTGATCTGGGGCAAGCAGAAGCTCAACACCGTCTTCGCGGTGGGCAAGTCGATCCTCGACCGCACGTCACCGACCGACATCGG
Source organism: Dactylosporangium maewongense (assembly GCF_039531485.1). NCBI lineage: Bacteria > Bacillati > Actinomycetota > Actinomycetes > Micromonosporales > Micromonosporaceae > Dactylosporangium > Dactylosporangium maewongense. Next base: position 186,342 of record NZ_BAAAQD010000002.1, on the reverse strand, counting down.
CTCGGTGATGCTGCAGTACGGCGGCGGCGGCCACCTCGCGGCCGGCACCTGTCAGGTCCCGCACGACGAGTCCGAGCAGGTCCTGGCCGACATCATCGCGAAGGTCGGCGCCCCGCGCGCCGCGGCGATGAGTTCCGGCGCGTCCTGACGTAAACCTTGCATGACCTTCACCATCGCGCTGCCGGTCGCCGACCGCGTGGCCTCCCACGACTTCTACCGCGCCGTCCTCGAAACCGGGCCGATCCAGCCGGCGGGCGGGGACGGCCAGCCAGGCGGGGACGGCCAGCCGAGCGGGGACGGCCAGCCGAGCGGGGACGGGCTGCCGAGCGGGGACGGGCTGCCGGAGCCGCTGCGGTTCGAACTCGCGGACGGCGTCGCCCTGATGCTGGTGCCCGCCGACGGCTTCGCCTGGGCGATCGGCGAGCACGCCGTCGCGCCGGCCGGCACCAGCGAGTGCGTGCTGCACCGGCCGGTGCCCGGGCGCGATGACGTGCGAGCCGTGATCGAGCGTGCCCGGGCCGCCGGCGGGCGGGTCGTCACCGAGCCCGCCGACCAGCCGTGGGGCTACGCCGGGACCTTCGCCGACCCCGACGGCCACCTGTGGATGGTCATGCCGGAGTTCTAGGCCGCCGCGAGTGCGGCGTTCGCGCGGGCGGTGACCTGCAGCAGGACCCGACCGGCCGTGTCGAGGTCTTCTGGCGATAAATCACCATAAATCTGCCCGGTGATGGCGTTGATCCCGGCGCTGATCTCCTCGTATCGCGAACGGCCCAGGTCGGTGAGGGCGACGTCGCCGGTCAGCAGGCCGGCCGCGAACGCCGCGTCGACGTGGCCGGCGGGGTCGGTCCGGAGGCCGGCCGACATCTGCGCGAGCAGCTCGTCGCGGGTCAGCGGGCCGGCGGCGGTGAGGTTGACGGCGACCCACTGCTCAAAGGTGGTGCCGGAGCGGGCGAGCAGGCGGTCGAGGACGGCGCGGGTGGCGCGCTCGGCCTGGCCGAGGATGCGCCCGTTGAGGGTGGTCATGACGGACCTCTTTCCAGAAGGAGGGCTTGCAGGTCCGCGACGAACGCGGCCTGGCGATCGGCGGGCAGCGGCGCGAGCAGCTCCGCCATGAGCTCACGGACGATGCCGACGGCCTCGGCGCTGACCGAGCGGCCGCGGTCGGTGAGCCGCAGCTGCACGGCGCGCGTGTCCGCGGGGTCGGGGAGCCGGTCGAGCAGGCCGGCCGACTCCAGGGTCCGGGCGAGCTTCGAGACGTACAGCGCCTCGAGGCCGGTGTGGTCGGCGAGCCGCCGCTGGCTGGGCAGCTCGGCGCTGCGCGGGTCGTGCTGCAGGCCATACAGGGTGGCCAGCAGCGAATACTGCGCGTGCGTGAGCCCCAGCGGCGCCAGCGCCCGGTCCACGGCGACCTTCCACTTCATGGACAGCCGCCAGACCAGGAACCCGGGTGTAGGACTCATGCCAGAAACTGTACATGGCAATAGTAGCCATGGCTACTAACTACAGCAGCTCCGTGTCGCGCAGCAGGCGCCACAGGCCGGCGCCGTCGGGGGCGCGCAGCCAGCGCTGGGCGGCGTCCGCGGAAGAGGGCAGGCGGCGGGTGCTGCCGACCGGGGTCGGGAAGCCGCCGGCGAGGACGGCCTGGGTCGGCGAGAGGTGCCGGATCGCGACGGCCGCGACGCTGTCGGGGTGCTCGGCGACGAACTCCGCGTAGATCTCGGGGTCGTGCTGGCCGTCGTCGCCGACGAGCAGCCACCGGATGTCGGGGAACTCCGAGGCGAGCCGGGCCAGCGACGCCCGCTTGTGCGCCTGGCCGCTGCGGAAGAACCGGTCGGGCTGCGGGCCCCAGTCGGTCAGCAGGAGCGGGCCCGCCGGGTACAGGTGCCGGGACAGGAACCGGGTGAGCGTCGCCGCCACGTTCCAGGCGCCGGTGGAGAGGTAGAAGACCGGAGCGCCGGGGTTGGCGTTGACCAGCCGCTCGTACAGGACGGCCATCCCCGGCACGGAGGCCCGGGCGTGCTCGTCGAGGACGAACGTGTTCCACGCGGCGAGCAGCGGGCGGGGCAGCGTCGTGACCATGACGGTGTCGTCGACGTCGGACACGATGCCGAAGCGGACGGAGGGGTCGATGATCCTCACCGGCGCCTCGACCGGGGCGCTGTCCTCGCTCTCCAGCGTGACTGTCGCCCAGCCCGGGGCCAGGTCGGCCTCGATGACGGTGTCGATGAAGCCGCCACGGTCGCAGCGGACCTCGCAGGTGCGCCCCCCGGCCGTGATCCGCACGGGCGCGTTGGCCACGGAGACGGCGGTGAACGAGCGCCAGCCGCGCAGCTTCTTGAGGCGCCTGCCGGGCTTCGGGTCCAGGCGGGCCAGCAGGACCCGGCCGAGGACGCGGACCCAGCCTGGGCCGCCGTAGCCGGTGTACGGGGTGACGGCGACCTTCCACCCGCGCAGCCGGAGCCGCCGCTCCAGCACGTCGTGGAAGGCGTCCTCGATGCGCGCGGCGCGGTGCAGGCGGACCGGACCTGATGGGGTCAACGACACTGGATCACCCTGTCACAGCGCCCACCCCGCCGCACCAGCACACGTAGGGTGACAATTCCGCGACCGTGGCATAAATCCGGGAGCCTGAACCCCCTCTTCGCTTCTAGCGTTGGTGTTATCAGGGACACACCTTCAAGGGGTCGAGATGGCAACCACGACATTCGAGGCGGTACGAGCCGAGGCACTGTTCGTTTCCAACCTGCAGTGCTCCCAGGCACCCAGGCGGGACGAGATCCGCACCGCGGTGGCGACCACGCTGCGGCGGGTCGGCATCCAGGGCTGCGCGGCGCAGGTCGCGGGCGAGTTCGGCGACCACCCGGACACCGCCGTCGCGCGGATGGCGTGGGCGCTGGCGATGGTCCGCTCGACCTACCCCGTCCGGCGCAACGCACCCAGGTCGATGCCGCTGCTGACGCGCAGCGCGTGAAAATCGAGCGACATGGGTAACGCGCGGGCATGCACGAACTTCACGTCTCTCTGGACGACGCTCAGCTCAGCCCGGCGGCGCAGAAGCTGCAGGAGCCTCTCGAAGCCCAGCTGAGCTCGGCGTTGCAGCGCGCCGCCGAGATCGTCGAGCAGGACTACCACGGCGAGTCCGCCGACGAGGTCGCCGCCCGGTTGCTGGAGGTCGCGAGATCGAGCCTTCACCCGGACATCGCCGACGCCTTCGCGCCCGATCGGGCCGAGCTGGAGCAGGCCGCCCGAGTCGTCATCACCGCCGCGCGAAACGCGTAGCTATTTCGCGAATTGCCCCGATTGTGCAACGCAGCAGCTCCACACTGAGGACCAACCGCCGCCGGACCTTGGAGGACTGCCGTGGAGCAGCACAAACTCACGATCGACATGAACGAGGCCACGATCGATCAGCTGCGCGACCACCACTTCGCGCTCTTCGGCCTCCACGCGGTCGCCACCTCGGCGAGCGGCGTCCCCACGATCTGGCTCTCGGTCCACTACCTCGAACGCCACCTCGAACTGACGTGGCAGGAGACCTACTCCATGTTCACGGCGCGCCACCAGGGCATGGCGCCGAGCACGAAGATCGTGCCGACGCACAACTACCCGGCGCCGCTGGGCAGCGTCCTGACGGTCTCCGGCAACGACGGCGCCGGCATCGTGACGCCGGGCGGGCCGGCCGGCCACATGGAGATCGACAACACCGGGCGGATGGAGCTCGGCGCCGGCCTGTGCATCCATGACACGCACGGCATGTACCAGCCCGTCGGCATCTTCGACCTGATCGACGTGGACCTGTTCCAGCCGATCCCGAAGGTCGCGTTCTTCTTCTCGCCGATCCCGCACATGGCCGGCGAGGTCGCGACCCGGGCGCTCGGCCCCGGCATCCTGCTGGACTACTCGAAGGCCCGCGACCGCAGCTTCTCCGTCGAGTACGACCTGCACGACGGCTGGTCGGTGGGGAACCGCCCCTACGCCCAGCCCATCGCGGCCAACGAGCCGCTCAACCCGCTGCTGCTGGTGCGCTCCTCCGCCCTGCAGGCCCTCGCGATGCAGCGCCAGCGCATCACCTCGGCGTCCAACATCAGGCGTTGAGCACCCAGTCGACCCGGTGCGCCTCGGTGGGGTCGGGCAGCTCCCAGCGCCCCACCATCCGGTCGATCACGCCGTCCGGCACCGGACGCGGGCGGGCCCGGTTGCGGCGGCGCATCACGTCGGGCGGCGCCTCGACGCTGACGATCTCGACCCGGCCGCCGTAGTCGGCGACCAGCCCGATGCAGCGGGCGCGCAGCTGGCGGGTGAGGTTGGTGGCGTTCCAGACGAACGGCGTGCCCGCCCGCAGCAGCACCTTGGCCTGGTCGGTCGCGGCGGCGATCACCGGGCCCTGGTCGCCGGTGGGCTGGACGCCGAGCCGCTCGCGCCACTCGTCGAGGCTGACGACGGCCACGCCCGGGCGGTTCGCCGCGATCCAGTGGTCCTTGCCGGAGCCGGGCAGCCCCGACATGACGGTGACGGTGACCCTGGTGTCGTCGTAGGCCGCGTAGTCCGCCTCCCGCAGCGGATTGCGGAAGTAGGTGAAGCGGGCGTGGTCCGACGGGAAGCGCCGGGGCTTGTCCAGGCAGTCATCGTCGCCGGTGTACTGGAGGAAGAGCCCGACGTTGTCGAGCATCCCGGCCTGGTCGGCGCAGACGCGGCCGAGGATGTCGGCGGTGGCCAGCAGCCCCAGGTGGTCGTTGCGGGCCAGCAGGCTGACCCGGTGGACGATCCGGTCGAGCTCGCCGCGCGGCCGCTCCAGGGCCCAGAACGGCACCTGGTGGTGGCGGATCAGCGCGGCGACGTGCTCCCGCCAGGCGATCGGCACGCCCGCCTCCCACAGCACCCGCCGCGCGATGAGGTCGCCGCGCCGCGAGTGGCCGTGGGCGGTGATCCGCCCGTCCTCCTCGACCTGGGTGCAGAACGGCTTCGCCGCGTCGTGCAGCAGGACCGCGGCGAAGAGCCGGACCCGCTCGTCCCGCGGGCGCTCCCGCCACGCCGGCAGCGCGGCGAGGGCCTCGCACGCCAGCCGCGTGTGGGTGGCGACGTCACCCTCCGCGTGGTGCACGGCGTCCTGCGGCACACCGTCCATCCGGCGGACCCAGTCGAACTCGGCACGGATCGCGTCCCACGGCACCGTCCACTCGGGACCGTCCGGGCACAGCCGTTCGAAGCCGTTCACGCGCCGACCCGGTTGGCGACGATCGGCCGGTCCTGCCAGTGGCTGCCGGAGTCGAGGATCGCGGTGTGGAAGCTGGGCCGCACCCACTTGTACCGGCCGAGCACCGCGTCGGCGGACTCCAGCTTCAGGTACAACCCCTCCATGTCCTCGGACATGTCGGTCTCCTTGACGACCTGGTCGGGGTCGGCACCGCCGGCGACCGCGGCCTCGCGCAGCGCGTCACGCCACCCCGGCGTGCGGCAGGTCGAGGGCCCGACGAGCGCGGTCAGCTCGGCGAGCTTGCCGAAGCGGCCGGTGCGCAGCACGGGCACGGAGCTGACGGGCAGCCCTTCGAGCAGCTCACGGCGCCGCACGGTCGACAGGAACGTCTCCGTCTCCCGGTCGAACACGTCGAACTCGCAGAAGTGGTGCGGCAGCGCGTCGTAGAAGACGGTGTGCTTGGCGTAGAGCCACTCGCCGTACATGACGTACCGGTCGGTCAGGACCGGCTGCAGCAGGAACCGGACGGTGGCGGCCCACGCCTTCAACGGCCCGAACTGCTTCTCCCGCGGCCCGCCGGTGAGGTAGTGGCCGCGGGACTGCAGCAGCATCTCCCCACCGGCGTCGAAGCTGACCGCACAGTTCGCCCCGTCGAGCTTCTCCTCCACGACGAGCTGCCGCCCCACCAGCTCCGCGAACGGCACCTGGGCCAGGTCATGGTCGCCCGGCTGCAGGCGGGACCCCTGCAGGTGAGGCGTTCTCGGATACTTGCGCAGCACCTGACCGTTGTAGCCGACCGCCCCAAACCCCCGACACCAGTTTTTGCGCTGTGCCCCGCGCACGGCTCCGCCGCGCTCCCCAGCGGGGGAGCTGCGCTCCACCCGCACCCCCTCAAGACCCGTAACCGGGCCTACCTGTTCGTCACGGCCGCATTCGACACGCTTGCTGCGCGTCGCCCGGCTCGGCGTGCAAGCGGCGCCCGGCGCAAGTGTCGGCGCCATAAGCCCGTCCGGCCGGGACGCCACGTCCGGGCCGGACGACGCGCTCTTGAAAGACAGCAGTCGGCTCGCGGCTCGTCGGAGCTCGGCCAGACGGCCTAGTTTTCGCTCATCGGGTCGGAAGCTGCACACGCCACGCGCCTGGCCGGGTGGGGGTCCGGCCAGGCGCGTGGCGGGTCGTGTTGCGGCGGTCAGCCTGGGTAGCGGATCAGGCCGATCGGGCTGGACGCGTGGGTGACGGTGTGCAGGGTGCCGGTGTCGCGGGTGATCAGTTCGATGGTCACGGAGCCGACGTGGAACGGGTCGGTTTCGCTCGGGGTGAGGTGTAGCAGGAGCGGGCCTTCGGGGTGGACGCCGAGGACGTAGCGGGCGTCCGGCTGGCCGTGCTCGAACCCGCCGTTGGAGGGGCGTTGGGCACCTGGGATGTCGTCGGGCAGTGGGTACCGGTGGGTGAGCCGGCCGGTCTCGAGGTCGAACCCGACGAGGAAGGTGTTCTGCCCGACGGCCGAGCCCGGGTCGGCCGCGTCGTGGGTGCGCATGAACAGCGTGCGGTCGTCCGTGTCCAGGATCGGTGCCCCGAAGGACTCGGGCAGCGTCTCCGTGGGGCGCAGGCCCAGGTCGGTCGTGGGGATGTCGCGGATGATCCGCCCGGTCGTGCCGTCGGCCAGGCGCAGCCCGGAGAAGGACGACTCGGGCAGCGGGCACAGCAGGAGCTCGCCCGAGTTGCGCACCGCGCACACCCGGGCGGTGCGCGGCAGGTCCGGCGGCGCCGTGCTGCGGGCCCCGGTGGTGAGGTCGACGGTGTACGTGACGCCGGACCGGCTGGAGGTCTGCACCACCAGCCGGCGGCTGTCCGGGGACCAGCTCGCGCCGGCGCTCGTGTCCACGCCGGCGAACTCCTGCCGTGCGGTGCCGGTGAGGTCCCGCAGCACCCAGGATCCTTCGGAGCGCAGCACCAGCAGCCAGCGGCCGTCCGGCGACATCCCGTCCACGCGCAGGCCGTCCACCTTGTACTGGCGGCCGTCCGCGGCGAGCAGGGCCCAACGTCCCTGGTCGCCGTCGTCGTACAGGAATGCCAGCGCGGCCGGGCCGACGCCGCGGTCCTCGGGGAGCACCGGCGCGGACCTGTCCAGGGTCAGCTGCCGTGGCAGGCCGTCGGCGGCCGTCGACGGCTCCTGGCCGCCTCCGTTGCTGAGCGGCCAGGCGACGCCGACCAGGCCGGCGACCACGAGCAGGGCCGCCGCGACCGGCACCAGCCGGGTCAGCGTCCGGCGGCGCTGGACCACCCTTACGGCACGGTCGGTCACGTCGTAGACGCGTGCGTCGTCGGCCGCATCGACCAGCGCATCCTTCAGGGACATCATGCCGGCACCTCCGAGTCCTCGATGAGTTCCACCAGTTCAGGAGCCACGACCCGTAGCCGGGCGAGGGCGTGATGGGTCTGGCTCTTGACCGAGCCCACCGAGCAGCCGAGCGTGTCGGCGGTCTCGGCCTCGGACAGGTCCTCGAAGTAGCGCAGGACGATCACCGCACGGTGTCCCGGCGCCAGCCTCGCCAGCGCGTTGCGCAGCACGATCCGGCGCACCGTGTCGGCGGACTCGTCCCGCCCGATGTCCCGCTCCGGCGGGTCGGCGGCCAGCACCTCCCGGCCGCGCCGGCTCCGCCACGACGAGACGTGCTCGTGGTAGAGCGCACGCCGCACGTAGGCGTCCGGCGTGCCGCCTTGAACCACCCGGCGCCAGTGCCGGGCCACCTTGATGAGCGTCACCTGCACCAGGTCCTCGGCCGCGTGGTGCTCGCCCGTCAGCAGGTACGCGACCCGTGACAGGCGCCCGATCCGTGCCGAAACGAACTCCCGGAAACTTGCCTCATCGTCCACCGGCACCCCCTCATGACTGTGTCGCCCCGGTACACGAGGGAAACGGTCTCTGAGGTTGGCAGCCCGTCCGACCAAAGCCGAACCGGGCCCGGACGGCCAAAGCCGAACAGGCCCGGACGGACGGATGGCCTACGCCTCGAGCAGCCACCACGCGATCGGGACGCCGCCGGCGGGGGCGGCGGCGTTGAGGTGCAGGCGGAGCTCGCCGGTGGCCGGGTTCGGCACCGCCGCCTTCACCCAGACGGCGGTGCTGCGCTGGGCGAGCGCGAGGGCGCGGGTCGAGGCGTACAGGTGCAGGCCGGTGACGGTCACGCTGCTGGCGCCGGCCGGCACGGTCGCCAGGCCGCTGCGGCTGAAGCGCGTCTGGCCGCGGACGGAGAGGGCGGTCTTGCTGTACTCGTCCGGGGCGGAGGCGACGACACCGATGCCGCCGAGGTCGCCGGCGACGCCGATGACGCCGTAGCCGATGTCGCTGCGGCCGATGACGCCGTTGCCGTTCGAGGAGTACCCGAGGACGCCCGCGTCGAAGCCGGTGGCGTCGACGGCGACGGTGGCGGTGTTGCGGACGTCGAGCGTGGCGGCGTCGGAGGTCGAGCGCAGGACGGTGGACTCGGTGCCGGCGTTGTTGTCGGCGCCCTGGAGGACCGGGTCGCCGGGCGCGGCGGCGGCCGGGGTGGCGGTGGTCATCGCGGCGGCGACCGCGGCCACGCCGCCGGCTCCCGCTCCGGTGAGGATGCCGCGTCGGCTGAGCCGGTTCGATGGCTTCTGGTTGGCCATGACTGATGCTCCCCTCGTGTCGTGGTCATCGCGACCACGTCCAGCTTCCGGGTGGGGAAACCCGAGGTCGAGCGGCTATCCGTCTGCGTTCCCGGCGGAATAGTGGTTGCTTGACAATTCAAAGACTCCAATTCGAATTCAATTTTCCACTGTACCGGAATCATTCATGGCCTAACGATGGCGGCTCCCGGGCGGGGGCAGCCGGGGCCGCCGGCCCTGGGACGGGGCCCCGGGCGGGGTGGAGTTGCTCGGGTGGAGGAAAGGGTCGCCGGTCTTCCGCGCGTCGGGCGCGCCCGAAACGATCGGCGTGACATTGTTTGGCCCGAATCAACTGCCCGAATACACCCATTTGGGCAAATTTGGGAGGATTTGTGGAGAGAAAGACCGTGAAGGGGCTCGCCCTCTTCACCGCGGCGGCCACGGCGTTGGTCGTCGTCCCGGCGACCGGCGCCTCGGCCGCGCCCGGTGCGGACACCGCGGGAGCCGCCAAGATCACGTGGGGTCAGTGCGAGAGCCCGGGCCTGCAGCGGCGGGGCGCCGAGTGCGGCCTGCTCGACGTGCCGCTGGACTACAGCAAGCCCAACGGCAAGAAGATCCAGATCGCCGTCTCGCGGATCAAGGCGAAGGTCGCCGCGAAGGACTACCAGGGCGTCATGCTCGTCAACCCGGGCGGCCCCGGCGGCTCCGGGCTGACGCTGTCGGTGCTGGGCGAGTACGTCCCCAACGGCGCCGGCCAGGCGTACGACTGGATCGGCTTCGACCCGCGCGGCGTCGGCTCCAGTGTTCCCGCGCTCTCCTGCGACAACGACTACTTCAACGGTCCGCGTCCGGAGTACATCCCGTGGAACCAGAGCATCGAGAAGACCTGGCTCGACCGGTCCAAGAACTACGCCAAGGCCTGCGGTAAGGCCGGCGGCGCGCTGCTGGACCACATGACGACGGTGGACTCCGTCAACGACATGGAGTCGATCCGCAAGTCGCTCGGCGCCAGCCAGATCAACTTCTACGGCTTCTCGTACGGCACCTACCTCGGCCAGGTCTACGGCACGCTGCACCCGAAGCAGGTGCGCCGCATGGTGCTGGACGGCAACGTCGACGTGCGCAAGGTCTGGTACCAGGCGAACCTGGACCAGGACGTGAACTTCGAGCGCAACGAGCGCATCTGGTTCGACTGGGTCGCCAAGTACGACTCGGTCTACCACCTGGGCAAGACCGGCACCGAGGTGCAGCTGCGCTGGTACGCGGAGCAGAACAAGCTCCGCAGCAAGCCGGCCGGCGGCGTGGTCGGCGCGGACGAGTTCGCCGACATCTTCCTGTACGCCGGCTACTACCAGTCGACGTGGCTGGAGCTGGCCGAGGCGTTCGCCGGCTGGGCCAACGACAAGAACACCGACCTCATCGTCGCGGCGTACGAGAACTACGTCGCCCCCGGCGACGACAACGGCTTCGCGGTCTACAACGCGGTGCAGTGCACCGACACCCAGTGGCCGCAGAGCTGGAACACCTGGGAGCGCGACAACTGGCGCACGTTCCTCAAGGCGCCGTTCATGACCTGGGACAACGCCTGGTACAACGCGCCGTGCCTCTTCTGGCCCGGCAAGGTGTCCAAGCCGGTCAAGGTCGACGGCTCGAAGGTCCAGAGCGTGCTGTTCGTCGGCACGACGCTGGACGCCGCCACGCCGTTCGAGGGCAGCCTCGAGGCGCGCCGCCGCTTCCCCAACAGCGCGCTGCTGGCGGAGGTCGGCCAGACCACGCACGCCAACTCGCTCAACGGCAACGAGTGCGTCGACAACGTGATCGCCGACTATCTCGCGACCGGCAAGCTGCCGGCCCGCAAGCAGGGCGACAAGGCCGACGCCACCTGCGACCCGCTGCCGCAGCCCGACCCGACCGAGGTCTCGCTGCAGGCGAAGTCGCTGCGGGCCGACAGCAGCGCGGTGCGCGCGCCGCTGTACCCCGTGCACCACTAGATCGCGCTACAAACAGCGGGGCCCCCGGAGAACCGGGGGCCCCGCTTTCGTACAGGAGCTACTGCTGGACGATGAACTCGACCCGGCGGTTGATCGCCTTGGCGGCGTCGCTGGTGTCGGGGACCTTCGGGCGGGACTCGCCGAAGCCCTTCGAGGTCAGCCGCTCCGGCGCGATGCCCAGCGCGACCAGCGTGTCGAGGACCGTCTTGGCACGGGCCTCGCTCAGCGTCTGGTTCCTCGCCTCGGTGCCGGTGCTGTCGGTGTGGCCCTCGATGCTGATCCGGATGCTGGGGTTGGCCTTCAGGATCGAGGCCACGTTGGCGACGACCGCCTGGCCCTGCTGGGTCAGCGTCGCCTTGTCGTTCTCGAACTCGACCGTCGGCAGCGCCACCAGCTGCGTCTGCACCTGCTCGGCCTTGGCCTCGCCGATCGCCAGCTCGTTGCGCACGATGCCGGTGACCTCGCGGGCCGCCTGCTCGGCCTGGTCCTTGACCGCCTGCGACACCACGGTGCCGGTCAGCGTCACCGTGCCGCCCTGCAGGTCGACGACCCCGGCCTTGGTCTCCTTGCCGAGCGCGACGAGCACCGGCGCCAGCGCCGCGATCTTGACGCCGTCGGTGCTGCGCTTGGCGTCGACGGTCACCTCGTCGAGCACGTTCTCGCTGCCGAAGGCCGTCTTCACCGCGTCGGCGAGCGCCGACTTGGCGGCGTCGTCGGCCACCGTACCGGTGAGCGTCGCCTTCCCCGCGTCGACGAGCAACTTCACCGCGACCGGCGACGGCGGCACCTCGACCTTCGGCGGCGCGATCACCGTCACGACCCGTACGCCCTCCACGGCGCGCGAGACGTCCTCGGCCTGCTGCTTCTCGTCGGCGGAGCCGACGCGCACCGTGCCGTCCCGCCCCGTGAACGACACCTGCGCGTCGATCCCGGCGTTGCTCAGCGCGACCTTCGTGTGGTCGGTCAGCACGGTCTCGACGTGGTGCCGGAAGGGCACCTCCATGCCCGCCGCGAGCGCGGCCAGCCCGACCACGCCGACGACGATCGGCACCACCGGGTTGACCCTGCGCAGCTCGTGCCGCACGGTCCGGGTCGTCGTCGTGCCCGCCATCAGGCGGACCCGGCGTCGCTGCCGGCGGCGGTCTCGGCGGTGCCGCCGAGCGGAGGCTTCGCGGTCGGCTCCCGGCCGGCGATCAGCCAGTCGGTCAGCTCCTTGAACTCCTCTTCCTTGCCGTCGGCGAGCAGTCGCGCCTGCCGGGCCCAGGTGACGATGCTCGGGGCGAACCGCAGGTCGGCCGCCTCGATCGCGGTGCGCAGCGTGTCCACGTCGGACTCGGCGAGCTTCACGTAGGTCCGGATGCCGGCGGCGAGGAGCGCGGCCGACATCTTCGGGCCGATCCCCTCGATCCGCTGCAGGTCGTCCGGCGGCCCGTCGTCCACGACCACCGCCGCGACGACCGGCTCCGGCTCTGCCTCGACGACCGGCTCCGGCTCGGGTGCGACGACCGGTTCGGGCTCCGGCTCGGGGGCGATCCCGGCAACCGGCTCCGGCTCCGGCTCGGGTTGCGGCTCCTGTACGGGCTCGACCGCGGCAACGGGATCCGGTGCCACGACGGGCTTCTTGGGGGTCGGCTCACGACCGGCGATCAGGTAGTCCGTGAGCTCCTTGAATCCTGCCTCGTCGCCGTCCGCGAGGAGACGCGCCTGGCGGCTCCACGAGCCGATGCTCGGTGCGAATCGCAGATTGGCGTTGGCGAGCGCGTCCTCCAAGGCGGACCGCTCGGCATCGGCCAATTCGGCATAGGTGGTGATGCCCGCCGCCTTCAGCGCAGCGGCGATCTTGGGGCCGATGCCTTCGATCCTGGCGAGGTCGTCCTCGGCCTTGGGCGTTTCCGCCGCCTCGGGTTCGTCCTCGAGGACCGGCACCGCCGCGAACGCGGACTCGACCTCGGCGACCAACTCGTCATCCACAACGACCGGGTTGTCCACAGCGGGCGTCTCGGCCGCGGTGACCGGCTCGGGGTCGGGAGTAGGTTCGGATTCGGCAGCGGGTTCGGGTTCGACGACGGGCTCGACCTCGGCGGCCGGCTCGGTCTCCTCGACCGCGACGGGCGCCGGGTCCTCGACGACCGGGTCTCCTGCCGCGGGCTCGGCCGGCAGCGGCTCGGCCGCGGAAGCCGCGACCGGTTCGGGCTCGGGCTCGGGGTCGGCTTCCGCGACGGGCTCCGACTTCGCGAGCGCGACCGGCTCGGCAACGGGCTCGGTGACCGGCTCCGCGACAGGCTCGGGGTCGGCGACAGGCGCCGGCTCCGCGACGGGCTCGGCCGGCGCTGCGGCGACGAGGGGTTGGGGGGGCGCGGGGGTGGTGGTGGTTTCCTCGGAACGGATCCGGCGCACCTGACGGCCCCACCAGAGGTAACCGACGAGCAGGCCGAGGAGGAACGCAACGATGATGAACAACAGTGACTGGTTGATGAACCAGGTCACGACGGGCCTCCGGGGGGAAAGTGACCGACGCGTGATGGGGGAAGTTTGCGGGCAGCTTTCCATACCTCAATGGCTTCGCAACAGAGCCGGAAAGACGGCGCGACCTGCCGGTTCTGTTCGATCACGGCGGGCGCGGGCGGGGCGCGGGAAAAGGTTGCGGAGCATTTGCGCTGATGAGAGGGCATGTGACGGGGCGTGACCGCCAAGACGGCGGAAAATCCGTGCAACCGTTGATGTGGTGCCGATGGAAAGCTTGGTGCTGAAGCTCACGACATGGCGGGTGAACTGGAGGTCGACGAAGGATGGGCAAGACGACACGGGTCCTGACCTTGGCGGCGGTCGCGGCTGCGGCGGGTGGGGTGGCGTGGGCGCTGCGTGACCTTCCGGCGCAGCTCGGCGCGGTCGCGTCGGGGGCGAGGGCGGAGCGGATGCGGCGTTCCCCGCAGTTCGGGGACGGCAAGTTCGTCAACCCGGTGCCGGCCGAGGCCCTGCCGGACGGCGCGATGGCCGACGCGTTCCGCCAGCTGATCTTCGGCCAGCAGCCGCGGCGGCCGAGGGGAGTGATCCCGGTGGTGCGGCCGGTGTTCCCCGCGAAGCAGGACGGCGACCTGCATGTCACGTGGCTGGGGCACTCGACGGCGCTGGCGGAGGTCGAGGGCGTGCGGGTGCTGTTCGACCCGGTGTGGAGCGAGCGGTGCTCGCCGACGTCGTTCGTGGGGCCGAAGCGGCTGCACCCGATGCCGCTGGGGCTGGAGGAGCTGCCGAGGATCGACGCGATCGTCATCTCGCACGACCACTACGACCACCTGGACCTGGCGTCGATCAAGGCGCTCGCCAGGACGCAGCAGGCGCCGTTCCTGGTGCCGCTGGGTGTCGGCGCGCATCTGGAGCGCTGGGGTGTGCCGCTGGACCGGATCATCGAGCTGGACTGGGAGGAGTCGGTGGAGGTCCGGCACGTCCGGCTGACCGCCACGGCGGCGCGGCACTTCTCCGGCCGCCGGTTCACCCGCGACGGCACGCTGTGGGCGTCGTGGGCGGTCAAGGGCGAGCGGCGCAGCGTGTTCTACACGGGCGACTCCGGCTACTGGGGCGGCTACAAGGAGATCGGCGAGCAGCACGGGCCGTTCGACGTGTCGCTGATCCAGGTCGGTGCGTATGGCGACGCGTGGCCGGACATCCACATGAAGCCCGAGGACGGGGCGAGCGCGCACCTCGACGTGCGGGCCGGGGTGCTCATCCCGCTGCACTGGTGCACGTTCAACCTGGCGGTGCACGCGTGGTCGGAGCCGGTCGAGCGGCTGCTGGACGAGGCCGCCGCGCGGGACATCACGCTCGCGATCCCGCGACCAGGTGACCGGCTCAACATCGACGCGTTGCCGTCAGTTGAACCGTGGTGGCGCCCCATTGCATAAGGATTAAACGAGCAGCTCAGGGCACGTGTCGGGGCACACATGCAAGGACCCGACAAAAGGCTGGCGGATAGGCGGCCTCCCGACGTACTGTATCGATACAGAAGGAACTGGATCGATGCAGAGAAGGGAGGAGCCCGACCATGAAGGCGACGTTGCAGACCATCGCCGACGAGCTCGGCGTGTCGCGCAGCACGGTGTCCAATGCCTATAGCCGGCCGGATCAGCTCTCCCCCGAGCTGCGCGCCAGGATCCTCTCCGCGGCCCAGCGGCTCGGCTACTCGGGGCCCAACCCGACGGCGCGCTCGCTGCGCAGCGGCAAGGTCAACGCGATCGGTGTGCTGCTGACCGACAACCTGTCGATGGCGTTCACCGACCCCTACGCGGTGGCCTACCTGCGCGGGCTCGCGGAGGCGGCCTCGGCGCGGGAGACCTCGCTGCTGCTGCTCAACCTGCCCAAGGACGAGGCGGCCGGCCGGCGCGTCATCAGCAACGCCGCCGTCGACGCCTTCTGCCTCTACTGCGTGCCCGACTGGCACTCGGCGCTGGAGCTCGTGCGCTCCCGCGGCGTGCCGATCGTGATCGGTGAGGACCCGCAGGCGTTCGGGCCGGAGGCGAGCTACGTCGGCATCGACGAGCGCGCGGCGGCCCGCCGGCTGGGCGAGCACATCGTCAACCTCGGCCACCGCGACATCGCGGTGGTGGCGCACTGGATCGTCGACGACGGCGTCACCAGCCAGGTGCACGCCGACCCCGACGACCTGCGCTACTACGTGACCGGCGAGCGGGTCCGCGGCTTCCGCGACGCGTTCCTGGCCGCGGGCGTGCCGTGGGAGCGGGTCGTGCTGATCAACGCGGCCGCGAACCAGCGCGAGGAGGGCGCCGAGGCGGCGGCCCACGCGCTCGACCGGCTCGACCGGGCGACCGCGATCCTGTGCACCTCCGACGTCCTGGCCCTCGGCGTGCTCGACGCGCTGCGGGTGCGGGGCCTGCAGGCCGGCCGGGACGTCTCGGTCACCGGCTTCGACGACATCCCGGAGGCGGACGCCGCCGGGCTCACCACCATCCGCCAGCCCAGCGTCGAGCGCGGGCGGCTCGCGGGAGAGCTGCTGCTCGACCCGCCCGAAGACCCGGCGCTGCGTCGCCTGACGCTGCCCGTATCCCTGGTGGTCAGGTCGACCACCGGACCCAACACTGCCAAGGAGAAGTCATGACCCCGATCGCCCTGATCATGTCGCTGGAGGCCGTCCGCCTGGAGGCGAACTCGGCCATGCCCAACGCCCCCGTCATCGACGACCGTCGCCGCGAGTCGGCCACCATGGGCAAGATGCGCAACTTCACCGCGCGCACGCTGCGCCGCGCGGCCGACCGAGTCGAGCCCACGCCGGCCCTCACCTACGGGTAACGCGGGGCCGGACCGGCCGCGAAACCTGAAGCACGCCTGAACGACAGAAGGGCCCGGGGCAACCGCCCCGGGCCCTTCTGCGTGCGGCTAGAGCGCCGCGTAGTCCGGGGTGTCCGCCCGGGCGGCGCTGGCGCGGGCGCCGAGGCCGATCGCGTCGTAGTCCTGCCGGCTGGTGGCCCGCAGGATCAGCGCCCAGATGACGCCGATGACCGCGACCGCACCGTACGCCGCCGGGAACGCCCAGACGGCCGCGTTCTCGGTGCCGGGGGCGAAGCCGAGCAGGCCGCCGAAGTTGTCGACGACGAGCCAGATGATGTACCCGAGTGCCACCGACGACAGGATCGGCGCGATCAGCCGGGACCAGGCGCCTTCGCCGCGGGCGTCCTTCAGGAAGAACCCGATGACCGACAGCGAGGTCGTGAAGACCAGGAACAGCACGCCGACGCCGCCGGAGGTGCCCAGCCAGAAGAACAGGTTGAGCATCGGGTCCCAGCCCTGGACCGCGAAGAGCACGAGCACGACGAGCGCGATCACGGTCTGGAAGATCGAGCCGGACGACGGGGCGCCGGAGCGGGCCCGGGTGCGGCCGAAGAACGCCGGGAGCACCCGCTCGCGGCCGAGCGCGAACGCGTAGCGCGCGGTCGTGTTGTGGTAGCTCAGGGCGGCGGCCGCGATGCTGGTGGTCAGCAGGACGAGGCCGAGGTCGGCGGCCCAGGCGCCGCCCTTCTCCGCGAGGGTCGGGAAGAACGGGCCGCCGGACTCGGCCATCTCCTGCGCGGCCGGCACGGTGGCGTCGACGCCGATGCTGACCGCGGCGGCCCAGCTGGTGACGGCGTACGAGACGACCATGACGGCCAGGCCGAGGAACGTGGCGACGGCGACGGTCCGGTTCTTGCCCTTGGCCTCCTCGGCGAAGACCGGGGCGGCCTCGAAGCCGACGAACGCGGTGACGCAGACGGCGAAGGCCGGGCCGGCCGCGTCCTTCAGCGAGCTCCAGTTCCACGGCTCGAGGCTGACGCCGCCCTCGGCCGGGTTGCTGAGGAAGATGAAGTCGAAGATCGTCACGGCGATCAGCTCGGCGCCCAGCAGGACCATGAGGACCTTGCTGTTGACGTCGACCCGCAGCAGGCCGAGCACGGCGATGACCAGCCACAGCGCGAGCGCCAGGATCCACCAGTCGACATTCAGGTCGGCCTTGTCCGCCAGGATCAGCGAGGCGTAGAAGCCGAACGCGCCGTAGAGGCCGATCTGCAGCAGGTTGTAGGCGAGCAGCGCGACCAGGGACCCGCCGACGCCGAGCGGCCGGCCGAGGCCCTGGGAGATGTAGCTGTAGAACGCGCCGGCGTTGGTGATGTGCCGGGACATGGCGACGTAGCCGAAGCTGAACACGGCCAGCACCACGGCGATGATGACGAACGCGAGCGGGAAGCCGGTCACGCCGACCCAGCCCCAGGCCGACGAGACCAGGGCGCCGACCACCATGAGGGGGGCGGCCGCCGTGAGGGCGAACATGATGACGGACGGCACGCCGAGACGGTCTCGGGCCAGTGCCTGGGATACCACGCTCGGTCGCGCAGGCGACGTTGCGGACATCGGTCCTCCAGGGGTTTTGAGGGGGAAGGGGAGAGGAAAGTCCGCTAGCCGCGCTGCGACAGCACCGAGTCGCCGACCGCCGCCTCGACCTGGAGGATCAGGTCGCGCAGCGGTGGCGGCAGTGCGCCCACCGCTTGTTGAAGTCTTCTGATGCTGGTCTGGTCGGTGTCCCACAGGACGTGACCGGTGAGCCCGGTCGCGTCGGCCAGGCCGGCGAGGGTGGTGTCGGCAACCCGCATCGGCTCCTGCCCGGTGAGCAGGCGGCGCAGCCGCACCACCCGCCCGGCCGGCAGGTTGATGTCGGTGGCCACCCACCGGGTCGTGGTGCGCAGCAGCCGCCGCACCTGGGTCTGCTCGACCAGGCCGACGCGGGCGAGCCGCTGGCCGACCGCGTCGACCGCGGTCTGGCCGAGGAAGAGCAGCCAGGTGCGGATCTCGCGGTGCTGGGTCTCCGCGACCATGGTGGCGAGGTTGGTGTGGGCGAGCGGATCCGACGGGGGTTCCCGGTTGATCACTCGCAGCCGGGCGCCCTCGCAGACGATCCGCTGCTCCAGGACGAGCTCGCCGAGCATCGCTCCCGCGAGGCCGAGCTCGACCGCCCGCTGCGACAGACGGGACCGGCCGTCCCTGTCGTCGTGCGCGATCAGGAAGAAGTCATCTGCAAGCAGCATCCGCCCGCACTCCTCGAAGAGGGCAGGGTGAAGCGCGCCACGAACCCCAGCCTGGCGCGAACCGTCACCGCACATCCGTCTTCAGCTCAGTTTGGATCCGAAAGATCTCACGGACCCAACGCGAAAGCATGCACTGCGGGACAGTGCCACCGCAACTTATGTAATGAGGATTTTGAATGATTGTCTTCAGACAAGTGATATTGACGCCGGGCACAGCCAGCGGAGGCTACCGAGCGTGAGGTGCAGTAATTCGGGTCCAAACGGCACCCATTCACACCCTGGGTAACATTCGGATCCGTACGGCCGAGGCATTGTTGAGCTTTATCCGCTGCTGATTGCGGTACAGAAGTCAATGATCGATATCGCACTGGGTAGTCGGCGCCGGACACGCCTGACGGCCGGCTCCCACACAGCGCGTAATGAGAGCCGGCCTCACGGTTGCGGAAACGTCAGGTGGCCGCCTCGGCGGCCTCGTCGACCGCCTCGAGCAGCTCCTCCAGGGCATACCCGCCGTCGTGGCGGACCCCGTTGATGAAGAACGTCGGCGTGCCGTTGACCCCGCTGCGGACCCCACCGACGAAGTCGCGGCGGACCCGGTCGAGGTGGACGTGCGCGCCGACCTCGTCGGCGATCTCCTCCGACGGCAGGCCCAGCCGCTCGACGCCGACCATGAGCTGGCGCGGGTTGATGCTGCGCTGGTGCTCGAAGAGCCAGTCGTGCGCGGGCCAGAACCGCCCTCTGGCCGCGGCCGCCTCCGCCACCTCGGCGGCCAGCTCGGCGTAGGGGTGCACGTTGGTGAGGGGGAAGTGCCGGTACGTGTAGCGGACCGTCTCGTGTCGCAGCCGTAGCAGGTCCCGCACGATCGCGTGCGCCATGCCGCAGTAGGGGCACTGGTAGTCGCCGTACTCGACCAGCGACACCGTGCCCTCGCCCTGCGCGTGCTCGTCGGGCCCGACCGGCACCACCAGCCGGGCCACCGTCACCTGGAAGGGGGTCGTGGTCACAGCACCGGCCGCCGTCCGCTGTCGAGGCCTTCGAGCGCGTTGAGGATGCCGTCGGCGCCGGGGTTGACGCCGGCGGCCGTGACCTGGCTCCAGGCCACCATGCCGTCGCCGTCGAGCACGAACAGGGCCCGCTCGCAGACCCCCGCGCGATCGTCGTAGACGCCGTACCGCCGGGCCACCTGCCCCTTGGGCTCGAAGTCGGCCAGCAGCGGAAAGGTGATCCCCCGGTCTTGCGCGAACGCCCGATGCGACCAGACGTTGTCCACGGAGATGCCCAGCACGCCGGCGTTGTAGCGCTCGAACTCGGGCATGACCGCCTGGTACAGCGCCATCTGGTCGCCGCAGACGGGGCTCCAGTCGGCCGGGTAGAAGGCGAGCACCGCCGGGCGGCCACGGTACTGGGCCGTGCCGACCCGATGATCCGGTGCGACGGGCAACTCGAAGTCGGGTGCACGCTGTCCTGCGTGCAGCGCCGGGGATACAGAACCGCTCATTCCTCAACGGTTCGCCGGGCTGCGGCGGGGCGGGTCACTCCGACGGGGTGACCGTGGTGACCTTCAGCGGGCTGCCGGTGCACTGCGACTCGAAGCTCGGGTCGGGCAGGCCGGTGACCTTGACCCGCTGGCCGGCGCGCAGCCCGGCGGCGGGCGGGCCGATCAGGACCCACACCATCTTGTCCGTGACCAGCTCGACGCAGGCGCCGGCGACGCGGACCTGGCCGGTGGTGGTGAGGACGGAGAAGTCGTCGGTCGGCTCGTGCGGCGCGGTGGTCTTCGGCACCCCGGACGGCAGCGTGGTGAGCACCGAGGTGTCCGGGCCGGGCGCGGACTTCGACGGGGAGGGCGCGGGCGTCGAGGGCGCGGACGAGACGGAGGGCGCGGGCGCGGCGGCCTTGTCGGCGGCCTTGTCGGCGGACTTCGCGGCGCACCCGGTCAACGCGACCGGCAGGGACAGCGCGGAAACGGCGAGGAGGAGGCCCAGTGCTTTGTTCATGGCACTTGGACCTCCTCCGGCCGCGCGCGGTTCCGCGCGATGTCGAATCAGCGGCTAGGATCTCAGCCGGTGATGCGGACCTTCACGCTGGTGCCGTTGGTCGACAGCACCTTGATCTTCACACCGTTGTTGGGGACCTTGACACCGTAGTACGTGTTGGTGGCGGGGTCCTCACGGTAGTAGTTCTTGCTGTCGTCGAACGTGGCGACACCGTTCTGGCCACGGATGTAGCTCGAGGTGCTGTTCGGGCCGTAGTGCAGCGAGAACGAGCCGGCCTTGGTCAGGCCGAACGTCGCGTCGTAGCCCTGGATGCGCGGACGCCACGGGGTGCCGTCCAGCTTGTAGACCAGGTCCGGGTGCGCGTCGATCGGCAGGATCAGGCCGCCGCCGTGGTGCTGGCTGGTGTTGTTGTCCGAGAACGAGGTGTCCCAGTACGTGACCAGCAGACCCTGCTCGTACGCGAAGTGCTCGACGAGGTCGGGCTTGCTCGCGAACCCGAAGTTGTACGGCCCGGTCTTGAGGTACTGGTCCCAGGACGTGTACTGGCGGTTCGAGGCGATGTAGAAGTTGTCGTAGGCGGTGGTCAGCGTGCTGCCCACGGCGGTGAACCCGACCGCGGTCCAGCCGTTGGCACCGGCCTCGGCACCGTCGGCGAAGACCGTGGTCGCGCCGTTGGTCACCTTGATGTCGTCGGCGAAGAAGCCCATGCCGCCGGCGGCACCGTCGGTGAAGTAGTGGAACCGCAGGCCGACCGTCTTGCCCGCGTAGGCGGACAGGTCGAACGACGCCGGCACGAAGCCGTTGCTGGCACCGTCGATGCCGTTGCCCTCGGCGGCGGTGGTGATCGTGCCCGGGATCGACTTGAAGCCGGTGCCGTCGTCCACCTCGACGTAGGCGTAGTCACACGCGTCGGGGCCGCAGTCCTCGATGTCCCACGCCGCCTTGAAGCTCAGCGTCGTGGTCCCGGCGGGGATCGCCACGCTGCGGGTCAGCGAGTTGTTGAGGTTGTCGCCGGAGCCGCTCCACCAGGACTTGGTGCCTTCCGGCGGGGTCGGCAGCTGGGTGACGATCTGCTTCTTCGGCAGGACCACGACGACGGCCTGGGCCTTGTTGCTGTTGTACTCGTGGGGCCCGAGGTCGAGCGTCTTGTTCTGCCCTGCCACGACGATCTCGTAGTCGAGCCAGCCGAGCTGCAGCTTGTCCCAGGCGCCGAGGTCGGCGGCCCGGTCGCCGATGTTGTTGTCGCCCGCCTTGCTGACCCGGCTCTGCGCCATGATGGTCCACCAGTTGACCGGGTTCTCGGCGTTGCCGCCGGCGCCCGAGGTGTCGTAGTGGTCCGGCAGGCCGAGGTCGTGGCCGTACTCGTGCGCGAACACGCTCAGGCCGCCGTTCTCGGGCTGGATCGTGTAGTCACGGATCCACAGACCGGTGTTGCCGATCTGCGTGCCACCCATCTGGTTGAACGTCGGGCCGCTGGTGAAGTTCTGGAACGCCGCCCAGCGGTGGCTCCAGATCGCGTCCTCGCCCTGGTACGGGTCGCCATCGGCCTGGTCGCCACCGGAGTGGACGATCTGGAAGTGGTCGATGTAGCCGTCGGGCTCGTTGAAGTCGCCGTCGCCGTCGTAGTCGAAGCGGTCCCACTGGTCGTAGGAGGCGAGCGTGGCGGCGATGTCGGCGTCGGTCTTGCCCTGCGCCTTCTGGCCCGAGACCCACGCGTCGACCGCGTCACGGATCAGGTTCCAGGTGTTGCTGCAGACGTTGCTGGCGCACGGGTAGCCGTTGCTGCGGCCGTACCGGGCCTCGTTGTACGGGACCTTGACCCAGTCGGTCACCAGACCGTCGACGCTGTAGCGCCCTGACGACTGCTTCTCGTAGTACGTCTTCAGGGACTCCGCGCCGCTGCCGGTCGCGAAGTACTTGTTGTAGAAGTACTGCTGGCTGAAGTCCTGCTCCCAGAGGGTCGAGTTGTCGACCGACCGGTCCGGCTCCGGGATGGCGTTGTGCAGCGGCCCGTCGAACACCGTCGGCCCGGGGGTGGCGGCGCTCGTGTCCTGGTCCGGGTAGCTCGGGTGCCGCTGGTTGCCGAACTCGGCGAGGACGACGAAGATCTTGTCGGTCTTCTCGCGGCTCAGCTCGACGTACTGGTCGACGCGGGCCTTCTTGGTCTTGGTGTCGCCACCCTTCCCGACCTGGCCCTTCTTGCCGATCTTGACGACCGTGCTCGATCCACGCTTCTCCGGCGTCGCCTGGCCGCTCAGGATCTGCGAGATCGCGACCTCACGGGATTCGCGCCGCTTGTCCTCCAACGGGTTCGGCAACTCGTCGGAGGGTGACGCGGCGTCGGCTACGGAAGGTCCCCCGGCTGACGGCACCGCGTACGCGGCACCACCCCCGGCGAACACCCCCATACCCGACGCAAGCGTGAGACTCAGAAGTCCCACGGTCAACTTACGCACAGGTACCTCCCTGGTGGGGCTAAGCACCAAGGCATGATGTCGATGCCTCGATGCACCTGTCGCGAGAGACTAAGTGGTCCTTGCAGGGTGTAAAGATCCACATCGGGGTAAGGGTGGTGGTGCGAG
Organism: Dactylosporangium maewongense; assembly: GCF_039531485.1. Classification (NCBI taxonomy): domain Bacteria; kingdom Bacillati; phylum Actinomycetota; class Actinomycetes; order Micromonosporales; family Micromonosporaceae; genus Dactylosporangium; species Dactylosporangium maewongense. Next base: position 163,380 of record NZ_BAAAQD010000002.1, on the reverse strand, counting down.
GGTCAAAGCAAGGGTGAACCCGGCTATTGAGCGCGATCTCTCAATGTGCTGAGGTCCCGGACGATCACGTGCAGGCGACCGGTCTGGATCAAGCCCTCCTCACGCAGCGTGCGCAACGCCTTCGTGACCGCCTCACGCGACGACCCCGTCCAGCCGGCGAGCTCGTCCTGCGACAGCGGCAGGCTGATCCGCAGCCCCTCGTCCGTCTGCTCGCCGAAGCGCTCGGCGAGCTCGACGAGACGGGCCGCGACCCGCCCGGTGGTGTCGTAGGCGCCGAACTCGATCCGCTTGCGGTCCGCGTCGCGGAGCCGGCCGATCAGCTCGCGCATGAGCAGCATCGAGACGCGCGCGTGGCCCAGCAGGTAGCGCTCGAACTCCGGCGACGGCACGGCGAGCGCGACGACCGGTTCGAGGGCGGTGACGGTCGCCGACATCGGGCCGCCGTCGACCGCGGACAGCTCGCCGAGCAGCGCGCCGGGGCCGCGCACGGCGAGGACCACCTCGGTGCCGGAGGCGGTGTCGGAGGAGACCTTCACGCGGCCGGCCTTGAGCACGATCACCGACTCGGAGCGGCTCGCCTCGCGGTAGATGACCGCGCCGCGCTTCCACTGCCGCCGGTGCCCGGCCGCCTCCAGCGCGGCCTGCTCGTCTGTATTCAGCAGGTCGAAGAACTCGGTCACGGGTTCAAACTCTGCACCACATATGCCCGGACTGTCTGTCGGCGTCCTTTCACTTCGAGGTCGCCGAGGGGGGTCGCGACCACGCCGCGCAGCGCGTCGTGGGTGGCGCCGCCGATGACGACCTGACCGGGCTCGGCGATCGTCTGCAGGCGCGCCGCGACGTTGACGGCGTCGCCCATCGCGTTGAAGCCGCGCAGCAGCTCGCTGCCGATGTTGCCGACGAGCGCCGGGCCGGTGTTGGCGCCGACCCGGAAACGCGGCCAGCCGGGGTGCCCGGCGGCGATCACCCGCACCGCGTCCTGCATCTGCAGGGCCGCGCGGACCGCCCGCGTCTCGTGGTCGTCCTGCCGGGCGGGCGCGTTGAACAGCGCCAGCAGCGCGTCGCCGACGAACTGCACGATCGTGCCGCCGTTGTCGAGGATGCAGGGGACGGCGACCCCGTGGTACCGGTTGAGCATCTCGACGATCTCGCCCGGCTCGACCGCCTCGGAGAAGGTCGTGAAGCCGCGCAGGTCGGCGAAGAGCGCCGTGACGTCGACCAGCTGGCCGCCGAGCGCGGCCTGGCCGGGGTCGGCGAGCAGCGCGGCCGCGACGTCCGGCGACATGTACTGCCGGAAGAGCGTCGACAGCTCCCCGTACAGTCGCGCGTTCTCCAGCCCGATGGACAGCTGGTTGGCGAGGGTGGCGCGCAGCTCGGGGCGCCCGGTGGCGGGGATCCGCACCCCGCCGGCGACCTTGCCCTTGACCGTCAGCGGCAGCACGTCGGCGCCGGTCACGGCGGTGACGCCGCCGGAGACGAGGCCGACCTCGACGTCGCCGAAGGACGGGCGGACCGCGTCGACCGCAGAGCGCAGGAACTCGTCCTCGCCGGCGCCGACGCGGGCCTGCTCGCCGACGGTGACGAGGGCGCCGAGCCGGCCCGTCAGGTCGCGCTCGGCGAGCAGCGCGGCGGCGGCCCGGTCGAGCACCTCGGCCTGCTTCTCGGTGAGCCCGAAGCGCTCCGCCATCCGCGCCGCGAGCCGCTCCGGCCGGCCGCCCGCCTCGGACTCCTGCAGGGCGGTGACGAGCTCCTCGAGCGCCTCGGTGTACTGCGCCCGGATCCGGCGGGTGGTCTCGGCGGCCGCGATCCCGTCGAAGAGCCCCGCGGCGCTGCCTTCGCGCCGGTACTGCACGTAGGCGGAGTAGCCGACGAACAGGAACGCCACGGTGAGGATCAGGTGCCACTCCCACCACGACAACCGCCACTTGTCGGCCAGGGTCACCGCCAGCATCGCCTCGGCCAGCAGCACGAACGCGGTCACCACCGACAGCAGCACCACGCCGGGCGCGCGCCGGTACCGCAGGTAGAAGCGGACCGCGGCGACCAGGTACAGCGCGACCGCGGCATACGAGGCGACGACCATCGGCCCTTCGACGTCGCGCACCTGGGTCTGCCGGTTCAGCGGCGGCAGGTCCAGCACCGACACGACGATCCAGGCGAACAGGACGGCCGCCAGGAGCGGGCGCAGGGCCAGCTGCCACCGGGTGATGCCGGGCGGGAGACGTACCGACGACACCAACGCCAGCAGTGCACCGATGATCAGGCCGACCGCCATCGCCATGTCGAAGCCGGCGTTGGGGTGCGCGATGAGGACCTTCGGGGTGGCGAGCGCATGCGCGAACAGGAAGCCGGCGCCGGCCAGGAACACCAGCGAGACGAGGAACAGCCGCCCGTCCTGCCGGCGGTGCGCGGCGACGCTCATCGCGGCGCCCACCGCGACGTTGACCGCGGCGACCACGAGGACCAGCCAGAAGTGCGTGTCGTGGTGCTGCCAGATCAGGTCCGCCCCCGGACGGGTCAGCAGCAGCCACAGGCCCGCGAGGGGCAATGCCAGGTGGCTCGCCCAGACCACGACACGAGGCATCGAACGCACCCATTCTCTAGCTGGTCACTTTGGCGACATTGCAGCAGTTGCGTTGTGCGTCTTTGGACGCAGACACGGTACGCCAACCTCGGTCTCATATTCATCGAAGCACCTGACGGGTGCGATCAACTGTGGGAGTCACCGATGAGGTTCAAGGCACCGCTCGTCACGCTCGGCGCCGGACTTGTTGTCGCCGGCGTTCTGTACACGCTCAACGTCGACCTCAGCAACGATGTCGAGAAGAACCAGGCCGCGGCCTCGGCCAAGCAGACCGGGACCGTCGCCGCGCCGGCCTCTTCGCAACCGGCCGCCGACCCGCCTCCTTCGCAACCGGCGTCCAGCGCGCCGGTCGGCGACGGCAGCGGCAACGCCGGCCAGCAGGGCACCGTCACGTACGCCGGCGCGGTCGACGGCGGGGCCGCCTCGCTCGCGATCGTCGTCAACAACGGCAAGGCGATCGCCTACGTCTGCGACGGCAAGAAGGTCGAGGCGTGGCTCAACGGCACCATGGCCAACGGTCAGGTCGAGCTCACCGGCGCCAAGGGCAGCCTGAAGGGCACGTACGGCGGCGGCCAGGTCAAGGGCGACGTCACCGCCGGCACGAAGTCGTGGGGCTTCACCGTCAAGGTGGCCGCGGCGCCCTCGGGCCTGTACCGCTCCGCCGCGTCGCTGCGCGGCAAGCTCGACGCCAGCTGGGTCGTCCTGCCGGACGGCCGCCAGGTCGGCGTGCAGACGAAGAACGGCGAGACCAGCGAGGCGCCGCCGTTCGACGTGAACAGCAAGACCGCCACGGTCGACGGGACCAAGGTCCCGATCGAGGCGGGCAACCCCAACGCCAGCTCCGGTTACTGAGAGGAGAGCCGTCACCATGTCCCCGGATGAGACCCAGACCGCTCCGGTCGTCCAGCCCACCAACCCTCAGCCCACGAACAGGACGGCCGCGACCCTCATCGTGCCGGTGCTGGTCGCCTGTTTCGTCGCCGGCGCCCTCGGCGTCTACGGCAAGGTGCACGAGCCGACCGGCATCGCGGTGAACGTCGCGGGCTTCTCCAGCCCGCAGACGGTCAAGGTGTGGCTCGCGACGCTCGCCTTCGCGCTCGCAGTCGTGCAGCTCTTCACCGCGCTCGTCATGTACGGCAAGATCCCGCTGCCGAACGCGGGCTGGCTCGGCGGGCTGCACCGCTGGTCCGGCCGCCTGGCGTTCATCGCGTCGATCCCGGTCGCCCTGCACTGCCTGTACGCGCTGGGCTTCGCCGACTTCGACACCCGCACGCTCATGCACTCGCTGTTCGGCTGCTTCTTCTACGGCGTATTCGCCGCGAAGATGCTGCTCCTCGCCAAGAAGGGCGTGCCGAACTGGGCACTGCCGCTCTTCGGCGGGCTGGTCTTCACCGCACTCTCCGGCCTGTTCGTCACCTCCGCGCTGTGGTTCTTCACCACGTTCGGCGTCAAGATCTGAAAGGGAATCGAAGAACCATGAGCAACACGACTCGACGGACCCTGATCGCCGGCGCCGGTGCGGCCGGCCTCACCGCGGCCCTCGCGGGCTGCGCGGCCTACGGCGACACGGGCACCTCCTCGGACGGGGCGGCACCCGCCGCGACCGGCGGCGCGGACACCGCGGCGGCGGCCACCGGCAGCGGCGCGACCGGTGGGGGCGCGACCGGTGGGGGCGGTGGCTTCGCGAAGACCTCCGACATCCCCGTCGGCGGCGGCAAGATCTTCGAGGACCAGAAGATCGTGGTGACCCAGCCGACCGCCGGCCAGTTCAAGTGCTTCACCGCGGTGTGCACGCACGCCGGCTGCGTCGTGGGAGACGTGTCCGGCGGCACCATCAACTGCCCGTGCCACGGCAGCAAGTTCAAGGTCGCCGACGGTTCGGTCGCCAACGGGCCGGCCGGCAAGCCGCTCAAGGCCGTCGCCATCAAGGTCGACGGCGACTCCATCGCCAAGGCATGACTCCCACAGGGTCGGGTGCCCGGGGTCCCTCGCGGATCCCGGGCACCCGGCTGTGTAACCCGTTGGTGGCCCGTCGGCGTTTATAGCGCTGATGGAACCGGACGAGCACGACTTCGAGGCCTTCTACCGGGCCCGGACGCCGGCGTTGCTGCGCACGGCGTACCTGCTGACCGGGGACCGGCACCTGGCCGAGGACCTGGTGCAGGACGCCCTCGCCCGCACCCACCGGGCGTGGCGGCGACTGCGCGACGGCGGCAACCCCGAGGCGTACGCCCGGCAGGTCATGTACCACCTGCAGGTCAGCCGGTGGCGGCGCAGGCGCGTCCCGGAGTCTCTGTTCGGTGACCTGCCCGAGCGCCGCGACGGGCGCGACCATGCCACGGACGCGACCAGCCGGCTGGCCTTGCGACTGGCACTGCGGCAGGCGCTGCTGACGCTGCCGGCCCGCCAGCGCGCGGCCGTGGTCCTGCGCTACTTCGAGGACCGCAGCGAGGCGGAGGCCGCCGAGCTGCTGGGGTGCCGGGTCGGCACCCTCAAGAGCCACCTCGCCCGCGGGCTGGCGGCGCTGCGCAGGGCATTGCCGGACGACCACGCCGGCACGGCGACGGAGGGGATGTTCCGATGAACCTGCACGATCGCCTGGACGACCTCGCCGGCGAGATGGCCGGCACCGACCTGGCCGGCCTGCGGCAGCGGGTGGACCGCACGTCGCGGCGGCTGCGGACGCGCCGGACGCTGGCCGCCTCGGCCGCCGGGGTGGCGGTGGCGGTGGCCCTGACCGGCGGCGCGGCCCTGCTGAAGGTCCGGCACGAGGACACCCGGCCGGACGTGGCGCCGGCCGTCTCGGCCACGCCGTCCCGATCGCCGTCCGCGCCGTCGTCCGCGCCGTCCTCCTCGCCCTCCTCGGCGCCGCCGTCGCCCGCTGCCGCGATCCCGGGCGCGCTGTCCTTCCTCACCCTGAAGGCCGGCAAGGCGATCGAGCTTCACCGGTACGCCGGCGGAACCCCGCAGACGGTGAACTTCGGCACCGCGACCGGCGAGGACATGTACGCGACGCCGTCGCCCGACGGGACCCGGCTGGCGATCAACACGTCCCCGGACCGCGACCGGATCGCCCCGGGCGACCTGGTGGTCGCCACCAACGGCGGCGCCCGTCACGTGGTGGCGAAGAACGTCCGGTGGGACGGCGGCAACACCGTCGTCTGGACGCCCGACGGCTCGGCGCTGGTCGCGGGCGGCGTCCGGTACGACGTGGCGACCGGCGCGGCCCACCCTCTCCCGGACCGGCCGCAGTACCTGGCGTACTCGCCGAGCGGCGTGACGACCGCCTACCTGTTCCAGGGCAACGACCTCAAGGTCTCGACCGAGGGCGCGGGCGCGACGCGGACGGTGCCGGTCACCGGGCTGGACGAGTGCGAGCGCACGGCGGGCTGCCCGACCTCGGTGCAGGCGGTCTCCGACAGCGGCCTGCTGGTGGCGCTGGGCAACGTCAACAGCGACCCGAGCCACGTGTACCGCACGGTGGTGGTCTACAACACGGTCAAGCGGATGCGCCTGCAGCTGGGCGCGTTCGAGCACGTCTGGTTCCGCCCGGACGGCGGCCTGGTCGTGGTGACCGCGACCGAGGTCAAGGTGCTCGACCAGGCGTTGAAGCTCACGCACACCTACCCGCTGCCGGCGCACGACCCGGCGGCGGTCATGTTCTACCGGGCCTGAGGAAGTCGAGCAGGGACTCGGTGAACGGCGGCCCGTCCGACCACAGGACGAGCGTGGGGCATGCCGGCGGGGGCAGCGGGACGGCGTCGACGGCGACCAGCCGGTCGATCTTCGTCGGGTGCTCCGCCGCCAGCGCCGCCGCGACGTGGCCGCCGAGGTCCCTGCCGACGACGGCGAAGCTGTCGTGGCCGAGCGAGTGCATGAGCGCCAGGCTGTCCAGGACCATCTCGTGGACGAGCGCCGGCCAGTCCTCGTCGGTCGCCCGGGCCGACGCACCGTGGCCGCGCAGGTCCGGCCGGACCACGGTGTGGTGCGCGGCGAGGAGCGGGGCGAGCTCGTCCCAGACCTCCAGGGTGCCCGCGTGCCCGTGCAGGAGCAGCACCGGCGGGCCCGAGCCTTCGCGCCGGATTCGAAGGGTCACGTCCCAGAGGTCGACCCATTCATCGAACACCCTCATTTCATACCCAACTGTCGCGGGCCTCCGGTAGGGCCAACCACGGAAGAGGTAACCGACTTTCGTCAATATCGAGGAAAGTCTGTTGCTTTCGAACGAAAGACGTTACTGTCTGGCGCACATCGATGTCCTCCAGTCGGCGGGAGGCCATCGGGCAGTCCGCTCACAGGAGGTCCGGTGAAACACCCCCACCGCCGACGATGGACCGTCGGCACGTCAGCCCTGGCCCTGATCGCGTCGAGTCTCGTGAGTCTCGCGACGTTCGCGACCGTCGAGGCCGCCGCCCCCGCTCCCGCCGCCGCGGCACCGCCGCCCGCCAGCGACTTCGAGAAGGTCAAGCTCGACGGCGGGCTGACCATGGGCGAGCCGATCGAGCTGGCCGTCCTGCCCGACGGCAAGGTCATGTACATCAACCGGGGCACCACCGCCGCCGGCGGCCAGGTCCGGCTGTACAACCCCACCACCCAGTCCACGACCGTGGCGCTGACGCTCCAGCTGGACGCGCGCTTCGAGGACGGGCTGATCGGCATCACGCTGCACCCGCAGTTCGCCACCAACCGCTGGGTCTTCATCTTCTACTCGCCGAAGGTGACGCCGCTGGTCAACCGGATCTCCCGGTTCACCTTCAACCCCTCGACCAACGTCCTCGACCCCGCCAGCGAGGACATGATCATCGAGTGGCCGACCGAGCGGAACCTGTGCTGCCACTCGGCCGGGTCGATGACCTGGGACAGCAACAACAACCTCTACTTCGCGGTCGGTGACAACACCAACTCCGGCGGCGACTCGGCCGGCATGGCGCCGATCGACGAGCGGACCAACCGCGACCCGCAGTACGACGCCCAGCGCACCTCGGGCAACACCAACGACCTACGCGGGAAGATCAACCGGATCCACCCGGAGAGCAACGGCACCTACACGATCCCGGCCGGGAACCTCTTCGCGCAGAGCGCGCAGACCCGGGGCGAGATCTACATCATGGGCACGCGCAACCCGTACCGGATCTGGGTCGACACCAAGGCCAACAACACCCTCTACTGGGGCGAGGTCGGCCCCGACGCGGGTGCGACGGTCGCCAACCGCGGGCCGGCGGCGTTCGACGAGTTCAACCGGGCGAGCGGCCCCGGCAACTACGGCTGGCCCTACTGCGGCGGCCCGAACGTGGCCTACAACGACTGGGACTTCGCGGCCAACGCGCCGCGCGGCTGGTTCCCGTGCGGCGGCAGCACCGGGCCGGTCAACAACTCGCCCCGCAACACGGGCCTGCAGCAGCTGCCGGCGACCAAGCCGGCGCTGGTCTGGGAGCAGCACGGCGGCAGCGTGCAGTGGCCGCAGCTGGACAGCCCCGGCGGGTGCGGCTCGCCGAACCACACCGAGGTGTACCACTACGACCCCAACCTCAACTCGTCGGTGAAGTGGCCGCAGTACTACGACAACAAGTGGATCATCTCCGAGTACTGCCGCAACTGGGTCAAGATGGTCAACTTCGACAACAACAACCCGGCCACCGGCAACCCGGTCTCCGGCGGGATCGAGCCGGTCAACGCGGGCATGCCCTTCGTGCACCCGATCGACTGGCAGTTCGGCCCCGACGGTTCGATGTACATGCTGGAGTACGGCAGCGGCTACTTCTCCGGAGCCGCCGACGCCGGCCTGTACAAAATCAACTATGTCCAGGGTGGACGGTCGCCGGTCGCCAAGGCCACGGTCAACAAGGACAACGGGCTCGCGCCGCTCGCGGTGACCTTCTCCAGCGCCGGCTCCAGCGACCCTGACGGCGACGCCATCACGTACGCCTGGGACTTCGACAACAACGGCACGACGGACTCCACCGCGGCGAACCCGTCGTACACGTACACGACGAACGGCGCGAAGCAGGCACGGCTGACGGTGCGCGACCCGGCGGGCCACACCGGCACGACGCTCGTGCCGATCACCGTCGGCAACAACCGGCCGACCGTCACGATCTCCGGCGTCCCGGCGGGCGGCATGTTCGACTGGAATGACAACTTCACGGTCACGGCCTCGGCCACCGACCCGCAGGACGGCCCGATCGACTGCTCCAAGATCGTGATCGCGGTCGCGCTCGGCCACCAGGAGCACGCCCACGACGAGGGCTCCGGCACCGGCTGCTCCGCCACCTTCAACACCGGGCCGGTGCACGCCGGGCCCGACTCGGTGCTGTTCTTCGTCGTCCGCGCCACCTACACCGACAACGGCGCGGCCGGCTCGGTGCCGCTGACCGGCTCGTCGGAGTTCACCCTCTGGCCCAAGTACTGGCAGGCCGAGCACTACGTGTCGCTGTCCGGCCCGCAGGTCATCACGGCGGCCGCGGCCGACGGCGGCAAGCGGCTCGGCGACATCCAGTCCGGGGAGAGCGTCCGGCACCACGCGGTGTCGCTGAAGAACATCACGGGCGTCAAGGCGCGCGTCTCCTCCGGCGGTGGCGGCGGCACGGTCTCCTTCCGCTACGACTCCCCCACCGGCACCGAGGTCGCCCGCCTCACCGTGCCCAACACCGGCGGCTGGGAGACCTACGCCGAGGTCAGCGGGCCGGTGACGAAGCCGGACGACGGGACGCACGACCTGTACATCGTGTTCACCGGCGGCTCGGGGGCGATCCTCGACCTGGACAGCTACACCTTCACCGGCCCGGGCATCGGCACCCCGGGCGGCGCGCGGACCGGCACGCTGACGGCGCTGGGCAAGTGCGCCGACATCAACGCGAGCCAGACCGCCGACGGCACCAAGGTCCAGATCTACGACTGCAACGGCACCGGCGCGCAGCAGTGGACCGTCAACGCCAACGGCACCATCACCGGCCTGGCCGGCAAGTGCCTCGACGTGAAGGCCAGCGGCACCACGAACGGCACGCTGGTGCAGCTCTACACGTGCAACGGCACCGCGGCCCAGCAGTGGGTGATCGGCGCGAACAACTCGATCCGCAACCCCCAGGCGAACAAGTGCCTGGACATCCCCGGCTCGACCACCACCAACGGCACCCAGCTGCAGATCTACGACTGCAACGGCACGGGCGCCCAGACCTGGACCCACCCGTAACGTCCCGCTCTCAATGATCCGGAAGACCTTGTGCACCCCTGGGTACACAAGGTCTTCCGGATCACGGCTTTCCGGGGGTGTGCAGGGGGAGGGTGACGCGGAAGGCGGCGCCCTCGCCAGGGGCGGTGCGGAGGGTGACCTTGCCGCCGTGTGCGGTCACCAGGGCGCTGACGATCGACAGGCCCAGGCCGGAGCCGCCGAGCGCGCGGGTGCGGCTCGGGTCGGTGCGGTAGAAGCGTTCGAAGACGCGGTCGGCGTCCTCCTGGGTCATGCCGGGACCGTTGTCGGCGACCTCGAGGACCACGTCGCGGCCTTCCGTCCCGACGAACACGGTCACCTCGGTGCCGGCGGGGGTGTGCGTCAACGCGTTGGTGATGAGGTTCTGGAGCACCTGGCGCAGCCTGGTCTCGTCGCCGAGGACGACCGGCTCCTCCAGGTCCACGTCGTCGTCGCCCCCGCCGAGGGTGCGCAGGCGCAGCTTGTGGTGGTGGGCGGTGACCCGGGCGTCGATCATCGCGTCGGTGGCCAGGGCCAGCAGGTCGACCGGCTTCTTCTCCAGCGGGCGCTGCTGGTCCATCCGGGCGAGCAGCAGCAGGTCGTCGACGAGCAGGCCCATGCGGGTGGCGTGGTGCTCGATCCGGCCGACGGTCTCGTCGGCGCCGCCCGACTGGCGGTGCAGCTCGGCGAAGCCGCGGATCGACGTCAGCGGGGTGCGCAGCTCGTGGCTGGCGTCGGCGACGAAGCGGCGCATGCGCTCCTCCGACGCGAGGGCCGCCTCCTCGCTGGCCCGCCGCTCCTCGAACGCGGTCTCGATCTGCCCGAGCATCGTGTTCAACGCCGTCGACAGGCCGCCGACCTCGGTTCTCGGATGCGCCTCTGGTACGCGCCGCGTCAGGTCACCCGCCGCGATCGCCTCCGCGGTCTGCTCGACCTCGACGAGAGGCCGCAGGCTGGACCGCACGAGCAGGTACGCGACCACCGCGAGCAGCAGCAGGACCCCGCCCCCGACGCCCACGGTGACCCAGATCTGCTGGGTGACCGTCGCGTCGATCTCGTCCTCGCTCAACGCGACCATGACGAACCCGTCGGGGCCCTTGGCGAAGAGGACGCGCCAGTCATGGCCGGTGCCGTTGGTCGACGGCACCGTGAAGAACGGGCCGGGACCGCTCAGGTCGCTGATGTTGGCGGGCAGCTTGGGCTCGGCCTGCCCGTCGTCCACCGGCTCGAACTCCGACCTGGTGATGGTGCCGTCAGGGGCGATGCAGGCGGACCAGTAGCCACTGGGCAGTGCGGGACCTCGACGGCCGTTGGGACCCGTCGACGTTTTGGGCAGTCCCGCGGGGGTGCAGCCCCCGCCCGCCCGCGGCGCGGTTTCCCGCAGCTGGTTGCGCAGCTTGTCGTCCAGGTAGTTGCGGGTGCTGTAGACGCCGATGCCGCCGGTGATCGCCAGTGCGACCGTGAGGAGCGACAGCATCAGGGCGACGAGCTTGACGCGGAGCGGCCAGGCGTTCATGTCCGTGGCAGTCGGAGGGAGTAGCCGACGCCGCGCAGGGTCTGGAGCAGGCGGGGCTCCGAGGTGTCGATCTTCTTGCGCAGGTACGACACGTAGGACTCGACGACGCCGGCGTCGCCGCCGAAGTCGTACTGCCAGACGTGGTCGAGGATCTGGGCCTTGGACAGGACGCGGCCGGGGTTGGTCATGAAGTAGCGCAGCAGCTTGAACTCGGTCGGCGACAGCTGGACCTCCTGGCCCGCCTTGAACACCTCGTGGGTGTCCTCGTCGAGCTCGATGTCGGCGAAGGTCAGCCGGGACGACGCGGCCGCGGCGCCGCCGGCCGGGTCGGCGACGCGGCGCAGGACGGCCTGGATGCGGGCGAGGATCTCCGACAGGCTGAAGGGCTTGGTGACGTAGTCGTCGCCGCCCAGGGTCAGGCCTTTGATCTTGTCCTCGGTGGCGTCGCGGGCGGTGAGGAAGAGGACCGGCACGCGGGTGCCCTCGCCGCGCAGCTTGCGCAGCACCTCGAAGCCGTCGAGCTCGGGCATCATGACGTCGAGCAGGATCATGTCGGGGCGGAAGCGGCGGGCCTCCTCCATCGCCTGCCGGCCGCTGGTGGCGCTGGCCACGTCGTAGCCGTGATACTTCAGGCTCGCGGACAGCAGCTCGACGATGTCCGGCTCGTCGTCGACCACAAGCAGCCGCGTCATGATTCGCTCCCAGGTGCGTCAGTGTTCCCTTGTCACCGTCGACATTGCCGCCGCTTCCTGGCTGCCGGGTCCGGTTTCCCTGAAAACCAGCTGTGAACGCGCTGCATCGGCACCGAGGAGCAACGCGAGCAACACCGGGAACTCCAGGTACGCGTGGTACGAGGCGAATGCCGCGTACATCGCCCGGCCGGAGGCGTAGTCGACGGCGAAGAGCATGGCGAGGACGCCGCCGAGGCCCGCGCCGAGGGCCCAGGCGCGCGGGCCGCGCAGCCACGGCACCCGCCGCTCGAAGGCCCTGGCCGCGTCCGGCGCGTGCCGCGGCAGGAACCAGACCCAGACGAAGTAGTGCATGGTCTGCAGGAACGCGAACACGACGAGGAACCGCGCGCCGATGACCGTGTCGGCACCGGGTGGGGCGCTGAGCGCGACGATCTTCGCGGGGTCGCCGGCGAACGAGGCCACCGCCGAGGCGGAGACGTCCCGCAGCGCGGCGTCGGCGACGCCGTACAGCAGCAGCGACGGCAGCACGAACACCCAGCCCACCTGGATGCCCCGGAACCAGCGGCGGGTCGCGGGTGGCAGGGTCGCGGCCCACTCCCACAGGAAGAACAGCGGCACGACGTTGTGCAGGTGCGCGAGGACCACGAAGTGGTAGGCCGGCCAGGTCAGCGACACCGCGCCGGCGACCGCGAGGACCGCGCCGGACAGGCCGAGCAGCCAGCCGCGCAGCGCGTGCGCGCACCCGGCGGCGAGGACGGCGTAGCCGATGAGGATCTCCGCGGTGCGGGCCGGCTGGCCGACGACGATCGCGGCGAGCCGGCAGAGCACGATCGCGGTGATCAGCCCGAGCAGCACGGCCAGGAACCGGCCGTTGAGCACCGGCGCGAACCGCCCGGTGACGTAGCGCAGCTCCAGGACGTTGTGCAGCACGCCGAACGCGATGAGGCCGAGCACGGTCGTGGCGAGCGGCGCGCCGAGGGCGACGGTGAGGGCGGCACCGGCGGCGACCAGGAACTGCAGCGTTACCTTCATGTGGTGATCCCGGCGCTGCTGCTGACCCTCGCCGTGGAGGTTCCGCTGTACGTGCTGGCGCTGACGGCGCTCCGCCTGGTGGCCTGGCGGAAGGCGGCGCTGCTCGGGGTCGCCGTGAACCTGTTGACGCACCCGGTGCTGTGGTGGTCGCTGGCGCCGCGCCCGTCCGCGGGTGCGCTGTGGGGCGCGGAGGCGGCGGTCGTGGTGGTCGAGGCGGCGGCGCTGTGGCTGGCGTGCCGCCGCGACCCGGCGCTGCTGCTGGTGACGAGTCTCGGGGCGAACGCCGCGTCGGTGCTCATCGGGCTGGTGTCCTAGGGCCGCTCTGGGCTGCTCTAGGACCGGGACCGGCGTAGCAGCCACACGACGAGCACGATGACGGCGGTCACCACCACGATCCCGCCGATCACGACCACGACCGCCACTCCGGTCGCGGACGGCTCCGGGTCCGGCGCGATGTCAGCGAGCACGATTTCCATGCCGCGCAGTGTCCCCCGTCGCGCCGGAGCCCGGAACTGGCTGTTACTCCCGAATCTGGCCCGCCGGTGGGATGTCGCTCGCCGGCGGCGGCTCGGCGGGCCGCCACCACTGCCACAGCAGGAACAGCAGGCCGAGCGCGAGCATGCCGAGCCCGATCCACAGGTTGATCCGCACGCCGGCGGCCTTGTCGATCTCGGCCTGCGAGTCGAACAGGCCGACGATGGTGACGATCACGCCGTACACGGTGAACAGGCCGCCGATGACGCGGCGGACGTCGAACAACCGGGCCGCCCTGGCGGTCTCCGCTTTCGTCGGCTGGTCGGACATGTGCAGCACCCCCTACAGGAACGGCAGGTAGAACGCGAAGGCCAGGATCAGCGCGCCGGCGCCGAGCAGGATCGGGGAGCGGTACCAGGCCCGGTCACCGGCGAGCTCGCCGGCGCTCAGGTCGTGGTCGCCGACGCCGTACACGAGGCCGCTGAGCTCCTCGTCGGTCTTCCGGGTGGTGAAGAGGGTGACGACGACGGAGACGATCGCGACGGTCACGAACGCGATGCCGGCGCCCCAGAACGACTCGTCGAGGTCGGAGCCGAACGTGAACCAGCCCCACCACTTGTAGCCGGCGTAGACGATGAACGCCGCGACCGTGCCGGTGAGCAGCCCCCAGAAGCCCGCCCACGCGGTCATCCGCTTCCAGAACATGCCGATGATGAACGCACCGAACAGCGGGGCGTTGAACAGCGAGAACAGGGCCTGGATGTAGTCCATGATGTTGCTGTAGCCGGAGGCGATGAACGCGGTGCCGATGCCGATGATGACGCCGACGACCGTGATCCAGCGGCCGATGCGCAGGTAGTAGCCGTCGGGCTTGTCCCGCTTCACGTACTCCTGCCAGATGTCGTACGTGAAGACGGTGTTGAACCCGGAGACGTTGGCGGCCATGCCCGCCATGAACGACGCGAGCAGGCCGGTGACCGCGATGCCGAGCACACCGTTCGGGAGGAACTCGCGCATCAGCAGGGGGATGGCGTTGTTGTACTGCAGGTCGCCCTGGTCGGCGCCGAGCCCTTTGACCGTGACGAGCGCGACCAGGCCCGGGATGACGGTGACGAACGGGATGAGGACCTTCGGGTAGGCCGCGATGATCGGCGTCCGGCGGGCGGCGCTCATGTTCCGCGCCGACAGGCCACGCTGGACCTCGGCGAAGTTCGTCGTCCAGTAGCCGAACGACAGCACGAACCCGAGCCCGAAGACGATGCCCCACCAGGGCGCGCCGAGCGGATTGTCGCTGCCGCCGGTGCCGGCCCAGGTGTGCAGGCCGGCCTCGCCGAGCTTCGTGTCGCGGACCGCGTCGAACAGCCCGTTGATCCCGCCGACCTTCACCAGGCCGATGATCGCGATCGGCAGCAGCCCGGCGATGATCACGAAGAACTGGAGGACCTCGTTGTAGATCGCGCTGGAGAGACCGCCGAGGGTGATGTACGCCAGGACGATCGCGGCCCCGACCACGATCGCGGTCCATAGCGGCCAGCCGAGCAGCGCCTGCATGATCAGCGCGAGCGCGTACAGGTTGACGCCGGCGATGAGGACCTGGGCGAGCGCGAACGACAGCGCGTTGAGCAGGTGGGCGGGGCGGTTGAAGCGGCGCCGCATGTACTCGGGGACGCTGCGCACCTTGGAGCCGTAATAGAAGGGCATCATGACGATGCCGAGGAACACCATCGCCGGAACGGCGCCGACCCAGTAGTAGTGGACGGTCATCATCCCGTACTTGGCGCCGTTGGCGGCCATGCCCAGGATCTCCAGGGCACCCAGGTTGGCGGAGACGAACGCGAGACCGGTCACCCAGGCGGGCAGCGAACGCCCGGACAGGAAGAAGTCGGCGCTGTTCTTGATGGAGCGGCGGGCGGCGAGGCCCACGCCCAGGACGGTGATGAAGTAGAGCGACAGCAGGACGTAGTCCAGCGCGTCCATCTGTAGGCGGAGACCATCGGCGAGTGTTCGCACCCGTTCCTCCCCAGCGACGACGAGTGAGCGTCAATTCACCTACCCACGGGTAGGTGACGCTCAAACCCGGCCATCAGGGGAGATGCTCACCAATGATCTTCAATAGGTCCTGCGCGCCGTAGGGCTTGTCGAGGAACGCGTCGCAGCCGGCGCTCATCGCCGCGGCCCGCTCGTGCGGCAGCACGCTCGCGGTCAGGGCGATCACCTGCGGGCGGTCCGGTTGGGCGCTGAGATCGGCGGCGAGGCTGAGCCCGTTGCCGTCGGGCAGGTTGACGTCCAGGAGGATCAGGTCGACGGCGTGCTCCGCGAGCGCGTCGCGGGCCACCTGGAGGCTGCCCGCCTCCACCAGCTCGATCCGGCGGATCATGTCGTCGGTGGCACGGGCGAGGATCGCCCGGACCAGGACCCGGTTCAGCTCCTCGTCCTCGACCAGCAGAACCTTGCTCATGCCGTCACCTCCGCTGCGCCAGGCCTGCTCATGTCAGATCGCTCCGTTTCCGCGTGCGTCGGACAGTGTGCTGGCCACGGCGGCCAGGTCGACCCACTCGCGGACGCCGTCGGAGGCGGCGGCGCTGCGGGGCATGGTGCCGATGACCTTGCCGGTCAGGCGGACCCGGTCGGCGTCGGACAGGTCCGGCTCGGTCAGCGCCAGGACCGGGATCCCCCTGGTCGCCGGGTCGCCCTCGAGCCCGGCGAGGAGCGCGAAGCCGTCGACGTCGGCCATCTGCAGGTCGCAGATGATCAGGTCGAAGCGCCGGTCGCGGGACAGGCGCAGCCCTTCCGGGCCGTCGTCGCAGGTGACGACGTCGATGCCGCCGTCGCGGAGGTGCTGCTCGACGACGTGCCGGGTCTGGTCGTCGCGGTCGACCACCAGCACCGAGGCGCCCTCGGCGCCGGCCCCCTTCGCCGGGACGATGTGCCGGGCGAGCTGGGCGAGCAGCAGGTCGTGGTCGACGGGCTTGACGAAGAAGTCGGTGGCGCCGAGCGACAGCCCGGCCCTGCGGTCGTCGACGATAGTGGCGAAGAAGACGGGGATGTCGCGCAGCGCGTCCTCCTGCTTGAGCTCCCGGATCACGTCCCAGCCGTCGATGTCCGGCATGATCACGTCGAGCAGGATCGCGTCGGGCGTCCAGCTCCGCGCCGCGACCAGGCCCTCGCTGCCGCCGGGCGCGACCCGCACCCGGTATCCGGCGGCGCTGAGGTAGGTGCGCAGCAGCTCGGCCGCCCGGGCGTCGTCGTCGATGATCAGCACCCGGCCGCGCACGGAGCTCGCGCTGACGCTCCGGTCCGCGAGCGGTTCGTCGGTCGCGGCGTCGGGGATCTCGGCGGTGGCGTCCGGGAGCCGTACGGTGAAACGGCTGCCCTCGCCGAGCGCGGACTGCAGCGCGATCGAGCCGCCGTGCGCCTCGACCAGCCGCCGGGTCAGCGCGAGGCCGAGCCCGGTGCCGGCCTTCCGCTGGGCGGCGTCGCCGACCTGCTGGAACTCCTCGAAGACGCGGCCGTGGTCCGCCGCGGCGATGCCGACCCCGCTGTCGGCGACGGTCAGCGCGACCTCGCCGGCCCCCTGCGCGGCGGTCAGCGAGATCCGGCCGCCCTCGGGCGTGAACTTGATCGCGTTGGACAGCAGGTTGTCCAGGATCTGCCGGAACCGGAGCGGGTCGACAAGGACCCCGACCCGCGGCACGTCGATCGTCACCTCGAGGCGCTTGCGGTCGGTGAGCGGCCGCAGGCCGGTGATCACGTCGTTGACCGCGGCGTCGAGGGCGAGCGGCTCCGGGTGCAGCTCCATCCGCCCGGCCTCGACCTTCGCCAGGTCGAGGATGTCGTTGATGAGGCAGAGCAGGTGCCGGCCGCTGTTGTGGATGTGGTCGACCCACTCGGCGGGCACGGCGCGCCGGTCGCCGTCGGGGTGCTCGGCGCGCATCAGGTCGCTGAAGCCGATGATCGCGTTCAGCGGGGTGCGCAGCTCGTGGCTCATGCCGGCGAGGAAGTCGCTCTTGGCCTGGCTGGCGTACGTGAGCGCGTCCACGGACTCGGCCAGCTGCTCGGCGAGGCGGCGCTGCTCGGCGACGATGGTGCTGCGCTCCGCCAGGACCTGGGCCTGGCCGCCGAGCACCGCCGCGAGGCGCAGGTCGTCGACGGTGAACAGGGCGCGGTAGTGGTCGAGCAGCAGCACGGCGCCGCGCTCGCCCTGCGCCAGCGGCAGCTCGAGCGCGGTGACGTACTGGGCGCCGGTGGTCTGCGCGTACCAGGCGGCCAACTCGCTCTTGTCTCCCCTGGCCGGCTGCCTGGCGGTCAGGAGCGCCTGCAGGTCGGCGGCGGTCAGCTCGGGCATCGGCTCGTGCGGCACGCTGGCGCCGGAGCGGCAGACGGCGGCGACCTGCTCCAGGCGGTCGTCGGGGGCGGTGCGGACCAGCACGACGGCGTCGGCGCCGGTCGTCTCGTGCACCACCTGGACGTAGCGGCGCCACACCTGGCCGGTGCTGACGGCGGCCGGCAGCCGCTGGAGGTCCTCGGTCGCCTCGTACCAGACGGTGGCCGACATCATCCGCCGCAGCCACGCGGGCGGTATGAACGCGACCAGGTAGCCGATCGCGGACACCAGCGCCACGACCCGGCCGGCGGGCGCCAGCCAGCTGGTGGTGCCCGGGTACAGCACGGCGCCGGTGAACAGCATCAGCATCATCAGCACGAACAGGTAGGTGGCGGCCCCGGCGAGCCGCAGCCTGGCCCGGGCCGCGCCGGAGCGCCGCTGGGCGCCGAGCAGCAGGTACGTGCCGGCGATCACCTCGGTGACGGTGAACGCGCCGGTGGCCAGCAGCAGGTAGCCGAGGTTGAGCGGCCGAGGCGCGACCGCGACGGCGGCGATGCTGGCGAGCAGCGCGACCAGCAGGGCGCGGCTGAGCCAGGCCGGCACGTGCCGCAGCTTTGCGGTGAGCCGCAGCGTCAGGTACGGCTGCAGCATCAGCAGCGCGGTCGAGGCGGCGCTCGCGGCAAGCGGCAGCGGGCTCACCAGGACCTGGCGGGCCATCGCGGTGGCGCACACCACCACCGGGGGCAGGAAGATCAGCGTGATGTCCCGCTGGATCGGATCCCGGGTGGCGGCGTACCCCACAAGTGCACGCAAGAACACCGCTACTACGAGCAGTGTTGTGACTAGAGTTACCATTCGACTACGCCCCGTAACAGTAGAACGGGACTCACTCTAGCCAGGGGGACGGATGGGCGCGACGGAACCGGCCGACGAGCTCGCCCTGTTGCGGGCCGAGATCGCCGACGGGGCCCACGACCTTTCCAACGCGCTGGGCGCCATCCTCAACTATGTGGCGTTCCTGTCCGAGGACCTCGCCGCCGACTCCGCCGCCGCGGACTACCTGCCGCACCTGCAGAGCGCGGCGCACCGGGCCCTCGGGGTCGTCGAGCGGCTGAGCGCCAGCGGCGCCCGCCACTAGCGCCGCCTTCTCCGTTACCGGCGCTCGGTCAGGCTCTCGCGGTGGTCGTTACCGGCGCTCGGTCAGGCTCTTGCAGTGGACGCAGAGGGTCGCCGACGGGAAGGCCGTCAGGCGGGCGACCGGGATGTCCTCGGCGCAGCGCTCGCACCGGCCGTACGTGCCATCCGCGAGCCGCTCCAGCGCCCGCTCCACCTGGTCCATCCGGCCGCGGATCGACAGCGCGAGGGCGAGCTCCTGGTCCCGGCTGAACGCCTTGGTGCCCAGGTCGGCGACGTCGTCACCGGCGTCGACCACACCCGCGAGGGTCATCTCGGCGACCGCCTCGGCATACTCGTCGGCGAGCTCCTGATGACGCGCCGACAGCGCGGCACGCAGGTCCGAAGAGCGCTGCGCGCCACCGGCGACCGTCATTTCTGGCTGGACGAGCATTACGGGCCCCCCTGGAGTTCGATTGGGTTTCGGTTTGCCCATCGCAGACCTGCCGCAAACCTGTCACCTGCCCGACTCGCGGTGCCGTGTCACTGTTCAACGGGGGCGTGAGCGGGCACCATGAGGTACGTGTTCACGGTCGACCCCGACGACCTCGTCGCGCCCGGCGCGGACGCGGTCAGCGTCGAGGTGCCCGTCGGCGAGGCGCGTCAGGCCCGCCGGGTGATCACGCGCGCGCTACATGTGTGGGACCTGCCCCACCTCACCCGCGCCGCGGTGATGGTCGGGCACGAGCTGGTCGCCAACGCGCTGCGGCACGGCATCCCGCCGGCCGCGCTGCGCCTGCTGCGCCGCGACGGCGCGGTGCTCATCGAGGTGGGCGACGCGAGCCCCGCCCTGCCACGGATCACCGAGATCGACAACGAGACCAGCACCTCGGGGCGGGGCATGTTCATCGTGTCGCGGCTGGCCCATTCGTGGGGCGTCCGCCCGCAACCGATCGGCAAGATCGTCTGGGCCGAGCTGATCTAGGCCGGCGTCCTTCCCGTTCATCAGCGCTGGTGGTCGTTGTACTCGTTTGTCAGCGCTGATGCCCGTTGTTCAGGCGGCCTGCTTCTCGTCCGCTCGTCGATCAGGCGGCCTGCTTCTCGTCCCTGATCGGCAGGATCTGGTCCAGACCGGTGATCTCCAGGGTCATGGACACGTCGTCGTTGGGGTTGGCGACGATCAAGGTCGCGCCCGCCTGCTGTGCCCGCCGCCAGCAGCCGACCAGCGTCCCCAGCCCGCTCGAGTCGATGAAGGCGAGCTCGGTCAGGTCGATGACCAGCTCCGTCACGCCTGCGTCCAGCTGCTTGACCACCTCGGTGAGCAGCTTCGGTGCGGTGTCCAGATCCAGGTCACCCACCGTGTCGAGTCGTGCCCGCTGCCCCTCGCGGCGCACCGACAGCTCCCAGACTGTCTCGTCGTTGACCACGTTGCGCTGTGTCCTTTCGCGAACCGAGCTACGGATCGGCTACTGATCGCTGGTCAACAGTGTGTGGTACCCATTGGGCGGACTTCAAACGCTCACACCGTTTGACCCGGTCCGGGGTACGACGCAGACTCGAACCCATGACCAGCGACCTGGGCTTCGTGGGGCGTGCCCCGGACGCGCTGGACGACGCCGCCATGCTGGCCGTCGCCCAGCGGCGGGCCCAGTTCCTCGCCGACGCCAGCCGCACCGTCTCCGGGTCGCTCAACCTGCCGCACACCGTCCGGCGCTCGCTGACCGCATGCGTGCCGCACCTCGCCGACTGGGCGCAGATCATGCTCATCGGTCGGGACGGGGCGTCGTACACCAGCCTCGTCGTCAACAAGACGGGCACCTCCTCCGCGGCCCGGCGCCATCCCGACGCCGACGGGGTCAACGGGCAGTCGAGGCTACTGGTCACCGGGCGGCCGGAGCTACTGCACGTCTCGCTGGAGCAGGACCCGCTGGAGCCCGACGGCCTGCTCGCCCTCGTGCCCGACGAGCGGATGCGCGAGCAGGTCACGGCGCTGCGCCCGGCCGACGTGCTGGGCCTGCCGCTGACCGCCCGCGGCACGACGTTCGGCACGCTGACGCTCGCCCGCCGCACCGGCTTCGGGTTCGTCGCCGAGGACATCTCCATCGCCGAAGAGCTGGCGGTCCGCATCGCGCTCGCGCTGGACGCCGCCCGCCGGTATGCCGAGCGCGCCGGCGTGGCCACCGTCCTGCAGGCCAGCCTCCGGCCGCCGGAGCTGCCGAAGCTGGAGGGCAGCGCGCTCGCCGCCCGCTACCGTGCCGCCTCCACCGACGCCGAGATCGGCGGCGACTTCTACGACGCGTGGGGCAGCCCCGACGACTGGTCGTTCGTCCTCGGCGACGTCTCCGGCAAGGGCGTCGAGGCGGCCGTGGTCACCGGCCAGGCCCGGCACACCGTCCGCGGCGCCTCCGCCGTCGACCGCGACCCCGCCGCGGTGCTCCGCGCCCTCAACACGATGCTCGACGGCACCGCCTCCGGCCGGTACGTGACCGCCGTCTACGGCCGGGTCCGCCGCCAGCCCTGCGGTGCCCTGCACGTGAAGGTCGCCTCCGCCGGCCACCCGCCGCCGCTGGCCGTCCGCGCCTCAGGCACGGTGGAGCCCGTCGCGGTGCGCGGCCTCGCGGCCGGCCTGGTCCCCGAGGTCGAGTACACGCCGGCGGAGGTCACCCTGTCACCCGGCGACACCCTCGTCCTCTACACCGACGGCGTCACCGAGGCCCGCCACCACAGCGTCCGCGACGGCACGCGGCGCCTCGCCGAGCTGCTGTCGCAGTACGCGCAGGTGGGCGTCGACGCGCTGGTGGAGGCGATCGAGATCGCCGTCCTCGAAGGCTCCGACGGCACGCAACGCGACGACCTGGCGGTGCTGGCCCTGCGGGCGGCCGCCTCGTGACCGCTCTGCCCTTCGGGCCGTACTTCTCGTTCCTAGAGCGCCGGGACGCGGCGGGCGCCGTGGCGCACGCGCTCGCGCTGGTCGACGGCGGCGCCGACCCGGTCGACGTCCTGCTCGACGTCGTGGGCCGCGCGCAGGAGCAGGTCGGCCTGCGCTGGGCGGCCGGCTCGTGGACCGTCGCCCACGAGCACGCCGCGACCGCGATCAGCGAGTCCGTCGCCCTCGCCGTCGGCGCCCGCATCGCCGCTCCCGCCGACCCGCTCGGCCACGTGATCCTCACCTGCGCGGAGCGCGAGTGGCACGGCCTGCCGGCCCGCCTGGTCGGGTACTGCCTGCAGGCGGCCGGCTGGCGCACCACCTTCCTCGGCGCGTCGATGCCCGCCCGCCAGTTCGCCCGCTTCCTCGACGACGTGGACGCCGACGCGGTCGCGATCAGCTGCTCCGTCGCCGCCTCCCTGCCCGCCGCCCGCCGCCTCATCGACGCCGCCCGCGAGGCGGGCCTGCAGGTCCTCGTCGGCGGCGGCGCCTTCGGACCGGACGACACGCGGGCCCGGGCGCTGGGCGCCTCCGGCTGGGCGAAGGACGCTCGCGCCGCCGCGGCGGTGCTCGACGGCCTCGTCGCCCGCGGGGACCTTCACAGCGCCGCCACGGACCGCGCCCGCCACGCCGGCGCCGACGAGCACGCCGAGATGGTCGTCCGCTTCGCCGAGTTCCGCGCCACGGCCCGCCGGAGCTGGCTCGAGTCCCCCCACACCGGACCTCAGGACTCGGCCTCGCAGGACCCGGCCTCGCAGGACGGCGGCCTGTTCGACGACGCGATCGACCACGCCCTGCACGCCCTGTCGGCGGCGCTGCTCACCGACGACCCGAGGCTGCTCCGCGAGGCCAGCGACTGGCTGACGGCGCTCTTCGCCGCCCGGGGCGAACCCGCCGGCGCGATCCCGGGCTTATGGCTCGCCCTGCACCGCACCGTCGGCGAACCCCTCCCCGAGGCCGCCCGCCACCTCAAGTCCCTGTAACTCTGAGCAGCAGGAACTACTGCACGTACTGCCATGAATACGGGTTTGAAGGTCAATTTGCAGGCGTGGTGTAGGTTGCCAAGTAGGCGGTGCGGCACCAGCCCGAAGCGTGCCGGACCCGCGAACGTTCAGCGCAGGCTGCCCACCAGCACGGTGCGGCCAGCCATCGACCAGCAGACCCCCACTGACCCCGGCCAGCTCGCAGGCGCGCGTTACCGGCACCCGTCCGCGGACGCGTCCACTCGCCCGCGGACGCGCATTACCAGCGGTCGCTCGTAGCGCGTGTTCTCGGCGGACGTACGTAGCGCGCGTTACCGACGGACGTTCATAGCGCACGATCATCGCGTCTTCGTCGCCGGTGCTGGCGGGGTTACCGGCGGGCGTGCATAGCCGGGGGCGCGTGCGTCACGCAGCGGTTCGTGGCGCGGGTTACCAGGACGATTTGCGGCGCGGGTTACCAGGACGATTTGCGGCGCGGGTTACCAGGACGATTTGCGGGCGCGTGCCTCGTAGAGGAGGACTGAGGCGGAGACGGAGACGTTGAGGGAGTCGCCCGAGCCGAGCATGGGGACCGCGACGCGCTGGTAGCCGTGGCCGTACCACTCTTTGCCGATGCCGTAGCGTTCGCTGCCGACGACGAGGGCGGTGCGGCCCGAGTAGTTCGCCTGGCGGTAGTTGACCGCCTCGTCGGTGTCGGCGAGGAGGACCGTGAAGCGGTGGCGCTGGAGCCAGGCGACGGCGTCGGCGGTCTGCTCGAACTCGATCGTCGGCACGGTGAGGATCGTGCCCTGGCTGGCGCGGATGACCTTCGGGTGGGTCAGGCGGGTCTTGCGGTTGGTGAGCACCAGGCAGTCGGCCCCGCAGGCGTCCAGGGACCGGATCAGGGTGCCGAGGTTGCCGGGGATCTCGAGGCCGTCGGCGACCAGTACCAGCGACGTCTTGCCGAACCGGAGATCGCCGGCGTCCCAGCGGGGCAGTGCGGCCAGGGACAGCAGGCCGTCGGGCTTGTCGCGCTCGGAGATCTTCTCCAGGGTCCGGAGCGAGATCCGGAACGACCGGTCCGCCCGCGCGGCGATCTCCTCGGCGCGGCGGTGGGCCTCGTCGGCGTAGATCGCCTCGGGGCACCAGAAGAACGTGTCGATCGGCGCGCCGGCCTCCAGGAGCATGTTGTGCGCCCAGAGGCCCTCGGCGACGAAGAGCTTGTAGCGGTTGGGTGCGGTGTTGTTCTGGATGTGCTGCACCTGCCGCACGGCGGGGTGTTGGACCCCGATGGCCTGGAGTTCCATCACAACGTGACGGTAACGGACAGTTCCTCAGCGTCGGTGATGGCCCACGACCGGACGTTGCCGGCCGCGGTCAGGTCGGCCTTGACCTGCTCCAGGACGGCCGCGGGGCCGGCCACCGCCAGCAGCGCCACCTCGGCCCGCATGGACTGCTGGGCCGCCGACTTCGCCTTCCGCACCGCCGCCAGCACCGCCGTCGCAACCGATAAAGGGGAAATGTCGGAAATGTCAGTGGAGGGGAGGTTTAGAAAGGAAGAGGAGAGGCCGCCGTCAACCGCGGAGGAAGGTCCGCCGTCAACCGCGGAGGAAGGTCCGCCGTCAACCGCGGAGGAAGGCCCGCCGTCGGCCGCGGAGGAAGGCCCGCCGCCAGCGGAGGAGATGCCGGTCGGCCAAGAGGCGCGGTGGATGGAGCCGGGCTGCCACCAGGACCAGATCTCCTCCGTCACGAAGGGCAGGAACGGGGCGAACAGCCGCAGCAGGGTCGACAGCGCCGTGGTCAGAGCGGTCCGGGCGGAGTCGGCGGCGGGAAGCTCGCCGTAGGCGCGGGACTTGACCAGCTCCAGGTAGTCGTCGCAGAAGGACCAGAAGAACTGTTCGGTGCGTTCGAGGGCGCGCGCGTAGTCGTACACCTCGAAGGCCGCCGTCGCCTCGGTCACCACCGTGGACAGGGCGGCCAGCAGGGCCTGGTCCACGGGCTCGGTGACGGCACCGCTGGTGGGCACGGGGAAGCCGAGCACGAAGCGGCTCGCGTTGAGGAGCTTCGTGGCCAGGCGGCGGCCGATCTTCATCTGGTTCACGTCGAGGGCTGTGTCGACGCCCGGGCGGGCGCTGGCCGCCCAGTAGCGCAGGGCGTCGGCGCCGTGCCGTTCGAGCATGGCTTCCGGGGAGTCGCCGGCGTTGTCCTTGGACTTGCCGATCTTCTTGCGGTCGGGGTCGACGATCCAGCCGGCGATCGACGCCCGCTTCCACGGCAGCACGTCGTGCTCCACGTGGGCGCGCAGCACGGTCGAGAAGAGCCAGGTCCGGATGATCTCGTGGGCCTGGGGGCGCAGGTCCATGGGGAAGACCCGGGTGAAGAGGTCGGGGTCGTCGAGCCAGCCGCCGATGATCTGCGGGGTCAGCGAGGACGTCGCCCAGGTGTCCATGACGTCGGGGTCGCCGATGAACCCGCCGGGCCGGCCGCGCTGCGACTCGTCGTAGCCGGGTGGCGTGTCGCTGCTCGGGTCCATCGGCAGCGCCGAAGGCACGATGGGGTCGTCGTGGACGGGGTGGGCGTCGTCGTCGAGGCGGTACCAGAGCGGGATCGGCACGCCGAAGAAGCGTTGCCGGCTGATCACCCAGTCGCCGGTGAGGCCTTCGACCCAGTGTTCGTAGCGGGAGCGCATGTGGGCCGGGGTCCACTGCAGCTCGCGGCCCCGGGCGAGCAGCGCGGCGCGGAGTTCTGGCGAGCGGCCGCCGTTGCGGATGTACCACTGGCGGGTGCCGACGATCTCGAGGGGTTTCTCGCCCTTCTCGTAGAACTTCACCGCGTGGGTGATCGGCCGTGGCTCGCCTTCGAGCATGCCGTCGGCGCGCAGTGCCGCGACGATCTTCTCCCGGGCCTGGTTGACGGTGAGGCCGGCGACGAGTGCGTACTGGTCCTCGTCGACGCCGGGCGGCGGTTGCAGGCCGAGCCGGCCGTTGCGCTGGATGACGGTGCGGGTCGGCAGGTCGAGCTCCCGCCACCAGGTCACGTCGGTGAGGTCGCCGAAGGTGCACACCATCACGAGGCCGGTGCCCTTCGCGGGGTCGGCCAGGGGGTGGGCGAGCAGCGGCACGTCGACGTGGAACAGGGGCGTGCGCACGGTCGTGCCGAAGTGCGGCTGGAACCGCTCGTCGGAGGGGTGCGCGACCAGGGCCACGCAGGCGGGCAGCAGCTCGGGCCGGGTCGTGTCGACGGTGAAGTCGCCGAAGCGGATCCGGTGGTAGGCGCCGGGGCGTTCGCGGTCTTCGAGCTCGGCCTGCGCGACCGCCGTGCCGAACGTGACGTCCCAGAGGGTCGGGCCGTCGACGGCGTACGCGTCGCCGCGGGCGAGGCTGTTGAGGAATCCCTGCTGGGCGGCGGTCCGGGCCCGGTCGCCGATCGTCGTGTAGAGCAGGGTCCAGTCGACGGACAGGCCGAGGTTGCGCCACAGCTGCTCGTAGGCCTGCTCGTCGACCTCCGTCTGGCGTTTGCAGAGGTCGATGAAGTTCCGCCGGCTGATCTTCTGGGGCGGGCCGCCGGGGGTCTTCGTGATGACGAGGTGTTCGTCGTACGGCAGGGCGGGGTCGCACTGCACCCCGTACGTGAGCTGCACCCGCCGCTCGGTGGGCAGGCCGTTGTCGTCCCACCCCATCGGGTAGAACACGTCCCGGCCGCGCATGCGCTGGTAGCGGGCGATCGCGTCGGTCTGCGTGTAGGAGAAGACGTGGCCGATGTGCAGTGCCCCGCTCACCGTCGGCGGCGGCGTGTCGATCGAGAACACGCTGTCGCGGGTGGCGGTCCGGTCGAATCGGTAGGTCCCTTCGGCGTCCCATACCTTTACCCAGCGCGCCTCGAGGCCATCGAGGGTCGGCTTGGCAGGTATGCGCGTCGAATCGGACATGTGCCCCATGCTAGAGCGGTGGATGCCGCGACACCCCTCAATAACCGCATCGCCGCCGGTCTGGTGTTCCTGACCAGCGGTGCCGTGCTCGTCCTGGAGATCGTCGGGCTGCGGCTCGTCGGGCCGTACGTCGGTGTGACGCTGTCGAGCAGCACCGCGATCATCGGTGTGGCCCTGGCCGCGATCGCGTATGGCGCGTGGACCGGTGGCTGGCTCGCGGACCGGCGGGGCGACCCGCGCCGGCTGTTGTCGCCGTTGTTGCTGCTGGGCGCCGCCGCGACGGCCGCGACGCTGCCGATCGTCCGGGTGGCCGGTGCGTGGCTGCGCGACGCCGGGCCGTCAAGTGTGCTGCTGCTCGCGGCGATGGCCTTGTTCGTGCCGGCGGCGTTGCTGTCGGCGGTGACCCCGCTGGTGGTGAAGCTGCAGCTGGCCGATCTCGCGCACACCGGGAGGGTGGTGGGCCGGCTGTCCAGCGTCGGCACGCTCGGCGCGATCACGGCGACGTTCGCGACGGGGTTCGTGTTGGTGGCCACCGTGCCGACGAGCGTGATCCTGCTGGTCCTGGCGGGTGTGCTGGCGCTTGCCGGCTTCGGCTTCGGCGGGTACTGGCGGCGCACCGGCAACCTGTCGGCGGCCGCGGCGTTCGTCGTGATCGGCGTGCCGCTCGGCATCGTCACCCCTTCCCCGTGCGACGTGGAGACCGCGTACACGTGTGCCGCCGTCGGCGAGGACGGGGGTGAGGGGCGCGTCCTGTTCCTCAACGGCGCCCAGCACTCCTATGTGGATCTCGGCGACCCGAAGCATCTGGAGTACGCGTACACCCAGTGGATCGGGTCCTATGTGGACGGTCTGCCGGCGGGTCCGCTGGATGTGCTGCATGTGGGTGGTGGTGGGTTCACGCTGCCGCGGTACGTGGCCGCGACCCGTCCGGGCAGCGACAACCTCGTCCTGGAGCTGGATCCGGCGCTCGTCGAGCTCGACCGGCGGCGGCTCGGCCTGCGGACGGGTCCGCTGCTGCGGGTCGAGACCGGTGACGCCCGCGCGGGTCTGCGCCGCCAGCCGTCCGCGTCGCGTGACCTGGTCATCGGTGACGCGTTCGGCCATCTCGCGGTCCCGTGGCATCTCACGACCCGCGAGCTGGTCACCGACGTCCGGCGGGTGCTGCGTCCGGGTGGTGTCTACGCGCTCAACGTCATCGACGGTCCGGCCCGTCGCTTCGTCCGTGCCGAGGTCGCGACCATCGCCGCCGTGTTCCCGTTCGTGACCCTGGTGGCGCCGCGGCCCGCGTTGCGGGGCGAGACCGGCAGCAACTTCGTCGTGTTCGCTTCCACGTCGCCGGTACGGGCGATGCCGGACTCCCTGACCGGCGAGGAGCTTCGCGCGTTCGTCGGCGGAGCGCGGGTCCTGACCGACGACTACGCGCCGGTCGACCAGCTGCTCACCTGGGACTGAGCGGTTTCGGGTCCCGTCCGGTCAGGTGCCGTACGTCGTCGCTGACGGTCGCGAGCTCGCCGGCGGCGATCGCCTCGTAGGAGCTGACCCATCCGGCGACCTCGAACGCCGGCGCCCCGTAGTGCGCCCGTGACGCGTAGGCCTCTTCGACGGTCTCGGGGACGTAGGTGAGGCCGAGCCTGGCCGCGACCTCGTGCATGGTCAGCGCCTCGGGCCCGGTGAGCTCGTAGGTCCGTCCGTCGTGCCCGTCCTGGGTGAGTGCCGCGACGGCGCTCGCGGCGATGTCGTCGTAGGCGACGGCGGCGAGCCGGCCGTCGGCCGCGGGGCCGCGGATGACGCCGTCGGGGCCGGCGAGCATCGGCAGCATCTCCTGGTAGAGGTTGTCGCGCAGGAAGGTCCAGCGCAGGCCGGTCTGCCGGATGTGCTGCTCGGTGTGCCAGTGGTCCCGGCCGAACGTGAAGGTGCAGTCGGGTGCGGCGCCGGCGAACGACAGGTACACGATCCGCTGGACGCCGGCCGCGACGGCCGCGTCGACGGCGCTGCGGTGCTCGGCGACCCGGTCGCCCGACTCGCGCGCCGAGACCAGGAACAGCGTCCCGACCCCGTCGAGCGCCTGCCGCATCCGGCCGGTGTCGCCGTATTCGGCGTCCTTGCGGGTCAGCCGCCGCGCCTCAGGGACCCCCGCCGCGACTCGTCTGCCGACCTGCCCGGACGCCCCGGTCACCGCGATCACACACCCAGTATGCGCCGCCGCCCCGCCGTGATCCCGTGCGGTGCGGGATCATGGCGGGGCGGTGAGCCGGACGCGGGTAACAGCTACTTGGGCTGGGCGGCCTGGCCGCGCAGCGAGATGGCCTGGAGGAAGATGTCGCCGATCTTGGCCGGGTCGGGGGCGACGAAGGTGCCGCCGCCGACGGCGTCGGTGATCTGGCGCATGGCGCCCTCGCCGACCTTGTCGCCGATGCCGATGAGGATGACCTGGATGGGCTTGGCCGGGTCGGCGGTCGCCTTGAGCTCGGCGATCAGCTGCTCGAGGGAGAGGCCGCCGGCGGGGTCGTCGTTCTCGCCGTCGGTCATGACGATGAGGGAGTTGATCCGGCCCTGGTCCCAGCCGCTCTGCACGGCCTTGTAGCCGGCGAGGATGGTGTCGTAGAGGGCGGTGTCGCCGTTCTGCTTGGGGCGGATGCCCTGCAGCGCCTGGAGGCACTGGTTGCGCTGGCTGACCAGCGGGCCGATGGGGACGAGCTGCTTGTAGTCCTTGGCGCCGTCGAGCTGGGTGGAGAAGGTCCACACGCCGAGGGCCCAGGAGTCGTCGAAGAGCTGCATGCCGCGGCGGGCCGCCTCGAGGGTCACCGTCATGCGGTCGGCGCCGCCGGCGGTGGGGACCTTCGTGAGCATGGAGCCGGACACGTCGATGACGGCGAGCATGCGGGCCGGGAGGGTGATCGCCTGCCACTTGGTGAGCAGGCCTTCGATGGCGGCGGCGTCGGGGACCTGGCCGGCGGTGAGGGAGGTGGGTGCGCCGGTCGGGGTCTGGAAGCCCTTGCCGGCGACGCCGTCGGAGCCGCGGAGGCCGATCGCGCCGAGCCGGTCCCGGAACTGGTCGCCGCCGAGCACCTTGAGCAGCTGTTCGGCGGCGGCGGTGCGTTCCTTGCTGAGGATGACGAACGGGTAGTCGAGGGCGAGCGGCGCGGGCTCGGCGTAGATCGCGGCGAGGCGGACCGGCGGCTGCTGGGCGTTGTACTGGATGACGGCCTGCTCCGACAGCGGCGCGACGGTCAGGCCGGCGCTGAGTGCCTGCGGGTCGGAGCCGCGCGGGAACTTCTGCATGAGGTCGTCGCGCAGCGAGGACCGGCCGGCGGCGAGCGCGCGGAGGGCGGCGGTCGCGGTCTGCGTGGCCTGGGTCTGGTTGCCGCCGGCGGAGGCGGTCGCGGCGGCGGCGAGGGTCATCAGGCCGGCGAGGCCGGTCGAGTCGCGGCTGGGCTCGACGATGCCGAGCTTGACCTTCTGGTCGCCGGCGACCTTCCCGATCAGGTCGGTGTACTTGATTTTCGTCTGGGGCCAGCCGAAGGAGGTGGTCGCGATCGGCTCGGGGACGGCGACGACGATGGGGCTGCGGGCGATCGACTTGGCGTCGGCGGGGAGGCCGGCGGGGTTGACGGCGCGGAGGCGCTGGAGCCACAGGGACGAGTCGGGCACCCACACGTCGGGGATGCGGGTCTTGCCGTTGGCCTGGCCGACGCCGGTCAGCGACTTCTTCGAGGTGGCGGCGATCGCGGCGGCCACGTCGGCGGACGCGGCCTCGATGACCTCGACGTCGACGCAGCCGTCGCCGGTCTTGGCCTGCGCGGACCAGTCGGCGACCTGCTGCTTCAGCGCGGGTGCGATGTCAGAGGGTGCGCTGACCGTGAGCTTGGTGGACGCACCGCACGACGGCTGGGAGTACTTCCGGAACGCATACCAGCTGCCGGCGAGGACTACGAGCACGGCGACGGCGGCGGCGCCCATCTTGAGCGCTGCGCCTGACGACCCCGCTGAGCGGTGGCGACCTTTCACGGCTCTTATCCTCCGGACCGGCGGCCTCTGCGGCCTTGTACCTTCGGTTGGAAATCACTGACGGTACGCATCCCAACAAACGAACGCCCAATCTACAAGGCACCGAAGAATCGTAGTTATCCGAACACGGTTCGCAATCACGCCGAGACAAACCGCCGCAAGCAGGCATTCCGCTCGCACTTAAATCTGCCCTAATCGATCTTCAGCGTGCCCGGGCGGTCACGGAGTGTCACAACCAGCGGCCGGTGGTCGGAGAACGGCACCGCCGGGGCCGCCACCCGCAGGACCCGCGGGAGGCGCTCGATGCCGCGCCCGTCGGCCAGCACGTGGTCGAACTGCACGCGTGGCGCCGGTGCCGGGAAGGTCGGCAGGCGCGCGAGCCGGTGCCAGCCGGAGAAGAGCCGGGGCAGCCCGCCGGGGAGGTTGAGGTCGCCGAGGAGCACGCGCGGTGCCGGCAGCGGCCGCAACGCCCCGCGGACCAGCTGGAGCTGCCGGACGTTCCAGCCGGGGACGAAGGACAGGTGGGTGGTGGCGACCGTCACACGCCCGGCGGGGGTTTCGAGCACCGCGGCGATCAGGACCCGCGGCTCGTCGTCGAGGAACAGCAGCTGGGGTCCGGCCAGCAGCGGTGAGCGCAGCGGGGCGGCCGGCAGGCGGGTCACCCGCCAATCGACCACCGGATACCGGCTCACCAGCGCGACGCCGTAGTGCGGGTCGGTCCCGTCCTGGTCGCCGTCGGTCGCCGTCCGGAAGCCCTCGCCGGGGGTGCCGACCACCGCCGGCACGAACATGACATGCCCCGCGCCCAACGCGTCGGCCGCGATCGCGGCGAGGTCGGCGTGGCCGCTGCGGTGCTGGCCCCGGTCGACCTCCTGGAGCCCGAGGACGTCGGTGTCCAGCGCGGCGATCGTTGCGTGGACGCGGCCGGCGTCGACCTGCCCGTCGGCGAGAGACCGCCCGTGCATGAGGTTGAACGTGCCCAGCCGCATGCCTCATTGTGGCCGCCGCAGCTTCCGCACCGCCGCCTTGGCGATCGTCTCGGTCTCGGCCCGGTCCACCTCCGGCTGGCCGAAGTGCACGAGGGTGCAGGTCGCGCCGCCGACGCGGACGACGAGCAGGTAGCCGCCGAGGGTGTAGGCGTCGTCGCCGGCGCCGCCGGACGCCGCCATCCTGACCGCCGCGGACTCGTCGCCGAGGCTCGGCAGCCCGGCGTCGGTCACCGTGACGCTGGTCGTCCCGCCGCCGGGATCGGTGTCCGTGAAGGCCGCGCACCGGGTGCCGAGCTCCCGCAGTACATCCACCGCATCCGGATCCGCGGAGACCTCCTCGGCGAGGAAAGGCCCCGCGGAGCCGCCCTCGAACCGGACGCCGGTGCCGCCCCCGCGGAACCGGTCGATCAGGGCGCCGCAGCCGGCGACGCTGACCGTGCTGTCCCCGCTGACCTCGGGCTCCACCTGCGGCGGGCTGGTCACGTAGCCGTCGGGCAGATCCTCGACGGCGAGCAGCGCGCCGCCGGTGGCCGAACGCGAAGGCTCCGGCCCGACAGATGTCGGACCGGAGCCACACGACGCCAGCGTGAGCGCCAGCGCGATGCCGAGCAGGTGTCTGGTCATCAGGCCTGAACGGTCGGCTGCGAGCCCTGGTGCAGCGGGGTCCGCGCGCCGGTGGCCAGGTCGACCGCGGTGACCCAGGAGTGGCCCTGGTGCGACGCGGTGAGCACGCCGGTGCGGGTGCCTGCGTAGACCATCTCGCGGTCGTCGGCGGCGCCGATCTGGTGCCGGTTGCCGCCGTCGGCGTCGGCCTCGGTGACCCGCACCGCGGTGCCGTCCTCGGTGTAGGTGGTCCAGGTGACCTTCCGGCCGTCGGGCGACCAGGCGGGGACGACGCCGAAGCCGCTGGTGCCGCTGCCGCCACCGCCGTAGTAGTCGATGGCGCGCTCGGTGCCGGTCTCGACGGTGCCGACGCTCAGGCAGTTGTCGGCGATCGACTCGCACTCGCCGCCCCGGAACGCGATCTTCGTGCCGTCGGGCGACCAGGCGACCGCGTCGTCGGTGCGCAGGCGGTCCGCGAGCTTCACCGGGCCGGCCTGCCCGGTTGCCTGCTCGGTGATGTACGCGACCTCGGGGACGGCCTGGTCGCGGCAGGAGGCGGGGAAGAGCGGCTGCGACCCAGAGCCCTCGGGACCCTCGGGGCCGTCGGCCGCGACGCGGAAGACGCCGGGGCCGCCGGTGCACGACAGCGCGGCGTAGGCGATCCACTTGCCGTCCGGGGACCACGAGGCGCCGCCGGAGACCCGGTCGCTGACCTGGCGCTTGCCGCTGCCGTCGGCGTTCATCACCCAGACCGTGTTGTTGTGCAGGTAGGCGAGCTTCGTGCCGTCGGGGTTGAACCGCGGCCGGGCGTTGACCTCGTCCTCGGTGAGGCGGACCTCGCTGTAGCCGTCGCTGCTGTAGATGACGCCGGCCCGCACGTAGGCGACGGCCTTGCCACCGAAGGCCGCAGAGGAGGCGCCGGCGGGAGCGGCGGAGGCGGTGGTCGAACCGATCATCGTCCCGAGGCCCGCCAGTGCGGCGAAACCGGCCAGCGTGACTGCCTTCTTGATCGTGTTGCCGTTCATCCGTGCCCCCCGTGGTGCCGTCTCTTCCGTGTGACGCTGAGACCATCGGCGCAACCGTGCCGCACCTGAACGGTTCCCCGCCGGGAACTTGCGGGAAATTCCGCCAATCGGACATTTGGTGCGGGCGGTGTGAACAATCTGCACTTGCAGTGCCTTTTCAGGACCGTGTCTCACGGGTGAGGATCGGAGGTATGACTGACACACAGGCCCGCGTGGCGATCGTGACCGGCGCGGCCCGCGGCATCGGCGCCGCGACCGCCCTCCGACTGGCCGCCGACGGGCACGCCGTGGCGGTGCTCGACCTGGACGAGGGCGCCTGCAAGGACACTGTCGAACAGATCCAGGCCGCCGGCGGGCGCGCCCTGGCCGTCGGGGCGGACGTCGCCGACGCACAGGCCGTGGCCGCCGCCGTCGACCGGGTCGCCGGCGAGCTCGGCCCGCCGCTGGTCCTGGTCAACAACGCCGGGGTGCTGCGGGACAACCTGCTGTTCAAGATGAGCGACAGCGACTGGGACACGGTGATGGGGGTGCACCTGAAGGGTGCGTTCCTGATGAGCCGGGCCGCGCAGACGCACATGACGGCGGCGAAGTTCGGCCGGATCGTCAACCTGTCGTCGTCGTCCGCGCTCGGCAACCGGGGCCAGGCCAACTACTCCGCCGCGAAGGCCGGGCTGCAGGGCTTCACGAAGACCCTGGCGATCGAGCTGGGCCCGTTCGGCGTCACCGTCAACGCCGTCGCGCCCGGATTCATCGCGACCGACATGACCGCCGCGACCGCCGCCCGGGTCAAGGTCGACTTCGAGGCGTTCCAGCAGGCGGCGGCCGAGCGGATCCCGGTCCGCCGGGTGGGCGTGCCGGCGGACGTCGCGCACACCATCTCGTTCCTTGCGAGCGAGGGTGCGGGCTTCGTGTCCGGGCAGGTCATCTACGTGGCCGGAGGCCCGCTCAATTGAACCCGACATCGAACCCGACATCGCAGCCGGCGGACCTGGCGAGGGAGTTCCTCGCCGCGCACGACCCCAACGCGCTCGACCCGCGGGACTTCCTGCGGGCCCGGTTCGACGCCGGGCTCGCCTGGGTGCAGTTCCCGGAAGGGCTCGGCGGGCTCGGCCTGCCGCGGGAGGAGCAGGCGGCCGTCGAGGACGTGTTCGCCGCGGCGGGCGCCCCCGACAACAACCCGCGGCGCATCGGCATCGGCCTCGGCATGGCGGCCCCGACGATCCTGCGGCACGGCACCGACGAGCAGCGGCGGCGCTGGCTGCGCCCGCTGTGGACGGGCGAGGAGGTGTGGTGCCAGCTGTTCAGTGAGCCCGGCGCCGGATCCGACCTCGCCGGCCTCGGCACCCGCGCGGTCCGTGACGGCGACGGGTGGGTCGTCGACGGCCAGAAGGTGTGGACGTCGATGGCGCACGAGGCGCGGTGGGCGATCCTCATCGCCCGCACCGACCCGGCCGTGCCGAAGCACCAGGGCATCACGTACTTCGTGCTCGACATGACCGCGCCCGGGGTGGAGGTGCGGCCGCTGCGCCAGGCCACCGGCGAGGCCGAGTTCAACGAGGTGTTCCTGACCGGCGTCCGGATCCCCGACACCGACCGGCTCGGCGCGGTCGGCGAGGGCTGGGCGGTCGCGCAGACCACGCTGATGAACGAGCGGGTCGCGATCGGCGGCGGCGCGGCGCCCCGCGAGGGCGGCGGCATCGGCATCGTCGCCGACCTGTGGCGGGAGCGGCCCGAGCTGCGGACCCCGGCGCTGCACGACGCGCTGCTGCGGCTGTGGGTCGAGGCGGAGGCGGCCAGGCTCACCGGGATGCGGCTGCGCCAACAGCTGGCGGCCGGCCAGCCGGGCCCGGAGGGGTCGGCGGCGAAGCTGCTCTTCGCCCGGCTCAACCAGGAGATCTCCGGCCTGGAGCTGGACGTGCTCGGCGAGGAGGGGCTGCGGCACGACGAGTGGACGATGCGGCGCCCGACCATCGTCGACTTCTCCGGCCGGACCGCCGGATACCGGTACCTCCGCGCGAAAGGCAACTCGATCGAGGGCGGCACGTCGGAGATCCTGCGCAACATCGTCGCGGAGCGGGTCCTGGGGCTGCCGCCGGAGCACCGGCTCGACAAGGACGTCGCGTGGAAGGACCTGCCGAAATGAGCGGCCAGCGGAGCGGCTCGGGCCGCTCATCATGTGACAGGTTCCGGGCAGGCCGACGCCGGAGCGAAGCGGAGGTGGCGGCATGACCGATCTGCTGTACAGCGACGTCGAGGAGGAGCTGCGCTCCAGCGTGCGCGCGCTGCTGGGTGACCGGGCCGGGTTCGAGGCGGTGCTGGCGAGGATCGAGTCGGCCGAACCCGTCGACCTGAAGCTGTGGCGGTCCCTCGCCGTCGACCTCGGGGTGGCCGGGCTGCCGGTGCCCGAGGCGGCCGGCGGCGCGGGCGCGTCGTGGCGGGAGACCGCGGTGGTGATGGAGGAGCTCGGTCGCAGCGTCGCGCCGGTGCCGTTCCTCGGCAGCTCCGTCCTGGCGGTGGCCGCGCTCACCGGCACCGGCGACCCGCTGCTCGACGCGGTCGCCGCCGGCAGCCGGACGGCGACCCTGGCGGTGCCGCTGTCCTGGCGGACCTCCCAGCCGTGGACCGTCACCGCCGGGGGTGACCGGCTGGACGGCACCGTCACCAGCGTCGTCGACGCCGCGGCGGCCGATGTACTGCTGGTGCCTTCCGCCGCGGGGCTCTACGCGGTGGACGCCGCGGCGGCGCGGCGGGTGCCGGTGGTCAGCTTCGACCTGACCCGGCCGCTCACCGACGTCACGTTCGCGGGCGCGCCGGGGCGGCTGGTCACCGCCGACGCGGCCGGTGCCGTGGACCGGGCACTGCTGGCCGGGGCGACGCTGCTCGCCTCCGAGCAGCTCGGTGTCGCGGACTGGTGCCTGACGACGACCGTCGAATACGTGAAGACCCGGCGGCAGTTCGCCCGGCCGGTCGGCTCGTACCAGGCGGTCAAGCACCGGCTCGCGGACCTGTGGGTGAGCGTCACGCAGGCCCGCGCGGTGGCCCGCTACGCGGCGGGCTGCCTCGCGACCGGCGACCCGGACCTGCCGGTCGCGGCGGCCGTCGCCCAGGCGTTCTGCTCCCCGGTGGCGGTCAAGGCCGCCGAGGAGTGTGTGCAGCTGCACGGCGGGATCGGCTTCACCTGGGAGCACCCGGCGCACCTGTACCTGAAGCGGGCCCGCGCCAATGCGGCGACGTTCGGGTCGGCCTCCGCCCATCGCACGGCGTTGGCCGACCTGGTGTCGCTGCCGGGCTGAGCCCGGGCTGAGTCCGGACTGAGTGAGGTGTCGCGTTACAGGAGGAGCCGGGTCAGCGACTCGGCGACGCAGACCGGCTTCTCCTGGCCCTCGCGCTCGACGGTCACCTTGTTCTTCAGCTGCAGCCAGCCCTCGCCGATGTCCTCGGCGGACAGCAGCTGCACCGTGGCGCGCACCTTGGACCCCACCGGCAGCGGCGACGGGAACCGCACCTTGTCCAGGCCGTAGTTGATGCCCATCCGGGAACCTTCCACCCGGTACACGCCGGAGACCAGGACCGGCAGCAGCGACAGGCTCATGAAGCCGTGCGCGATAGTGGTGCCGAACGGTCCGGCCGCGGCCCGCTCCGCGTCCACGTGAATCCACTGGAAGTCGCCGGTGGCCTCGGCGAACAGGTTGATGTGCTCCTGGGTGATCTCCCGCCAGTCGCTGTGGCCGAGGACCTCGCCGACTGAAGCCAGCAACTCGCCGCCGTTCGCAAACGTTCGCATACCCCTGATCCTGCACAGCAAGTGCAACATCCGTCAACGACGGGCGGCCGGCCCCGTGGATCGGGACCGGCCGCCTTTGTCACCAGGACGTGCCTTGCAAGGGCGCTGTTACGTGCCGATGCGGTTGAGCTTCAGCGTCACGCCGATGTCGGTGTTGACGACGGTCGTGCCCGGGACGGCCGGGGTGACCACCGAGGTGGAGACCCTGCCGGTGCCGGGGAGCAGACCCTTCACCGTGACCGTGTAGGACGTCGACGCGCCCGGCACCGGGTCGGTGCTGGTCACGTAGAGGTCCGTGCTCGGCAGGGTGTTCACGGGCAGGCCCTGACCACCGTTGCCGTACGCGTTCTCGGCCCCGACGACGAGGTTCTGCCCGGCGGGCAGCGCACCCATCGTCCCGAAGTCGTAGGACATCGCGATGTCCTGCGGACCGCCCGAGCCCAGCCAGACCTGGAAGCGGCGCTGGTTGAGCGTGCCGAAGTCGTTCACCCGCCACTCGACGACCGTCCAGGTGCCGACGCCGTCGGTGAGCACGTTGATCAGCAGACCGGTCGCGCCCGTGCCGTCGAGGTCGGTCCAGAACGGCGCGAGGACGTTGTTCGGCTTCGCGGGGTTCGGGATCGGGGTGATGTCGCAGCAGTTGTTGTTCTCACGGCTGTCGTCGCTGCCCGGGTACAGGTAGCCGTTCGAGTCGACGGTGAGCGAGGAGTAGTCGACACCGTTGTACTTGAACGACGGCACATTGAACGTCGTCAGGTCCTCGTCGCCGACCGGGGTCACGAGCGTGCCCCCGAACAGGTCGAGCGGGATGTACCCGGCGATGGTGCCCGGGGCGATCGACGGCGTGCCCGGGATCGCGCCGGCGAGCGACGCGCCCTTCTTCTCGGCCTTGAACGGGTTGGCCACCGTGGCACCGTTCGCGCCGACGATCGGAAGGTTGATCGTGGACGTGGTGGTGAAGTCCGCCGTGGTGTCGTTGAAGGTGTTGTTCGTGGCCTTCACGGTGCAGGTGCTGTTCTGCAGCAGCGTCAGCGACGGCGGCGTGCAGGCCTGCGTCACCGTGATGTCACCCTGCTGCGGGACGAACGCCACCGGCAGGTGCAGCGCCGGCACGCTCGAGCTGACCGGCTTCAACCGGACCTCACCGAAGTACTGCGCCTTGGGGGCGTTGGACTTGATGGTGATGTTGATGGTCGCGGTCTCCCCCGCCTTCACGGTGAAGATCGCCGGGGACACAGTGATCGAGGAGCCGGCCGGCGAGGTCGCCTCGGTCCTGTAGGTCTGCGTCTTGCCGGAGACGTTCTTCGCCGTGCGGACCGCGGTGAGCTTGCCCGGCATGACCGGGGCGTTCACCGACGGAAGGTTGATCTGCACCGCGTTGACCGGGTCGTTGCCCAGCGCGTACATCCGGTCGGCCGTCTCGTCGAACGTGAGACCGGGGTTGGCCGCGAGGTTGACCTGGACCCGACCGGCACCGAGATCGAACGGGTCGGCCGGAGTCGTCCCGTTCTCCTTCTTCACGTTGGTCGTCGCCGTGGTCATCAGCGAGGACTTGATCTGACCCGGGGTGAAGTCCGGGTGGGCCGCCTTCTCCAGGATGGCGGAGCCGGCGATGTGCGGCGACGACATCGAGGTGCCCGCGATCGCCATGAAGTACTGGCCGGGCGGGCCACCGGCCGCGTCGTCCAGGACCGGCGTCTGGCCGGCCAGGATCTGCACGCCGGGGGCGGAGATGTCAGGCTTGATGAACTGGCCGCCGGGGCCACGCGACGAGAAGGTCGCCATCGTGTCACCGGTGCCGATGACCTTCGTGCCGGCCGTGAACGTGGCCGTGTTGCCCGGGTGGGCGGCCATGAAGGCCAGGAACGCCGTGCCGTCGGCGAGGTGCACCGTCGGCAGCCAGTGGTTGTCGCTCAGCGCGTCCTGCGGTGTCGCGTTGTACAGGATCATGCCGGCGGCACCACCCTGCCGCACGTTGAAGCCCTTGATGATGCGGCCGGGGCTGCGCTCGCACGCGACGATCTTGTTGACGAAGATGCCGGGCGGGGCCGGCACGGTGCAGGTCGGGTTGTTGTACGGCGGAGCCGACGCCATCACGATCTGCTTGGCCGGGGTGACGCCCTGGGTGATCGAGACGCCCTTGTAGGTCGCTGAGGTGCCGTCGGTGGATGCGACGGTCAGGACCGACTCGAAGGAACGCTTCTGGGTCGACGCCGCGACGGTGGTGACCCAGCCCGACAGGTGGTCGGTCGTGGACGCGCCCGGGCCGGAGTTGCCGGCGGAGGCGGCCACGAAGACGCCGGCCTTGTAGGCGTCGAAGAACGCCAGCTCCACGATGTCGGTGTACGGGCTCGCGCCACCCGAGATCGAGAAGTTGATGACCTTGACGCCGTCCTTGATCGCCTGGGCGACCGCGGCGGCCGAGTCGGTGCTGTAGCAGCCGGTGGCGCCACAGACCTTGTACACCGAGACCCAGGCGCCGGGCGCGACGCCGTTGATCGGCCCCCGCTCGACACCGAGGACGTTCGCCGACGCGACCGGGTTACCGGCGGCGGTCGACGCGGTGTGGGTGCCGTGACCGTCGGAGTCGCGGGCGGTGTACCCGAACATCTCGATCGGCTGCAGCGCGTTGTAGGTGTCAAGGAAGCCCTTGCCACCGATGAGCTTGTTCTGGCAGACGAACGGGTCGGCCGCCGGGGTGAGCGGGTTGTCGCCGAAGTCGCAGGCACGCGGCGTGCCGTCCGCCTTCGCGGGCGGGGCGCCGAGGTTGCCGTTGTCCGCGAACGACGGGTGCTCCGGCCACACGCCACTGTCGAGCGAGCCGAAGATGACGCCCTTACCGGCGTTCGGCTTGCCGCCGAGCGACGGGTAGACCTGGTCGGCACCGATGAAGCTGGTGCTGGAGTCGGTCTGCGGGGCGCGTGCGGCGTCGGACTGGACCGCCACCACGTTGTCGAGCGTGAGAATCGCGCCGATCTTGTTCGCCGGCACCGACATTGCGATACCGCCGTAGACGGTCCGCAGCTTCTGGCCGACCTTGGCGTCCGGAACCTGCTTCTGCAGCTGCCCGAGGAA
Source organism: Dactylosporangium maewongense (assembly GCF_039531485.1). Classification (NCBI taxonomy): domain Bacteria; kingdom Bacillati; phylum Actinomycetota; class Actinomycetes; order Micromonosporales; family Micromonosporaceae; genus Dactylosporangium; species Dactylosporangium maewongense. Next base: position 123,159 of record NZ_BAAAQD010000002.1, on the reverse strand, counting down.
CTTGTCCTCAATTGCCTTGATGCGGCTTTCGTAACGCTGTTCCGCGGTACTTCCGGAAAGCGCCTTACCGGTGACTGACGGGCTCGTCGCCTCATATCCGGCAATACCGCCGGCATAGGTCGCGGTCGAGTCGTAGTCGAGCTTCACCGCAATCGGCAGCCGGGTGCTGTCGGTGCGGTTGAGCAGGGACTGGTCGGTCTTTGCCATGCGACTCGTGGGTGACTTCGCGGCCGAGCTCTGCTTGGCCAGCGACGCACCCGGCACCGATGTCAAGCTGCCGCTCTGCACCGGTGCTGCCTGACTCGGGCTTGCCGAGACGATCACGAGCAGTGGCGGAACGAGTGCTGACGCCATTGCGGCGCGCACCCATGTCCGTCGGCTCATCATGCCCCCTCTCAGGACGGGCTGTGTCCGAAGGGTTGTTACTGACTCCCCCGTGGTGCTGCTCCGGCGTGGCCCACCCTCGGCCTACGCGCACGCCGGCGCCGCATATCCCGAATGCTCGATATACGCCGTCACAACATGCCAGTTTTCTGCAGCGCGGAACAGAGGCCGTCACTCCCGAGAATCGCGCCGAACAGGGGTTGTAGGGCAACGTCGAGGGTTGCCGAGGGCATGGCATTAACACATAGCAAGGTATTGCTATGTCGATCGCACCTATTGGCGGAGAAAAGGTCCGGAAATGACGAAACCCGCCCTTTCGGGCGGGTTTCGCTAGAAACGTTCAGGCGTCATCGCGGGGTGGCGGATTGATGACCACCGTCTGGTCGGCGTTGTCCACCGGCCGCTGCGACGGCACCTGGAGCTGCCCGCCGGCCGGTGGGTTCGCCGGCGGCGGGGTCACGGCCGGCGGCACGGTCGGGACCACCATCGTCGGGGCGTCCACCCCCGCGGACTGCTCGGTCGCCGCCGCCTGCCGGAGGCGGGCCTGCCGGGCCTCCTCGGCCTGGCGCACCGCCTCGGCCTGCCTGGCCGCCTCGGCCTCGCGCTCGGCCTCCGCCCGCCGCGCGGCCTCCTCGGCGGCCCGGCGGGCCTCCGCCTCCTCGCGGCGGGACTGCGCGTGGGCCTTCACCCGCTCGGACACGGCCGGCGCCTCCTGCTCGACGCGGCTCAGCCAGCCCTCCCAGCGCTGCTGCATCGGCCGGACCAGGCCGCCGCCGACCCCGACGATGAGGATGCCGGCGACCGTGGCGAGCACCGCGATCAGCACCGGCATGGTCACCGACGTGGCGATGCCGATCTGGTTGAGCGCCGCGATGATGCCCAGCCCGAGCACGAAGCAGTACCCCAGGTTCGCCAGGAGCCGCCCGTACGACAGGCCGCCCAGTGCGCCGGTGACGACGTCGCGCAGGCCGCCGGCGAGCGCCGCGGCGACAACCACGATCACGACGGCGACGGCCGCCTTCGGCAGCCACGACACCACGTCGTCGATCAGGTCGGACACCGGGTTGGCGCCCCACACGCCGAACGCGATCTGCAGCGTGAAGAGCAGGACCGCGTAGTAGACGAGCTTGGCGATCAGGTCACCGGCGTCGAAGCGCGCACGCGACAACGCCCGGCCGACGCCGCCGCGGTCGGCGAGCCGGTCGAACCCGACCTTCGCCAGCAGCTTGCGCACCAGCTCCCGCAGCGCGACCGCGACGGCCCAGCCGAGCAGAAGGATGACGATGAACAGCAGCAGCGACGGCACGAACCGCACGACGTCTGCGAGGGCATCACGAACCATGCAGTGACGCTTGCCCAAACGTCGGCGGCCCTAATCGTCCATGCCGGCCAGCCCCTTCGGGCTCTCCGTCTCTCGGGCGTGCTCCGGACCGCCCGCCAGCTGATCGGCGAGGGTCACGCTGCAGTGCTCGACGGCGAAGTCACCGAGTTCGTCGACGTCGAAGCCGGGGAACGGCTCCAGGATCCGCACCTGTTGCTCGGTCATACGTCCAGTGAAACCCCCCGTGGGTGGGTAGAACAGTCTCATGACCAAACCAGTGACCGGTGTGCTCTTTGATGTCGACGGGACCCTCATCGACAGCGTCTACCTGCATACGACGGCCTGGTGGCAGGCGTTCCGACAGTTCGGGCACGACGTCCCGGCGGCCCGCATCCACCGGGCGATCGGGATGGGGTCGGACAAGATCCTGGACCATCTGCTGGGCCCCGGCCACGACCCCGGCGACGACGACGCGATGCGGGCCGCGCACTCGAGCCTGTACGCGGCGCACTGGACGGCGCTGCGCCGGCTGCCGGGCGCGCGGCGGCTGCTGGAGACGTGCGCCGACCGGGGGCTGCGCAACGTGCTCGCCACGTCGGCGTCGAAGCCGGAGCTCGGCGCGCTGCTGCGGTGCCTGGACGCCGACGCGGTCATCGACACGGTGACCAGCGCCGACGACGCCGGGGAGAGCAAGCCGGCGCCGGACATCGTGGAGGTGGCGCTGCGGCGGGCGAAGCTCGACGCCGGGGAGGTCGTGTTCGTCGGCGACTCGGTCTGGGACGTGCAGGCGGCCGGGAAGCTGTCGATCCCGTGCATCGGCGTGACCAGCGGCGGGCTGTGCGCGGCGGAGCTGCTCGACCACGGCGCCGCCGCCGTCTACGCCGACCCGCAGGACCTGCTGGACAACCTCGACGAGGCGCTGACCACCGCGTTCCGCGTCGCGCTCACCGCCTAGAGCCCGCCTAGAGTTTCAGCGGCGCCGGGTAGCCGCGCGGGGGCTCGGGCAGGTTCCACGGCTCGTGGACGGCCTTGCCCTCGACGTCGGCCAGTTCGGGCACGTAGCGGCGCACGTAGTCGCCGTCCGGGTCGAAGCGGTGCGCCTGCCTGATGGGGTTGAAGCGCCGGTACGGCTTGGTGTCGTTGCCCGTGCCGGCGACCCACTGCCAGTTGCCGTAGTTATTGGCGACGTCGCCGTCCAGCAGCAGGTCGAAGAAGTGGTCGCCGCCGGCCCGCCAGTCCACGCCCAGGTGCTTGGTCAGGTAGGAGGCGGTGATGAGGCGGGCCCGGTTGTGCATCCAGCCCTCGGCGAGCAGCTGCCGCATGCCGGCGTCGACGACCGGGACGCCGGTGTGCCCCTCCCGCCAGGCCTGCAGCGCGTCGGACTCGTCGCGCCAGCGGTCCTCCGCCGACGCCCGGTATGCCTTGTGCCGCAGGTCGGGGAACGCGAACAGCACCTGCTGGTAGAAGTCGCGCCAGCACAGCTGCCGCAGGAACGGCTCGGCGCCCGCGCGGCCGTGGACCCGGGCCGCCACCTCCCGCGGCGACAGGCAGCCGAAGTGCAGGAACGGGCTGAGACGGGACGTCCGGTCGGCCGCCATGGCGTCGTGGTCGTCCTCGTAGCCCTCCAGGTGCGGCAGCCACGCGGTGAGCCTGCGCCGCCCGGCGGACTCGCCGCCGCCGGCCTTCACGGGGCGGTCCCGGAACCAGGACGCCGGAAGGTCGTCGGGGAGCCGGAGCTTGCGGGGCGCGGCCTCGACGTCGCGCCAGCCGGCGGCCTGCCACGCCCGCCAGAACGGCGTGAAGACCTTGTAATGGCCCGCGCCGCCGGTGGGGCGCAGCGCGCCGGGCGGGACGACCGTGACGCCGTCGAAGGTCTTCAGCGCGATCCGCTCGGCGGCGCAGGCGTCCGCCAGGCGGCGCTCCCGCTCGCGGGCGTACCCGCTCACGTCCGCGGCGACGCCGATGCCTTCCGCGCCGGTGCGCTTCGCGACCCGTACCGACTCCGCGGCCGGATCTCCGCGCAGCTCGACGAGGTCGGCGCCGCGCTGCCGCAGCGACGCCTTCAGGTCGGTGAGGCTCTCGTCGAGGAACCGGCGGCGGTTGTCGCCGGCCCGCAGCGTGGGGTCGTGCACGAAGAGCGGCACGACCCGCTCCGCGGCGCGGGCGGCGGCGGCGAGCGCCGGGTTGTCATGCACCCGCAGGTCGCGGGTGAAGAGGACGACCGCGGTCTTCATGCGCTCGTCCCCCGCGTTTCGGCGGCGGTCATGCTGCGGTGCCGCGCAGGTCGAGGACCGCCGGCAGGTGCAGCTCGGTGGCGGGCTCGCGGGGCAGCGGCACGACGACCGGCGGCATCTCCGGCTGCGGGTCGAGCACACCGGCCGGGGTGCCGGGGATCGGCACCGGGGCGCCCGGGCGGGTCAGCAGGCAGCGCAGCGCCACCGCGATGCGGCGCGCCTTCGGCACGGTGGCGCGGCGGACGAAGACGTCGTGGTCCTGCGCCTCGACCGCGTCGAGGATGCCGCCGTACAGCCGGAACGCCGCCCGCATGCACGCCTGGGAGCTGGGCGCCAGCATCTGGATCCCCGGCGCGGCCGCGATGTAGTGCTGCCGGGCGCGCTGCACCTCGTACCGGACCAGGCTCTTGATCTTCTGGCTGCTGCGCCGCTCGCGGGCCGCCGCCAGCAGGTCCTCGCGGCCGACCCCGAACCGGTGCAGGTCCTCCTCCGGCAGGTAGATCCGCCCGCGGTCGAGGTCCTCGGCGACGTCGCGGATGAAGTTGGTGAGCTGGAACGCGAGGCCGAGCTGGCGGGCGGGCTCGCGGGCGGCGGCCCGGTCGCTCGACTCGAGGATCGGCAGCATCATCGTGCCGATCACCGCCGCCGAGCCCTCCATGTAGTCGAGCAGGTCGTCGTACGTGGCATAGCCGGTGACGGTGAGGTCCATGGCCATGCTCGCCAGGAACTTGCGGAAGTCCTCCAGGTCGATGTCGAACACCTGGATCGTGTGCAGCACCGCGGGCAGGAGCGGGTCGTCGGTCGGCGCGCCGCACATCCCCCGCACGAACGCGTCGCTCCAGGCGTCGAGCTCGCGGGCGCGGTCCTGCGGGGTCAGCCGCTCGGTGCGGTCGACGATCTCGTCCGCGTAGCGCGTGAACCCGTAGAGCGCGTGCACGTGTCGGCGCTTCCAGGCCGGCAGCAGTCGCGTCGCCAGGTAGTACGTCCGGCCGTGGTGGCGGTGCAGCGCGCGGCACCGCTCGTAGGCGGCGGTCAGGGGCGCTGACTCCATGGTGGCCTCCGGTTGAATCGACGCACTAATCGACGCAAGTTCGAGCCTACGCTACGCTTCGGTGATGCGGGTAGTGAAAGGGCTTCGGTCATGCGGTCGGTGACGGGTCCGACCGATCGGGTGGTCGTCGTCGGGGCGGGGCTGGGCGGGCTCGCCGCGGCGATCCGGCTGGCCGCCGCGGGCCGCGAGGTCACCGTCCTGGAGCGGGACGACTACCCGGGTGGCCGGGCGGGAAAACTCAGCATCGGTGGCTACGAGTTCGACACCGGTCCCACCGTGCTGACGATGCCGTCGCTGCTGGAGGACCTGCTCGGCACCGTCGGGGAGGACCTGGCCGGCTGGCTGCCGATGACCCGGCTCGACCCGGCGTACCGCGCGCACTTCCCCGACGGCTCCACGCTCGACGTCATCGCCGACACCGCGCGGATGGCCGGCGAGGTCGCCCGGGTCTGCGGCTCCCGCGAGGCCGACGGCTACCTGCGCTTCGTCGACGACGCGCGGGAGCTGTGGCGGCTGGAGCGCGACGACTTCATCGACCGCAACCTCGACCGCCCGCGGGACCTCGTCACCGCCAACCTGTGGCGGCTGGTGGCCCGCGGCGGCTTCGGCCGGCTCCAGTCCAAGGTCGACAGTTACTTCAAGGACCCGCGGACCAGGCGGATCTTCTCCTTCCAGGCGATGTACGCCGGGGTCGCGCCGCACCAGGCGCTCGCGCTCTACGCGGTGATCGCCTACCTCGACTCCGTCGCCGGCGTCTACTTCCCGAAGGGCGGCATCCACGCGGTCTCGCGGGCGCTCGCCGACGTCGCCACCAAGCACGGCGTGACCATCCACTACGGCAGTCCCGTCGCGTCGGTCTCCGTCGCCGGCGGGCGCGCGACCGGCGTGGTGTGCGCCGACGGGCGCCGGTTCGCCGCCGACACCGTCGTGCTGAACCCGGACCTGCCGGTGGCCTACCGGGACCTGCTGCCACCCACCCGGTGGCGCAACCCGATGCTGGGCAGGCTGCGGTACTCGCCGTCGTGCGTGGTGCTGCACGTGGGGTCGCGGCAGGCGTACGGTGCGATCGCCCACCACAACATCCACTTCGGCCGGGCGTGGCGGGAGACCTTCGACGAGGTCATCAACCAGGGCCGGCTGATGAGCGACCCGTCCCTCCTGGTCACCAACCCCACGCGCACCGACCCGTCGCTCGCCCCGGACGGCCGGCAGACCTACTACGTGCTCGCGCCGACACCCAACCTCACCGCGCCGCTGCTGGACTGGCGGGGGACCCTGCGCGGCACGTACCGCAGCGAGCTCATCGACACGTTGGAGCGGCGCGGCTACGTCGGGTTCGGCGACGGCATCGAGGTGTCGCGCTTCATCACCCCGACGGACTGGGCCGATCAGGGCATGGCGGCGGGGACGCCGTTCGCGGCGGCGCACACCCTGCGGCAGACCGGGCCCTTCCGGCCGGGCAACCTCCACCCCACACTGTCCAATGTGGTCTTCGTGGGGTCCGGGACGCAGCCGGGTGTCGGCGTGCCGATGGTCCTGATCTCCGGCCGCCTGGCGGCGGAGCGTATTACGGGGGTGGTGTCTTGACTTCATCGTCTTCTTCTCGTGAGTCTCACCTTGTCGAGCTGGTCGACGACGGCGGTGGGGCGGTCGGTTCGATGACGGTGGACGAGGCGCACCGGGCGCCCGGGCTGCTGCACCGCGCGTTCTCGGTCCTGCTCGTCGACGGCGACGGGCGGCTCCTGCTGCAGCAGCGGGCGGCGGTGAAGACCCGGTTCGCGCTGCGGTGGGCCAACGCGTGCTGCGGCCACCCCGCGCCCGGCGAGACCGTCACGTCCGCCGCTGCCCGGCGGCTCGTCGAGGAGCTGGGCGTCAGCGCCGTCCCGTTGCGGGAGGTCGGGGTGTACGTGTACCAGGCCTCCGACCCGTCGTCCGGGCGCGTGGAGCACGAGTACGACCACGTGCTCGTCGGCAACGTGTCGGATATTTCGGATTCGTTCTCTTCGGGTGCAGTTGATCCCGAAGAAGTCGCCGCCCTCGAATGGGTCGCCGTCGAGGATCTCGAGGCGCGGCTGTCGCACTCCCCGGACCTGTACGCACCGTGGCTGGCCGGGGTCGTGTCCGTCTGGCGGGGCTCGACGGCATGACGGCCGCGGCGGCGTATTCGGCGGGCGCGGTGGCCCGGCGGCTCGGCGTCGCCGTGACCACCCTGCGGACCTGGCACCAGCGGTACGGGATGGGCCCGTCGCTGCATGAGCCCGGCCACCACCGCCGGTACACCGAACAGGACATCGAACGCCTCGAGACGATGCAGCGCCTGATCGTCCAGGGCGTCGCCCCGCACGAGGCGGCCCGCTGGGCGCTGCGGTCGGCCGCCGCCCCTGCCACCGTGTCCAGCTCCTTCGTCACCGATGCGGCCGCCTCCTCGCGCGGCCTGTACCGGGCCGCGCTCCGGCTCGACGCGCCGGCCGTGCGGCAGCGGGTCGCGGCGGCCGTGCACGAGCTCGGCGTCGTCGCCGCCTGGGACCAGGTGCTCCGGCCGGTGCTCGCCGCCATCGGCGACCGGCACGCCGCCACCGGCGCCCTGGTCGAGGTCGAGCACCTGGTGTCGGGCTGCGTCTCGGCCGTCTTCGGCGCCGTGCCGCGCCCCGACCCGACCGTCCCGTCCCGCATCCTGCTCGCCTGCGCCGACGAGGAGCAGCACAGCCTGCCCATCGAGGCGCTCGGCGCCGCGCTCGCCACGGCCTGCGTCGGGACCCGCATGCTCGGCGCCCGCGTCCCGCCGACGGCCCTCGCCACCGCCGTACGGCGTACCGGCCCGGCGGCCGTGCTGGTCTGGTCGCAACTGCGCACGACCGGCGACCCGGCGCAGCTCTCGCCGGTCCTCGATGCCGCCTGGCGACCGCTGATCGTCGCCGCCGCCGGCCCCGGATGGGACGTGGCGGCGCTTCCCGTCGGCGTCTCGGCACCGTCCACATTGACCGAGGCATTGGCGCTGCTCACCTCGGTGGTCAACTGACTTCACCTTTCTTCGTCTGTGTAAATGTCCCTTGACGAGGTACTCCCGGGTTCGTGCCACGGACTGAACGCAGGAGGCCTTCGGGTGCGTCTTGTCATTAGCGTGTGCGTTCGCCACCATGCTGACCACCGACCCCCGGAGCTGACGATGACCCGCACCCGCCTCGCCCTAGGAGCGCTGATCAGCGCCGCCGCTCTGGCCCTCACCGGCTGCGCCGCGTCCGACGCCTCCTCGGTGTCGTGGCACGGGCCGTCCTCCGGTGTCGTCGACGGCGGCCAGGACGGCGGCACGCAGGCGCACCCGATCAGCGACTCGACCGCACAGGCCGCCACGGGCGCCGGCAAACCGTCCGCGTCCGCGTCCGCCACCCCCTCGGCGTCGACGTCGGCCGCACCGTCCGCCTCCGCGTCCGCCACCGCCCCTTCCGACGGCATCATGCGCAAGACCGGCAACGACGGGGTCGCCCTGACCTTCGACGACGGCCCGTCCGCCGACACCCCGAAGCTGCTCGCCATGCTGCGCCAGCACAACATCAAGGCCACGTTCTGCGTCGTCGGCGTCGCCGTCCAGGAGTTCCCGCAGTACCTGCAGGAGATCGTCAAGGACGGTCACACTCTCTGCAACCACACCTGGAAGCACGACGAGAAGCTCGGCAAGAAGTCCGCCGACACCATCCGCGCCGACCTCCAGCGCACCAACGACGAGATCCGCAAGGTCGTCCCCGGCGCGCAGATCAAGTACTTCCGCCACCCCGGCGGCAACTTCACCCCCGCCGCGGTGCAGATCGCCACGGAGCTGGGCATGGTCTCCCTCGGCTGGACCGTCGACCCCTCCGACTGGAACACCAAGAAGTGGTCCGGCAACCAGATGACCCAGCACATCATCAGCAACGTGAGGAACAACACGAAGCCCGGCGCGGTCATCCTTTCCCACGACGGCGGCGGCGACCGCAGCGCCACCCTCGCCGCCTACAAGACCCTCCTGCCCGAGCTCAAGCAGCAGTTCACGCTGGTCGCGCTACCCGTCTAGGCGCCTCCACGACACCACGATGGATACCCATTTGGTTTTCGCGGAAGTGGTCACGTATGCTCTGAAAGCCTCCGGCGGGGCCGGATGGGAGCAACACCGCAGAAGTCGCAGAGTATGCGATGATGGCGGGGCCGCCCTCATCGTCTAGCGGCCCAGGACGCCGCCCTTTCAAGGCGGTAGCACGGGTTCGAATCCCGTTGGGGGCACGACCCGGGTTCGCCCGGGGTAGCAACAAAGAGCAAGGTCCTGTGGAGCAGTTGGAGTGCTCGCCGCCCTGTCAAGGCGGAGGTCGCGGGTTCAAGTCCCGTCAGGACCGCAAGGCCCATCTTGGGCAGGTAGCTCAGTTGGCACGAGCGTCCGCCTGAAAAGCGGAAGGTCGGCGGTTCGACCCCGCCCCTGCCCACAAAGCTCTTCGCCGGGCTTTCAAGACCCCGACCAGCGGAAACGCAGGTCGGGGTCTTTGCATGTCGAGGTCGACCACGAAGATCAAAATGTAGCAACGGCGGCTATCGTGACGGCGGACGGTCGGCAGGCGCTTGCAGCCACCGTCCGCACGCAGCAGGATCACCTTGCTGGTTGCTCATCTCCCACCACCTGACGATCCGAGCAGCTGAGATGGCAACCACCACGCCGCAAGGATGCTCGCCTGTATAGCTTTCGCTATACTTCCTCCGTGGCCACACCGGAGTGGGGTATCTACGTCGTCAACGAGGTCCGCACTTGGATCTTCTCTCTGGAACCAGCAGCCAAAGCGCGGGTTGTGCAGGCGATCGACGCACTCGCCGAAAGCGGACCGGGCCTCGGTCGGCCTCTCGTCGACACCATCACCCACTCGTCGCTGGCCAACCTCAAAGAGCTAAGACCGGGCACCATGCGGATTCTCTTCGTCTTCGACCCCTGGCGATCCAGCATCCTGCTCGTCGCCGGCGACAAGGCAGGGCAATGGGAAGCCTGGTACCGAGAGGCCATACCGCTGGCGGAGCAGCGTTATGAGATCTACTTGAAAGAACGGGCACAGGAAGAGGGGGACCAGCGATGAGCAGCTACGTGCGCTGGAGCGACATCCGAGCCGAACTCGTGGAGCAGGCGGGCGGCGAGGAAGCTGTCGCGGCCGGCAAGCAGGAGTTGCTGGCTGAGGTCACCGGCCACCGCCTCGCCGAAGCGCGCCGCGGTCGCGGCCTGACTCAGCAGCAGGTCGCCGACCGCATGGGAGTCACCAAAGGCCGCGTCTCCCAGATCGAGCAAGGCAAGGTCTCGGGTCAAGAGGTCCTTGCGCGCTACGCCGTTGCTCTGGGCGGCCGCCTCCACCAGGCCATCTACTTCGACGACGGCAACATCACCGCCATCGCCTGATCGCACCGTCGTGCGGCAACGCGTGTAGCAACGGCGGCGAACATGCCCGGGTGCTGGAGATCGCGCGACATGCGTTGGCTCGGCGTTCGAGTCTTCCACACGGAGCCGCCGACACCTGAAAGCGGAAGGTCGGCGGTTCGACCCCGTCCCTGCCACAAAGCTCTTCGCCGGGCTTTCAAGACCCCGACCAGCGGAAACGCAGGTCGGGGTCTTTGCTGTCGACTGCCCGTCATGAAGATCGCTATGTAGCAACGGCCGTCCTTCTCGGCGGCGGACGGTCGACGTCACCAGATCAGGACACCTCCGCCGGCCTGACGTGCGCGATCCGCCGCGCTGATGAAGTTCCTCAAGTACCCCCGGATGCGGTCTTCGTCGTAGCCTGAGGCTGCGGATAACACGGCAAGATTGACCATCAGCACCGCACACTCCACGGCGAACGCCTCGACGTCGTCCGGCTGCACCCGAAGGTCACGCTCCGCAAGCTGCGGCAAGAACGTCGCGCCGAGGCCATGAGCGGCTTCGGAACCCCACAGTTTCGTCCGGGCGATCTCGGGCCCGGCGGCTTCTGACACCTCCTCGGGCGCATCAGGAATCCAATAACCACTGGGCTTGTCGCTGTCGTAGATCCACACGTGGACGGCAAGGCTCACAGCGCAAGTTGACCATAAGCGTCGGCATCACTCGGCGCTCTGGTGTGCCGCCTTATCAGGTCTGCCTTGTGTAGCAGTGCATGTAGCAACGGTCACAGACGGACAGGTGCACAGCAGGGGTGATCGAGACGGTTCGGCCAGCCTGGCGCCTGTCCTGGGGCTGTCTCCGGAGACCTGAAAAGCGGAAGGTCGGCGGTTCGACCCCGCCCCTGCCCACAAAGCTCTTCGCCGGGCATTCAAGACCCCGACCAGCGGAAACGCAGGTCGGGGTCTTTGCATTCTCTTGGATTCGCCGAGTGGGCTCGGTTGTATATATGGCCATTCGGCCCTACGGCGTTTCCCAAGCCCGCGGCACCGCCCGCTGCATGCAAGACTGGACGTCATCCCCCGTCGCTGGACGGGGAACTCCATCCGGGAGCATGAGCGTGGCAACGAGCGGACATGCCGGCCCCTGGAACGAGGACGACTACCTTGCGTTGGGCGAGACTCCGGATCGGATCGAGCTCATCGATGGGAGCTTGCTCGTGAGCCCGGCACCCGACTCACGCCACCAGCGACTCTCTCGCCGCCTGGCGAACGCGCTCGATCCCGCCGCATCGACCGCAGGTCTGGCCGTGTACGAAGCAGTGAACGTCAGGCTGCACACCGATTGCCTCGTGGTCCCCGACCTCGCCGTGGTCGACTTCGACAGTGATTTCGTCGTCATCGACGCCGGACGCGTGCCGCTCATCGGCGAGATTGCCTCGCCGGGCAACGCGGCGGCGGACCGAGTCATGAAGATTGAAGATGCACCTGTATGCGGCCGCAGGGATCGCGTGGTATCTGCTCATCGAGCAGGAGCCACCCGGGTCGGTGGTGCTGCGTCTCAACCGCCTCGACGGCTCGCACTACGTCGAGGACCAGGTCGCCGGGCCTAGCGAGAGGCTCACCACCACCCGGCCGTTCGCCTTCGAACTCGACGCGCTGTCGCTGGCCTCATAGGCGATGCTTGGCGACGTCACTGGTCGTGACGGCTCGGCTACGACGTCCTGAAAGTGTCGGACCCTGGTCGTAGCGTGCGGGCATGACGCACTTCGACTGGGATTTCGACGGCCTTCCGACCCGCGGCACCGACGTCCGGCGCCGGTTGATGATCGACCATCGCAGCTATGACGTGACGGCGTTCGACGACGGTTCTGGCTTCGTCGGGCTACGGCTGGTGGGCTGGGATTCCGGCTATGTGGTGACGGAGCTGGTCGGCGAGCTGCCGGCCCGTGACGCGAGCGACGTCGGGCAGTTGCTGGCGTCCGCGCTCGCCGGGTTTCGTGGCGGTGGCTCGCCGCCTGAACCTCCGCCCGGGGACGGGTGGATGCTGCCGCAGGATCCGGGGCCGCTGGATCTCCGGTCCGCGGCGCCGAAGTCCGGTCAGCCGTGGGAGCCGGCGGATCTCGACCTGCTGGTGCGACGGTTCCACGAGGGCGCCAGCATCAAGACCCTGACCGTTGAGCTGGGACGGACCGATGGCGCGATCCGGCAGCGGCTGCAGATGCTCGGTGCGACGCGACCTGCTCCCCCGCCGTCCACGAAAGATCCAGCAACGGAGGGTCCCACGCCTCCTGCGCCTGCCTCAGCGGCTCCACCGTCGCGGGAGGCACAGGAGGCGGGCTGACCGGGGCAGGCGGACTGGCGGGCGAGTGTGGCCGGCTGAGTGGCGCTCTGGTCTGTGTTCCGCGCCCTCGGGTGGTGAGCCAGCCGAACGCCTCGTCGAGCGGCTGGCGACCGGGGTCCGCACCGGCCGGCGGGCGGTGCGGCAAACTCGGGCGGTGTGGCGCCCCCGAGCCGGGCGGCAATTCAGGCCTGAGCAACGGCCCCGAGCCAGACGGCGGCCCCGAGTGAGGTGGCAATCCTGGTCTTTGCGGCGGTCCAGAGCCCAGCAGCGGTCCAAAGCTAGGCAGCAGACCAGAGCCCAGCGGCGGTCCCGAGCTAGGCGGCGGTCCCGAGCCGGGCGGCGGTCCCGAGCCGGGCGGCGATTCGGGTCTGTGCGGCGGTGCGGGCTGGGGGCCGAGCATGGCACCGGCGGAGCGGAGGGTGGCACCTGGGAGGCGCTGAGGCAGGCGGCGGTAGGCACGGAGCGTGCCTTCGGCAGCGAGGCGGCGGGCGCACGGCATCGGCTGGTCGCAGGTGCCACACCGGGTGCTGGTGGCTGACTCGACGTGCACGGCGATGGCGCGGTTCGCGTTGGTGATCCGGTCGGCGGCGGCCTGGGAGTAGTGCACCGTGCCCATGCCTTCAGCGCCGCCACGGTCGGCTCCTGCGGCGATGCTCGTGCGATCAGGTCCAGCGCGATCAAGCGTGGTCCGATCGCCCGGCGCGCTGCCGGATGCGATGACGTCATGCGCGACGCGGTCAGGAGTGTTTCGGTCAGGGGTGATGCAGTCAGGGTGCATGCGTTGAAGGCCTGCGCGACGGGCGGCGGCGCGGTCAGAAGCGGCGCGGTCAGAAGCGGCGCGGTCAGAAGCGGCGCGGTCAGAAGCGGCGCGGTCAGAAGCGGCGCGGTCAGAAGCGGCGCGGTCAGAAGCGGCGCGGTCAGAAGCGGCGCGGTCAGAAGCGGCGCG